>JAZUPI010000023.1:0-52283 GCA_045605085.1 Acutalibacteraceae bacterium
AATAATCCCAAGGTTGTCTGTATGGAAAGAACAAACATAAGATACGTAACTCACGAGCAAGTCCCGGATATCATTGAACTTGCGGTAATTGATGTATCGTTTATTTCATTAAAGCTTGTTTTGCCTGCAGTCAGAGCTCTTATGGGCGATAATGGTAACGTCTATTGCCTTATAAAGCCACAGTTTGAAGCAGGTCGCGAAAATGTAGGTAAAAAAGGCGTTGTAAGAGACCCTCTTGTGCACGAAAACGTTATTAAAACTATCGCAGAATTTGCAAACGCACAAAAATTCAAGGTTTTAGGTCTTGAATATTCACCGGTGAAAGGCCCTGAGGGTAATATTGAGTACCTTATGTACATAAAGAAGTGTGAAAACGAGCAGGATTCCACTGAGCTTATTGCGACTGCAGGGGAGCTTGTTGCACGTTCACATTCTGCACTTGATAAATAATTGAAGGTGAGGTGATTTCGTGAAGTTTTACGTTATTCCAAATATGACGAGAGAAAATACGTTTTCTGTAACAACCAGGTTACTTGATAAATTGAAAAAATTAAACTGTGAAGTATTCATGGAATCATCCCTTGAAGAAAGTTTCGGAAAATCAGAGCTTATATTCTATTGTGAAGATAGTAAAGTTATTTCCGATGTGGATATTGTTATTTCTGTAGGTGGCGACGGATCGTTTATTAACGCAGCAAAAATTGCTACGGAATATAATAAACCGATACTTTGTGTCAACGCAGGTAAGCTCGCCTATCTTGCGTGTCTTGAAGAAAGTGAACTCGACCTTTTAAGTAAGGTGGTTGAGGGTTCGTTTGTAACAGAAAGAAGAATGATGCTTGATGTTACAATTGTTGACAAAAACCAGGAAATATTATATCATTCAAGTTGCATCAATGATGCAGTTGTTTCAAGAAGTGGCAGTATACGTATAATGAAGGTTTCTGCCTTGTGTAACGGTACACCACTTATTGAATATATGGCAGACGGTGCCATTGTTTCCACACCAACAGGTTCAACAGCGTATTCCCTTTCTGCCGGGGGACCTATAGTTGATCCGTGTGTTGAAAGTATATTGCTTACGCCTGTTTGTTCCCATAGTGTATTTTCACGTTCTATTGTACTTGGTGGAAGCTCTGTGGTTGATTTGTACCACGATAACAGTGGTGAGGCTATTTTGTCCTGTGACGGACAAGCCGCAGAAATTGTGCCTGAAGGTGCAATGGTTTCTGTGCAGAAGTCCGACAAGGTAGTTACGTTTGTAAAAATAAAGCAAGATACGTTTATTGACGTGCTTAATAAAAAAATATCCGGTTAGTGTTAGGTGACAGTTATGAAAAAAAGAAGACACAAATTAATACTTGAGCTTATCAAAAATTATGATATCGGTACACAGGAAGAGCTTCTTCAGATGTTACGCGAAAAGGGTTGCGACGTTACTCAGGCAACAGTATCACGTGACGTTAAGGAATTAAGGCTCTTAAAGGTGCTTGGTTCAAGTGGTGTGTATAAATATTCAGTAGAGAAGGTTCCTGATAATGGTTATAAAGGGATGTTTGACGCCCTTTTCCAGAGTGCTATGACCAAGGTGGATTATGCTGGTAATATTTGTGTAATTAAATGCTCTCCGGGACTTGCAGGTGCTGCTTGTGCTACAATTGACGCAATGAATGTGCACGAGGTCGTTGGTACAATAGCAGGCGATGACACTATCTTTATGCTTTGCAGAACACCGGATGAGGCTCGTGGTGTTGCTGAAGCACTTAACAGAATGATTGGGAGATAAAAAATATGCTGTCCGTTTTAAAAATCAAGAACATAGCGATAATTGAAAGTGCCGAGATTGAATTTTCAAGGGGCTTTAACGTTCTTAGTGGTGAAACGGGTGCAGGTAAATCTATAATTCTTGACTCTATCAACGCAGTGCTTGGGTTTCGTACCTCTCGTGAGCTTATAAGAACGGGGGAAACGGAGGCTCAGGTTACGGCGTTGTTTTCTTCTATTGGGAAAAACGTAGAAAACAAATTGCGTGAGTTATCTTTACCATTAAACGATGACAATAGCTTGCTAATAACAAGAGTAATAACTGCCGATAAAAATATTTGTAAAGTTAACAATTGTATTACTACGGTTACTGTCCTTAGGGAACTGGGTGCAGAGCTTATGAGTATTCATGGTCAGCAGGATAACAGAGAGCTTTTGAACAGTGAAACTCACATAGGCTATATTGATGCATTATCATCTAACGAAAAGCTTTTGAATTTATATAAAGAAAAATTTAATGAGTTATTAGAATTGCAGAGCAAAATAAAAAAACTTTCCGGTGATAAGGAAGAAAAAGCTCGCAGAATAGATATTCTTAATTATCAGATTGACGAAATTGAAAAAGCGGAAATAAATCCCGGTGAATATGAATTACTTAAAAACAGACGTAATGAATTGCAGAATTACGAGAAAATTCAGGGTGGACTTTATGGTGCCTATGAGGCACTTTCAGGAAGTGATTCTCACCACGGAGCCGTAGAGCTTTTATCGGGTGCTACAAGGGCGTTAAGTGCTATTTCTTCATTTTCATCAGATTTAGATGCTATATCCCAAAAACTTTCCGACCTTTATTATGAGGTGCAGGACGTTGCAGATACTGTCAGGTCAAGCGTTAATGATGATGGGTTCTCCCAGACGGAGCTTGATGACGTTGAAAACCGGTTGAATGTTATTCACAATCTAAATAAAAAATATGGTGAAACAGAAGAGGATATTTTATCATACCTTGAAAATGCAAAAAAAGAGCTTGAGGAAATATCTTTTTCTGATGAGAAGTTAGATGAATTAAAATCCTTATTCAAAAAAGCAAAAGAAGAGGCAATTCAACTTGCTAAGGAAATTTCTTTAATGCGTAAAACAACGGCAAAAGATTTTTCTGAAAAGGTTTGCAAGGAACTAAGTTACCTTGATATGCCACACATCGAGTTTGTTGTTGATTTTACAGAAGTTCCTTTGTGCGAAAACGGAATAGATTCTGCAGAATTTTTGATTTCTGCTAACATAGGTGAGGCACCTAAACCAATCACAAAAATTGCTTCAGGTGGCGAGTTGTCACGAATTATGCTTGCACTCAAAACAATTATGGCAAATAAAGATAAAGTGGAAACCATGATTTTTGACGAAATCGACTCAGGGGTAAGTGGTAGGGCAGCGTTGAAGGTTGCCTCAAAGCTTAAAGAGGTTTCCGTAGGAAAACAGGTTTTATGCGTTACCCATTTAAGTCAGCTTATGGCTTATGCAGATAATCATTATCTTATAGAAAAAGCTGCGTTTAATGGTAAAACTTATACAAGTGTTACACCACTTGATTTTGAAGGTAGAAAGAATGAGATTGCAAGAATTACAAGTGGTGGAGAAATAACTGAAACACAACTTAAAAACGCTGAAGAAATGTTGAAATCAATTGCACAGTAGGAGGTATAGCTGTGAAGTTTGGTGTATGTAGAGGCTTAGATGATTTTGCTGCTATGGACGTGGCAAAGGAATGTGGTATAGATTATTTTGAAACGGGTTTTGGTTGTCTTGCAGACTATACGGAAGAAAAGTTCAATCAATCCAAACAGAAGCTTAATTCAATCGGCTTGGCGTGTACTATAGCAAACGGCTTTATACCAGGCTCAATGAAGCTTGTGGGTGATAGTGTTGACTACGAAAAAATTAATGACTATCTGGATAGAGGCTTTGAGAGAGCAAAACTTTTAGGTGTAAAAACAATTGTTTTAGGCTCAGGTGCAGCAAGAAGTTTTGAAGAGGGTTTTTCATCTGAAAAAGCAAAAGAGCAGTTTGCTTTTTTTCTCAGCGAATATGCAGCACCAAAGGCACAAAAGGCAGATGCAGTCATCGTTATAGAGCCGTTACGCTTCTGTGAATCTTCCCTTGTTCATACAGTTGCAGATGGTCTTGAAATAGCTCGAATGAGTGGAGCAGACAATGTTTTCGGTCTTGCAGATTTGTACCACGTGTATGGTAATAACGATTCCATATCAAATATGATGAATTATAAGAGTAGTGTTTTGCATTCACATATTGCAGAACCTGTAAAAAGGGGTTACCCCAAAAACAGTGATTGCGAAACAGTGCTATATATTTACAGGGAATTTATAAAAACCCTGAAAGCAATAGGTTGTAAGACCTGCTCTATCGAGGCGCGTACAGATGATTTTAACGAGGATATAAAAGAAGCAATTTCTCTTCTTAAAACTTTATAAAACCACTTATTGAATAGTTGACAATATAAAACAGTAACTTTATAATAGAAATATAATAACAGGAAGGATGTTATATATGGGCAAAATATTGGTTATGGATCATCCGTTGATTCAACACAAGCTTTCAATTCTCAGGGATGTTAACACAGGCTCTAAGGAGTTCCGTGCTCTCATTTCAGAAATTGCAAACCTTATTTGTTATGAAGCAACAAGAGATTTACCTCTTGAAGATGTTGAAATACAAACACCTATCTGCAAAACAACGACAAAGGTGCTTTCAGGTAAAAAGCTTGCTATTGTTCCTATTTTAAGAGCAGGTTTAGGTATGGTTGACGGTATGCTTGCACTTGTTCCATCTGCAAAGGTTGGTCACATTGGTCTTTATCGTGACCCTGAAACAGTTCAGCCTGTTGAATATTATTGCAAGTTACCTGCAGACATTGATCAAAGGGACGTTTTTGTTGTTGACCCGATGCTTGCAACAGGTGGCTCTGCAATAGATGCTATTACACAGATTAAAAAACGTGGTGCAAAGCATATTAAATTCCTTGGAATTATTGCTGCTCCTGAAGGACTTGACGCTCTTTCAAAGGCTCATCCTGATGTGGATATTTTCCTTGCAGCACTTGACGAAAAGCTTAACGACCATTGCTATATTGTTCCCGGTCTTGGTGACGCAGGCGACAGAATCTTCGGTACAAAATAATAAAAAAGTTAAAGGGCGTGTAAATCAGATGTTGAGTTATTTAACTTCTGGTTTACACACCCTTTTGTTGTATTTGTGGGGGTATTATGTTAAAAAGAGTTATAGCGTTTGTATGTATTTTGGTCTTAGTTGCGTGTTTTTCTTCTTGCGATTCTGCAGAAACAGGTGTTGTTGTAACAACACCGATTAAAGTTGCTGTAGGAATTTCTGATTCACCACAATTCTATGCTGCACATGATTATACGACGGAAAACGGTTACGAATTAATTGAGTATGAAACCATGGAATCCGCAATTGTTTCAGTGGAGAATGGTAAAGCTGATTTTGTTGTAATAAGCAGTGCTGATGCAACAAACAAGCTTCTTGAAAGCACAAGCTTAGAGTGGGTGGAAAATACTTCCTATAAAATAGATTACTGTGCATATTTTAATAAGAGTAATGAAAGCTTGAAGAAAACTTTTGATGATGCAATTAACGAGTTGAAGAAAGTAGGTGTCTTTGATGCAATTAATAATGCGTACGCTAAGGGTGAAAATTACCAAGTAAAACCAACTAACTATAAAAATGGCACCTTAAGAATTCTTTGTTCGCCTGTATTTGACAAGCTCCTTTGCTTCGACGAAAAAGGTAACCTTGCAGGTAAAGAGATTTCCGTAATTAACGAAATTTGTGCACAGCTTTCAATGAAACCGGAAATAATTATTGTAACCGAGTTTGACGAGCTTCTGTATAAATTGGATATGGGTGAAGGTGACGTTGTACTTTCTGCTATGGAGTTTACAGAAGAACGCAAAGAGATGTATCTTTGTAGTGATACATATATGCAAACCACCTTTGGTGTTTACAAAAGAAAAACATCTTAAAAATTTCCATATAAAAAAACTCCCTAGCAAATGCTAGGGAGTTTACTTGTATAAATTAAATTATGCAAGCTCTGCGAAGTATTTGATAGTTCTAACCATCTGGCTTGTGTAGCTGTTCTCGTTATCATACCAAGAAACAACCTGAACTTCATAAAGACCGTCAGCAACCTTTGATACCATTGTCTGTGTAGCATCAAAGAGTGAGCCGTACTTCATACCAATAACGTCTGAAGAAACGATTGGGTCTACGTTGTAGCCGAAGCTTTCAGAAGCAGCAGCCTTCATAGCAGCGTTGATGCCGTCAACTGTTACGTCGTCGCCCTTAACAACTGCTGTAAGAATTGTTGTAGAACCTGTAGCAACAGGAACTCTCTGTGCAGAACCAATAAGCTTACCGTTAAGCTCTGGGATAACAAGGCCAATAGCCTTTGCAGCACCTGTTGAGTTAGGAACGATGTTTGCAGCACCTGCACGAGCTCTTCTCATATCGCCCTTTCTGTGAGGACCGTCGAGAATCATCTGGTCGCCTGTGTAAGCGTGGATTGTGCTCATGATACCGCTCTGGATAGCAGCATAATCGTTAAGAGCCTTAGCCATAGGAGCAAGGCAGTTTGTTGTACAAGAAGCAGCAGAAATGATCTGGTCATCAGCTGTAAGTGTATTTTCGTTAACAGAGAAAACAATTGTCTTTGTTTCTTTGTCTGCTGGAGCAGAAATAACAACCTTCTTAGCACCTGCATTGATGTGAGCCATGCTCTTTTCTTTTGAACAGTAGAAACCTGTGCATTCAAGAACTACATCAACACCGATTTCGCCCCAAGGAAGCTCTGCAGCGTTAGCCATAGCGTAGATTTTAAGTGTCTTACCATCAACTGTGATTGTACCTGCTTCGTCGTCAGCTTCAACAGTGTGAAGACCTTCGCCGATTCTACCACAGTAGCCGCCCTGTGCTGTATCATACTTAAGAAGATTAGCAAGCATAGATGGCTTTGTAAGGTCGTTGATAGCTACTACATCGTAACCCTCAGCGCCGAACATCTGACGGAATGCGAGACGGCCGATACGACCGAAACCGTTAATTGCAACTTTAACTGACATTTGAATTACCTCCAAATATTTATTAATTAGTTTAATGTAACCTTAAACATTTTACCACAAAACAGAATAAATGCAACAACTTTGACATAATTTTAACTTGGATTTTTAACTTTTGGCATAATGCAAAAAAAATTCAAGTACAACGACGTCAAAAATGTGCCATTTTTCTGTATTTTAATAAAACTATTAAGGATTAACAACGTTGATTGGTTCACCTGAAAGGTATCCCTTGATGTTTTCCTCTAAAATACCCATCAATCTGAGTCTTGTTTCGTACGCTGCCCATGCCACGTGTGGTGTGATAAGACAGTTTGGCGCAGTTAAAAGAGGGTTGTCACTTGCAGGTGGTTCTGTAGACAGAACGTCTGTGCCGTAGCCTGCTAAATCACCGTTAACGAGCGCAGCTTTAATATCTGCTTCGTTAGCAACAGGCCCACGAGAGGTATTAATGATATAAGCAGATCTTTTCATTTTGCTGATGAAATCCTTGTTAATAAGACCTGCTGTGTTTTTTGTCAATGGACAGTGGACAGATATATAATCCGAAACACTTAAAACAGTGTCTAAATCAGTAAATTCAATATGGTTGTAGCCTTCTTTTTTCCCTGATGGTGTGTAAGCAACAATCTTCATACCAAAGACTTTGCCAATTTCTGCAACACGAGAACCGATTTTACCAAAGCCGATAATACCTAGGGTTTTGCCGTCAAGCTCGTACAAAGGCTTGTTCCAGTAGCAAAAATCCTCGCATTTTGCCCAGTTGCCTTTTTTTACATCCTCAGTGTATGCTGCAGTCTGGTTTGTTAATTCGAGAATAAATGCAAATACCATTTGTGCGACAGCGTTTGTAGAGTATGCAGGAATATTTGAAAGAGAAATGCCTCTTTCCCGTAAAGCAGCACCGTCAATCTGATTGAAGCCTGTTGCAAGGGTAGAAACAAACTTTAGATTGGGCAACTGTTCAATAATTTCTCTTGTGAGTTGAACTTTGTTGATAATAAGAATATCAGCATCTTTTGCTCTCTCGATAACCATGGATGGCTCTGTTCGTGGATAAACAGTAAGGTTAACAAGCTTTTCAATACTTTCCCAGGATAAATCGCCTGGATTTTCTGTATGACCGTCAAGAATTACGGCGTTTAACTTTTTTGTCATAAAATCACCAGAGTTTATTATACACTAAATACAATAATCTTTCAACTAATCTTTTTACTTGACCTTGTTTGAAGAATAGTATAAAATATATTTAATTATGCGAAACGGAGTGAGGAATTGAAACACGCCAGGTTAACTAAAGAACAAAAGCATCGTCGTATTATGCAATGGTCTGCGTATGCCTGTTTTGGTGTAGCTCTTGTACTTGTTGTTATTACCTATGGCTTGACAATACCGCAGGTACAGAAAAGTCTTGCACATATAGACGCATGGTTTGTTAAACTTGAGTTGTTTGTTGCACAATACGAAAGCTTTGCAGCTTTCTTTATGATAATACTTCTTTTTTTGTTCAAAAGCTTTGTACCAATAATCCCGTTTTCGGTTTTGTTCGTTACAAGTGGTATGGTTTTTGAAGAGGTGACGGCATTTGTTATAAACCTTTTAGGTGTTGTTGTGCTTTGTACGTCCAAATTTTTGTGGGGAAAACAAAAAGGTGGGGGTGGAGTACATAAACTTGCCAATCGCTCAAAAACCGTGTACAAGTTTATGGATTTTGGTGGTAAAGGTAATAAATGGATGCTTGCTCTTATGCGATTTATTCCGTTTTTTCCTGTTAATACCGTAAGCAGAGCTTATGGTGGTACCGAAATGAAGCTGTCATATTATTTGCTTTATTCAATGCTTGGGTTTATGCCGAGGCTTGTTTTGTGGAGTGTAATCGGTTTCAATATTTTTGATCCGTTTACTGTGCAATTTATGGCACCAATAATTATTCTGTTAATAATCAGTGGTATATCATTACTGCTTTTAAATGTTTTGTTGGAACGAAAGGATGTCTGAAATGAAAAAATGTTACATTAAAACAGATGAATTTTTAAATCGTCTTTCAGTTGTATATGGTGACGATGCAGCTGTTCAGCAGGAACGTTTCTACGCTCTTGCAGAACGCTTTGAAAAAGAGTTTAACGAAACTGAAAATCTTCGTTTCTTCTCTGCACCCGGCAGAACAGAGGTAGGTGGAAACCATACCGACCACAATAATGGTAAGGTTCTTGCAGCAGCAGTTAATCTTGATGCAGTTGCTGCAGTTGAGGAAAGAGCAGATGGCATAATTTGTGTTAACTCTCAGGGATATGCCCCACTTACTGTTGATACTGCAGATCTTTCTGTTATAGATGATGAAAAGGGTACTTCTCTTGCACTTATCAGAGGTGTTTGTGCTCGTTTTAATCAATTAGGCTATAAGTATGGTGGTTTTAACGCTTGTGTCACATCAGATGTTCTTTCAGGCTCAGGCCTTTCATCATCTGCTGCATACGAGGTGCTTATCGGTACAATTCTTAACTACCTTTATAATGATGGCAAAATCAGTGCAGTTGAAATTGCGCAGATATCACAGTATGCCGAAAACGTTTATTTCGATAAACCTTGTGGACTTATGGATCAGACAGCTTGTTCCGTAGGTGGCTTTGTGAAAATCGACTTTGAAGATACCTCCAAGCCTATTATAGATAAGGTCGATTTTGATATTGCTAAGCACGGCTATAATCTTTGCATTATTGATACAGGTGGAAACCATGCAGATTTAACAGGTGACTATGCTGCAATCAGACTTGAAATGAACAGCGTTGCAGAATTTTTCGGTAAGCCTGTTCTTCGTCAGGTAGAAGAGTCAGATGTTATGGCTAATATTGGTGATATCCGTAAGAAAACAGGTGACAGAGCTATTGAAAGAGCAATACATTTCTACAACGAAAACAAGCGTGTAGAAAGACTTTCAAAGGCGTTGTCCGATGGCGATTTTGATGAGTTCAAGGCTACTGTAATTGAAAGTGGTAAGTCCTCATATATGTATAACCAGAACTGCTTTACACTTACAAACCCGGCAGAACAGCCGGTTGCACTCGCGTTGTGTGTTGCGGAGGAATTGCTTAAAGGTAAAGGCGCTTATCGTGTGCACGGTGGTGGCTTTGCAGGTACAATTCAGGCATTTGTTCCAGTTGATGAAACAGAAAAGTTTGTTACTGCAATGAACAGTTTCCTTGGTGAAAAAGCTTGCTACATACTTAAAGTGAGAAGCCACGGTGGCTGCGAAATATGATAAAAAGATCAACTCGATTTTCGGACATAAGAGGCTCTTTGCCTCTTGTGTCCGTAATTCAAACTGATTTTAAATTCATTCACAGTGATGGTGATGGAGTTTTTTATCAGGAAATTGATTGTGAAACAACACTCGTTTTATCAATAAGAGGAGTAACGGCAACAATTTGCAAAACGTCGGATAATGTTGACGAGGAGGAATTGACGGCGTTTCTTCACTTTCGTCAGGTGTCCAACGTCTTGTCCGACTTCTTTTTTGATGGTCTGGGGCTTGAGGCGCGAAAGGTTTTGAAAATTACACCCAAAGAAATTCGCTATAATGACGTGGTTTCACTTGCACCTGAATCAAGGTTGGCAGATTATCAACGTGTTTTTGAACTGTTTTCACAAAACGGAAGCTTCGACGTGTGGTATCCTAACTATTCTAAAAAGGTTAATAATTTATGTGCATACGGAACGTATGTAATTGAAAATGATGATGCAATCAGTTGCGCGCTTGCTCCGTTTGTAGTCAATGAAGTAGGTGTAGTTGCTGGCGTTTTTACAAATGAAAATTACAGGAAAAAAGGTTGTGCAACCAGGTGTGTCAAAACGCTTCTTACAGACCTGAAAAATAATAATGTAGAAGAAATTTATCTTTGGTGTGAAGATAAAAATATAAAATTTTATGAAAATATGGGTTTTTCCGTTTGTGGGAAAATCTATGTGAAAAAGGATGAGTAAAATGTCTTTTTTTGAGTTTAATGATGAAATAAAAGTTCTTTCCGAAAAGGCTTTACTTAAATGTAAAGATAGATTTGAGGAAATTGATAAAGCAACAGAATATAATCAGCAAAGAGTGTTAAAGGCTTTTATTAATAACGGTGTTTGCGAAAGCCACTTTTCAGGCTCTACAGGCTACGGCTATGGTGACCGAGGCAGAGAAGTTCTTGACGAGTTAACTGCAGAAATATTCGGAGCAGAGGATGCAATTATCCGTCATAGCTTTGCCAGTGGTACGCATACACTTGCAGTTATGCTTTTTGGTGTTTTAAGACCTGGGGATAACGTGCTTTGCGTTACAGGTACGCCTTATGACACCATCCACTCTGTTATTGGTTTAAGTGGAGAAGGTATGGGTTCTTTGAAGGACTTTGGTGTAACCTTTGATATTGTTGATCTTTTACCTGACGGAACACCTGATTACGACGGCATAAAAGCTGCTCTTTCACAAAAAATATATAAGGCAGCCTACGTTCAGCGTTCAAGAGGATATAGCTTACGACCTTCATTGCTTCACGAGGATATAAAGAAATTGGTTGACGTAGTTAAGGCTCACAGTAACGCTTTTGTTATGCTCGACAACTGCTATGGTGAGTTTACAGAGTACTATACACCGTCAGATTCAGGTGTAGACCTTTTTGCAGGGTCACTTATTAAAAATCCTGGTGGTGGCATTGCAAAATGTGGTGGCTACATTGCAGGTAGGAAAGACCTTGTTGAGCTTTGTACCTACAGAATGACAACACCTGGCGTTGGCCGAGAGGTTGGTGCAACACTTGGTAATTCAAGAGATATTTTTATGGGGCTTTTCAATGCACCTCATGTAACAGGTGAGGCGTTAAAGGTTGCAGTGTTTACTGCAGCACTTTTTGAAGAAATGGGCTATGAGGTTTCACCACGCTATAACGAGCCAAGAGCAGATATCATACAGAGCATCAAATTACAGACGCCTGAAAAATTAATTGCTTTTTGCCAGGGACTTCAAAGTGGCTCTGTTGTTGACAGCTTTGTTGTACCTGAACCATGGGCAATGCCGGGTTATGACAGTGACGTTATTATGGCTGCAGGTGCCTTTACGAACGGCTCTTCTATTGAGCTTTCAGCAGATGCACCGTTAAGAGAGCCTTTTGCCGTTTGGCTTCAGGGTGGACTTAACTTCCATAGTGGTAAAATCGGTGTAATGCTCGGTGCACAGAAGGTATCAGAAATCAAATAAAATATTTTCTGCAATTTCCTTGAAGACAGGTCCACAATCACTACCACCTGATACACCATTTTCTTGCATAATGCAAATGGTGTATTGGGGGCTTTCTACAGGGAAAAAGCCTACAAACCAACAAAATTTAATTTCATTTCCATTTTTGTCATATTGTCCACTTTGTGCAGTAGCTGTTTTAGCACAGCATGTGTAAAGTGGACTTTTTGCATATACTCCTGTGCCATTAATAACAGTTTTCGTCATAGCATTTTTTAAGATGCTGCAGGTTTGTGCTTTCAGTATTCTGTCTTTTTTCTTTTGTTTATTTTCTGTTATAACGCCGTTTTTGTCGGCTGTACCAACAATGAGAGAAGGCTCTATATAATATCCACCATTTCCGATGGTAGAAACCATAGTGGCAATCTGTATTGGTGTTGCAGACAGCTTGCCTTGTCCGAAGGCGAAGTTTCCTATGTCGGCATTGCAAACGAAATCTGTAATAAGGGGTAGTGTACCCTTGTCGGTTGTAAAGCCGTTTCCGAAATCAACACTCTTACCAAAATTGAATTTTTTCGCAGTATCTAAAAGTCTTTCTGCGCCTATGTCAACACCAAGCTTTATGAAATATGGATTACAGGATTTTGCTATTGCCGTATCAAAATCAATTTCTTTATGTCCCTCAAGCTTATTACAACAGAAAACATTATTGTTGAATTCAATTTTACCTGTGCAGTTAAACTTTTTAAGTGTGATGTTGTTTTCCAATGCACAAGCAGACGTAACTAACTTGAATACCGAGCCTACGGGGAATGCAGAAAAAGCCCTGTTTAAAAAAGGCAGATTGCTGTCATTGACAGCTTCTTTAAGGTTGTTTCTGTTAAAAACCGGCATAGATGCACATGCTAAAACTTCATTGGTTTGTATGTCTAAAATTACTCCTGCACCCTTTGCAATGTTGCCATTAACTAAAGCATTTTCGAGTATTTCTTGCATTCCTTTGTCAATAGTAAGAACAATGCCTTCCTTGTCATAGTATCCGTTATCACGTATTTCTGTCCTTTCTGCAGTTAACATTCTGCCTGTTGCATCTGCAGAGTATGTTACGGAAAGTATTCCACCTGTTTCTGCGAGGTAGTCATTATAATACTTTTCAATGCCGTAAATTCCCTTGTCGGATTTGTCGGTGTAGCCCAATATGTGGATTAATCGGTTATCGGTATACCTCTCAAATGTTTTAAGAATTTTTATATCTGAACAATTTGAGTATTTTTCTGTATCGGTTATGACTTTTGTTGTGAATTTTCCTTTTTTTATTTGCAGAAGTGTATCATTGCTTTCTTTAACTGATAGCAATAGTTTATAAGCTTCGATGGTAGGTTTTATGCATGCGGTATGTGTAATGGAATTATTGTTAAGAGGTGAAAGGTTTCTGTCGTAAATAGTTCCTCTTGAACGAGCAATTTCCTTGCTTCTTGCGCTCGATTGTGACGAAACAGTTTTGTTTATTACTGTAAGTGTAAATAACCTGACACACAGAGAGGAAAAAATTAAACAAAGCGAAATGACAAATGCTACTACTCTTTTTTTCATAAAAAACCAACTTTTCTTTGTTTTTGTATATTTATTGTTTGACTTTCGGTTAAGTAATATTATAATAAAAGTATAAATTACTATTTATAGATTTCTTCAGGAGATATGATGAGTAACAGGTTTTCACGTACCATAGGTGTTATCGGTCAGGAAAAATTCAATAAATTAAAAAGCTCACGCGTACTTGTTTTTGGCTTGGGTGGTGTCGGTGGCGCTGCTTGTGAAGCACTTGCAAGAGCAGGGGTGGGCACCTTGGGTATTGTTGACAAGGACGTTGTGGATATTACTAATATCAACCGACAAATAATCGCCACAGAAGAAACTGTAGGTATGAAGAAAACCGACGCCATGGAAAAGCGTTTGTTGAGTATCAACCCGGCGCTTTCTATAAAAAAATACGATTTGTTTTATCTTCCTGAAACAGCAGGAAATGTAAATCTTACAGATTACGACTTTGTTGTTGATTGTATTGACAACGTTACTGCAAAATTAGAGCTTATAGAACGATGCAAAAAGCAAGGCATTCCCGTAATATCTTCAATGGGAACAGGGAACAAGCTTCACCCTGAAATGCTTGAAATTGCAGACATCAGCAAAACTACTGTGTGTCCGTTAGCAAGAGTGATGCGCAGAGAATTAAGAAAACGTGGCATTACAAAGCTACCTGTTGTCTATTCCAAGGAAGAGCCTGCTAAAACTGAACTTAACGTTCCCGGTTCAATGTCGTTTACGCCACCGGTTGCAGGTTATCTTATTTGTTCATACGTTGTCAGAAAAATAATTTTTTGAGGTGCTATAATGAAATTTATTCCTATTGATTCCGATTTTTCAGGCTTAGTAGAAGCATTTGGTCTTGTGAAAAGCTGTGAAGTCAAAAATGCTAAAAACGGAACACGATACCTTGACGTTGTTCTTTGTGATAAAGAGAGCGAGGTTTTCGGTAAGCTTTGGAATTATACGGAAGGCTCAGACTTTTTACCTCAGGTAAATACCGTCATTAAGGTGAGAGGTTCCCTTCAGGAGTATAACGGCTCCTCTCAACTTATTATCAAGAAAATGCGTGACGTTACGTTGACGGATAATGTTGATATTAACGACTACATAAAAAGTGCCGATTTCGAAGGCGAAGTGATGTATAACACTCTTTTAAGCATTGTAAAAGAATTTAACGACCAAGACTTCAAAAACATCGTTGTTTCTATGCTTGAGGATAATAAAGCTGCAATTTTAAATATTCCCGCAGCAGAAAAACTTCACCACGCAATACGAGGTGGACTTCTTTACCATACGCTCTCTATTGTGAGGTTGGCACAAAGCGTATGCGCAATATATCCGTGCATCGACAAAGAATTGCTCCTTTCAGGCGCCATTCTTCACGATATTGCAAAAATAAGAGAATACAGTGTTAATTCCTCTTATATAGTGGATGGTCATACTCTTGAAGGAATGCTTTTGGGTCATCTTGTAATGGGTGCCGAGGACGTGGGCAGAAAGTGTGACGAGTTAGGTATAGAGGAGGAAAAGAAATTCCTTCTTCAGCATATGCTCGTTTCTCATCACGGTAAGCTTGAATTCGGTGCAGCAGTAAGACCAAGCTTTATTGAGGCAGAGGTTCTTAGTCAGCTTGACTTGTTTGATGCTAATATGTACGAAATGGCAGATGCAGTTAAAGATGTAGCAAAAGGTGACTTCACAGGACGTTTGTGGATGCTTGACAACAGGCGCTTCTACAACCACGGTAGAATTGACGTGGCACCTGTTGCAAATATTATAGATAACCAGGAGTAATTATTTTAGGGGGTATAATATGAGAAACCACGAGGTTACAAAGGTACAGAGGCTTTTAAAGGAAGATGGCTCATTGCGTGAACCGGGCTGGTCAAAGCAGTTAGTTCAGCAGTATAGCCGTGATGATATTAAAGCGCCTAAATTCAAAATTAAAGAATGGGATTACTATCTTGTTGTTTCAGAGGAGCACGATATTGCCGTAGCATTTACTCTTTCTGATGATGGTTACATAGGCTTGCAGTCTGCATCCTTCCTTGATTTAGGGGAGAAACCATGGGAGCATACTGAAACAATCCTTAACGCTTTCCCTATGGGCAAATTCAAGCTTCCTGTGTCAAGTGAATCAGGTGTTACAAAGTACAAGGATAAGCGTCTTGATATGAGCTTTACTGCAGGTAATGGAAAAAGAGTTATTTTCTGTGATTTTAAGAACTTCCATGAAGGTAAAACCTTGAAATGTAACATTACCTTAGCTCAACCACCTATGGATACAATGGTTATTGCAACACCTTGGAAGGAAAAGAAAACTGCTTTCTATTACAATCAGAAAATCAACTGTATGAGAGCAAGTGGTACTATTGAGTACGATGGTGTTATATACGAGTTGAATCCTGAAATAGATTATGGTACACTCGACTGGGGACGTGGTGTGTGGACCTACGACAACACCTGGTACTGGGGTTCAGGTAATATGACGGTGAACGGTAAGCCGTTCGGCTTCAATATCGGATATGGTTTCGGTGATACTTCAGCAGCAAGTGAGAATATGCTTTTCTACGACGGAAAGTGTCATAAGCTTGATGATGTTACCTTTAACATTCCAAAGTCAAGCTATACAGATCCATGGACGTTTACGTCAAGTGACGGTAGGTTTGAAATGGATTTCGTTCCTATTCTTGACCGTGCTGCAAAAATTGACGTTAAGTTTATAATTACAGATCAGCATCAGGTGTTCGGCAGACTCAGTGGTAAAGCTGTTCTCGACGATGGTACTGTACTTGAAATTAAAAATTGCCTCTGCTTTGCCGAGGATGTTCATAATAAATATTGAGGTGCCGGATGGAATATACAGAAGTAAAAATTTTTGTTAAAACAGAAGATACAGATAGAGCATCCTCTGTTGCAATAATGACTGTGCCTTATGGTATATATATCGAGGATTACAGCGACCTTGAACAAGGGGCGTGGGAAATTGCACATATCGACCTTATTGATGAAGAGCTTCTTCAAAAAAACAGGGAAGAGTCAATTATTCACGTGTTTATTGAAGAGGGTAACAATCCTGCAGAGGCAGTATCTTTTATTTCAGAAAGGTTAAATGCAGAAAAAATCACTCATCGCATTGAAACAGATGGTGTAAGTTCTGACGATTGGCAGGATAAATGGAAAGCCTTTTTCAAGCCTCAAGCTATCGGTGAAAGACTTTTTGTAAGACCTATATGGATTGATGACTACCATAGTGGTGACCGTGCTGTTCTCAATATTGAGCCGGGTGCTGCCTTTGGTACAGGTACTCATGAAACTACACGTCTTTGCCTTGAAACGCTCGATAAAATTATCAAGGATGGAGATACTGTTCTTGACATAGGCTGTGGTAGTGGTATCCTTGCAATAGCGTCAATGCTTTTGGGTGCAAAAGAGGGATTTGGTGTGGATATTGATCCACTTGCAGTAAAAACTGCAAAAGATAATGGATTGATGAATAACCTTAAGGAGCCTGAGCTTACCTTTGTTTGTGGTGACCTTGCAGATAAGGTTACAAAGAAATACGACGTGGTTGTTGCAAATATTGTTGCAGATATAATCATCCTTTTCAGTACACAGGTAAAGGCGTTTATGAAACCGGGCGCAAGGTTTATCGCATCAGGTATCATAGATACAAGAGCAGACGAGGTTTGCGTGGCACTTCAAAGCGCAGGTCTTGTCTTAAAGGAACGCATTGAAGAAAATGGCTGGGTATGCCTTGTTTGTGAATAAAATTACTAACCTTTTTCATATAGTTTCACGAGGTGAAATTTATGAGAAAGGTTTTTGTTTTTTTACTTAGTTTTTCAATATTGTTAAGTTTTTTGTGTGTAAATGTGAGTAGTGTAAGTATTGTGAAGGAAAACGATGAAATTGATTTGCCTGTTTCCTTTGTTGAAGCAAGTCAAAACAAAGAATCCTTGTCGAAGCTTCCTGTAGAAATCAAGGCAAAATCAGCATTGCTTATGGATGTTGCAACAGGAAAGGTTTTAATGGAATATAATGCCGACAAGAAGCTTTATCCTGCATCTGTTACAAAAATAATGACAATGCTTTTAGTTGCAGAAGCTATTGATACTAACAAAATCTCTCTAGAGGATAAAGTTTTTTGCTCTGAAAACGCAGCATCTAAAGGTGGATCACAAATATGGCTTGAACCGGGTGAATCAATGACGGTTGACGAGCTTCTTCGTGCAACTGCAATAGGTAGCGCTAACGATGCTGCAACGCTTTTAGGTGAGTATGTTTCAGGTAGTGAGGAAGCCTTTATAAATTTAATGAACCAAAGGGCAGAGGAGTTGGGTATGAAAAACACGAACTTTCTTAATGCTACAGGGCTTGATGATACAACAGAAGAGCACCTTACTACAGCTCGTGATATTGCAATTATGTCAAGAGAGCTTCTTAAACACGAATTTATTCAGAAATATACAACTGTATGGATGGATTCTTTAAGAAATGGCGAAACTGAGCTTGTTAATACAAACAAGTTGGTCAGGTTTTACGACGGTACGACAGGTCTTAAAACAGGAACAACGTCTAAGGCGGGCTGTTGTATAAGTGCAAGTGCAAAAAGAGATAAATTGCACCTTATTGCAGTAGTTATGGGCAGTGCTAACAGTAACGACAGATTTAATACATCCAAAGCAATGCTTAACTGGGGTTTTTCGAATTATACTTTATTTACCCCAAAGGTAGATAAAACGCTCATTAAAGACGTCCCTGTTATCAGTGGTCTTGTAGAATGTGTTTCGGTAGAGGTTCCGTCAATATCACCATTGCTGGTAAAGAAAGGCGAGGAAGAAACAGTTCGCGTCGAGGTAAAACTTTGTGAAAACGTAGAAGCGCCTGTACTCGAAAAACAGACCTTAGGAACAGTTACAGTTTTTGTGGGTAAAAAGAAGGTTGATGAATATAACCTGGTTGCGAAAAAACAGGTGGAAAAGCTTACTGTATTATCTGCAATGGTTAAAATGTTTAATTTTATTTCCAATGGAGATGAAAGCTATCCTTTTGTGAACTAAAAAGCCCTTAAAAGCCTTGAAATGCCTTGACTTTTGACAATCTCTTTGTTAAAATAAATCGATAATGGAGTATTGTAATTTCTCGTTTAAGGATGTGTTTATAATGTTTTATACTTCAACAAGAGATAACAGCGTAAAGGTTACTGCTTCTAAAGCAATTACAGACGGTATTTCACGTGATGGTGGTCTTTATATTCCGGAGAGCATTCCTGTTCTTTCTATGGACGATATTAAGGCACTTTGTAAAGCAGATTACAGAGAAAGAGCTAAAAAGGTTTTAGGGCTTTATCTTACAGATTTTACAAAGGAAGAGCTTGATTATTGTGTTGACGGTGCATATGCAGACGGCAAGTTTTTGTCAAAGGACGTAGCACCTGTAGTGAAGCTTCACAATAACGTAAGCATTCTTGAGCTTTTCCAGGGTCCTACGTGCGCATTTAAAGATATGGCTTTACAGATTCTTCCATATCTTCTTACAGTTTCTGCAAAGAAAAATCTTGAAAATAAAGAAATTGTTATTCTTGTTGCTACATCTGGTGATACAGGTAAAGCTGCCCTCGAAGGCTTTAAGGATGTTGACGGAACAAAAATTCTCGTATTTTATCCTGTTGACGGCGTTAGCCCGATGCAGAAGCTTCAGATGACAACACAGGAAGGCTCTAATGTTGGTGTTTGTGCAATTAAGGGTAATTTTGATGATGCACAGACAGGTGTGAAATCAATCTTTACAAATCAGGAAATTCTTGACAGATTCGAAAAGAATAACCTTGTTTTCTCATCTGCTAACTCAATTAACTGGGGCAGACTCGCACCACAGATTGTTTACTATGTTTCTGCATATTGCGATATGGTTAACAATGGTTCTGTTGCTTTTGGGGATAAAATAAACGTTGTTGTACCAACAGGTAACTTCGGTAATATTCTTGCAGCATATTTTGCAAAGGAAATGGGTCTTCCAATAAACAAGCTCATCTGTGCTTCCAATGCTAACAACGTTCTTACCGATTTTATTAAAACAGGTGTTTATGACAGAAATCGTAGCTTCTATGCTACTACTTCTCCATCAATGGATATTCTTATTTCTTCAAACCTTGAAAGACTTCTTTACATCCTTTGTGGCAGGAGCTCAGAAACAATTAACGAGTGGTTTACGGCTCTTAAAAACGATGGTAAATACACAGTTTCAGACCATGTGAAGAACGAAATACAGTCACTCTTTGCTGGTGGCTGCTGCGACGACGAGGAAACAAAAGAAACAATCGGTGAAACCTACAGAGCATACGATTATCTTGCAGATACTCATACTGCAGTTGCTATAAACGTATGCAATGCATATATCAAAGAAACCGGCGACAATACACCTGTTGTAATTGCTTCTACTGCATCACCATTTAAATTCTCAAAGTCAGTTCTTTCTGCAGTAGAAAAGGATGCAAAAGAGTATGACGATGAGTTCAGCACAGTAAAAGCACTTGAGGAAATTTCAAAGCTTACTGCACCTAAGCAGCTTTCTGCACTTAAAGGTAAGGAAGTTCGTTTTACAAAGGTAACCTCTAAAGAAGATATGGCAAACGTCGTGTTTGAAATGTTGGAGATTTAAAAGATGTCATTGTTTACCATAGGGGATCCACATCTTTCCTTTTCGGTAGATAAGCCAATGGATATTTTCAAAGGCTGGACGGATTACGTTGACCGGCTGAAAGAAAACTGGAATGCTATCGTTACCGAGGAAGATAGCGTGGTAATTCCCGGTGATATTTCGTGGGCAATGAATTTCGAGGAAGCCAAAGACGATTTTCGTTTCCTTAATGATGAGCTTAATGGAACAAAGTACATTTTGAAAGGTAACCACGATTATTGGTGGAACACCATGAACAAAATGCAAAAATTCTTACAAGAAAATGGGTTTGACAAAATAAAAATTGTTCATAATAACGCTTTTCAGGTAGAGGATTTTGTTATTGCTGGTACACGAGGGTGGTTTTATGATGATTCTGCAGGGGATATTCATAAAGTTATTCTTCGTGAAGCAGGTAGGTTAAGAATGTCTTTGAATGAAGCCCAAAAGCTACAGGGTGAAATTATTGCCTTTCTTCATTATCCACCGATTAACGATAATCAGCGTTGTGATGAAATTTTAGACGTACTTACTCAGTTTCCTGTAAAGCAATGCTTTTTCGGTCATCTTCATGGGTTTATTGCTCCGGGGTGCTCTAAAATTGAAAGTGACGGAATAAAGTTCAATCTTGTTTCAGCTGATTTTCTAAGATTTACACCACGACTTGTTACAAAAAGTGTAGATGATGAGGGGTTAAAACCATAAATATTTAATAAAAATACTAACATATGGGAAAATTATTCCAAAAACAGTAGAAATTCAAGGATTATTGTGCTATAATCCAAAAGTTAATATATGTTCGCAAAATGAAAGGATGTTATAACGATGTTAAAGTCTTGCGAAAAAATCGAAACAAACGTTTATGCTCTTGAGGTGGCTCTTGAGGGCGATGCTTTTAAAGCGGCAGTTACAAAAGCATATGCAAAAACAAAGGGTAAATACAACGTTCCCGGTTTCCGTAAGGGTAAAGCTCCAAAGCACATCATTGAAACTTACTATGGTAAGGAAGCTTTCTGGTACGATGCAATCGATGCAGAATATCCAGTTCTTTTTGATGAGGCAGTTAAGGAAGCAGGCGTAAAACCTGTTGCTGCACCTTACGATGATGAAATCGTAGATATGAGCGAAAACGGTTTCACAATCAAATTCAAAATCACAGTTAAGCCTGAAGTTGAGCTTAAAGCATATAAGGGCATCAAGGCAGAAAAGGAAAAGGTTACTGTTAAAAAGGCAGAAATCAAAGAAGAAGTTGATAGAGCTCTTGAAAGAGATTCAAAGCTTGTTGCTGTTGAAGGCAAGGCTGCTAAGAAGGGTGACATTGCTACAATCGACTTCGAAGGCTTCCTTGATGGTGTAGCATTCGAAGGTGGTAAGGGTGAAAATTATGACCTTGAGCTTGGCTCAGGCAACTTTATCCCAGGCTTTGAAGATCAGGTTATCGGTCACAAGGCTGAAGAAGAATTTGACATTGACGTTACTTTCCCAGAAGATTACGGCGCAGAAGACCTTGCAGGTAAGGCTGTAGTTTTCAAAATCAAGCTTCACAAGATTATGAAGAAAGAGCTTCCTAAGTACGACGATGAGTTCGTTAAGGATGTTTCTGAATTCGATACAATTGCAGATTACGAGAAGCATCTTGAAGAAGAAATCAAGGCTCGTAAGGAAGCAGCTGCAGACCGTGAATTCGAAAACAAGGTTATGGATACACTCGTAGACAACGTTGTTGCTGAAATTCCTGCAGTTATGATTGAAAAAGAAATTGACAACCAGATCAACGAATTCGAATACAGACTTCGCTCACAGGGGATGTCAATGGATATGTACCTTCAGTACCTCGGCATGGATGTTACTGCTCTTCGTGACAGCTACAAAGAAGGTGCAGAGAAACAGGTTAAGCTTCGTCTTGCTCTTGAAAAAATCACAGAGCTTGAGAAGATTGAAATCTCTGAAGAAGATGTTGAAACAGAGCTTAAGACATATGCAGATGCATACAATATGCCACTTGCAAAAATCAAAACTCTTGTTTCTGCTGATGACGTTAAGGCTGACCTTGCTTGCAGAAAAGCTATGGATATCGTAAAAGATACAGCAGTTGCAGGCGCAAAGAAAAAGGCAGCTGCAAAGACAGAAGAAGCTGATGCAGAAAAAACTGCTAAGAAGCCTGCAAAGAAACCTGCAGCAAAGAAGGCTGACGATGCAGAGAAACCTGCTGCAAAGAAACCTGCAGCAAAGAAACCTGCTGCTAAAAAGACAACAACAAAGAAAGCAGCTGACGCTGAATAATTTCTGTTATTAAACTATGCCGCCACAGTTATATTCTGCGGCGGTATATGTGTCTTTTAAAGGATGTTTAAAAAAACAAAAACATCCAATACTCAAAATGAATCTATATTTCAGGAGGTCATATTATGGCACTTGTACCTTACGTTGTTGAACAAACAAATCGTGGTGAACGTCAGTACGATATTTTCTCAAGACTTCTTAACGACAGAATCATTGTTCTTTCTGATGAAGTTAACGATGCTACAGCAAGTCTTGTTGTTGCACAGATGCTTTATCTTGAAGGGCAGGATCCGGAAAAAGACATAAACTTCTACATCAACAGTCCCGGTGGTAGTGTTACTGCAGGTCTTGCTATTTATGACACAATGCAGTACATCAAGTGTGATGTTTCTACCATTTGTATGGGTATGGCAGCATCAATGGGCGCATTCCTTTTCTCTGCAGGTACAAAGGGTAAACGTTACATTCTTCCAAACGCAGAGGTTATGATTCATCAGCCACTTGGTGGTGCAAAGGGTCAGGCTACAGAAATTCTTATTGCTGCAGACCATATTAAACGAACAAAAGAACGTTTAAATAAAATTCTTGCTGAAAATACAGGTAAGAGTATTGAGGAAATTTTTGCCGACACAGAGCGTGATAACTGGCTCACAGCTGAAGAAGCAGTTGCATACGGCATAGCAGATAAAATTATTGAAAAGAGATAATTATCTGCCAAATTAATATTTAATCGGAGGTGCTGTTTTGGCACGAGAAGATAACGAAAAAAAGGTCCGTTGTTCCTTCTGTGGTAAATCACAGGATCAGGTAGAAAGAATGATTTCCGGTCCGGGTGTGTTTATTTGTGACAGTTGCGTTGAGCTTTGTATGGATATTGTTGAAGGAATTCCAACAAAGCAGAAGGTAATAACACCAAAGCCTGCAAAAAAACTTCCAAAACCTAAAGAAATAAAGGCTCAGCTTGACGAGTATGTAATCGGACAGGAACGTGCTAAGGAAGTTTTAAGCGTTGCAGTTTACAATCATTATAAAAGAATATATCTCAAGTCGCCTGATGACGTAGAAATCAATAAGAGTAACGTTCTTATGCTCGGTCCTACCGGTGTGGGCAAAACCCTTCTTGCATCAACACTTGCTAAGATTTTAGAGGTGCCTTTTGCTATTGCAGATGCTACCACTTTAACTGAGGCAGGTTACGTCGGTGAAGATGTGGAGAACATTCTTCTTCGTCTTATTCAGGCAGCAGATTTTGATATTGAACGTGCCGAACGTGGCATAATTTATATCGATGAAATAGATAAAATCGGTAGAAAATCTGAGAACACTTCAATTACACGTGATGTAAGTGGTGAGGGTGTACAACAGGCACTTCTTAAAATTATTGAAGGTACTGTAGCTAACGTTCCACCTCAGGGTGGCAGAAAGCATCCTCAACAGGAGTTTATTCAGATTGATACCTCTAAAATACTCTTTATCTGTGGTGGCGCCTTTGCAGGTATTGAAAAGCTTGTAGAAGACAGAATGGGTAAATCAGTTCTCGGCTTCGGTGGTGAAATTCATTCTAAAACCGAGCTTAAGGAAATGGATATGTATGCCCACGTAATTCCACAGGACCTTGTAAAGTTTGGTCTTATTCCTGAGCTTGTTGGTAGAATTCCTGTTATCACAAGCCTTGAGAATTTAGATGTTGACGGTCTTGTGAATATAATTACTGAACCTAAAAATGCTCTTCTTAAGCAATACAAGAGTCTTTTAAAGATGGATAAGGTTGAGCTTGACTTTACAGATGAAGCAATCAAAAGGGTAGCAGAGCTTACAATTGAACGTGAAACAGGCGCACGTGGTCTTCGTTCAATTATGGAAAGCGTGCTTGTTCCAATAATGTACAAGGTTCCTTCGGAGACCAACGTACAAGCTGTTAAAATTACATCTGACGTTGTTGATGGAAAAGCAGACCCTACCTACGTAAAAAAAACTAAAGACAGCAAAGCTGTTTAATAAACTAATTTTGGGGAGTCACAAGACTCCCCAATAAATTACATAAAACGGAGTACATATATGTCAAATAAAATTTATCAGCCTGAGGTTTTACCTGTCCTGGCGTTACGAAATCTTGTGATTTTTCCTGACCAGACAGTAAGCTTTGAGGTTGGCAGATTAAAATCAATTCGTGCAATTAAATCAGCATTAGATACGGAGGAAAGAAAAATTTTTCTTGTATCTCAGCAGGACGCTCTTATTGAAGATCCTAAATTTACTGATTTAAGCAAGGTTGGTGTTGTCGCAAGGGTGCAACAAATCAGTGGCTCTACAGAGAGCAACAGCTTTGAAATTGTTGTTGAAGGACTTTACAGGGCAGTTGTTACAGAGCCCGGTAGAGAAAAAATATCTCTTCGCGCTACAGTGCAACGTGTTACAGAAATTCGTCCTGATGACAGTGATTTTCTCACTGTTGCAACCTTAAGAACTTTAAAAAATAATTTTGATAAATTTCTTTCTGTCAGTCCTCGCATTGCACCTGAAATATTCTTGTCCATATTAGAAGATGAAGATATAACAAGTGTAACGGATGATATTGCAGGACATTTCCATTTTACTGTGAAGGACAAACAATCACTTCTTGATGAAATTGATGTTTTAAAACGAGCAGAAATGCTTTGCTCAGTTCTTTCGAGAGAAACTGAAATTCTTGCTCTTGAATTACAAATTCAGGACAAGGTGCAGGAAAGAATGGACAAAAATCAACGTGAATATTATCTTCGTGAGCAAATAAAAGCAGCATCAATCGAACTTGGTGAGGATGATTCTCCTGTCGCAGAGGCACAGAGGTATAAAGATAAAATAGCCACTCTTCCAATGAAAGAAAAGACAAAGAAAAAACTTTTCGAAGAATGTGAAAGACTTATTAAAACAAGTCAGGGTTCACCTGAAGCAAATGTCACTAGAACATATCTTGAAAGGGTAACTAATCTTCCTTGGGGAGTTTACACAGAGGATTCTTTAGATATAGTAGCAGCTCGCAAAATCCTTGATGCAGACCATTATGGTCTTGAAGAGGTAAAAGAACGCATTTTAGAGCTTATTGCCGTAAAGAAATTAGCACCAGATAATAATGCACAAATTCTTTGTCTCGTAGGCCCACCGGGTGTAGGTAAAACATCTGTCGCAAAGTCACTTGCTAAAGCTCTTGGCAGAAAGTACGTAAGAGTTTCTTTGGGTGGCGTTCATGATGAAGCAGAAATCAGAGGTCACAGAAAGACTTATATAGGCTCAATGCCCGGTAGAATAATAACTGCCATTGAACAGGCTGAAACCTCAAATCCGTTAATTCTTCTTGATGAAATTGACAAATTAGGCAGTGACCATAAGGGTGATCCCTCATCATCACTTTTAGAGGTGCTTGATGGTGAGCAGAACAGTACCTTTACAGACCATTACATTGACGTGCCTTTTGATTTGAGTAAGGTTCTCTTTATTACAACAGCAAACGATGCTTCACAGATTCCAGGTCCTCTTTTTGACCGTATGGAGGTTATAGAGCTTTATAGCTACACAGCAGAAGATAAATTCCTTATTGCCAAAAAACACCTAGTACCAAGACAGGTGAAGAGTTTTGGAATGAACAGTAAAATGATAAGGTTTACAGATGCTGCAATCCGTGAGCTTATTTCAGGCTACACAAAGGAAGCAGGTGTGCGTACACTTGACAGGGCTATTGTAAAAGTTATCCGTAAGGTTGCAGTTAAGTTTGCTGAAGGCTACGAGGGTAAATTCACTGTGGACGTTGCTGTACTTAACGAGCTTTTGGGTAAACCAAAGTATAAATTATCAAAACTTGACCTTGACGATATGGTAGGCGCTGCGAACGGTCTTGCATGGACGGCTGTTGGTGGCGAAATGATGCAGATTGAGGTTGCAGTTCTTGAAGGTACAGGTAAGCTGGAGCTTACAGGCTCTTTAGGTGACGTAATGAAAGAATCTGCAAAGACAGCAGTTTCATATATTAGAAATAATGCTGATGCGTTGGATATTGATAGCGATTTTTATAAAACGAAAGATATTCATATTCATGTACCTGAGGGAGCTGTACCGAAGGATGGTCCATCTGCAGGTGTTACTATAACAACAGCACTCGTTTCAGCTCTTACAGACAGGGCAGTTAATAAAACCGTTGCAATGACAGGCGAGATTACTTTGAGAGGAAGGGTTCTTGCAATAGGTGGACTTCGTGAGAAATCTACTGCTGCATTTAAAAACGGAATGAAAATAGTTCTTATTCCTGAAGAGAATAAACCTGATCTTGATAAGCTTAACGATACAGTAAAAAAATCAATAGAGTTTATACCTGTGTCAAGTCTTGATGAGGTTTTGTGTATCGCGTTAACTGATTCACCAAAAAAGAAGTGCACAAAGACAGATTCTAAAAAAAGAAAAGCAATAAACAACGATGTTGAAAAACAAAGTGGCGTATATTGCCGTGAGGTATAATTATGAATTATAACAAAGTAGAGTTTGAGGCAGCTTTCGGTACTTTAAAGCAAATTCCACAGTCAGATTTACCTGAAATTGTTTTTGCAGGCAGAAGTAACGTGGGTAAATCTTCAATGCTTAACAAGCTTTTTAATCGTAAAAACCTTGCGCGTGTTTCTTCAATGCCGGGTAAAACAATTACAATAAACTTCTTCAAGGTGGAAGACGTGCGTATTGTTGATTTACCGGGTTATGGCTACGCAAAGGTTGCAAAAGGCGAAAAACGTCGTTGGGCAGAGATGATGGAGGGTTATTTCCAATCTCCACGAAACATCAAGCTTGTTGTTCAGCTTGTAGATATGCGCCACAAACCATCTGAAGATGACTACGTTATGATGCGTTTCCTTAAGGAAGCAGAGCTTCCGTTTATAGTAGCTGCAACAAAGTGCGATAAGCTTAATAAAACACAGTATAACGAACGTGCGAACGGCTTAAAAGAAGAACTTAAAGAGTTCGGTGATGATTTAGTCATTATTCCATTCTCATCTGAAAAGGGTAATGGTGTGGACGAATTAAAAGCACAGATTGAAAAAGTTCTTTAAATCGAAACTATAACAAAAGACATATGTTAACAGTTGAAGTTAACATATGTCTTTTTATTTTTATATTGCTTCGTATAAAATAAGCTCGGATGAAAGAGGACAAGGTAAATCCACGTCTACACCATGCGTTTTTAGTTGTCGACCACTTATTTCGTATATTTCATTGTTGTTATCTAAAGTAATACGATAATCAAGTGATGCATCTATACCTTTTAGGAATATGCTGTCACTAGTCTTTTGTGCGTTTGCCATTGCAAAAACAGTGGCAGCGCCTTTCTTTTTGTCAGGTGAGCCGATTTCCAATACGTAGAATTCATCACTATCTGTTCTGACTTCAGGTGTGTGGTGGTAAACCATACAGTCAGGAAGGATGGGTTTTATAAAGTTCTTATATATATCTGTGCTATGCTTTATGAAATCAAGCTGAATATCATTTAATTGTGCACCAACAGGAGCAACAACGTTTAATGACATATGTCCTAGCATAGTGTTTCTCATCTGTAAGTCAAGTGTGCCGTATTTATGGCAACCCATACCTGCGAAAAGTCGGTCAACTCTTTCGGGTGGTAACGCTATGGTAGCACCATTTGTAACAGTTAATGAAATCGGTGCACATTGATTGTCTGATACCCAGGTGTGATTAAAGCACTTCATCATACCAAGATCGCATCTTCCACCACCACCAGCACAGTTTTCAAATATAACGTCAGGAAAACGTTTTTTGAGATTATTGTACATTTTATATACAGCATTAAAATGACGAAGGGTTACACACTCTTTACGTCCGTATCCCGTATCTTTCATAGCAAAATAATCTCTGAAGGATGTGTTGTAGTCAACTCTTAATAAGTCGAGTTTATATTCTTCAATTATCCTTGCTAATTCGTCTTCTGCCCACTTTGTAACCTCTGGTACAGTGAAATCCAAAAATCTGTCTGTTTGCTCACCAAATACGTTGTGACCACGCCACTCAGGTCTGGATTTATATTCGTTACAATATTTACCAAGACCTTCAATTTCTACCCATAATCCGAATTTTAAGCCGTTTTCGTGACAGTAATCTGCAAGCTCTGTAATTCCTTTCGGGTAGCGCAGTGGGTGAGGTACGTTCGAACCATTGTAGTTGCCCCATTCGGTTTCTTCGCCGGGTGGGCATACCCAACCGGCATCAATAATAAACACTTCTCCACCCATTTTGGCAAATTGTCGAATAAAGCTTTTGCTTGTCTCGACACTCATATCGTGCTCTGCGCCCATACCACACCCGATTAAATTAACCTTTGAGTCAATTTCGGATGCATTAAGAACAGATTTTCTTATGTGGGAATGCATATCGTTTACTGCATCATCAAAGCTACCAATAATATGACCCATATGTACTTCCGGCGTTCTGAAAACCTCTTCAGGTCCTAAAACGTACATAGGGTTATGTGACGTTATTTCTGCCTTGAATGAAAGATAAGCATCATCACGCTTTTCCGGAGCATTAAAGTCAACTGCATATCTGCAACCACCGCTCCAGCCAATTTGAGAAAACCATATTTTTCCATTCAAGTTGTTTTTTATAAAAATCAAAGGATGACGAAAACGGTCTCTGTTAAAACGTGTATCAATGTTAAGTGTAGCATTTGAAAGCTTGTGCCAGGTAAATAAGCCTTCCTGCCCCCATTGGTCGCTTTCAAAGTAACCTACAGAGTAAATATCGTCTTTATTATATGAATCTGTGTACCTTGAAACCTCAATTTCTTCAATACCACCACTTAAAAGACTTAATCTGCTTAAGTTAAGAGGTGAGTCGGAAAGATTTTCGATTTCAAGCCATCTGCTGAAGGTCTGTGTGCCGTCAATTAAGGTAAAAACCTTAATTCTTACAGGCTTGATATTACTTTCGAGTGTAAGCACAGAGGTAATATTTTTTTCTGTTTTATCTGTTTTGAAATCAATAAGCTTCAAGTCGAAATCTACGCTTTGACCGTCAATTTCAACATTAAAAGCAAAAGGCTCAACGAAATCTCTTTTATCAAGACGTGAAGGAAAATTAGATAAAACATTTAAAGGGTAACCTGCACCGTTGTAGCCTGCAGAAAGCAGACAACCATTTGTAAAAGCTTCTTCATACACAAGGTTACCACTTCTGTATGAAAATACAGAAGTGTCACCAGGTTGATAATAAACGTCAAAAAAGTTTTTTTCTTTAATCAAAATACTCACTCTATTCTTCGTCAAGCTTAAGTATAGCCATAAATGCTTCCTGGGGCACTTCAACAGTACCGAATGAACGCATACGCTTTTTACCTTCTTTTTGCTTTTCAAGAAGCTTTTTCTTACGTGTAATGTCACCACCATAGCACTTTGCAAGAACGTCTTTTCTCATAGCTTTAACTGTTTCTCTTGCAATAACCTTGCCACCGATTGCCATCTGAATAGGGATTTCAAACATCTGTCTTGGGATGTTATCCTTAAGCTTTTCAGCAATTTTTCTTGCTCTGCCGTACGCCTTGTCGGAGTGTACGATAAATGACAATGCGTCAACAATATCTCCATTAAGAAGAACGTCAAGCTTCACAAGGTTTGAACGCTGGTATTCCGATATTTCATAGTCAAGTGATGCGTATCCACGTGTTCTTGACTTTAATGCGTCAAAGAAGTCGTAAATTATTTCGTTAAGAGGTAAGTCGTATTTAATTTCAACACGGTCTCCTGTAATATAGTCCATGTTTTTAAAGGTGCCACGACGCTCCTGGCAAAGCTCCATAACAGAACCAACATATTCTGTTGGCACAAAAATGTGTGCATCAGCAACAGGCTCTTCACAAAAATCTATTTCAGCAGGGTCAGGGTAATGGGTAGGGTTGTCAATTTCAACAACCTCACCATTCGTAAGGTGGATTTTATAAATAACACTTGGTACAGTTGTAACAAGGTCAAGATCATATTCTCTTTCAAGTCTTTCCTGAATGATTTCAAGGTGTAAAAGACCAAGGAAGCCACAACGGAAGCCGAATCCTAATGCACCTGATGTTTCAGGCTCGTAGGTCAAAGCAGCATCGTTCAATTGAAGCTTTTCCAGTGCTTCGTGAAGATTTTCGTAGTCAGCACCATCTGCAGGGTAAATACCACAGTAAACCATAGGTGTTGCTTTTCTGTAGCCGGGAAGGGCTTCTGAAGCAGGGTTTGTAGAAAGTGTAACAGTATCACCAACAACTGCATCACGTACAGTTTTAATGGAGCCTGTAATGTAACCAACCTCACCTGAACGTAAAATTCCTGTAGGATTAAGTCCGGTTGCCTTAAGTGTACCAACCTCAACAACAGTAAACTCTGCGCCTGTAGCCATCATTTTCATGGTGTCACCGGTTTTGATTGTGCCATCCTTAACTCGCACGTAAACAATAACACCCTTGTAGTTATCGTAAACAGAGTCAAAAATCAAAGCCCTGAATGGTGCAGCGTCATCACCCTCAGGTGCAGGAATAAGCTGAACTATTTGTTCCAAAACCTGCTCAACATTCTGACCTGTTTTTGCAGAAACTCTTGGGGCATCTGCACAAGGAATGCCAATAATATCTTCAACGTCAGCAGAAACTCTGTCAGGGTCAGCAGACGGAAGGTCAATTTTGTTTATAACAGGTACTAACTCAAGATTGTGGTCAAGAGCAAGGTAAGTGTTAGCAAGTGTCTGGGCTTCGATACCCTGTGACGCGTCAATAATAAGAATTGCGCCCTCGCAAGCTGCAAGAGAACGTGAAACCTCGTAGTTAAAGTCTACGTGGCCGGGAGTATCAATTAAGTTTAATTGATAGGTGTTACCGTCGTTTGCTTTGTAGTCAAGCTTAACAGCGTGTGCCTTGATTGTAATTCCACGTTCTTTTTCAAGATCCATATCATCGAGAATCTGAGCCTCCATATCTCTTTGAGAAACAGAATTTGTAATCTCTAAAAGACGGTCGGCAAGCGTAGACTTACCATGGTCAATGTGTGCAATTATTGAAAAATTTCTTATATGTTCTTTCTTTACAAGGGACATTTGTTTTTTTCCTTTCAAAATATCTCTTAGTTATTTTTTCTTTCTTCAACATAAACCTTGTAGGTGCTTTTGTTGAACAATTCTTTTATTCTGTCTGTTTCACCACACAGATAAAGGTATCCGTACAGGCTTTCAAAGCCTGTAGCGTAGCGGTAGTCTGCATCGCTTTGGTTTTTTGGTGAGTGACCGGAATGAGCGTTTCTGCCTCTTTTGAAAACAGCAAGCTCGTTTTCCGTAAGGTCATCCATAAGCAACTTAATCATTTCTGCCTGAAAAGCCGCGTTAACGTACTTTATTGAATCCTTATGAAGCTTTCCGGTTGGCTTGTTTGCAGTAACGGTTAACATATTCCTTACAAGAAGGCTATATACTGCATCACCTAAGAATGCAAGGGTCAGGGGACTGTACATTCTTGCCTCAGGCTCCTTCAAAGGTGTGCATATGCTACCGAATATATCGTTATTACGGGACATAATCAAACTCCAAATCATAAATGCTTACAGTATCGCCCTCTGTAATCCCATGGTCAACAAGCGCCTTAATAATGCCACTTGACTGCAATACGTTCTGGAAATACTGAAGAGAGGAGTAGTCGTTGAGGTCTGTTTTGTAAAGTATTTTTGCAAGCCACTCGGCTTCTACAATAAATACGTCGCCCTCAACACGTACTTTGAAATCCTGCTTTGCACTCTTGAATATTTCTTTAGGTGTGATTTCCTGCTTTTCATATATTTTAACAGGAGGAAGCTTTGAGAGCTCTGCTGCAACAGCATTAATAAGCTCCTGTGTGCCCTCGGCAATAGGTGCAATGATTTCGTAATAAGCAAGACCCTTTGAGCATATATATTCCTTGAAGATCTCTCTTTGCTCATCTGTTGCAAGGTCTATTTTGTTACCTGCAACAATTTGCGGGTAGGAAAGAAGCTCTTCGTTATATTTTTTTAGCTCATCGTTTATAGCTTCGAAATCCTCTATCGGGTCTCTGCCTTCTGAACCCGCTACGTCAACAACATGAACAAGCAGTCGGCAACGTTCAATGTGTCTTAAAAATTCATGACCTAAGCCAATTCCGTCACTGGCACCTTCAATAATACCAGGAATGTCAGCCATAACGAAACTGCTTTCGGGTCCCATTCGTACAACACCGGGGACGGGAATGAGTGTTGTGAAATGGTAGTCGGCAATAATGGGTTTTGCCTCACTTACTACAGAGATGAGCGTGGATTTACCAACGTTAGGGAAACCGATAAGACCAACGTCTGCAAGAAGCTTAAGCTCAAGGGTTACTTCCCACTGTTCACCTGGCGCACCATCCTTGGCAAAACGAGGAACCTGTCTTGTAGGTGTTTTAAAATGTGAGTTACCCCAACCACCTTTACCACCTTTAGCAGCAATAAAGGTTTCTTCTTCACTCATATCTGCCATGACAAAGCCGGTTTCAACTTCTTTTATAACTGTACCACGAGGAACTTTAATAATAAGGTCCTCACCACGTTTGCCGTTACAGTTACTGCCTCTGCCGTTTTCACCGTTCTGTGCTTTGTATTTTCTTTTGTAACGAAAATCAGAGAGAGTAGACAAGTTGTCGTCAACCTGGAAGATAATGTTTCCCCCTCTGCCACCGTCGCCACCATCAGGACCACCGGCGTTAATGTATTTCTCTCTATGAAAGGCAACGGCACCGTTACCACCGTTACCTGCAATAATCAGAATTTTTGCTTTATCGACAAACATATTTTGCTCCTTAGAAAGTTATAAAGTATTACTACGAATAAATTTCTATTTATTATACTATATTATTATAAAAAAGCCAACATTAAATTTTGAAAAATTAATATAATTGTTTTTTGAGCTGGATTTGTACATGAAGATATGTTCGGAAACTTGTTCAGAAATGTTCGGTATCATTGTAATGAAAACAAAACAAAATTTGTAAAAAAATAAATAAATTTAGCAAAAAAACGCGAAAAAACCTCATAAAGTACTACAAAAAGGACTAAAAAACAAAAATAATGCGAACATTCGTGTTGACATTGGAAGAAAAGGTGCTATAATTAAATCACAAAAACAAATGTTCGTTTTTCGTTGGGAGGAAAATAATATGACAACGTTAACAATAATAAAATTCGGATTCAACTTATTTCTTGTTCTTTTAGGTACTTATGCAATCTTGCACGAAAAAGAGTTAGCAAAGTTTGAACGTAAAGCTGCAAAATACGTAAAGGCATTCTTTAAAGCAATATACCTTACAGTTAAAGAAAAGAAACAAGCACAGCAAAAAGTTGCAGTTATTCACGAGTTTAAAAGTGATGATTACAACGAAATGCTCGCACATCTTAATAATACATCTAAACTTGAAGACGTTCTTGTTGCTTGACAGTAGAAACTAAGAATAATATAATCAAGCTATCATTTGATGGAGTGGTTGTATGAATAATCAAAGCTTATGTTTGCAAAGTGCAAAATGTCTGTTACCTGAGCGTAATCCATATGGTCACAAAGGCACCTTTGGTAAGGTGTTGCTCGTTTGTGGCAGTAAAAATATGGTTGGTTGCTGTGTTCTTGCTGCAAAGGGTGCTCTCAGAAGTGGTGCAGGTCTTGTAACAGTTGCATTTCCTGACATTTTATATGGGGCGCTTACGTCGCAGCTTTCAGAAACACTTTTTATGCCTCTTGAAACAGACGAAAGAGGGTATATAAGCCATACTACTGTTGAATCATTACTTGAAGAAGCACAAAAAGCCGACGTAATTATGGTTGGTTGTGGTATTGGTAAAGGTTACGCACAAACCCTTATTGTTACTTCTTTGATTCAACTGGAGGGTAAGAGGGTTGTACTTGATGCAGATGCGCTTAATAACCTTGCAGATAGTGTTGACGTTTTGCAGAAAGCTAAAGCAGATATACTTATAACTCCACATCCCGGGGAAATGGCACGTTTAATAAAGAAAAGCATTTCTCAGGTTGAAGCAGACAGAGAAAAAATTGTAACAGAGTTTGCTAAATTTTATAACGTAAACGTTCTTCTTAAAGGTCACGAAACCTTGATTTGTAATAATAATGGCACAGAGATTTTTGTTAATAAAACAGGAAATACCGGCTTGTCTAAAGGTGGAGCAGGAGATTTGCTTTCAGGTATAATTGCAGGTCTTGCACCTAATATGAATGGTGACGTTTTTAGGGCAGGGGCTTTAGGTGCCTTTGTTCACGGTATGTGTGCCGATGTTCTAAAAAAAGAAATGTCTGAATATTCTATATTACCAACCGATTGTGCTGATTGCCTCGGCAAGGTGTACAAAATGATTGAAACAGGTGATATTGATTAAAAGACCTTTCAATATATTTTTGGTTGTTGCTCTCCTTTTTTGTTTTTGTTCCTGTGGTATAAAGGAGGGCAACACTATTACGGAAGTGAATTTTCAAACAATAACGCCTGTACAGATTGTGTACAGGCAAAATTCATATAACGGAACAATTTCTTTCGATGGTAAGGAAATGAAGCTTTCCGTTTTTGCTAATGAAAAGGATTTGTTTAATTACGTTGTTTCACAAGTAACGTGTGTTACAGAATTTTCAGGCTTGAAAAAAACATACCAAACAAGTGATTTACCAGGGGATTTCCTTCCTGTATGCCTGTTTGCTTTTGTGAGTGGTTTAGGCGTTACGTTTACAACAGAAGAATATGACGAAAAAAATAATACATTTTTAATTACAAAACCTATAAATGAAGCATCGGTAACTCTTTACGTAAAAAACAAACAAGATGCTTTCGAGTATATTTTTGAAATAAAATAAACGCCTTGTACCCAAAGTACAAAGCGTTTTAGTTTTAGGTTCTTATTTAAGAAGTGATGCAGCCTCTTCGTCAAGGAAGATGAGTACGTTGTCGTGCTCCTGAAGAATAGATGCAGGAACCTGAGCAGTTACAGGACCTTCTACCATATTTTTGATAGCTTCAGCTTTCTTTGGACCAGTAGCAATAAGAATGATTTGTTTAGCAGACATAATCTGCTTAACACCCATTGTAAGTGCGTGTGTAGGCATTGGATTTTCATCAAAGTAAATCTTGTTTGCGTTAATTGTGCTTTCTGTAAGCTGTACCTTGAAGGATCCGTTTGTAAACTCGTCAGCAGGCTCGTTGAAACCAATGTGAGCGTTGTTACCAATGCCCAAAAGCTGAATATCAATGCCACCGGCAGCGTTGATTTCATCGTCATAGCGTTTGCATTCTGCGTCGCAATCTTCAGCGTTGCCGTCAAGGAAATGAACGTTTTCTTCAAGAATGTCAAGACCATTGAAAAGCTGCTCGTGCATAAATGTGTAGTAGCTGTTTTTGTCGCTTTTTGGAAGGTTGCAATACTCATCAAGGTTGTAGGTTTTTACATCTTTGAAGGAAATGCCGCCTTTTTCGTATGTAGAAATAATGTTTTTGTATGTAGGAATAGGTGTTGCACCTGTTGCAAGACCTAACACACAAGAAGGGTTAGCTTTAACCTGGCTTGTAAAGATTTCGGCAACTGCAACACCGATTTCTTCTGGAGTTTTAAAAATTTTAATTTCCATATTTATCACCTGTATAATAATTTGTTCTAAAGTATATCATATTTGTTCATAAATTTAAAGACCATATTGTAAAATTTATTAAGTAAATGTTGAATTTTTTTTATTAAATGTTATAATGTAAACGGTGATTTGTGTTGATAAAAAACATTGTTTTTGATATGGGCGGGGTTTTGATAGACCTCAATCTGAAAAGAACACTTAATGAGTACTTTAAAGAGGAATATCACGACTTGATTCTTGAAAAGGTTTTCAACAGTCAATATTGGCGCGATATGGATGCAGGTCTTGCACGTGCTGACGAGGTTATTCCTGAAATTCTGCCACAGCTTCCTGAGGAAACAAGGGAGCTTATGGCGCAGATGATAAGTAACTTCTATCCGTATATGCCACCTTTACCAAAAATGGAGGAGTTCATTCTTCGTCTTAAAAAGGCAGGCTATAATGTTTATTTGTTGTCAAACGCAACACCACGTTTTTTCGACGTGTACCAGAATGTTCCTGCGTTATGTCTTATGGATGGCTACTTTATTTCCGCCCTCTATAAGATTATTAAGCCACAACGGGAAATATACGAAGCATTTTGCAAAAAATTCAATCTTAGAGCAGATGAGTGCTTTTTTATTGACGATATGCCCGTTAATATAGAGGGTGCAAGGTCGTTTGGTATGAAGGGCTTTGTGTTCGACACTAAAGACCTTATAGGACTTGAAAACGAATTAAACGCCAATGGCGTTGTATTTTAATTGGAGGATTTAAATATGAAAAAAATCATTTCTTTTGCAGCAATTCTTGTTTGCTTTGCATTAATTCTTGTTTTGTTTACTGCTTGTGGTGGAAACAAAAATGACACGCCATCAACCGTACCGGATGCAGCTGTTTCCGATAGCGCATCTTTGGATGCTGAAGCAGACGAATCAAATGGCGACGTAGTTAACGGTGACGTATCTGCAAACGCACAGGCAGGTGAATCTGCTACAGGTAATGAAAAGGTGACACAGTCTGTTAATACCCATGCAGGTAATAACTCATCTTCAAACAATGGCTCATCAGTTAATAATGGTGGCAGCGTAGCAGACTCTGTTAAACCAACAAATTCAAGCACAGGTAATGGCTCAACAGCAGAAAAACCAAATAACTCAGGCAGTAGCACTACAGAAACTAAACCTGCACAGACAACAGCCCTTGCAAACCCACATAAGCCTGCAGACACAGCAAAGCCGGTAAACCCACAGAAGCCTGCAGACACAACAAAGCCTGCATCACAGGGTAGTGGAGTTGTTTTAGCAACAGGCGATATTGATGACGGTTGGTTTTAATAGAACTGTTAATAGGAGAAAATAAATGGAAACAAATAATGTGAATCAGGTAGTTGATAATAGCAAAGATAGCAAAGCTACCACTGAAAAAAATGCAGATATGAAAATGATGGATTTTAATTTCTTTAAATGCTGTTCATCATCACTTAAGAGATTTTCATTCATTATGTTCATTATCAACGTTTTCTTTGCAGTTGCACTTGTTGGTGTCGGTATTGTTCTTGTTGCAGTATATCTTGGTGCGGGTATGCTTTCTCTTCTCGCACTTCCATTATTTACAGTATTTTTAATTTTTGTTGTCATAGCAAGATTTATTTCTGCGCTTATTTACGGGTTTGCGGAGATTGTTGAAAAAAACGAGAAAAAATAAAAAATACTCTTGACAAAGACTTGATGTAGGAGTAATATCTTCAATATAAATTTGAGGAAAGGTGATACAGATGTTTCATAAGTTTATTAATCGATTTTATTACTTTAGCTGTATGGATTGTCTGTGTGCCTCACGCTCTTGCAAATAAATGCAAAGAGTTCAAAGTATATAGTCAGTCCGCATTCTGCTATGCTTTTAAAAGTATACGGTGTGCGGATTTTTTATTTAATCATTTCAGTTATAGGAGAAAATTTTATGATTTCATCAAAAATGCTTGAACTTGGCAAAAAAAGTTCTGTTATTCGCGAGATTTTCGAGTACGGTAAAAAAAGAAAAGCTGAAATCGGTGCAGAAAACGTGTTTGATTTCAGCCTTGGTAACCCAAGTGTTCCGGCACCACAAAAGGTTACGGACATAATAACAAAACTTATAGAAGAAACTCCGGCAGAGGTGCTTCACGGTTATACATCAGGACCTGGTGATGTGGACGTAAGAATTAAAATTTGTGATTATATAAAAAGTAAATATGGTGTAGAGGCGAATCCCGGTCTTGTTTATATGACTTGTGGTGCAGCGGCATCCCTTACAATTACTTTAAACGCTATTGCAGAAGAAAATGATGAGGTTATTGCTCTTGCGCCATACTTCCCTGAATATAAGGTTTTTGTTGAGCAGTCAGGTGCAAAGTTTGTAACAGTAAGTTGCAAGAAGGATGATTTGCAGATTGATTTTGATGCATTGGAAAAGGCAATTAACAAAAACACAAAGGCAATTATAATTAATTCTCCGAATAACCCGTCTGGTGTAATTGTACCTGAAGAAGACGTTAAAAAACTTGCAGACCTTCTTTACAAAAAACAAGAGGAGTATGGGAAAGAGATTTTCCTTATTTCCGACGAGCCATACAGAGAACTTGTTTACACAGGTGAAAAGGTTGCATATATTCCTGCACATTATGATAATTCTTTCGTTTGCTACTCATATAGTAAGGCTCTTTCTCTTCCTGGTGAAAGAATCGGTTACATTTTCGTTTCTCCTACAATGAAAGAAGCTGGTGACGTTTATGCTGCAATTTGTGGCTCGGGCAGAGCTTTGGGTTACGTTTGTGCTCCAAGTCTTATGCAGTACGTTGTAGCTCAGTGTCTTGATGATACAGCAGACGTATCGATTTATGAGAAAAACAGGAATATTCTTTATAATGGTCTTACAGATATCGGTTACACAGTAATTAAGCCTGACGGAGCTTTTTATATGTTCGTTAAAGCGCTTGAAAATGATGCAAATGCTTTTTATGAGAGAGCAAAGAAGTTTGACCTTCTTGTTGTACCTAGTGACAGCTTTGGCGTGGAGGGCTTTGTCCGAATTTCTTACTGTGTAGATACCGATTTAATTGAACGTTCATTACCTGCATTTAAATCACTTTATGAGGATTATCAAAAATGAATGAGTATGATTTAAAGTTTCAAAATGCGCGCGAAACTATTTCTGAAATAGATAAAGAGATTGCACAGCTTTTTGAAAAAAGAATGAAGGCAGCCGGGGATGTTGCCGAATATAAAAAGTTGAACGGACTTCCCATTGAAGATTTAGTGCGTGAAGCACAGCTTATGGAGTCTAACAGTCAGTTTGTTAGTAATGATGAGATAAGGTCTTATTACATCAATTTCCAAAAGAATATTATGAAGCTTTCAAAGGATTACCAAAGAAAGCTTAATGATGGAATGAGAGTTGCGTTTTCCGGTGTTAAAGGTGCGTTTGCAGAGCTTGCAGTTAAACGTATTTTTCCCGATGCAACACCTGTTTCATATGGTGATTTTAAATCTGCATATAAATCAGTTGAATGTGGTGAATGTGAAATTGCTGTTCTTCCTATTGAAAACAGCTATGAGGGTGACGTTGCAAGGGTAATGGATTTAACCTATTTTGGTTCACTTTTCATAAACGGTGTTTACGATATGGCAGTTGAGCAAAATCTTTTCGGCACGCAGGATGCAGATGCAAAAACAATAAAAAAGGTAGTCAGCCACCCCCAGGCGTTGGGTCAGTGTGCAGAATTTATTGAACAAAAAGGTTACGAAACCGAGGAAGCAGTCAATACTGCAGTTGCAGCTAAGCTTGTATCAGAAAAGAACGACAACTCTTTGGGTGTTATATGCAGTATAGAGTCAGGTAACGAATATGGTTTGAAGCTCATTGATCGTAAAATTAATGAAAATAGCCAAAATACAACTCGTTTTGCTGTTTTTTCACGAGTACCTCGTGATAGCTCTGCAGACCAGAACAACTTTATTGTTTTGTTTACAGTTCGCGATGAAGCAGGTTCGTTAGGAAAGGCAATATCTGTTTTTGGTGAGTGTGGCTACAATCTTAAAGCTCTTAAAAGTCGTCCGTCAAAGGACGTTATCTGGAACTACTATTTCTTCCTTGAAGGCGAAGGTCACTTAACAGATGAAAGTGAAGCAATAATGATTAACAAGCTTTCAAAGGTTTGCACAAACGTAAGACTTGTAGGTAAATATTCTAAAGAACAACATATCTGAAGGGGACGTTAAAATGATTCTTCCCGTAAACACAAGCACAAGACAATATAATATCGTTTTAGAACGTGGTTCGATCAATAACATAGCATTGCATTATAACGTAAATAAAAGAGCGTTGGTTGTTACCGATAGTGGTGTACCATCGCAGTACGCACAAACAGTTGCCGCACAGTTCAAAAATGCAGTTGTAAAGGTGATTCCCCAAGGTGAAAAAAGCAAATGCTTTGACACCTATAAGGAGCTTCTTCAAGTGCTTAGTGAAAACGAGTTTTCTCGTGCTGATTGTGTTGTTGCAGTTGGTGGTGGTGTGGTAGGTGACCTTTCAGGCTTTACTGCAGCTACATATATGCGAGGAATTGATTTTGTAAATATTCCCACTACGTTATTATCTCAGGTTGATTCATCAATCGGTGGTAAAACTGCAATAGACTTTGGTGGATACAAAAATACAGTTGGCGCTTTTTATCAACCTGAAGTAGTTGTTATAGACCCTGATGTGCTTTCTACACTTAGTGAAAGACAGTTCAATAATGGTCTTGCAGAGAGCATAAAAATGGCGGCAACGTCGGATGCAGAGCTTTTTAGCATCATAGAAAAAGGCGAGGCAAAAGAAAATATAGATATAATCATTGAACGTTCACTCAAAATAAAAAAAGCAGTTGTGCAAGAAGATGAAAAAGAAACGGGACTTCGCAGGGTTCTCAATTTCGGTCATACCGCAGCTCACGCTATTGAAACAGCTACCGGTTTAGGGGATTTTCTTCATGGTGAATGTGTTGCAATAGGTATGCTGCCATTCAGTTCATCACAGTTAAGAGAAAGACTTAAGGCTGTTCTTTCGAAATACGATCTTCCGTGCGAAATATCATTTTCATCGGATGTGTTGCTTACTGCTCTTCGTCACGACAAAAAGGCGACGTCAAGTGGCGTAAACGTAGTTTGCGTTAATGAAATAGGAAGCTTTGAATTTAAGTTTATAGAATTTGATGAACTTGACGAGATAATAAAGGAGGCTTATATAAAATGAAAAATACGTTTGGAAACAATATAAGCATCACTCTTTTTGGTGAAAGTCACGGTGAAGCAATAGGAGCTGTGATTGACGGTCTTCCTGCAGGTATTGTTGTTGATAAAGACTTTATAGCGCATCAGTTGGATTTAAGAAGACCTATAGGCAAAATATCTACTCCACGCAAAGAAAAGGACCAATTTAAAATCCTTAGTGGCGTGTTTGATGGTAAAACAACAGGTACTGCTTTGTGTATCACAATACCTAATGAAAATACACAATCAGAGGCTTACGGCAAAAACTACGGTAAGGCAAGACCGGGTCATGCAGACTTTACGGCTTTCTTAAAATATAACGGGAATGAAGATTACCGTGGCGGAGGACATTTTAGTGGCAGGGTAACTGCAGGACTTGTCGCGGTAGGAGCCATTTGCTTGAATGCACTAAAAAACAAAAATATCCTTATAGGGACACATATCAAAAAGTGTGCAGGTATAGAAGATGTGCGTTTTGACAATATAAATGAAGAAATTAAACTATTATCATATAAAGCCTTTGCAGTTATTGATGATGCAAAAGGCGAGGAAATGGTTAAAAGAATTGAAAGTGCGTCTGCTGCAGGTGACAGTGTAGGTGGAGTGCTCGAAACAGTTGTTGTGGGTCTACCTACAGGTGTTGGTGAGCCTTGGTTTGACAGTGTGGAAGGTATGTTGTCACACGCACTTTTCTCAATTCCTGCCATTAAAGGTGTTGAATTTGGTGCAGGCTTTTCTTGTGCAGATATGCTTGGCAGTGAAATGAACGATTCATTTAAATATGAAGATGAAAAGGTTGTTACAAAAACCAACAATAATGGTGGCATAAACGGGGGCATTACAAACGGAATGCCTATTGTGTTTTCTTGTGCAGTAAAACCGACACCGTCTATTGCTAAGAAACAAGAAACAATAGATTTTATAAATAAAGAAAACACCACCCTTGAAACAACAGGCCGTCATGACCCGTGTATTGTTCACAGGGCAAGGGTTGTAGTAGATAGCATAACCGCAATTACGCTTTGTGATTTGCTTTCGCAGAAATTCGGCACAGATTGGTTAGGTGCTTAATATGGAATATGGTTGTATAGGTGAGCATTTAGGACATAGTTTTTCAAAAGAGATACACAATGCTCTTGCTGATTACAATTACAGGCTTCAGGAGCTGACACCTGAAGAGTTGAAGGTCTTTATGACGGAAAAGTCCTTTAAGGCAATAAATGTTACAATCCCTTATAAAAAAGATGTGATTCCTTATCTTTCGTGGATTTCAGATGAAGCAAAGGCAATAAATGCAGTAAATACCATTGTAAATAAAGAGGGTACGTTGTACGGCTACAATACAGATTTCTACGGACTTACTTCACTCATAAAAAGAGCAGGGGTAAGTCTTGAAGGCAAAAAAATTGCAATTCTTGGCTCAGGTGGCACGTCAAATACTGCTTTTGCAGTAGCACAAAGTATGGGGGCTTCTGAAGTTTTGAAAGTTTCTCGTGCTCCACAAATTCATTACATTACATATGATGAGCTTTATGAAACCCACAGCGATATAGACGTGCTTATAAATACCACACCATGTGGAATGTTTCCCAATATTTGCAATTCAGCAGTAGACGTAAAGAATTTTTCAAAGCTGTCAGCTGTTTTTGATGCTGTTTACAATCCACTTTCATCACAGCTTATTGTTGATGCAAAAGCACGAGGGATTACTGCAGTCGGCGGTCTTTATATGCTTGTGTCACAGGCAGCGTATGCAGTAGAGAAATTTACAGATGAACCTGTGGATGAGTGTAAGGTTGAAACTATTTTCAGGAATCTTTATAAAGATAAAATGAACGTTGTCTTAATAGGTATGCCTGCAAGCGGTAAAACCTCTGTTGGTATGGTTTTGTCAGAAAAGCTTAATAAGATTTTTGTCGATACAGACAGCTTGATTGTCGAATCAGAAAAGTTGCCTATTCCCGAAATCTTTTCACAAAAAGGGGAAAATGTGTTCCGTGAAATTGAAAGCAGAGAAATTTTTGAAATTTCAAAATGCAATTCAAAGATAATTGCCACAGGTGGTGGCGCAGTGCTTAACAAGAAAAATATTGAAGCATTAAAAGGTAATGGTCGCATTTATTTTATAAACAGACCTTTAGATATGCTCGTTGCAACTCCGGACAGACCACTGTCAAGTAACAGAGCAGATCTTGAAAAAAGATATAATGAACGCTATTCACTTTATACAGAGTATGCCGATGTAGTTATAGACGGCACAGGCACTGTTGAAGATGTAGTAAAAAGAATCGAGGCGGATTATTACGGATATACTTGTGATTAACGGACCAAATATTAATATGCTCGGCATAAGGGAGCCGGATATTTACGGTAAGGAAACCTACAATTCACTTGTTGAAAAAATTGAAAAATATGCACAAGAAAAAGGCGTGTATGTAAAGTGCTTTCAATCAAATCACGAGGGCGATATTGTAGATACTATTCAGCTTGCTTTCGGCTTGTACGATGGTATTATAATAAATCCGGGTGCTTATACTCATACAAGTATTGCAATTCTTGATGCCCTAAAAGCAGTTTCTATACCTGCAGTTGAGGTGCATATTTCAGATGTTTCTGCACGTGAAGATTTCAGACAGATAAGTTACGTGAGACTTGCATGCTTTAAAACAATTTGTGGTAAGGGCACAGATGGATATCTGGAAGCTATAGATGCCATTGTTGAGAAGGTGTAAGTATGGATGTTCAGATATTCCCATCTATGGCAAATGGTGTGGTAAAAGCACCTGCTTCGAAAAGCTATGCCCACCGTATATTGATTGCTGCTGCTCTTTGTAAAGGTGTAAGCAAAATAGAAAATATAGGTGTGAATGACGATGTTTTGGCTACTGTTTCCTGCCTTAAAGAAATGGGTGCAGAAGTAGAGCTCAATGGTACAACTGCTACAGTTAAAGGTATTGATTTCAAAAGCAGAAAAGAGAATCTTTCCCTGTTTTGTAACGAAAGTGGAAGTACGCTTCGTTTTCTTATACCTTTGTGCTATTTAATTTCAAAAACAACCGAGTTTACAGGTGCAGGTAGATTGATGGCACGTCCTCAAACCGTGTATGAAGAGCTTTTTACTCAAAAAGGGTGCGAGTTTGTAAAAAATGATGATTCACTCAAAACAAAAGGAAAGCTTGTTTCAGGTGTTTATGAGGTTAGGGGAGATGTAAGTAGTCAGTTTATCACAGGTTTGTTTTTCGCTTTACCAATTTTAAATGGTGACAGTGAAATACGTCTTTCTACACCGCTGCAAAGTGCACCGTATATTGATATTACAACAGATGTGTTACGTCAGTTTGGTGTAGAAATTGAAACGACCGAAAAAGGTTGGTACATAAAAGGTTCTCAGCAATATAAGGCACAAAATATATCTTGCGAAGGCGATTGGTCAAATGTTGCCTTTCTTGATGCATTCAACCTTGCAGGTGGCTCCGTTTGTGTTGAAGGTCTTAACGATGAAAGTCTACAGGGCGATAAAATATACAAAGACTATTTTGAAGCATTACAGAATGGTACGCCAACTCTTGATATATCAGACTGTGTGGATTTAGGTCCTGTGCTTATGGCGTGTGCAGCTCTTAAAAACGGAGCTGTACTTACAGGAACAAACAGACTTAAAATAAAAGAAAGTGATCGTGGAGAGGTTATGAAACAGGAATTATTAAAATTCGGCATAACCACAGAGGTCCAAGATGATTTTATAATAATACCGAAAAGTGTTTTAAAAACTCCCACGGAGACAATTGATTGTCATAACGACCACAGAGTAGCTATGAGCTGTGCAGTTCTGTGTAGTGTAACAGGTGGCATTCTTAGTGGTGCCCAATGTGTAAATAAAAGCTATCCCGACTTTTTTGAAGATATTAAAAACCTCGGAATAACGTATAAAATAATCTGAACGAGGAGATGTCAAAAATGAGTATGAATTTTAAAAGAAAACTTCCTATTCCTATGGATATCAAGGAGCAGTTTCCGTTATCAATGGCTATGGAAGAACAGAAAGCAAAAAATGACAAAGAAATCAGAGATGTGTTTACAGGGAAATCTGATAAATTATTACTTGTAATAGGTCCGTGCTCTGCAGATTCCAAAGACCCTGTACTTGAGTATATTTCTCGTCTTGCAGAAGTGCGTGAAAAGGTTAAAGATAAAATTGTTATAGTTCCCAGAATTTACACAGGTAAGCCTCGTACTACAGGTGCAGGTTACAAGGGTATGCTTCATCAACCTGACCCCAACGAAAAACCTGATATGCTTCATGGCATTATTGCTATAAGAGATTTGCATATGTGTGCATTAAAAGAGTATGGTTTTTCTTGCGCTGATGAAATGCTTTACCCCGGAAATTACCGTTATCTTTCAGATGTGCTTTCATATGTTGCGATAGGTGCACGTTCTGTAGAAAATCAGGAACACAGGTTAACCTCAAGTGGTTTCGATATTCCTGTTGGTATGAAAAATCCAACAAGTGGAGATTTATCTATTATGATGAATGCCATTGCAGCAGCACAAAGCAGTCATACATTTATTTATCGTGGTTGGGAAGTAGAAAGTGAGGGAAATCCACTTGCACACGCAATAATGCGAGGATTAGTCAGCAGAGATGGTCACAACATTTCAAACTACCACTACGAAGACCTTGCAAATTTAAGCGAAACGTATCAGAAATCAGGACTTAAAAATCCTGCTTGTATCGTTGATACCAATCACGCAAACTCAGGTAAAAAGTATCTTGAACAAATTCGTATTGCTAAAGACGTAATGTATAGCCGTGCTCATAACGACGACATCAAAAAGCTTGTAAAGGGCTTTATGATCGAAAGTTATATTGAAGATGGTGCACAGAAGATAGGGGACGGTATCTACGGCAAATCTATTACAGACCCATGCCTTGGTTGGGAAAAAACAGAAAGACTTATTTACGATATAGCCGAGCAGGTTTGATATAAATGCAAAAATCGGAATTGCGTTGCAAGATAATGTTTGCAAAGCTTATCATCCCTGTGCGTAAGCATAGGGAGAGGGACCATTCTTAGATAAAATTAATGTTTTAGGTGAGTGTATTCCGGGTGAATATACTCGCCTTTACTTTTATGTTTAGGCGGAATGGTGGTGGGTAGTTTTCTTGCCGGTAATCTTCAATTGGAAAGAACAATGTGGCGATATGCCGTTGGCGCTATACAACGCTTACGCGTTGCGATATACTTCGTGCGGTATGTACTAACGCACGAGGTAATTAAGTGAATTGGTAGCTATAGTAGTTCTGAAGAAAAAGAAAACCCCGTAACTCATTGTTACGGGGGTTTTTTCTTCAATCTCAATTAATCAAATTAGTTTGACTTGTTGAGCTTGTTTACGAGCTGTGACTTCTTGTGAGCTGCGTTGTTCTTGTGAAGAAGACCTTTAGCAGCAGCCTGGTCAAGCTTTTTAACAGCAACCTTAACAGCTTCTGCCTTATTAGCATCACCTGATTCGATAGCTGCGTTTGCTTTCTTAATAGCAGTCTTAAGAGCAGAGTTTGTAGCTTTGTTTCTTGCAGCCTTTGTTGCGTTAACAAGAACTCTCTTCTTTGCTGACTTAATGTTTGGCATCCTACGGGCACCTCCTTTATTCGTTCATACAATCACATATAGTATCACAAACCACTTGTAAATGCAAGTGATTTTTCAAGAAAAAAAGAGAAAAATTACTTATTTACCGAATTTTTCTTCATATCCTTTTATTGCGTCTTCAATAATAGAAACTGCGTCGAGTACACCTCTTACTTCGTCAATAGCAGTTTCTTTACCTTCAAGGGTTTTGTAGACGGCAAAGAAGTGTTTCATTTCGTCAAATATGTGTGGTGGAAGCTGGCTTATGTCTTTATAAGTGTTGTAGGTTGGATCGTTGAATGGTATTGAAATAATCTTGTCGTCAGGTGCACCGTTGTCAAGCATTGTAATAACACCAATAGGATAGCACTCAACAATAGCCATAGGCTCAATTTGTTCGGAACATAATACCAATACGTCAAGTGGGTCGTTGTCTTTTGCGTATGTTCTTGGAATGAAGCCGTAGTTTGCAGGGTAGTGTGTAGATGTGTGAAGAACACGGTCAAGTCTTAAAAGACCTGTTTCTTTATCAAGCTCGTATTTCATTTTACTGCCTTTGCTTATTTCAATTACAGCAGCATATGATGAACGTGAAACTCTTTCCGGATTAATATCGTGCCATATATTCATACATTTCGCCTCATGTTCTGTAAATAATTTTATCCAACGCCTGTATTATAAAACTCTTTTTTGTAAAAATCAACATATTTAAATTAAAAATATTGTAGGAAATCACAAAAGCACAACAAATAATAATGATATCGCACCAATAAAGATTATCGTAAAGATATTAAAAATTGTTTCCCAAAACACTTTACTTTTTCCAAGATATTCTTTTTTGTAAGAATACTTAATACTCGAAGAATATCTGAGTGCATCAATCAATTTATCGGAACATACTTTTTCGGGAGAACTGTTTTTTAGCATTTTTATAGTTTTATTAATGCATTTTTCTGCACGGGATAAAACCTTTTGGTAATCTACAAGAAAATTTTTTGTATCTTCTCGGCTTTGAATAAGGTATGAATATTCTTTAATAAAACGATTTTTTACGGAATTATCTAAAGGCTCGAACCGCAAAACAACACAGTTGTAGTCATTGTCTTGGTAAGGTATGAATTTCATTCGAAATTTGTAGTAGGCTTCATCAAGAATAAAAAATAAACCTGAGTTTGCAGTAGCGTGTGGCTCGTGTGATGGGTGCAACTGAAAATGTTTTCTGTGAATAACACATTTAACACCCAAACAATCAAGTTGGGTGGAGTATTTTTCAACCAAGCCGTTTAGTTCGGTTAAAACATTTTCTGTGTTCATTCGATACACCTACTTTCATACGTAATTATACAATACTTGCATATCTTTGTAAAGGAAAAGCATTACCTCAATTTTCATATAACAATGTTATTGATATAAAGTTGCTTTTGTGCTATAATTTACAAGATTTTATTTTACAGGTGATAACAATGTCAGAGCTTTTAAACTTAGAACCCAAAAGAGTTTTTTACTATTTTGAAAAAATCTGCTCCATTCCTCATGGCTCAGGTAATATGAGAGGGATTTCCGATTTCTGCGTTGCTTTTGCAAAGGAACATAATCTTGAATATGCCCGTGATAATGCAGATAACATAGTCGTTTACAAGTCTGCGACAAAGGGGTATGAGTCAAAGGAGCCTGTTATTCTTCAGGGACATCTCGATATGGTCTGCCAGAAGGAAGAGGGCTACGAAATCGACTTCGTTAACGACGCTATAAAGCCATACGTGGAAGGTGATTTTGTAAAGGCAAAGGGTACAACCCTTGGCGCCGACAACGGAATTGCTGTTGCAATAATCCTTGCAATTCTCGAAAGTGGTAGTTATAACCATCCACCGATAGAGGCAGTTTTTACAGTTGACGAAGAAATCGGTCTTTTAGGTGCAGGTGCTCTTGATTGCTCACTTCTTAAGGGTAAAACTATGATTAACATTGACTCTGAGGAGGACGATACCGTTACTGTTTCTTGTGCAGGAGGCAGAAATTTTTCTGCTACGATTCCTGTTGAGAGAGTGAAGAAGGCAGGTGACAGGGTAAGCGTTGTGCTTCGTGGTCTGCAGGGTGGTCACTCCGGCGTAGAGATACACAAGGGCAGAGTGAATGCTAATATTTTAGCAGGAAGAGTCATAAATCACTTTGCTGGTGACCGTTCGGTTAACCTAATATCAATAAACGGTGGAGACAAAACCAACGCTATTACCAATCACTGTGAAATGGAATTCCTTGTTGAAGACGTAGAAGAATTTACTGCCCAACTTAACACGTATCTTGAGTTAATAAAAGGAGAAATCTCTGCAAGAGAAAGTGGATTCTGCTATGACGTTTGTGTTTCGGATATGGCTCATACATTAGTTCTGCCGGACGATTTGAAAAAACAACTTGCTGTTGTGCTTGTTTCCTCTCCTCAAGGTGTTGTAGAAATGAGTGCAGAAATAGAAGGTCTTGTAGAAACGTCGATGAATCTTGGTGTAATCAAAACAACTGAAAACGAATTGCTCTTCAAATATTCCTTCAGAAGCAACAAGAAAACAGCCATTGATTTCTTAGAGGAAAAAATGAATTCCATTTTCAGTAATATTCCTTGCGAAATCGAGATTTCAGGTGGATATCCTTCCTGGGAATATAAGGCAGATTCACGTCTTCGTGATTTGTATTGCGATTGCTACAAAACCTACTTTGGTAAAGATGCAAAAATAGAAGCAATCCACGCAGGTCTGGAATGTGGTGTTTTTGATTCTAAAATAGACAATCTTGATTGTATTTCAGTAGGACCTACTATGTTTGATGTGCATACGTTTAATGAGAAATTAAGCGTTTCGTCAACAAATAATCTTTTTAACGTGATAGTTGATGTTTTAGAAAAAATGTAATTTCAGTATATTGACTAAGATTTTACTTAATATGATATAATCGACGGGATTTTGTGAAAATGCAGTTTATCTGCAAAAAAGATTGGAGAAATTTATGGATAAGAAAAATGATTTTAAACCATATGTTCCTGCTGAGAAAATCACTCCTGAATTAACTGTATCTTCAGTTGTTATGGGGATTCTTCTTGCAGTTGTTTTTGGTGCTGCTAACGCATACCTGGGCTTAAGAGTTGGTATGACTGTTTCTGCGTCAATTCCTGCAGCAGTTATCGCTATGGGTGTTTATCGATTTGTTTTGCGTAAGAATTCTGTTCTTGAAAGCAACGTTGTTCAGACAACAGGTTCCGCAGGCGAATCTCTTGCAGCAGGTGCTATTTTTACTCTTCCTGCCTTGTTTCTTTGGGCAGAAGAAGGGCTAATGGATAAGCCGGACATCTTCGAGTTGGCAAGCATTGCTCTTGTAGGTGGTCTTTTAGGCGTGTTCTTTATGATTCCGTTAAGAAATGCACTTATTGTTAAAGAGCATGGTGTTCTTCCTTACCCTGAAGGAACTGCTTGTGCAGAGGTGCTTCTTGCAGGCGAAAAGGGTGGCGCAAATGCATCAAAGGTTTTTGCAGGCATGGGCTTTGCCGCACTTTTCAAATTTATTATTGACGGACTTAAGCTCGTTTCAGGTGAAATCTCTCTTAAATTCAAGAGCTTTTCAGGTGAAATCGGTACACAGATTTACCCTGCAGTTATGAGCGTAGGCTTTATTTGTGGTCCTCGTATTGCATCATTTATGTTTGCGGGTGGTATTTTAAGCTGGATGGTTATTATTCCACTTATCGCTCTCTTTGGTGCAAACATTACTCTTTACCCGGGTACAGAGCCTATAAGTGAGCTTTTTGCAGCAGGTGGCGCAAGTGCTATATGGAGTACTTACATCCGTTATATCGGTGCAGGTGCCCTTGCAGCAGGTGGTATTATAAGCCTTATAAAATCACTTCCTCTTATTGTCAAAACCTTTGGTGGCGCTATGAAGAGTATTAAAGGTAGTGGTGCAGCTTCAACAGACAGAACGGCGCAGGATATCAATATGAAGATTGTGATTATTGCAATTGTTGTTCTTACACTTGTTGTGTGGCTTCTTCCTGCAATTCCCGTATCTCTTTTGGGCGCAGCAATTATTGTTGTTTTTGGTTTTTTCTTTGCAACAGTATCTTCAAGAATGGTTGGTCTTGTAGGTAGCAGTAATAACCCTGTGTCAGGTATGGCGATTGCGACACTTCTTATTTCGACTCTTATTCTCAAGCTTACAGGAGCTGATGGCATTGAGGGTATGACAAGTGCTATTGCAATAGGCTCGATTATCTGTATTGTCGCTGCAATAGCAGGTGACTCATCTCAGGACCTTAAAACAGGATATATTTTAGGTGCCACACCTAAAAAACAGCAGTATGGTGAAATTATAGGTGTTGTGGCATCTGCACTTGCAATAGGTGGTACACTTTACCTTCTTGACAGTGCATGGCACTTCGGTTCAAGTGAGTTAGGTGCTCCACAGGCAACTCTTATGAAGCTTATTATAGAAGGCGTAATGGAAGGTAATCTTCCGTGGAACCTTGTTTTTGTTGGTGTATGCATTGCGATTGTTGTTGAGCTTATCGGCATTCCTGTTCTTCCGTTTGCAATTGGTATTTATCTACCTGTTCAGCTTAATGCTTGCGTTATGATTGGTGGTCTTATTCGTCTTGCATTTGAAAAGATGAAGGCTTCACAGGAGAAAAAGGACGAAGCAGTCAACAATGGTATCCTCTTCTGCTCTGGTATGATAGCAGGTGAAGGCATTGTCGGTATTGTACTCGCACTTCTTGCAATCTTCGGTGTAGATGAAATGATTGACCTTTCAGCAAGATTTAAACTTTCATCCGGATTTATGACTGTAGGCGGACTTGTTCTTCTTGGTGTAATTATTCTCACATTCCTTAAATTCACTCTTTTCACCAAGAAAAAGGCATCAGGTGAAAATAAGTAATGAAAAAACAAAAAGAAGAAAATTATCTTGAAAAAAAGCCTGTAAGGGCAAATATCAAGTGGGAAACCGATGAAAATGGCGACGTAACCTTGCACGTCGAAAACAAAGGTGCAAT
>JAZUPI010000024.1:0-18455 GCA_045605085.1 Acutalibacteraceae bacterium
ATTCTTGCTCCGAAAATTGCGGAACCAACTCTGACTAAATTTGAACCATGGATAATTGCCTCTTTATAATCACCTGACATACCCATAGACAATATTTCGAAATCAAAATTAGCATATTTACCTGCTTTAATTTCATTATAATAATCGCTCATTGAAGCGAAATATTTTTCAAGCTCAAGGGACGAATCACAAATTGGTGGAATTGTCATAAGACCTTTTACGGTAATGTTAGGCAAAAGCGAGATTGCCTCTAACGACTCAGTAAAAGCAGCTTTGTCAAAACCTGTTTTACTTTCTTCATCACCAATGTTAATTTCGAGCAGAATTTTTGATGTGATTCCAAAGCTTTCTGACGCTTTCGAGATTGCTTCTGCAAGATGAAGGCTATCTACCGACTGTATCATATCAACCTCGCGAACAATCTTTCTGACTTTATTGGTCTGCAAATGACCGATAAGATGTTTCTCAACACCATCAAGAGAGAGCTCGTCACGTTTACTTAAAAATTCCTGAACTTTATTTTCACCAATTAAATCAACACCACAATTTTCAATAGCAAAGTTAATTTTGTCAAAGGATACAGTTTTTGTAACAGCCATTAGACGGACATCTTCAACAGCTCTGCCTGATTTAATTGTTGCTTCGGCAATTTCATTGCGTATATATTTAAGGTTTTCGCTTATTGAAATATATGGTGAATTATCAAACGAGTTTATTGTCATACAATTCAACTCCTTTCGTAACTACTTCATCATATTGTTTAATGTAGTTAGTTTCACCATTAGGGTTATCAACAATGGTAAAGGTATCTGTAGAATAGACAATATGAATCTTTCTGAAACCAAGAAGATTACCTCTGACTATATAAACACCCTTAACGCCATCAACTGTTCTTATTGATGAATTGCTGATTTTGTAGCCTGTATATTCTTCGGTAACAATTTGTATATCTTCAATTCGGATATCGGAAAGTTCTTCGTTCATAACATCACAACGAAGTATAAGCATTGTTTTGCTTGCGTCACGATCACCGATTTTGTGCAACGAAACAGGCAACCTTTCTATTCCTTCGTTTGGAATATTAACGTAAAGTGTTTTTTCTGCAGTAAGGTTTACGGTTTTGTCTGATGGTACCGAGCAAAGAATGTACCATTCAAAGGATTCAACGACACGTCCCACAACGTTAGAAGGAATATTTTGCGACTTAGAATCTATTGCTTTTTCGATATTCTCAATTGTCAATTCGTCAATTTTTTCAAAATCTATTGTATTCTCATACCCGTCGTAGCCATTTATATAATAGCCTGCTTTATCACTTTTTATCTCGGTAAAAGAATACTTTTTTTGTTTAAGCTCAACGAGTTCGTTTTTAGCTTCAGCAAGTTGTTTTGTAACATCAAGAGCTGTACCCGTTGCTATTTGCTTACCTGTTAAAGTATCTCTGTATTTTTCTGCATACTGAACTGCTTTTTTATAGGTTTTGTTATCGATATTTTCGAGGTACTCTATTAACTCGTTATCGATTTTCTTGTTAATGGAGTCTATGTTTATAGCTTGAATATTAGCCTGTCCTGCAAGTTCCTCGTAATGTTGAACTCTCTTTTCAAGCTCACTGATTTTAAGGAACGAGGATGCATCATCAGCAGAATCGAACACGATAGAAACTGTGTCACCTAAAGCAACACGCTCTCCGTTTTTAGCAAAAGAAACAGAAGTACCATTTGCGTTGCTTGTTATAAATTCTTCGTTTCTGACAACAAAAGCCTTTGTATCAATGGTTTTGTAAACAGTGTCTTTCAGCGCAGGCTGTGTTTCAATATCTGCCTTGGAGTACAAAACAGCCTGGTAAACTATATACATTGAAAAAAGACAAAGCACGAGAATTATTGCAATTAATTTATAATTAAAGCTTGTCTTTTTCAATTACTTCACCTTCCAAAAAATTATTTATTAAAGAATCGATTTGCTCGTACAATTCTTTTTGGTTACATAAATCAGGATAAAACCAATTAATTTTATCGTTACGTCTGAACCAGGTTAGCTGACGCTTGGCATAACGTCTTGTGCTTTGCTTTAACTTTTCAACACACTCATCCAAAGACCTTTCACCATCTAAAAATGGTTTCATTTCTTTACAACCAATTGAAGCCACTGCAGTGTTAGAATATTCTCCTGAAAACAAAGCGCGCGCTTCGTCAAGCAAGCCGTTTTCAAGCATAATATCTACACGTCTGTTGATTCTATCGTAAAGCTTTTCCCGGTCATTATAAGTAATACCAATAAAAAGAGGTTCTATATCCGTTTTCTCCGTATGAGACAACTCGTTCTGCTCTGTAAGTGTTTTTCCTGTTGCTCTGTAAACCTCTAACGCCCTAAGCACTCTTTTAACATTATTGGGATGAATATTTTCAGCAGCCTTAGGATCTATGCTTACAAGCTCATCAAAAAGAAAATCAATGCCTTTATTTTCTAATTCATACTGAAGCTGCAATCTTATTTCATCGGAAAATGCACCATCAAGAAATTGGGTATTGGATAAAAAAGAGTCGATATATAACCCTGTGCCACCAACAAAAACAGGTAAACTTCCACGTGACAAAACATCATTAAAAGCACGTGACGCATCTTCACAATACTCAGAAACGTTGTAGGTATTCGTAACAGGAAGAAAATCAATCAAATGATGCTTTATTCCCTGCATTTCTTCAAATGTTGGTTTTGCAGTAGAAACATCCATGCCCTGATAGATCTGCATAGAGTCGCAAGAAATAACTTCACCATTAAATTTCTTAGCAATATATACACCAAGAGCAGTTTTTCCCGAAGCAGTGGGGCCTACAACAACAATAGCTTTTTTACCCAAAATATTTCATCCTATATAATTCTTTTAAATTGTTTTTCAAGCTCACGTTTTGTCATTTCTACAAGGACAGGTCTGCCGTGAGGACAATAACGAATATCCTCTCTGGAAAGAACTACACCGACAAACTTTTCTGCCTCGTACGTTGAAGTGAAATTGCCCGCCTTGACAGCAGCTCTGCATGCCATTGAGTGATATATCCAATCTAACTTTTCAGGCATAAGAGTTTTAACATTACATGAAAGATAACCTGCAATTTCGGTAATTATGTCTTCAAGATTTTCATCTGTAAGCTGAGGTGGACATGCGCTGATTTTAACAGTTCTGTCACCAAAATCAGTAACGTCATAGCCTGTTTCATTCAATAAATCAAGATTTTCCATAACTGCAGAATATTCATCTGCAGACAAGGTCACTGTAACAGGCACCAACATCATCTGCGATTCACCAAAGCCTTGCTTTTTAAATTTTTCAAAAAGAATTCTTTCGTGTGCTGCATGCTTATCAATAAGCACGATTTTATTTTCCATTTCAGCTATAAGGTATGTGTTGAAGGCTTCACCGATATATCTGTACTCAGGCACTACAACATCTGTTACAGTATCTGTTACTGTTTCGCAAAACTTTTCCTTGTCAACCTTTTCAACAGGAATTGGTTTATCTTTTACAATTTGCTCTTCAACAACAATTTGTTTGTCAGCATCAACTGTAGCCGGGTTGAAAAAAGTTGTTTTTTCTGATGGAGCTTCCACCGGCTTTGTAACGTTGGTTTCTGCAATAGTAACAATTTTAACCTTTGGTCTGTAGTAGTCATCCTTAAGAAAATCAAGTTGTTTTTCTTCCTTCGGTTCAGGACTCTTAAAAACGTTTTCCTGACCTGTAATCGAAGTTCCGTACTGCTTTATTAGAAACGAAGGCTTCTCAACCTGTTGTTTCTGGGTTAGTGGTTGAGTAACCTGAGCTGTTTTCAAAGACAACTGTTCGCCTTTTTGGGGCTGCTCAATAAATGCTTTTGCAGTAGAGAATGATGCTTGAACGCGTGAAGTATCTTCATTCAATGCAGAAAGAACTGCATTATAAACAGAATCAAAAACTTTTTTTTCTTCAAAAAACCTTACCTCTGTCTTTGCCGGATGAACGTTAACGTCAACAGTTTCGAAGGGTAATTCAATAAAGAGAACACATGCAGGATACTTACCTACCATAATCGAGTTTTTGTAAGCTGCTTCAACGGCACTCATGAAAACAACACTCTTTACATATCGACCGTTAACAAAGAAAATCTGCATTGAACGACTTCCACGACCTGCAGTCGGCTTAGTAACAAAACCGTTAACCTTTATTCCATGCACGTCCGACGTGCTCGGTAAAAGCTGAGAAGTAAACTCCTTACCAAAAACAGCATAGATTGCAGATTTCAAATCATTGTCACCAGGTGTCTGAAAAGCAATTTTTCCATCCCTTATAAACTTAAAGGATATACCGGGGTTAGAGAGTGCTATTCTTTCAAGAATTGTTGCGATGTAGTTGCCCTCCTGAACATCCTTTTTCAAAAACTTTAAACGTGCAGGAATATTAAAGAACAAATCTCTTACAACGATTGTTGTACCAACAGGTACACCAACCTCATCAAACAAAACCTCTTCGCCACCTTCAATAACAAAACGTGTGCCTGTATCTGCGTCGGCAGTAGAGGTCATCAATTCAACCTTAGAAACTGCACATATGGATGCTAACGCTTCACCACGGAAGCCGAGCGTTGAAATGGCATCTAAGTCTGCAGCATTTGAAATCTTACTTGTAGCATGGCTCATAAAAGCTTTCCTGACATCATCCTTGTGTATACCACAACCATCGTCAGTAACGCGCATATAGGTCTTACCACCATTTTTGATTTCAACGGTAATTTTTTTAGAGCCTGCATCAATAGAGTTTTCAATAAACTCTTTAATAACTGAAGAAGGGCGTTCTACAACCTCACCTGCTGCTATTAAATCTGCAATATTTTTTGGTAAAACGTTAATACGAGGCAAAAAGAACACTCCCTTCTGTAAAATTATAAATTCTTTGCTTCTTTTTGTAATTCAAATAAAACCTGCATTGCTTCAATAGGTGTTAACGTATTAACGTCAATATCCTTTAATTTTTCAACAATACCTTCTTTTGCACCTGAAGAAAAAGACAACTGAAGCTCGAAATCTTCCTCTTCTTCAGTAACAACCTCTTTAGTAGCCTTAACAGGCGCCTGACCTTCAAGTGTTTTTAATATTTTCTTGGCGTTTTCAACAACTGCTTTAGGAACACCTGCAAGCTTTGCAACTTCGACACCATAGCTACCGTCTGCAGCGCCTTTTACAATTCGTCTGAGGAACGTAATGTCATCGCCACGTTTTTTTACTGATGTGTTGTAGTTATTAACACCATCAACTGTGTCTTCAAGCTCGGTAAGCTCGTGGTAGTGTGTTGCAAACAAGGTTTTGGCACCAATTCTCTTTTTATCTGCAGTATATTCAAGAACTGCACGAGCAATACTCATACCATCGTATGTAGAAGTACCTCTGCCAATTTCGTCGAAAACAATGAGGCTCTTGGACGTTGCGTTATTTAAAATATCTGCAACCTCTGTCATTTCAAGCATAAAGGTTGACTGACCTGCTGAAAGGTCATCGGAGGCACCGACACGAGTAAAAATTCGGTCAACAATACCTATTTTTGCGCTTTCTGCAGGAACAAAGCTACCTATCTGTGCCATAAGAACGATAACGGCAACCTGTCGCATATAAGTTGACTTACCTGCCATATTAGGTCCTGTAATTATAGCGATTCTGTTCTTATTGCAATCAAGCTTTGTATCGTTAGGAACAAATGGTGCACCCTGAAGCATGAGCTCAACAACAGGATGTCTGCCGTTTTCTATAAAAATTTCGTCGGACGTGTCAACAACAGGTCTTGTGTAATTATTTCTTACGGCAGTGTAAGCCAACGAGCATAAAGCATCTAAATTCGCAACTGCTCTTGCAGTTTTTCTTACACGCTCAAGCTGTGCTGCTATTTTTTCCCTGATAGCAGAGAAAAGCTCGAATTCTATTCTGACAATTCTTTCCTGTGCGCCAAGGACCTTTGACTCAAGCTCTTTAAGTTCCTGGGTAATATACCTTTCGCAGTTGGAAAGAGTCTGTTTTCTTATATAATGCTCGGGTACAAGGTCCTTAAAGGAATTAGTAACTTCAATATAGTAACCAAATACCCTGTTATAGCCGATTTTAAGCTTCTTGATTCCTGTTTTCTCTTGTTCGGACTGTTCAACAGCAGTAAGGTAGCCCTTGCCGTTAGTAACAATATCACGAAGGGAATCAAGTTCTGCATTGTAGCCATCTTTAATCATTCCACCCTCACGAACAGTAAGTGGCGGATCTTCACATATGGCTGTTGTGATTAAATCATTCACATCCTCAAGCAAATCAATATCATCAAAAATACCTGAAAGCATTTTAGACTTTAAACCTGCAAGAGATGCTTTGATGTTACGAAGCTGATCAATTGTAAGACTAAGTGTTCTGAGCTCTTTAGCGTTTGCAGAACCATAAACAATTCTCGTCATAATTCTTTCAAGGTCAAACATCTCGGACAAGCTGTCCATTAAAGAATCAAGAAGAATTGTGTCTGTAGTTAACTCCTCAACAGAATTCTGTCTTAAGATAATTGAAGAATAATTTATTAAAGGCTGTTCAACCCATGAACGCATAAGACGCTTACCCATAGCAGTTTTTGTATGGTCAAGCACCCAAAGCAAGCTTCCCCTTTTTTCTCTTCTTATCTGCGTTTCGATAAGCTCGAGATTTCTTCTTGCAGTAAGGTCAAGAGTAAGAAAGCTGTTTTCATTATAAAAATCAACGTCATTAATATTCTGAAGGTCGTTTTTCTGCACACCCTTCAGGTACGACAAAGCAATACCAAATGAATAAAGTAACGCTTCGTTTTTATCAAATTCTGCAATTTTGTTCTCATCATTTGAAACGTGAGCAACAATCTCTTTTCTTAAATCGTCAACAGAATAAGTTTTTTCTGAAACAATCTGATAGTCAACAGACAATCTGTTTTTTATGAATGCATCTATTGACTTAATCGATGCAGCATATTTGTTTAAAATTACCTCGCTTGGCGTGTACGTACCAAGCCTGTTAAGAACGTGTGATACAATATCAGCTTCACAAACAGAGTCAAGGTGTACCTCACCTGTGGAAATGTCAATAAAGCTTATGCCGCATGCTTTTTCAGTAATAAAAACAGATGCAAGGTAGTTGTTTTTGCTTTCATCAAGCATATTGCTTTCAATAACAGTACCCGGTGTAACAATTCTTACAACATCGCGTTTAACAATACCCTTCGCTGTTGCCGGATCTTCAACCTGTTCGCAAATAGCTACCTTATAACCTCTGCCAACAAGTTTTGCAATGTAAGAATCGGCACTGTGAAAAGGAACGCCACACATAGGGGCGCGCTCTTCCTGGCCACAATCCCTTCCGGTTAACACAAGTTCAAGCTCTTTGGACGCAATTTTAGCGTCGTCAAAGAACATCTCATAAAAATCACCAAGACGGAAAAACAAAAGCGTGTCCGGATAATTCTGTTTAATTTGAAAATATTGTTCCATCATTGGAGAAAGTTTAGCCATTTTCTTACCTCAGCATCCTAGTGGCGAATATATTAAGGCTTTTCGCCTCAATATATTCACACAGATTTTAATATGATTAGTGGCAACCACTACAGCTGTCACAGCTGCCGCCACAGTGGTGTTCCTCTGCAGGTGTGCATGTTGCAGGATCGTGACCATCGATGCACATTGCAAGAATACCCATAATTTCGTTCATCATATCATCAACTGCAGTTTTTGCTGCTTCAAACTTAACCATATTACCGTTAAGCATAATTTCGCGATATACTTCTTCGAATTCCTTTGCAAACGCTTCCATCTTAGCTGCATCTGCTTCTTCACCTTTACCAGCTTCCTGCTGATAGTTAAGCTGAATAAGGTTAATTTTACCAATAAGGTTATTTAAAGCCTCATCAGCCTCGTTTGCTTTCCTTGCTGCGTCATACTCTTTGTAACGAGCATCCTCCTGAATTGCAGCGCCAAGCTGTCTTGTAAGTTCAATTACTGTCATTTTTTGTACTCCTTTTATATATTTGATTTTCAACAATGAAAATTGTTAACTGTTTTGAATTTCTTCCTGTACTTTGAGAAGCTCCATAAACCACTTTGTTTTTTCAGTCTTTGAATAAGGGTCGTCCATACTTGCAGCAGGCGTCCCTTTTCTTGCAGAATAGATAAATGTAAACATAGAGCCGTATTTAACTTCCTTCACAAGAGACACTGTATCAAGAAATTCTTCGTAGGTTTCGCCCGGGAAACCTACTATAATATCTGTGGTTATATCTACGTTTGGTATTTTTTCTTTAGCGTAACTAATAAGCTCAAGGTACCTTTCACGTGTATAGTGCCTGTTCATCTCTTTAAGTATACGGTTGTTACCGGACTGAACAGGTAAATGTAGATGACCACAGAAATGCTTGCTTTCAGAAAGCACGTCAATAAGCTCAAAGCTGCAATCCCTTGGGTGTGACGTCATAAAATCAAACTTGAAGTCACCTTCAAGAGCATCTATTCTTCTGATTAATTCTGAAAAGCTGACGTTGAAATCACAGCCCTTTCCGTAAGAGTTAACGTTCTGTCCAAGTAAGGTAATTGTTTTATAGCCCTGACTTATAAGGTCCTTGGCTTCGTTTAAAATAACCTCCGGATCTCTGCTGCGCTCCCTGCCTCTTACGTGAGGAACAATGCAGTATGAACAGAAGTTGTTGCAACCATACATAATTGGTAACCATGCGTTTTCGCCACTATCCCTGAAAGAAGGTAAACCTTCAGCAATAACGCCGTCGCTTTCATCAATACAGAAAACTCGTTTTTTGTTTTTTAAAAGCCTGTAAATCAGTTCAGGCATTTTATGTGTAACGTGTGTACCAAAAACAAGATTAACAAAGGGATAGCTGTTCTTGATTTTATCTGCAACGTGTTGTTGCTGCATCATACAACCACAAAGGGCAATTATAAGCTCGGGTTTTTCTTTTTTTAGCTTTTTGATTGCACCCACGTTACCAAAAACTCTGTCTTCAGCGTGTTCACGGATAGCGCAGGTGTTGTAAAGAATGAAATCTGCACAATTCACGTCATCACAGAGCTCATAGCCCATATCTATGAGCATACCCTTGATATGCTCACTGTCTGCAACGTTACCCTGACAACCGTAAGTGTGAACAAAAGCCTTTGGTGAATCATTGTGGTATTTAGCCGATAAAATTGTGTAAACCTTTTCGGTATATTCTTTTTGTTGCTGCAGCTCTTCACTGCTTACAAAAACATTTTTCTGCAAAACTATACTCCAATCAATTCAAAGCATCACTAAGGAAGCCAAGAATATCGTTATAAACCTTTTCTTTGCAATCCTCGTTGAGAATTTCGTGACGACAACAAGGATAAATAATAACAAGCGGATCGTGACCTACATCTGTTAATGAGTCAGCACATGAAATTGGTCCTTTACCATTCATACCAACAGGGTCAAGCGCACCTGAAATAATCATAATTGGTAAATTATAAGGAACGGATGCTGCCCACATTTTATCACTGGCAAGAATGCCGATGGAAGCAAGGTCCCTTATGCCTGCAAGAGAAAGCTCCTGACCACACATAGGATCTGCAATGTAATTCTGAACGTTTTCTTTGTTAATGCTGAGCCAGTCAAGGTCTGAGGTTCTGTCACTGATCATAAGTGAAGAAGCCTTATTGAGCATTGACGCCATTGCATGGTTAACTTTTCGAGGACCAAACTTTGCAACTGCCTTATCGAGAATATCGATGAAGAAGTTAAGGTCAAGTGGAACCTGAGCAGTACCACAGATAATCAAGCCTGATAACTCGTTACCAAAGGTACTTGCATAAACACGAGCACAAAGGGAACCCATGCTGTGACCAAACATAAAGTATGGTAAATCAGGGTAACGTCTGTGCATAATGTTGTAAAGAATATGCATATCGTCAACAAAACGACGATAGCCGTCTTTTTCTGCAGTAAAGCCTAAATCCTCTTCGCTGTTAACGGATTTACCATGACCGATATGGTCATTACCACAAACTATATAGCCTTTTGAAGCAAGGAAAACAGCAAAATCTTCATATCTGCCGATATGCTCACAAACACCGTGAGCAATCTGAAGAATTCCAATAGGCTCCACACTATCGTCAGACCAAATAAGTGTACGAATTTTGTTGACACCCGTTGAAGAATTAAAATATGCTTCTTTCTTTAAAATAGCCATATTATTTGCCTCCTTTTTCATGAGAAAGCTGTAAAAAAACAACACTCACCCATAATTGTTTTTATCATAACACAATACACCTCTTATTTCAAGATATATAGATTAATATTTTATTATAACTTAATATAAAAAAACCATAAAAATATAATTGTTGAAATATGCTTTCGGATGTGTTAAGATACTTGTAATATTTCCACTAGTAACTATACGGAGGATGCTTTATGAATACTGAACTCAACACAAATTCAAAAGCCATTATTGTCGGCTTGACAGATACCGGTGAAAAACTTCCTGCAGCATCAGGCAGAATATCCACTCAGCCTGGTACTGCCCTCGAAATACTTGAATTATCTAAGGATGTTGAAAAGAACGCAAACCTTATTTCAAAGGTTACACGTTCAGGCCACACGTCTACTGTTGAACACACAGTATTCAACCTCGCCTTCCAGAACGTTTCTGTTCTTGTTGAGCAGTTCGTTATCGAATTCCGTCTTGCTTCATTTACCGTTAAATCAAGAAGATACGTTGACTTTGCAAAGCTTGGTTACTACATACCACATTTTGAGTCAAAGGCTGTCCAGGACAAATACGTTCAGCATATGGATTATCTCTACAAAGAGTATGAGGCATTCATTGATGCAGGCATTCCAAAGGAAGATGCTCGCTTCCTCTTGCCATATTCTTTGTACAGTAACTTCTACTGCACACTTAACGCAAGAGAGCTTATCAATATGCTTTACGCCATGATTTATGGTCGTGGAAGTAATTTTAACGAAATAAAAGTGCTTGGCGAAAGCTTACTCGAACAAGCCAAGACTCTTACACCCGGTATATTTACAGATTTCGAAAATCGCAGACCTAACCGTCAGGACATCCCGAAATTTGACTACAAAGTAAACAAAGAGTTAATTGCGGAACAAGCACCTGTTGAGCTTTTAAGCTACACACCCGACGCATCTAAGGCTATTGCAAGATTCGCTTTAATTGAAGCATGCAATATGCCTACTGCACAAATTGAAAACATAATCGCAGACGAAAACGAATGTGCAAAAATCATTAAAACTGTTATTTCTTCGAAAAGACAGAGAGCTCTTGAGGCTGCGACATTTACATTCAGAATAAACAATGTTTCACTCTCCTGCCTCACTCACTTTGCACGACACAGAATGCAGTCAATCGGTATTCCTTCACTTACACTTACAGACCGAAAAAGACATATACTTCCTCAGACAATTGCTTGCAAAAACGATTTGAAAGACAGGTACTGCGAGGCTTTCCGTAAAACATCAGAACTTTACGACGAATTAAAACAGCTTGGCATTTCAGAGGAGCTTTGTGCATACGTACAGTTAAGTGGTAACACAGTTGATATCGTTACAACAATCAACGCACGTGAGTTGCTTTTGTTTATGAAACTTCGTTCATGTACACGCGCACAGTGGGAAATTCGCGACTTTGCCATTGATATGCTTAAGCAGTTACGAAACGCCGACAAAACAGTTTTTGATTTTTATGGTCCAAGCTGCTTTGTTGACAGATGCACAGAAGGTCCTATGACCTGTGGCAAGGCTGCAGAGATGAAGGATTTCTTTGGTAAACTTTAATATTTAATTATTACAAAACTCCACGAGATCACCCAGTTTTCGTGGAGTTTTTCTCTGTTTTATAAATGTCAAAAATTTTTAACGTAGTCAAATATATGCAATTTGTACCATTTTACAATAAAAACTTTTTAAAATTTTTCCTAATTAAAGTAACAATCATATTGAAAGAATTGATTTTTGGCGTTATAATACAAGGTAGATTTTCTTTGTTTTTGAGAGGTTAACTTTAATGTTAGGTAAATTAATAAGGGTGTCGATTACTGACGCGGTAGGTTCACCGATGCCCAACGGAGGTACCTATGCTCTCAACCACGGAACACCTGTTGGCAAGTTTCGTGTTTCTTCGCCTATTACCGGCGTCCTGATATTAGGTATCGATAATCCCGTTAAAAATTTCGATGGTAGAGTTATTGCTATTTTACGTTTCCGTGATAGCGGAGAACAAAAACTTGTTGCCGCACCAAAATCCAAAAGATTTATTAATTGGGAAATTAAACACTTCCTTGAATTCATCACCAAAAACAGACCATACTCATTAGAGTGCTACTATGAAAAATCCTGTGGTGCTGTTGTTTATAGAAACATTGGTGGTATGACGAGATATCTGTTAATTAAAAACAGACGTAGTTCAAACTGGAGCTTCCCTAAAGGGCACGTTGAAGATGGCGAAACGCTTTTACAGACTGCAAAACGTGAGGTTTTAGAGGAAACAGGTATTCATCTTGACGTTTTTCCTGGATTTATGTCTAAATCTCAATACACAATCCAGAATAAAATTCAGAAAACTGTTAATATTTTTGTGGGTACAACAAAAGATGAACAGACAAAAATTCAGCAAGAGGAAATTGAAGATTACATCTGGTTACCTTTTGACGGTGCATACAAATATCTTAAATTTGAAAATGACAAATCAATTTTAAAAGAAGCACGCGATTTTCTTATTGAAAACAAATATATCAGCGAGGTATAAAATGGTAAACGAATTAGTAGAAATTTTTGTTGGTTTCCTTGAAAGCCACAATATTCCCACTGCGCTTATCCCCTTTATTGTATCACTTTTCCCGGTATTAGAGCTTCGTGGTGGTATGATTGCCGCATTCATTTTAGGTGTTCCTTTTGTACAAGCATTCATAGTTTGTTTTTTAGGAAATATGCTTCCAATTCCGTTTATTCTTCTTTTTATCAGAAAGATTTTTTATTTAATGAAAAAATCGAAATTACTTTCTAAAATCGTAGATAAAATGGAATCACGTGCAGACAAAAAGAAAGACACAATGTTAAAATACAAGGAATGGGGTCTACTTCTTTTTGTTGCGATCCCCCTCCCGGGTACAGGTGGCTGGACAGGCGCATTAATTGCAGCATTAATGGATTTACGCTTCAAAAAATGCCTGCCAATAATAACAATCGGTGTTTTCATTGCCGGTCTTATAATGTCTTTAGTTACTTATGGTATATTTTGATTAAAAGCACTGTATTTTACAGTGCTTTTTCTATTGATTTAAATTTATAAATCAAGTATTATATAGTAAAGTTATTTTTAGGGTGATTATATGAACACGTGTTATATTTTCGGTTCCTTGCCTGTTAGTAGCTTCAACTTCGAAACAGATGAAACAGATTTAATTATCGCTGCAGACAAAGGTCTTGAAAACACAAAAAAATTTAATATAACGCCTCATACAATCATTGGTGACTTTGATTCATTACAATTCACCCCCAAGGGGGAAAACGTAATAAAACACCCCGTAATGAAGGATGACACAGACCTTATGCTGTCAATTAAATATGGTCTTGAAAAAGGCTACAAATCCTTTTATGTTTTCGGTTGTGTTGGTGAAAGGCTAGACCACACTATTGCAAGTGTGCAAGCTGCAGCATTTGTAAAAGAAAATGGTGGACACGCTTTTTTCTATGGTTACGAAACGTTTCTTACAATAATCGAAAAGGAAAAAATCACTTTTTCGGAGAACTGCAGTGGAGTTATATCTGTGTTTTCTTACACTGAAAATGCAGATGTTACAATAAGTGGTTTACTGTACCAGGTGGAAAACGTTACTATAAACCAAAACAATCCGTTGGGTGTGAGTAATGAATTTATTGGCAAAAAATCTTTAATTATCTCTCACAGTGGTAAAGCACTGATAATATGCAACACAAACAACACTGAATTTACATTAGGAGAATGACTATGACGGAAACAAAAGCAACTCTCAAAAGCATTGAAGGTGCAATATTTGACCTTGACGGAACAATACTTGACTCTATGTTTATATGGAACGATATAGGTTACAAATTTCTTGCAAACAAAAACATCCAGGCACCTCCGGGAGCAGATGAGAAATTTATAACTATGAGCCTTAAGCAGGCTGCACAGTATTACATTGAGCATTACGATAATACTGCAACCATTGAAAGCATTATTAACGATATAAATAAGCTTGTTGAAGGATTTTATTTCAACGAAGTATTGAAAAAAGAAGGCGTACACGAATTTCTTGAATATCTCAGTAAAAAGGGCGTGAAAATGTGCGTAGCAACTGCAACAGACAAATATATGGTTGAAAAAGCTCTTGAAAGGAACGGCTTACGTCACTACTTTTCTGAAATATTTACATGCAATGGTGTTGGTGCAGGAAAAGACACTCCCGTTATTTATGACGTGGCACTTAAACACCTTGGCACACCTAAGGAAAACACATTTGTTTTCGAAGATGCTTTATATGCAATTAAAACAGCTAACAAAGCCGGCTACAATATTGTCGGTATAAGCGATGTTTCTGAAAATGCAGATCCCGAGATTATAAAATCATTCTGCGACATCTTTATTAACGATTATTCTGAAATATATAAGTTTTTTGAATAAAAAAGCAAAAAATAAATTCGAGGGTATAGTGCACTGACACTATACCCTCTCGTAATTTAAAAATAGTTTTGATTTGTAAACACTGTGATAATACTTATCTGCAACCTTTAAGCCTATTAAATACAATTTTCACTTTATAATACAACACATTTACAGAATATTCAATCGACAACTAATAGTACTAATAAACAAAATACACTCTATACTTTTGTGCAAAAAAAGCAGTACCTTCAAATCAAGGTTCTGCTTTAGTTTTGCTTATTATATTGTGACAATTTGTGAGAGTCTGATGTCCTCAGATGATGCGCCTACCATTATTTCGAAGTCGCCATTTTCGACAACCCATTCGAAATTTTTGTTAAGCAATTTGAAGGAATCATAGGTAAGCCTGAATTCAATTTGTTTACTTTCACCTACGTCAAGAGAAACTCTTTGGAAGCCTTTAAGCTCCTTAAGTGGTGTAATTATAGATGATACAACGTCGTTTACATAAAGCTGAACAACCTCATCACCATTAAAGTCACCTGTATTTTTAACAGTAACGTAGACAAGGTAGTCATACTCACCTGTTTTCTCTACAGAAAGGTCACTGTACTCAAAGGTAGTATATGAAAGACCAAAGCCAAATGGATATTTTGCACGTCTGTTACCCTCGAACATTACCTCTGTGTTGTTAGGAAGTATTGTGTAGTAGCATGGAATTCTGTTTGAGTCCTGTGGGAACGAAACAGGAAGTCTGCCTGCAGGGTTGTTTTCACCAACAAGTGTTTCAACAATAGCTTTTGCGCCTGTTTCACCACCAAACCAAGCAACCATAATTGCTGATGTTATATTGCTTTCAACTGACAAATCAACAACTCTGCCATTTTCAAGCACAAGCACAACAGGTGTACCTGTAGCTGCAACACGTTCAATAAGCTCACGCTGTTTACCTGCAAGCTTTAAGTCTGCTCTGTCGTGACCTTCGCTACTTGTAAAGGTATTGTCACCACAGACAAGAATAGCAATTTCGCACTGCTTTGCAATTTCAACTGCCTCATCAATACATTCTTTTTCATCCTCGTCGTAAACTTCAAGAAGATGAGGCTGACCTTCCTGGATTTCAACCTGAAGGTCCTTAGGAATACCACAACCATTGCACTGCAAAATTTCAACATCCTCGTCGAAATATGCCTTCATTTCATCATAAACAGACTTAAGCTCGTAGCCATCAACTGCAGAAGAATAACCACCAAGACGCTGACGGCTTGAGTTAGGACCTAACAAAGCAATCTTTTTATATCCCTTTTTAAGAGGAAGTATGCCGTCGTTTTTAATAAGTGTAATTGCCTGCTTTGCAGCATTGTGAGAAGCATCGATATGTTCTTTACACCTGATAACGTCTTTAAAATGCTTTTCATCAGTATACGGATTTTCAAAAAGACCAAGTCTGAATTTAAGCTTAAGAACTCTGCGTACTGCATCGTCAATACGCTCCATTGAGATTCTGCCCTCGTTAACGAGTTCAATAATTGTCTTTTCCCAAACAGTTGAAGTGTAGTCGCAACAACCCTGCATATCAAGACCAGCATTTATAACGTCACAAATTGCATCCTTATCTGTTGCAGCAGTAAAATGACGGTTAACAAGACGTACAACTGCACCCCAGTCAGCACGTACATATCCCTGCATCCCCCACCTGTTTCTTAAAACCTCAGTAAGATAATACTCGGAGCTTAAAACAACCTCGGAATCTATTGCATTGTAGCAAGCCATCACGTTGTTTGCGCCTGCTTTTTTAATTGCAGTTTCAAACACAGGAAGATAACACTGCTCAATTTCTCTTCTTCCCACCCTTGCCTGTGCACAGTTTATTCCGTTTTCAGGAATACCGTGTACACAATAATGCTTAGGCTCTGTAATAACGGCATTGTTCTGATGAATGTTTCCATCCTGTTGTTCACCTGTAATTATTGCATAAGCCATTTCAGATGAAAGGTATGTATCTTCACCGAAGGTTTCCTCCACTCTGCCCCAACGTGGCTCCCTTGCTACGTCAAGGTTAGGTGCAAGAATCTCCTGCATACCCAGAGCTCGCGTCTCTGAGGCAATAGCGCGACCGATAGTATTAACGTTTTCTCTGTTAAAGCTTGCAGAAAGTGCCAATGGTACAGGAAAAACTGTTGCACCAGGCCATGAAATGCCGTGAAGTGCTTCGCCTGTAAAAATACAAGGAATTCCTAACCTTGTATTTTCAACCATATACTTCTGGAACATATTAAAAACCTTTGGCTGTGTGTATGAGTCGTGAATGAAACCGATACCATTTTCACCAAGTGTTTGGGAAAGCTTTTCGTAATCAATCTCAGAGTCGGCCTCTATTGCACAATGGCTGAGTCTGTGTGGCTTTGTTGAAAACTCAACGCCACGTATAATATCCATCTGCGCTACCTTCTCTTCAAGAGTCATAAGAGATAGTAAGCTTTCAGCTCTTTCAGCAGGAGAAAGAGTAGGGTTTTTATAATCCATATTATCCCCTCTTTTTACTATATGAAAACATTGCAATACAGATGTACTGCAATGTTTTACACACTATTTTTATTCTGCGGAATCGTCGGATTCTGTTTCAACCTCTTCTGCAACTATATTTTCAGCAGAAGCATCGTTAACAGTTTCTTCAACATTTTCTGTTACAACCTCTTCGTCAATAACTTCTTCAGCTTCATCAGAATTATAATTTTCATCCATAAGCTTAATAAAGGTTGCTTTATTGATTTTTTCATCCCTGATAAGAGTTTCAGCAATAAGTGTAAGCTTATCGGAATGCTCGTTAAGGATGTCTGTACAACGTTTTTCACAATCTAAAACAATCTGCTTGATTTCGTCATCAATAGCCGTTGCATATGAGTCTGAGTAGTTCTTTGTATGGTTATAATCCATACCCAAGAAGACCTGGTCATTATCTTTACCATAAACAACAGGTCCAAGCTTTTCGCTCATACCATAGCGTGTAACCATTGAACGAGCCATATCTGTAGCGTGAGAAATGTCAGATGATGGACCTGTAGAAATGTCACCACCAATAAGCTTTTCTGCAACACGTCCACCCATAAGGGAAACAATACGGTCAAGCATTTCTGTTTTGTTCATATATGAAGAGTCCTCATCAGGTCTGTAAAGGGTGTAACCACCTGCCATACCACGAGGAATAATGGAAATCTCATAAACAGGATCACTGTTTTCAAGGTAGAAAGCAACTACTGCGTGACCAGCCTCGTGATAAGCAGTCATTTTCTTTTCTTTTTCAGTATATTTATGTGATTTCTTTTCTGTACCAACCTCAACCTTAACAACAGCCTCGTCAATTTCAACCATTGTTATAGCCTTCTTGTTTCTCTTAGCAGCCAACAATGCAGCCTCATTAAGAAGGTTTTCAAGGTCTGCACCAGTAAAACCAACTGTACCATGTGCAATTGTTTTAAGGTTAACGTCAGGTGCTAAAGGCTTGTTTTTGGCGTGTACTGCAAGAATTTCCTCTCTGCCCTTAAGGTCAGGTCTGCCAACTGTTACCTGTCTGTCAAATCGACCCGGTCTGAGAAGTGCAGGGTCAAGAATGTCAGGTCTGTTTGTTGCAGCAACAATGATTATGCCTTCGTTGTTACCGAAACCATCCATTTCAACAAGCAACTGGTTAAGAGTCTGTTCTCTTTCATCATGTCCACCACCCATACCGGCACCACGATGACGACCAACAGCATCAATTTCGTCT
>JAZUPI010000025.1:0-45282 GCA_045605085.1 Acutalibacteraceae bacterium
GGGATTCGAACAAGGAGGGAGCAAACTCAGTTTGCGGAAGAAAACAGTCCGGTGGACTGTTTTTGCCGACGTGGGCAACGAGCGAAGCGAGGCGAAAGAGCACGGTAGTGCTCGGCAAAATCCCTATCCCGCTGCCAAAAAAGAAAGTACCCAACAGGGTGCTTTCTTTTTTTGTTAAAATAATATAGGGATTCGAACAAGGAGGGAGCAAACTCAGTTCCTTTTGAATTGTATAAATGAGCTTGGTTATACTTACCAATCTTTTTATCTTTCTCTTATTGCACAAAACTAAAAAACGTGCTATAATTCAATTACCAAAGAAGTAGGTGATATTATGGCTAAAAAGAGAAAAAGACGTCGTTCGAAGAAAGATAAGGGTATGATTACCCTTGCTGTAATGCTTGGAGTAATTTTCTTGATAATTGGAATTTTTGTGGTTAAAGCACTTAATAAAGATGAGAAAACCGATGTTCCTACATCGGATGTTGAGGAAGTAACTTTCTCTGACAGTACGGATGATTTCTATGTGCCGGAAACAGAGGATGAAGAAAACACAGAATCAGAAAGTGAATCAATCTCTGAAACCGAAACAACAGAGATCATAACAGAAGAAACTACAGAAGAAATAATGGATGAGACTACTGAGGAAGTACTGACTGAAAGTGAAAATCCCGAGCACGTAATCGAAGCCGTTATTTATCATTATGCAGATTATATGGGCTTCCCTGTAGAAGCACTTTTTATTCAAAATAGTGAAACGGTTGAAACTGCAGCAGGCTATACCTTTACTTTGAGGCTTAATGCAGCAGGTGCACCAAACAAATTAATTGGTGACGTTTACGTAGAAAAAGGCACAGGCGCTGTTACGGACTCAATGGGTAACGAGCCATGGAACATAGCAGACTAAATAAAATCAATTCAAACCGACTGAAGTGCTTCAGTCGGTTTTTATTTTTTCAAAATTCGGGCATAAATAGTAAATGGGTGATAACTTATGGATTTTGAGAAAATAATTACAGAAATAAAAGAAATGGAAAATGAACTGATTGAAAACAGACGCTACCTTCATAAAAATGCCGAAACAGATTTCGAGCTTAATAAAACAGTTCAATTTGTGAAAGAAAAGCTTGCTGAATATGGTTGCGAGTTTACCGATTGTGGAAAAAACGGGGTTGTTGCGTTGGTCGGTAAGAAAGGTGCCGACAAGACATTTTTGCTTCGTGCTGATATGGATGGGTTGCCTGTTAAAGAGCAGTCAGGTGTTGATTTTGCGTGTGAAAATGGTAATATGCACGCCTGTGGACATGATATGCATACTGCAATACTTCTTGGTGCTGCAAAAATTCTGAAAAAACATGAAAACCATTTGCAAGGTCAGGTAAAATTGATGTTTCAGCCTGCAGAGGAAACTCTGTCGGGTGCAAAAAATATGGTAGACAATGGAGTGCTTACTAATCCCGAAGTGAATTGTGCGTTAATGCTTCACGTTATGGCAGGGTTACCTCTAAAAACAGGTACTGTTATAGTTTCAAGTGAAGGTGTAGGTGCACCTGCAGCCGATTATTTTACAATAAACGTTCAGGGTAAAGGGTGCCATGGATCAACACCACAGCAGGGTATAGATGCTATTACAATAGCCTCACATATTCTTATAGGCTTACAAGAAATTTCTGCAAGGGAGCTTGGCGTCTCCCAGGAAGCGCTAATTACAATTGGTTCTTTTCATGGTGGTACTGCAGGTAATGTTATTGCAGATACAGCAGACCTGCAAGGTACAATAAGAGCCTATGACGACGAAATCAGAGATTTCATAAAAAAACGAATTAAAGATATTGCAGATGCCATAGGTACTGCGTACAGGGGAAAGGTAAATGTTACCTTCGGAAGTGGTTGTCCAACATTGAAAAATGACGGTGAACTATCCACAAAAGCAGAAAAATATCTGAAAGACGTAATGGGCGAAGAGATGATTATAAATACACAGACAATAGGTACACGTTCCTCGCGTAGTGGAGGATCGGAGGATTTTTCATATATAAGTCACCGGGTTCCATCGTTAATGCTTGCCCTTGCTGCAGGTGAGCCCGAAAAAGGCTTTCAATATCCTCAGCATCATCCTAAAGTTATGTTTGATGAAACAGTGCTTACCATCGGAGCAACAGCGTTTGTTGTGATCGCAACAAAATGGTTGGAAGATAATTAAAATGATTTGCTTTTTATACTAAATGTGTTACAATAAGGATATATCATTTTTGGAGGGTTTCTTATGCCGTATATTAATCTTAAAACAACTAAAAAATTAACAGAAGAAAATTGTGAAAAAGTAAAGGCTGCTTTTGGTAAAGCAATTGAATGCTTTCCCGGTAAAAGCGAAGCTTATTTAATGGTTGGCATCGAAGATGGCGGAAAGCTCTGGTTCAGAGGTGACGCTTCACAGGATAGTGCAATTGTTGATGTAGAGCTTCTTGGCTCTGTCAATGCTTCTGCAAGCGAAGATATGACAGTGGCGATATGCGAAATTCTTGAAAATGAATTGGATATTTCACCTGACAGAATTTACGTAAAATATAAAGGTTATACCGAGTGGGGCTGGAATAAAATGAATTTCTGATTTTAAACAATTTGTAAAAGTTATAATTGCTATTGTTTTTCGTTGACTTTATTTCTATTTGTTGGTAAAATATATATAAGATATATTATACCAAAGGAGGTTTTTATATGGGTTTTAATGAATTAGCTGCTAAGGCAGTTCGTTCGGTAGGTATAAAAAGCGGCAAAAAGCTTAAAAAGAAGATGGGGCCTGCACCTGCACTTCCTCGTCCTGAGCCAACAGTAATTACAGGCGATAAGTACGTTTGTGGCTATTCTTCAAGGGTTGTTATGCCTAAAGATATAAATGCAAAAAAATATTGGATTGCGGGTCATGGTATGGGACATATCATTGATAGCATTCACGACCCAATCACTGTAAGTGCAATGTGGATTGGTGCAGACGATAACGGTGGTTACGTTCATATTGCTGCAGATATTATCGGTCTTACTAACTTTGAGCTTAATATCGTACGTGACAATCTTAAAGATTTCATGACAGAAAGCAAGTGTGCAGGTGTGTTCCTTTCTTGTTCACACACTCATGCAGGCTTCGATACAGTTGGTTACTGGGGTCAGCTTTATAAGCTTCAGTCAGGAAAAGATAAAGAATATATGGATCTTCTTCTTAAATCTCTTGAAGAGGTTGTAAGAGACTGCTACGCAAAGCGAAAAACAGGTAAGCTTTATATTGGTAAAGTACACGTGCCAAGCGCACAGCTTGACAAACGTGAGCCTGTTGTTCTTCACGACGTTCTTACAAGAACTCGTTTTGTTCCTGATGACAACGGTACAGAAACATGGTTCATAAACTTTGCTGCTCATCCAAACACATTGGGTGGTGGTAACCGTACAGTTAGTGCCGACTATCCATACTGGCTCAGAAAGACTATTAAAGAAGAAAAGAAGACACACGTTCTTTTTGGACCTGGTGCAATCGGTGGTGTGGATCCAGGTGATTATGATGAGGATGTTTGGGTTAGAACCCAGACACAGGGCGAAACACTCGGTAAAGCAGCTCTCAGCATAGAAGATGAAAAAGAAATGCCTGTAGAAATTACAGTTTTACAGCAAAAATACTATTCACCTGTAGACAATGGACTTCTTGCACTTATGGTAACAATCGGTGCATGTTCAGGTCAGCGTTACCCATACGATAAGGGCGATTTAGGCCTTGCACTTCTTACAGAAATGGTTTACATAAAGCTTGGTACTCAGCAGATTCTTATGCTTCCAGGTGAGCCATTCCCAGAGGTTGTTTATGGTGGTGCACTCGATGCAGAAAATTCTGCAACAGGTAAGGGTACAGACATTAATCCACAGCCAATCATCGACATTGTTGGTGATAAAGAGCTTCTCGTTTATGGTGTTGCTAACGATATGACAGGTTACTGCTGTGTTCCTAATGACTACACGCTTCACAAAACACAACCATACATCGAGCAGGGTTACGACGTTCACGACAGAAGACATTACCACGAAACAAATTCACTTGGCTTCCTTACAAACGAAATAATTGCCGAAAATGTGGCAGACATTATGAAACGTGTAAAATAAATAATACGAAAAGGGAGTAGTTATACTCCCTTTTTACCATTTAAGAGGTTAATGAAATGTATATAAATCCAACTACCTTCTCAGTACATCCCGAGAAAACGGAAACCATAAAGGAAATGGAAAGCTATCTTTTTCTTGAGGAAAATGGTATTGAATATATTCGTGCAGAACATGACGAAGCATCAACTATTGAGCTTTGCGAAGAAATCGAAAAGGTTATAGATGCAAAAATATGTAAAAACCTTTTGCTTTGTAACCGTCAGCAGACAAAGTTTTATATGCTTCTTATTCCCGGTGATATGGTTTTTAAAACCAAATACTTATCGGCACAGATTAATTCTGCTCGTCTTTCATTTGCAGGTGGGGAACAGATGGAAAAGCTTCTCAACGTTTCTCCGGGCTCATTGACAGTGTTGTCTTTAATGTACGATAAAGACAAAGAGGTTGAACTTCTTATTGAAAAGAATATTTTTAAAGAGAAATATTTTGGTTGCCACCCTTGTGTTAACACTGCTTCAGTACGTTTCCTTACTTCAGACTTGAAAGAAAAGGTTCTTCCTGCCCTCGGCAGAGAATATACTATTGTTGATTTGGAGTGTCCTGAAGATGAAGCTTAAGGCAGTAATATTTGACCTTGATGGTACAATACTTGACACCTTAGGTGATCTGACGAATAGTGTTAATTTTGCACTCAGGCAAAACGGTTTACCTTCACGTTCACTGGAAGAGGTGAAATCTTTTGTAGGTAACGGCATTCGTTTGTTAATTGAAAGGTCTGTCCCTGAAGGTACAGATGAAGAAACAGTTAATAAATGCTTTGATACATTTAAAACACATTATAAGGATAATTCCAATATCCTTACAAAACCGTATGATGGTATATGTAAGCTGTTGAATACAATTTTGTCTAAGGGTTTAAAAACAGCAGTTGTGTCAAATAAAGCAGATTTTGCGGTGCAGTCATTGGTGGAAGAGCATTTCAAAGGATTTTTCATCTGTTCTGTTGGCGAAAGAGAAGGTATAAGAAGAAAGCCGTCCCCCGACTCAGTTTTAAGTGTAATGGAAACCCTTTGTGTTAATAAGGATGAATGTGTTTACATAGGTGATTCCGAGGTTGACGTTGAAACTGCCAAAAATGCAGGAATAAAATGCATATGCGTTACATGGGGCTTTAGGGGAAGAGCGCTTTTACAAAGTCTTTCACCCGACTACATTGTAGACACTACGGATGAAATAATAAAAATTATAGGTGAATAATATGAAAGTTTTATTGGTTAACGGTGCACCACACGAAAAAGGATGTACATATACAGCTCTTTGCGAAATTGAAAAAGAGTTGCGCAACGAGGGTATAGAAACAGAAATCTTCTGGTTAGGTAATAAGCCGGTAAGGGGATGCATCGGTTGTGGTGGCTGTGCATCAAATGACAAAAAATGCATTTTCAATGATGACATTACAAATGTGCTTATAGAAAAGGCAAAACAGGCAGATGGCTTCATTTTTGGCTCTGCAGTTCATTATGCTGCACCGTCAGGCACAATTTGTGCAGTTCTTGACAGAGCGTTCTATGCAGGTTCTTCAAGCTTCTGCTATAAGCCGGGTGCTGCAATATTAAGCTGTCGCAGAGCAGGCTCAACGGCAGCCTTTGATGTTTTGAATAAATATTTTACAATCAGTAATATGCCTGTGGTATCTTCAGGCTATTGGAATATGGTGCATGGTGCCAAGGCGGAGGATGTGCTTAAGGATGAAGAAGGCTTACAGATTATGCGCACCCTTGGTAAAAATATGGCGTGGATTCTTAAATGCATAGAAAATGGTAAAACTAATGGTATAGTAAGACCTGAAGCAGAGGCAAAAATCCGTACTAATTTCATTAGATAATTGATTTTACTTTGTATTGGTGATATAATCTTAAAATAATAACTCCCGAAAGGATGTTTTTAATGAATGATATAAAAGCTCTTTACGATTTATGGAAAGAGAAAGCAGTTTTAGATAAGGATTTACAGGAAGAGTTGTCTTCAATTGACGGCAAAGACGATGAGATTCTTGACAGGTTCTACAGAAACCTCGAATTTGGTACAGGTGGACTTCGTGGGGTAATCGGTGCCGGTACTAACCGTATGAACGTTTATACAGTTGGTCAGGCAACACAAGGTCTTGCTGACTACCTTAATGAAACCTTTGACGAGCCTTCAGTTGCTATTGCGTACGACTCCCGTATCAAGTCAGACGTTTTTGCAGAAAGTGCAGCAGGTGTTCTTGCAGCCAACGGAATAAAGGTATACATTTTCCCTGAGCTTATGCCAACACCAATGCTTTCCTTCGCAGTAAGAAGGTTAGGTTGTTCATCAGGTATTGTGCTTACAGCAAGTCACAACCCTGCAAAGTACAACGGTTACAAATGTTATGACCCACGTGGCTTCCAGATTACTGATGAGGCAGCAGCAAAAACATATGAGTATATGAAAAAGGTTGACATATTCGATGGCGTTAAAAGAATGTCTTTTGAGGATGCTCTTGCTGAGGATATGGTAGACTATATCGAAGATTGGCTTAAAGACGAGTTTATTGATTGTGTTATGGATTGTTCAATCAATAAAGACGTTGTTAAGAAATCAGGAATTAAAGTTCTCTATACACCACTTAACGGTACAGGCAACAAGCCTGTTCGCAGAGTTCTTAAAAAGTTAGGCGTAAGCGAGTTGCAAATTGTAAAAGCACAGGAAAAGCCTGACGGCAATTTCCCGACTTGTCCATATCCAAACCCTGAAATTCGTCAGGTTTTTGAAGAAGGTCTTAAAATGACCGAGGATTTCCCTGCAGACCTTATGATTGCTACTGACCCTGACTGTGATCGTGTTGGTATTGCAGTTCGTGACAATGGTGAATATAAGCTTATGACAGGTAACGAGGTTGGGGCAATGCTTTGCGAATACCTTCTTACTCAGCTTAAAGAAAAGGGTAAGCTACCTGAAAACCCAATCGTAGTTAAAACAATAGTAACAACACCTCTCATTTCTGCGATTTGTAAAGAGTACAACGCAGAAATGGCAGATCTTCTTACAGGCTTTAAGTATATCGGTGAGCTTGTTACAGAGTTAGATGAAAAAGACGAACAGGACAGATACGTGCTTGGTCTTGAAGAAAGCTATGGTTACCTTACAGGCACACACGCTCGCGATAAAGATGGTGTGAACGCTGCTATGATTATTTGTGAAATGGCTGCCTTCTACAAAACAAAGGGTATGACACTTTGGCAATTTATGAATAGCATATACGAAAAATACGGCTACTTCTTTAATCAGCTTGACAACTACGCTTTTGAAGGTGCAGCAGGTATGCAGAAAATGACAGAGATGATGGATGCCTTAAGAACAAATCCACCAAAAGAGCTTAACGATAGCAAAATCGTTTGGGTAGGTGACTATAAAGCAGGCGTTACAACCGATGGTGAAACAGGTCTTCCAAAATCAAACGTGCTTTCTTACAGAATGGAAAGTGGAGATGCATTTATTGTAAGACCATCCGGTACGGAGCCAAAAATCAAGATCTATATTACAGCAAAGGCAAGTTCAAGAAAGGAAGCAGAAGAGAAGCTTACTGTTCTTTCACAGAGCATTAAAACTCTTCTTGGTATTGAATAATGTTTTCAGATAAAGCTAAAAGAGTAATATGTTTCATTCTTGCCGGCGTAATGGTTTTGAGTGTCGGAAGCATTTTAGTAACAGTTGTATTCGGTTGATTAAAAACTAAAGCTCTCACTCTCTAAGGAGTGAGAGCTTTTTGTTTTTAACTGTTAGCAGCAGCCACAGTTGTTGTTACAGCCACAGTCAGAAACTGTGTTTGTGCAGCCGTTGTTACCCTGATTGCAACAAACTAAGATGATGATAAGGATAATAATCCATGAGCAGTTGTTACCGCCGTTGAAAAAGCAACCCATTCTTAATCCCCCTTTCAATGCATAATATGTAAATGCACGAAATTTGCTACTCTCTGAATAGATTTTCTTTTTGCGAACAGACTATAAATGCAAAAATACTACGAAAGGTTGAAAAGTATGAGTTTTTCTTTTGATTTTAATAAGTATAAAAAGCACGATCCACGCGATTATACAGACTTGATTGACGATGGTTACGATTATGAATATTCCGACGAATTTATTTTTGAAGATGAGTTCGGTGATGAGGGCAGATATGACGTATAAAATCTCTTTGTGTTCTTGAATTGTTAAGGTTTTAGCTGTATAATAAAGGTATAACATGCATCAAGAGGTGATTTTAATGATTTGTCAGAATTGCAGTAAAAACGAAGCAAATATGCATATGAAGCGTATTGTTAACGGTAGGGCAGCAGAGGTTCACCTTTGCTCTGACTGTGCTCGTTCTTTAGGCTATGGCGAGGCTTTTTCAGGCTTCGGCTTAAATCTTGGTGGTTTGTTAAGTGAACTGCTTTCTAAGAATGAAAATAACATCGCATCGTTAAATTGTAGCTTTTGTGGCAAAAGCTTTGAAGAAATTGCTAACGATGGCAAAATGGGTTGTGCCGAATGCTATAGTGTTTTTTACGATAAAATATTGCCGTCACTTAACAGAATACACGGCAGAGCAAGCTACGTTGGCTCAAAGCCACAGTTGGCTAACAGTACCGACAGACTTGAAGATTTAAAGAAAGCCTTGTCTGTTGCAGTAGATGAACAGAATTTTGAATTAGCAGCAACTCTGCGAGATAAAATAAAAGAAATCGTTGCAGAAGGGGGTGCGCAATAATGAGTGCAAAGTGGTATTTAGGTACAGGTGCGCAAAATGATGTTGTAATAAACACAAGTATTCATATCGCACGTAACATCAGACGCTACCCGTTTCCTGCAAGGTTGTCGTTACCTGATAAATTAAAGGTGAATGCAGTTGTAAAGGATGCAGCCGAAACAATAGATGGCTACTCTTTTAACTACGCAGAAATGAAAACGCTTTCTCAGGCAGAGGTTGTTTCCTTGGCAGAAAGACACCTCGTCAGTCCTGAATTTGCATCCTCAAGAGACGGACGTGCTCTTCTTTTAACCGAGGACGAGGCAGTAAGCATTATGCTTAACGAGGAAGACCATATTCGTTTACAGGTTATGTATGCTGGCTTTGCTCTTGATGATGCGTTTAAAACTGCTTTTTCAATAAACAACGAGCTTTCGCAAAAGCTTGATTTTGCCTTTGATGAAAAACTCGGTTATCTTACACAAGATCCGATTTCATTAGGTACAGGAATGAAAGCCTCTGTTGTGCTTCATCTTCCTGCGTTGGTTTCAACGTCGCAGATTACGAAGCTTATTACAACTGTTTCGAAGCTTGGACTTTCTCTGCGTGGCTCCTACGGTGAGGGTGCTGCAGCTAAGGGCGATATGTTCCGTTTGAGTAACACAATTACTTTAGGCATAAGCGAAAGGGCAGCAATAGAAAACCTTAAGTCAATAGCGCTTCAGATTGCGGCACAGGAGCGTACTGCGCGTGAGGAAATATTTAAAGCGCCCGTAACAGAGGATAGAATTTATCGTGCATATGGTGTTTTGAAATATGCAAGAATGATAGATACAAACGAATTTATGGAGCTTATATCCCTTGTGCGTCTTGGTGCAGTAAAGGGCATTTTGAATATAGATTGTGCTTCAATTGAGGCTTTGATGATTCATATGCAGCCTGCAACTATTTCTCTTTCTGTTGACAGACCCCTCGATAGGGTGGAGCGAGACAAATTAAGAGCTTCTCTCGTAAGACAGAATTTAAAATAATATAATAAAACGTAAAAAAAGACCGAAAATAGTAAAGAACTATTTTCGGTTTTTTGTTGATTAAAAATATTTGTTATGATAGTATATTGTGTATTGTTATTAAATTATATGAGAGATGATTATGGACGAAAAAATAAAAAGAAGAAAGGCCTTTGTTTCATCGCTGTTATTGACATTGGCAGCTTTCATATGGGGTACAGCGTTTGTTGCCCAAAAGGAAGGGCTTGAGCAAATCGGTAATTTTACCTTTTTGTGCTTAAGGTCTTGTCTAGCTGTAGTTTTTCTTACACCCGTTTCCTGGTTTATATTCAGGAATAATCGCAAAAAAACAGGTGAAGGTGAGCACGGAGAAAACAAATCCTTTATGTCAAAGCGTTTGTTTATAGGTGGTCTTTTGTGTGGTGGCTCTGTGTGTCTTGCGTCACTAGTGCAGCAGTATGGCATTATGCTTTCTGGTGTAGGAAAGTCAGGCTTTTTAACTACACTTTATATATTAATCGTACCATTGTTGGGCATTGCTTTTAAGCGTAAGGTTAAGCCTGTTTTGTGGTTTTGCATTGCCATTGCAACCTGTGGTATGTACTTTTTGTGCGTTACGGAAACAGGATCAATTACAATAGGTGACGTGCTTCTCATAATGTGTGCATTTTTGTTTGCCGTACAGATTATGATAGTTGACCACTTTGTGCAAACTGTTGACGGTGTAAGACTTTCTTTAATTCAGTTTGGTGTTACAGCCGTTATATCAGCAATTGGTATGTTCTTTTTTGAAAATCCTGACCCTGTCGCAATAGGTCAGGCGTGGTTTTCAATTTTCTATGCAGGCGTACTTTCTTCGGGTATTGCGTTTACCTTGCAGATTGTGGCTCAGAAAAATCTGAACCCTACATTTGCCAGCCTTATAATGAGTCTTGAATCTGTTTTTGCTGCATTGGCAGGTGCATTGTTCGGAGAAAGACTTTCACCAAACGAAATATTTGGTTGTGCATTAGTATTTTTAGCAATAATTATTGCCCAGCTTCCGGTTGAAAAGCTTATTAAGAAAAGAGCGTGAAAATATGAAAAGAATTTGTGTGCAGTGTGGTGAAGAATTTTTTCTAGCGGATTCAGAAGTATCCTTTTATAAAAATAAAGGCTTATCCATACCTAAAAGGTGTAAAGCATGCAGAGATGCAAACCGTAAAACAAAAGCAGGAATGAATTATGGTAATACTGAGAAAAATTATGATAAAGATATAACAGTAGATACCAAAACAAGCAGAAACGCACAGCCAAAGACTTATGGTAATAGAAAATTCTACCTTATGGTAGCCTTGCTTGTTGCCTTGGTTATAGGTGGTATAACATTATTTTCTGATAACTCTTCAAATAATTCAACCACTGCGCCTACATACGAAAGCGTAAGTCAGTACAAATATAATTTTGCAAATGAAGAAGCTTTGGTTGAACACTTTAATAAGCATGGTGCCGAATTTGGCTACACTACAAAAGAGGCATATCTGCAAGGTGCAAATAACGTAATTCAAAATCCGAATGCTACGAAGAAAACGGAAGCAGATGGCGATTATGTTTACTATGTACAGTCATCAAACGAAATTGTGTTCGTTTCACCAAGTGGCACAATAAGAACTTATTTCAGACCAACCGACGGCATAGCATACTTCAACAGAACACAAGTTTTAATAATGAACTTCTAACATAACAAAACCCCCGTATCGTAATACGGGGGTTGATTTCTACTCTGCTCTCTGGCAGTCGTATTTAACGTCTATCGCTTTTTTGAAAAGCAGGTAGTCATATTTTGGAATCCAATCGTCACCAACTGCTAATGCTGAGAAATCCTCTTCACTAACAGCAACATTCATTACTGTAACGCCTTTAAGCTCGCCACCTTCTTTATAGCAAGTATCCCAGAAAGCGTGATGTCCGATTTCGGTTACGCTTGCAGGAATGTACATGTACTGTAAATTCTGGTTGTAGCTGAATGCGTCAGAGCCAATAAACTTAAGTCCTTCGGGCAACGAAAGGTAAATCTCACCAAGAGCTTCTGTTGTTGTAAAGTGTGTGTCTACAACGTTCTTTGCCTTGTATGTGACTATGCTGTGGAGTGATGGCGTTGTGCCCCATTGGTCAACACGTTCGTGGAGCTTGAATACTGCAAGGGTTTCTATTTGCTCAAGACCTTCAGGAAGGTAAATGGTACGAAGATTTGCGTAGTTAAAGCACATTTCATCAAGCTTTATAACCGTTGAGGGAACTACGTAAGTCTGGATATCTCTTTCATACTCAGGTGTAACCTCGTCTCTGTAAAGTTCCTTTTCATATCCGTACTTCTGACGGAGATATTCGTCGTGGTCACAAGGGTAGCAAAGAAGTGCCGTTTTGTCCTTGTTGTAAAGAACACCGTCAACGTCGCAGTAGTTAGGGTTGTTCTCGTCAACCTCAATGTTCTGCAATGCCCAACAAGAGTAGAACGCCTTAGTGTCAACGTACTCAACGTCAGGACCAATTGTGATGGTTTTTATTTTGTCATCACAGTTAAGGGTGAATTGTCTTACAGAAGTAACTGGTTTTGTTTCGTCTTTTACAACCTTAAAGTTTGTTGCAGGGTCATTGTTACCGGCGATGTATTCAATATCGGAAACGTAGTCAATATCCAATTCGTAAAGGTAACCTGTGTTACTGAATTTAGAAAATTCATACCCGTTTTCTAACTCAGTATATTCAAAGGTTTCGTTCTGAAGTGCCATAACACTGAAAAACATTGAAAGGGAAACGGAAATAATAATGGCAATTACAAATATAGCCTTTTTTAAGTTGTAGTGCTTGTAAGGCTTGTTAATATGAGGAGCTGCAAGACCTTCTATCTGATAAGTCCAGATTTCATCTTCGGGAATGTTAAGCTGTATGTCTTCTTGTAAAGCGATACCTTTTTGCTTTTTCTCTTTTTTACTCATATAACTCACCCCCATTAACCCTTATAGCTTCCGGCAGTAGATTTGCCTTCTTCTTGTGCTTTCTTTTCCGTAACCTCTGCACGACGTTTAAGTACTTCCATAACAAGATTCTGCTTTTTGTTATCGTAATCCCAGAAAAGATAAGGGATTGTCATAAGGAAGAAGCCTATTGCGTCAACAATAATCGGAACAACAACTATGTTTCTTCTTGATCCGTCAAAGAAGAGGATTTCCCAGTTACTGTTGAAGCCGTATTTGAGTAAGAAGATTGGAATAATAAGACCAATGAATGAAGTGATAGGGCCTGTAAACCAACCGAAAATACCTGTGAAGCTTTCAAGACGTTCACCTGAAAGGTACATCTGATAGTCGTTGATACGTACGCCCATATCGTGACCTGCAGTAGTAGGAACAGTTTTTGTCATTTCCATAAAGAAAAGAACAATAATACAAATTGTACCGCAAAGCGCAAGGTTGTCACCAAGGGTCCACATTGCAACGGCAATAATAGCGTTACCGATTGCACGGCTGAGCTGGTAGAAAATCATAATCTGCTTGTATGAGAATCTCTTGAGGAAGTATGGTGACAATAAGTCGGGTGGTGTACCCGCAAAGGAAATAAGCGCAACAATCAAGCTGTATGGCAAACCACTGAGACGGAATGTATAGAAATATAATATTGTTGCAAATGGAAGCATACCATTACCAAGCGCATCAATAAGGTCAACAATTGTTTTTATAAGAAGGTATTTGTTCTTAAGAACACCCATCATACCATCCCAGAATTTGATCTGTACCTTTTCTTCAATAGGTGGCTGAGGAATTCTTTCCTTGATTCTGCCTGCAAGACCCATTGTGAAAGCTGCAGAAATACAGAAGGTTACAGGAATAACCCACCTGTAGAAGTTGATGTCTGCCCATTCGTGACGGAGCATACCAACAATTGCAGGAAGAATAATTGCAAGAATAGAGTTGAAGATGTGCGAAAGCTTAACAGGGTAGCTACGCACAAGAATTCTTTCCTGAAGGTTCGGACTGATTCTTTTTGAGCATTCTTCAAGAACGTTACCAAAGCCAAATACGTTATATGTAGCAAATAAAAGGTTTGCAACCCACACACGTGTTGCAACGTCTGCAATGTTATAAACAGGAAGCCAACCAATAAGTATAACCATTATACACTTCGGAACAACGTCACAGTAAAGGCTGTATTTATATCTGCCGTATTTAGGAATAAGCTTTTTACGCCAGAAAATGTTTCGGGCACCAACCCAACCTGAATATAGGAAATGCGTACCAAAGGTTTTAAAGCACGCCGTGGCGTTCATGCCCTCAAAGCTGTTCAGCATTGTTATAAACGAGCCTGATTGGTCAAATAACCTTGAATAGTCAAATATAAGCGTGGAAATTCCAAACAACATCATAAGACCGTATGTAAGGTAAACCTTTCTTTCTTGCTTTTTGGGTAAGAAGCCTAAGTTGTCACAAACGTACCACCATATAAGCGCTGTAATATAACCTAATGGCATATTAAGAAGCCCTATAACAGAGAACGTAAGGTAGGGCAGCTTGTAGTGGTGCATAATGAGAAAGCAGCTTGACCAGAAGCCGATATACTCAAGTGTTTTAGAACCAGTGTAGTTTGCACCGACACCGATAACTACGTCCTTGTACTCTTTATACGGAACGTATTTACCCTCTGCCGGAGTGCTCCAATGGTCCTTGATTTCGGTAAACAAAGCTTTTCCCTGGTCTAAAAGCTTTGATATATTACCGTTTGCCATATGTAAACCCCTTTCAAAAATATATTTTTCTTATTTTATCATATTTGCACAAAAAATACAATTGAAAAATCACTGTTTTTATAAAAAATAAAGCATATCCCATAAGAGCTTGGGATATGCTTTTATCTTATGAAACGTTAAGCTTTCCAGAACTTTCTGTCAAGGCTTCTGTATTGAATTGCTTCAAGAATGTGCTTGTTTTCAATAAGCTGACTATTGTCAAGGTCTGCTATTGTTCTTGCCACCTTCAGAATTTTGTCGTAGGCTCTTGCAGAAAGACTTAATCTTTCAAAAGAAATCTCAAGAGTTTTTGCAGCACTGTCGGAAAGTATGCAATATTTCCTTGTCAGCGACGGTGTCATTTTTGCATTACAAGTAATGTCAGTGCCCTTAAAGCGTTCTATCTGTATCTTTCGTGCATCGTTGACTCTTGCGCGTATCTCTGCAGAGCTTTCACCACACTCTGTGTCGGAAAGCTGATTGTAATCAACAGGTGGCACTTCAACGTGAATGTCAAGTCTGTCTAAAAGTGGGCCTGAAACTTTTGTAAGGTATCGTGCAGGTGCACCGTTGGGGCAAGAGCATTTTCGCGTTGGGTGACCATAGTAACCACACGGACATGGGTTCATAGCACAAATAAGCATTACAGAACAAGGGTATGTAAGCGCACAAGCAGCACGGGAAATTGTAATTGTGCCATTTTCAATAGGCTGTCTTAATACTTCCATTGTGTTTCTTGAGAATTCAGGTAATTCGTCAAGAAACAATACGCCGTTGTGTGCAAGAGAAAGCTCACCCGGTTTTGGTATTGTGCCACCACCGGAAAGCCCGGCAGGTGAAACAGAATGGTGAGGTGACCTGAAAGGTCTGTAGTTGATAATAGGCTTGTCCTTAGAAAGATTTCCTGAAAGGGAATATATTTTTGTTGTTTCTAAAGCCTCGTCAACAGTAATATCAGGTAAAATTGTGGGTATACGCTTTGCGAGCATACTTTTACCTGAGCCCGGTGGGCCAATCATCATAACGTTGTGACCACCTGCAGCAGCAACCTCTAAAGCACGTTTTACCTCATACTGACCTTTTACGTCCTTGAAATCAGGCAAGAAGTCGGGTAATTCATATTGTCTGAATGGTATAAGCTCAACAGGCGATAGCTTTTTTACGTCGTTTATGTGCTCTGCCAATTCTTTAAGAGTTTTGACAGGATAAATGTTTATGCCATCAATAACAGCTGCCTCTGAGCCGTTTTCAAAGGGTACATATATATCCTTTAAACCGTTTTCTTTTGCAGCCATAACCATAGGTAGTACACCTTTTACGGCTTTAATTTCACCTGAAAGTGAAAGTTCACCAATAAATGCGGCGTTTCTGTAGTCACCCATAATTTGCTTTGTTGCTGAAAGTACAGCAACAGCCATAGGAAGGTCGTAAAGAGAGCCTTCCTTTTTTACGTCTGCAGGAGCAAGGTTGAAGGTGTAGTGTGACGACATATGCATCTGAAAGCCGGAGTTGTTAAGGGCAGCAATAATTCTGTCACGTGCTTCACTTACAGCAGTGTCGGGTAAACCAACAATTTCAAGAGAATATTTGCCGTTTGAAATATTAAGTTCAACGTCAATCATATAGGAGTTAAGTCCCATAAGACCTATACTTTTAATTTTGGTGAACATAATTTATTCCTCTGTTTCAGGTATATCAATAATTTCGTCAGTTGTAACCGTGTCTTCAACTGTTTCACTGTCAGTAATTTCAACACCTGTTATTTCGTCAGATGGGTACATTGTTTCGCTGTCTTCAGCTTCTTCCTCTTCCTTGTAAAGTGCAGGGGAGAAGTTGAAGAAGCCTGTTTTTGAAAGCACGCCCATAAGAATCATCAATATAAGTGTGCAAACTGAAATGGATACGCCCAACCACAAGCCTTGTGGCACGTACTTGAATTCAACCGTATGCTCACCTGCAGTAATGTTTACACCAAGTAAAGCGTTGTTACCAATAGGAACAATGTCAGCAGGGGAAACCTTGTTGCCATCAATGTATACTGACCAGCCTGTATCGTAGTTGATTGACGTGTACAATACGCCGTCGGCAGATGCGTTGATTGTTCCCTTTATGTTTGTTTCTTCAAATTCTGTAACGTTCAAGGAATCATTCTTAAGCTGTTCGTAACCAGTTTTGAAGGAGTTTTCGTCAAGAGTTACACCAAAGAGATACAAATAACCATCCTTACCTTCTTTGAAAGGTGCGTGAATTTCAATGATTTCAGTTGCTTCCAATAAGCCTAAATCAAGAATATGTGGCTTTGAATCGATGTTCTGATTTATAGCAGTTCCGTCAGGAAGAGTAACTGTAATATTAGCAATATCATTTGCACTTGATTTGAGGTATAAATAGCCGTTACCTCTGCTCTTTACTGTGTATTCAATAGAAACAGACGCGTTTTCAGTGTCTGTAACAGTATATGGGAAGTAACCATCATCCTCGAAAGACATATCTGTAATTGTAGCACCTGCACCCGAAATGTTAGTTAATTCCATATCGTTAAATACAGTGTGTACGCCTGTGGAGTTGCCGAATAAGTTGCTTTGAACTTCGAATGGGTTAGGAAGGTCGTGTGACCATTCTTTAATTTCGTTGTTTACTCTGAAAGCAATAGGTAACTGGTAAAGGTTTTCGTATGCAGTGTATTTTGATTCTGCACCTATTTCCTTGTACAATTCAGGGTTCATAGGTGCTTTTTCGGCTGTTGTGTTGTCAACAATATAATCCAATGCAAAGAATGCGTTGTAGATAGGTGTCTGTCTGTTGTACGTATAACTATTGATATAGTTACTGAACATACCTAAGTGCGATTGCATATTTGAAACCTTTTCGTAAGCCATAGAAGAGAAGGTTGACATACCGTTGTAGTAGTACCAGGATGGATCCATTCTGGCTCTGAGGCTTGTAAGCTCCATACGGTAATCGTCGTTGCCTTCGTACTCGTCAATAACCTTTTTGATTTTCTGGAAGTTGTCGTAGTCACCAACAAAGTTAACCTTTGCCTGGTCCATACTGTAGTTGTTGGTGTTTGCAACAGTATATTCTGCACAGCAAGAGCAAAGCACCAATGCAGCAGCTGCAATGTATGGGTATTTGTCGTTTTTCAGAACGCCAAGTGCGAGGCAATAAATACCGATAAACGCAATACAAATCCATACGCCTGTTTCGGAGAAGTTCTTTGAGCCGATTTCCTGAACAAGAATAACAAATGCAATAGTTGCTGTACCTACACCAATTATCTGTCTGTTTGTATATTCCTTAATAAACGTAAGCGCTTTGAATGCAAGCACAAGAAGAATAAAGGAGTACATGTATGAGAAACGATATGGTAAGTCGTTAGGGAAGTGGAAGCCGTGCCAGATATAGTTAAGGTAGTTTGTGTAGAAGGATGCAAATAACACACCCATAATACCAACGCTCATAACCTTTTCTTTAATACTGATTTTGTTTGAGAAAAGGTACAACGGAACGAGCATAACGGTTAACATACCACAGTAAACATTAGGAAGCACGTCTGTGCCACTGCTACGAATTGTAGGATCAAGATATGCAAGATGGTTTGCAAGGAAATCGAAAATAGAGAAATAGGTTTTGAATTCCTGTGGGAATGTTCCTGAGGTTGCAGAGCAATTCATAAGAATAAAGTAAACGGGAAGAATTGCAAATGCCGCTAAGAATGCTGCACCAATTGAAGAGAAAGCAAATCTTACACCACTGTCAAAAAATCTGCTGTTTCTGAGGGTGTTGTAGCCAAATAAAAAATAGCCTGTTTCTTCCTTTGGAGCAAGCTTTCCAAAGTATGTTTCCGTAAAGCTGTAGGTTGAGAAATAGTAATAAAGGAAGTAAAGGACAGAGAAGATACAAACCATATAACCCATATAATAGTTTGTAATAAGAGTAAGAGCCAATGAAGCGATATAAACCTTCATTTTTCTTTCTGAAATAAGCTGCTCAATACCGAGCATAACGAGAGGGAAAAGGTAGAAGGAGTCTAACCACATAATGTTCCAGTAGTAAGCGATGAAGTATCCACTACAAGCATATAAAACACCAAAGGCTGCGGTCAGAGGGTTTTGCACCTTGAATTTTTTTGAAATAAAGTATGAGAATGAGAAAGATGCTATTGCAGATTTAGTAAGCACCATAGCAGCAATTGCTTCGGGCATATTTTTATGACCAAAGAGAAGCATAAATATTGCAGTAGGCGATGAAAGGTAGTTGTAGAAGTTACCGAGAAAGGCGCCACCACCACCTGATTTCCACGAATATAAAAGACTGTCAAGGTTTGCAACTCTTTCATAGAGCTCTGCAAACAATGGTCCGTATTGGTGGTAAAGGTCCATTCTTAATATGGTCATTTCACCAAATGGTGGAAGGTCATAGCAATAGTAAACTACCATCATAATAAACGCTGTGCAAAGTGATGCAAGCAAACAGTACCTTACGTTAAAGCCTTTTTTTACAAGGGGATTGTTTTTGAGTTTTTCCTTCATGTTTTCCATCCTTTAAAACTTAAGATTAATTAATATAAACACATATAGAAAATAATACCATATATAAAAAACAGTTTCAATGATTAAATGTAAATTTATTTTGACTGAAAGAGTTCTATTTTCGGACAAGTGATAATATTATTTTTTGAAAGGATTGATAAAAAATGCAGGATTATTTAAATGCAATTTCTCTTTTGCCCGAAGAATATAAGACTCTTTTTTCTAAAATTCCACCTAAGCTTGCAAAGCAGGTTAAAGAAATACGCTTTAGAAAAGGTGAAGCAGTAACCTTTAATACCGATTCAATGTACTACATAACCTATGGTGGAGAAATAACCTCTGTCTATACCGACAACCTTGTTTGCACGGATGAAAATGCAATGCAGGAAATAGTGTTTTCGCTGTCACGCAGGTCGTTACATACCTATCAGGATATGATAGCAAAAGGTTATATACCATTACGTAATGGTTGTAAAGCAGGTGTTGCAGGCAGGGCAGTGCTGAAAAATGGTTCTGTTTATTCAGTGTCTTCATTTAATTCCATAAATATCAGAGTTTCGCGTGAGTTTCGAGGCTGTGCGCGTCAACTGTTAGACGTGGTAGGTGACTGTTGCTCATATTTGATTGTTGGCCCACCAATGTCAGGGAAAACAACACTTCTCAGAGATTTGTGCCGTCATTATTCCGGGAAAAACAATCTTGCACCTAAAAAGACTGCCGTTGTGGATGAGCGTGACGAAATTGCATCTCGTTCATTTGGTTGCTTTGTTGACGTAGGTGCATATACAGATGTCCTTACTCTTTACCCGAAAGCTATAGGTACGGAAATTGCCGTGCGTACACTTTCACCCGATATAATTATCCTTGATGAGATTGGTAGTAAGGAGGAAACGAGTGCACTATTGTCAGGAATGAACAGTGGTGTAGAGTTTATTGCAACAACTCACGGAAGTAATTTTGAGGAGGTCGTAAGAAGACCTAACATAAGACCTTTAGTCAATGCAGGGGTTTTTAAAAAAGCAGTGATTTTAGATGGAAAAAACAATCCTTGTGGCATAAAGGGAGTTGTGACTTTTTGAAATTGGGTGCAGTTGTTTTAGTTTCGTTTTCCGTGGTTTTTCTTGGATTGCACGAATGTATGAAATATAAGAGAACCATTGAAACTCTTGAAGATGTAATAAGCTTTTTAAATATGCTGAAAAATGAAATCAATTATAGAAAATCCGACTATTTTGAAATTTACGTAGCAGGGGAGAATTGTAAATACAAATACCTTTGCTTTAAAGATAAAAAGATTTTTTTGTTGCCTCAGAACAACAAAAACATTGAAACAGAATTCAATCAGTTTATAAATAAAATTGGCACAACGGACACAGATGGTCAGCTTGCTATCTGTGACGAATATTTAAAGTATTTTAAACAATTGTACAGCTCTCTCAAAGAGAAAGAAACGTCAAAAATGCGCACTAATATGTCTTTGAGCTTGTTTGGGGCGTTGAGCATTATTATAGTTTTTTTGTAGGTGTCTGAATGGATATAATGATAATTTTTAAAATCGTATCTGTTGCAATAGTTGTGGCAATAGTGAATCAGTTGCTACAAAAGGCAGATAAACAGGAATATACGTTAATTATAACAATTGCAGGGCTTATTATTGCGCTTATGATGTTTGTTCCCGAATTGTTGGAGTTGAAAGACGAGCTGTCGTCTGTGTTGGATTTTTGAACATTACTGAAATAGCGTTGCTGGCACTTGCTGGGGTAATTGTCGTTATAGCTCTTAAAAGTGCAAGCTCTGTAAATGTTGTAATTATAAGACTTTCAATTGTCATTGCTATAGTTGTAACTACGGTTCCGCAAATAAAAGAGCTTGTTCAAATAATAGATAACTTAGGCGTTTTAGACAGCGTACCACGTGAGCCTTTTAGAATTATGTTAAAAGTTTTTTCAATTCTTGTAACAAGCTCGCTGGTTTCCGATATGTGCCGTGATAACGGAGAAAACGCAATTGCAGGTGTTGTGGAGCTTTCTGCAAAAATAATTGCAGTTTCTGTAAGCATACCGGTAATTACATCTGTAATAAGCGTTGCAACATCGTTTTTTAACAGGTGAGAAAATGAAAAGAATTTTAAAATCAGCACTATGCGTGTTTGTGCTTGCTTTGCTACTTTCACCAACTGCATTTGCTTTTGAAAGTAATATAGACGAATACGCACGTGAATTTGACGTTGAAAGCATATTTGATTCCATTGATGGTGAAACGAAAGCAATTTTAGAAGAAATAGGCATAACGGAAATAAGCTATAATTCTGTCTTTTCCGTTGATCCACAAAAGGTGTTTAACGCACTTTTCAATATAGTGTCAGGAGCTGTAAAGACACCACTTAAGTTTATGCTGGTAGCCGTTGGTGTTTTAATGATAACCTCAGTACTTGTTTCTTTTACAAACAATGGCGAAAGTGTAAAAATAATCGGTGGTGGCGTGCTTTCCTTGACAATGGCAGTACCTATAGCAACAGTTGTGACAACGTCCTTTGCAGTGCTTGAATCGTTGCTTGTTTTTACAACGGCGTTTACAGGCGTTTTCAGTGTTATTGTTTCAACATCAGGGAATGTAACAATGGGTGTGTCTTATGCTGCCTTGACAGTTTTTTCGGATACTGTTTTTTCAGGTGTTCTGACGAATGTTTCTCAGCCTGTTGTTAACGCTATGTGTTCAATTGGCTTTTTGTCTTGCTTCGATATGTACAATTTTACTGATAGAATATCGTCAATCATAAAGAAGTTATACGTTTTTGCGTTAAGCTTTGTAGGTACGGTTTTTTCGGGTCTTGTTACATTGAAAGGCGTACTTACCGAGGGTGTGGATACCTTGTCCTCAAGAAGCATAAGATTTGTAATAGGGCAGAGTTTACCTATTGTAGGTGGTGCCGTTAGTGAAACCTATTCTACTCTTGTTTCGAGCCTTGGACTCATAAAAAATACTGTAGGAGCATTCGGAATAATAACTGTAATTGTGTTTGTTTTACCTACGTTAATAGAGCTTCTTATGTGGTGCTTATCTTTAGAAATTGTTTTTAGCGCGTCGCAGATTTTTGGTGTGGACAATTCCATTTGTTTAATTTCCGTTATTAAAGATGCACTTATACTTCTTGTTTCAACAATAGTTATTCTTACCACCATTTTTATTGTTTCTGTTGGTGTGTGCATTGCTATCAAGGGTGGTGCGATATGAGTGATGTAATAAGGTCTGTCTTTCTCAATTACATAGTCTGTGCTGTTTTCGGTGGTGTGCTTGAATATCTGACACCTCAAAAAATGCGTAAAACTATACGCGTTTGCGTGGTTTCACTAATACTTCTTACGTCTGTTGTACCTTTATTTAAGGTTGATATTGATTTTAAAGGCTTATATTCAAGTGAAGAGTTAGAAATTCAGGCGCAATACAATGCCTTAATGCGTACTGCCAATATTATTGAAAAAAACGTGTATGCAGAAATGAAGCAAATACTCATAAATCAGGACGTGGATGAATATGAAATATATGTAAGCACAGAAATAAACGAAGAGGATAACGTTGTTTATCTTGAAGCGGTCAGAATTGAAGTTGACCATACTTACAAAAGCAAAATTCCACATATTACAAACGACGTGCCCCGGGAGTACAGGCAGATTTTAAAAATCGGAGTTAAAAATGAATGAGCTTTTAAAAAATCTTAAGGATATTAAACTGAATAACAAAAGTAAAGGTCTTGTTATGGTGTGTGTAATTGCCGTTGCTTTTCTTGTTATAAGTGAGTTTTCGTCTTCTTTTTCAGAAGATAAAGTAACCACAGAAGGCAAACCACTTACTGCCTCACAATACGTAAGCTCAATGGAAAAACAATTGAAATCCGTACTTGAAAAAATTGACGGAGCAGGGGACGTCAAGGTTATGATAACCTTGGAAACTGCATACGAAAACGTGTATGCAAAATCTCACGAAAACGAAAATCGACACTCAGACAAAACTACGGATGAGAACTTCAGGGAGGAGTATGTTGTTGTAAAAAAAGGCTCAAGCAATGAAGAATGTCTTTTAGTTAAGGTGTACGAGCCGGAAATAAAAGGCGTAGCCGTCGTGTGTCAGGGTGGTGACAGAAATTCGGTGAAAAAAGCAATAACAGAAACCGTTTGCGCCCTTTTTGACATAAGCACTGCAAAGGTTTCTGTTTCAAAAATGACAGAATAAACAGAAGGAGAATACATATGAACGTTATACTCAAAAGAAGACAGCTGATTTTAGCTACGCTTGTTGTTGCTTTAGGTGCAGCAGTTTTTGTTAACTGGTATTATACAGGTAACAATTCTCTTGCAAGTGATGAAACCACACAGGCTGAGTACGTGCAGAATTTAGGTGAGGCTAAGTACGTTAATGCAACAAGTGAAGCACCCGAAACCTTGGACGAAATGAAGTGGGAGCGTAAAAAGAAAGACGACGAGGCGTTGGATAAGCTGAACAAATCTCTTAAATCTGCCACGTCTGGTAGTGAAGAGGCAAAAACAATAACTGCATCTGTAAAGGAAATTACAGAGCGCTCGAAGGCTGAATCAGATTTAGAAACCTTAATAAAATCAAAAATCAATAAAGAATGCTACGTTTCATTGACAAATAACAAAGCACAAGTAATTGTTTCCAAGGGTGTTTTAAATGAAAAAACATCTTTGCAGATACTTGAACTTGTTACAACAAATACAAAAATAAAGCCTTCGGATGTTATTATGTCCGAAAAAAAATAAAAAAGCCTGCCTGAATTTGTTTCAGGCAGGAAAATTTTTATTCATCAAAAAGAGGAGTTGAGAAATATCTCTCTGCAGTGTCTGGAAGTACGGCAACAACTGTTTTACCTTTGCCAAGCTTCTTTGCAAGCTTAATTGCAGCAGCGACATTTGTACCACTTGAAATACCACAAAGAATACCTTCCTTGCGTGCGAGGTCTTTTGCAGTATTAAGGGCTTCCTCGTCAGAAATGATGCAGATATCACTATATATTTCTGTGTTGAGAATAGGTGGGATAAGACCGTCACCAATACCCATCTGTATATGCGTACCAATAAGTCCACCCGAAAGAATTGCAGCATCCTCAGGCTCAACTGCCCAGATTTCAATGTCCGGGTTAGCTTCCTTTAAAACCTCACCGATGCCGGTAAGTGTTCCACCTGTGCCTATACCTGCACAAAATCCGTCAATTGGCTTTCCGACTTGTTCAAGAATTTCTGTTGCAGTTTTCTTTCTCTGAATTTCTGCGTTTGCAGGGTTTTCAAATTGCTGTGGAACAAAAACGTTTTCGTTTTCTTCCTGCATTTTTAATGCAAGCTGTAAGCACTCGTCAATACATTTACCAATGTTTCCTGCATCGTGTACAAGCTTAACCTCTGCGCCGTAGTGTTTAACAAGCTTTCTTCTTTCTTCACTTACAGAGTCAGGCATAATAATTATTGTTTTGTAGCCCTTTACAGCACCAACGAGTGCAAGACCAATGCCCTGGTTACCACTTGTAGGTTCAACAATAATAGTATCTTTATTGATTTTGCCTTCTTCTTCAGCTTTCAAAATCATATTGTAGGCAGTTCTTGTTTTAATTGAGCCACCAACGTTAAGCCCTTCAAATTTAACAAGAATATCGGCACTGTTTTCGTCTGACATATGGTTAAGACGAATTACAGGTGTGTTGCCGATAGCCTCTAAAATATTGTTACAAATCATCTCTGCACCTCGGAACGTAATATAAGAATATACAACATAATACGTAAGTTTAAAACACAGGTTACAAGTTTAGCATACATTATATGGTTTTTCAAGGGGCAGAGCGGAAATATGAAAACTATTGTTGGAAAAGCTAGTTTATAACTTTGATTGAGTTTAATATTTTATAAAAAGTTTCAACGGAATCTTCTTTGTAAAGTAAGGTGTAGTAGTATTCATCATTGTCTTTTTTGTAGAGATCAACGGTATGTAACAATTTATCGTCGGCAAGAGGGCGAATAGTAATTATTGCACCAATGTTATCCCTTTCGTAAATTAATATATCGGTGGCGTTATTTGTAAATATCGCTTTGGATACCATGAGCATAGAGTAACTTGCACATTGAGAGTAATTGAAAATATTTATGTCATCTATACTTATTGAGTGAATCAATTTGTAATATTCAAAGTTATTTTCAGGGAATTTACCGAAGGTGGATATAAACATTCTCTTTAAGAGGCTTCTTTCCTGTTCAGGGATAGTATCATCGAAAATAAAATCTTCACCTGTTTTAATGTCCTCGTTATCCTGTTTTTTAGCGTGTACTGTGAGTGTGTATTGTTCGTTAACCATGCACATATAAGCATTTTCCATAGGTTGGGTTATTGAGTATTCGGAAGGTACATATATCTTCAGATCTTTGACAAGTATTTCCTGAACGTCATTTATATCTAATTTAGTGTTGTAATCTTCAAAAAGTATAGCTTTTTTATTGGCGGTGTCTGAATCTGAAAATGCTATTTTTACTGAGATACCGGGAACAAGTGCAAAGAACAATGACACTATAAGTGAGAAGGTGACTGTAAGAGTAGCAGCAATTGTTAAGACTTTTCGCGATTTATTGGTTTCAATTCTTTTGATACCGGTAATTTTACTAAGACCGTTATCAAGGTCTTGTAATTTGTACAATGCCAAAAGATTTATAATGACACTTCCGTATAACAATAAGTTTAAGAATGAAATAATGCTGAAGTCAAGAAAAAGTACAAACAGCGCAGTTATAAAGGGTGTGTAATTTGTCAGGTGGAATAAAGTAGTGTTTGAAATCCAAGGAGATTCTCGATTGCTTTTGAAATTGCTATAAATGAAGAACATTAACAGTACAAGTGTAGGAATTGCAAAGCCTAAAGCAGTTATAAAGTTAAAGTCTTCAGACAACAGGTATCTTATTGTTGTTAATGTACCTGAAATTACACACAAACAAAATAGAATAAAACGTTGTTTTGCGCTTTCCGGTGAATAGCTTTTTGAATATAAGGAACATAAGATACAAAATGCAAACAGAGCAACAAAAGGAAATACAATAAATGTTATTGTTTGAGTAAGAGAGGTAGTTATATAACCACTGCTGATTTGAGTTACAGCACCAACGAGATTGGCAATTAATGAAACCAATATAAGTATGAATGATACAGTGAGATAGCGCCTCATATTCTTGAACTCACTTGATAAACGCTCATCATAAAACTTTTTGTATTGCTCATATTCTTGTTGTGGACGCGTATCGTCTGATATTTCTTCAGATAAAAGATTTTCGTAAGAAACAGAAAAACAATCTGCAATCATTTGCAGAGTTTTTACTCTTGGTAAGGATTCACCAGTTTCCCATTTTGAAACTGCTTTATCTGTAACATTCAGAATTTTTGCTAAATCTTTTTGGGTGAGATTTTTTTCTGTTCTAAGTTTATAAAGGTTGTTACCAAATGTGTATTTATCCATAGAACTACCACCTTTCAAAATAATTATAAATTTGAAGAATAGCAAAATCAACCAAAAATGGTGAAAAAGAGGTAGAAATAAAGTAGAACTTGCTCTTTTGTCATAAAAAAGAAATCCAAACAAATGGTGTTGTTTGAATTTCTTTTTGGAAATATTATAATTTCAAAACCTTTTCAATATTTCTATGGAAAATATTTTCCAAATCATCATCGGTAAAGCCTAAGGAAACAATTTTGTTTATCTCATCTTCTTGCTTCCAGATAGGGTAGTCAGTACCGAAGATTACCTTATCTGTTCCGTATTTGTTTATAATTTTCTTTGAATCAGTGTCAGAAAGCAGATAGAAGGAGGAACAAGTATCAACATAGAAGTTGTCGTACTTATATAATTTTTCCGCTGCTTTATGCCAGAGTGACCATCCACCGAAGTGAGCGCCTATTATTCTCAGATTTGGGAATTCTTTTAGAATTTTTTCAATTCTGTCAGGGTTTGAGTTGTCAAATCGTGAATCACCTGTGTGCAGAAGTATAGGTAAATCAAACTGTGTGCAAAGCTCGTAAATTTCCTTGTAACCATCACAATCAGCCTTAAAACCTTGTATATCAGGGTGAAGCTTTATTCCTTTTAAGCCACTTTCTATAAGGTTAGTAATATCATGCTCTTTTTGTGTGCTGTCAGGATGTAAAGCGCCTAAACCAATAAATTCATCAGGGTGAAGAGCAACCTGTTCTCCGATGAATTTGCGTATATCCTCGGTCTGTCGAGGGTTTTTGGCTACCATAGATACAACGCAGCTGCTTACATCACTTTCTTCGCATTGCTTCAAAAGTGAGCCAACATCTCCAATGTATGCGGCGTGGGGAATATCGTAAAATTCTCGCGTGCCTTGTGTAGCGTACTCGGCAAGCCTGTCGGGGCAAATATGACAATGTGCATCAATGATTTTCATTTGGTTACCTCTTTATAAATAAAGTCGGACTCCTCAAAACGTAGTCCGACTTTTAATTGTTTGTGCAGTTACGCTATCAGTTTTTTTTGAGATCAAATATTTCAATTGCATTTTCGCGCATTTTGTACTTAAGAATCTTACCTGCAGCGTTCATTGGGAATTCGTTTACGAATAAGAAGTATCTAGGAACCTTGTGTTTTGCAATAGATGCATAGCCGTATTCCTTCATTTCCTTTTCGTCAGATGTTTCACCCTTGTGAAGAATAATCCATGCACAGCATTCCTCACCATACTGCTCGTCAGGAACACCGACAACCTGAACGTCACGGACCTTAGGGTTAGTAAGGTAGAATTCCTCAATTTCTCGTGGGTAGAGGTTTTCACCACCACGAATAATCATATCCTTAAGACGTCCTGTAACCTTGTAATATCCGTCAGGGGTTCTCATGCATATATCACCGGAATGAAGCCAACCGTCACTGTCAATTGCCTGTGCAGTTGCTTCCGGCATTTTATAGTAGCCCTTCATAATGTTAAAACCACGTGCAACGAATTCGCCACTTTCACCGTCTGGAAGCTCAAGACCTGTTTCAGGGTCTATAATTTTACATTCAATACCGGGGAATGCACTACCAACGGTTTCAACACGGTGGTCAAGGTCTTCGTTTACTTCACCCATGGTACAACCGGGTGATGCCTCTGTCTGACCGTAAACTGAAATGATTTCGCGCATATTCATTTCTACGGAAGCGCGACGCATAAGGTCTGCAGGACAGTTTGCGCCCGCCATAATACCTGTTCGCATATATGAAAAGTCAGTCTTTGCAAAGTCAGGGTGGTTAAACATTGCAATAAACATTGTAGGAACACCGTTGAAGCAGGTGATTCGTTCATCGTTTACACAAGCAAGTGATGACTTAGGTGAGAAATATGGAATAGGGTAAAGTGTACCACCGTGAGTCATCATTGACGTCATAGAAAGCACCATTCCGAAGCAGTGGAACATAGGAACCTGAATCATCATACGGTCAGCAGTTGACAAATCCATTCTGTCACCGATAGTCTTACCGTTGTTTACAATGTTACGGTGTGTAAGCATAACACCTTTAGGGAAGCCTGTAGTACCTGAAGTGTATTGCATGTTACAAACGTCGTCAGGCTTTACAAGTGAAGCACGTCTGCGAACCTCTTCGCGAGGAACAAGCGCAGAGCGTGACAACATCTGCTCCCAGTTAAGACAACCATCCATATCAAAACCAACAGTAACAACGCTTCGAAGAAATGGAAGATTTTTTGAATATAAAGGAGAGCCTGGCTCAAGATCCTTAAGCTCAGGACAAAGCTCCTCAATAATTTCCTTGTAGTTAATATCTTTGCAGTACTCTATCATAACAAGTGTATGGGTGTCTGACTGCTTAAGAAGATATTCAATTTCGTGAATTTTATATGCAGTGTTAACGGTAACAAGAACTGCGCCTATTTTAGTAGTTGCCCAGAAGGTGAGGAACCATTGTGGAACGTTGGTTGCCCATATTGCAACGTGGTCACCGGCTTTTACGCCAAGTGAAATTAATGCAGCAGCACATTCGTCAACATCACGACGGAACTGCTCGTATGTTCTTGTGTAGTCAAGAGTAGGGTACTTGAACGCAAACTGATCAGGATAGTTTTCAGCCATTGTGTCAAGTACGTCGGAGAACGTTGCATCTATAACGTCATACTTTTTCCATACAAATGTACCTGTCTTGTCACGGTTGTAGTATGCACGGTCGTAAGATTTCTTCTCGCGACCTAAAGATGAAACGTAGTTTGTGAAGTGTGTAAGAACAATATCTGCATCGCTGATTTCTTCGTTCCATGCGGCACAGATAAAGCCATCGTAGTTAAGTGATGAAAGAGAATTCAATAATTTTTCAACCTCTAAATCGCCTTCACCAATTAAAACTGTCTTGCCGTCCTTCATATCTCCAAGACGTACGTATTTGATATATGCGCCAAGGTTTTTTATGGTGGTTTCAGCGGTTTCACCTGCATCAAAATACGTTCCTCTTACATTCCATGAAGTACCGATAGCTGCAGAAGCAAAGTGGTTGATAATGCCAATTACGTTTTCTGTCCTTGCAAGGTAACCAACTGTTTCGAATAAAATGCTTACATCAGTTGCCTCGGCACGTTTGATTGCTGCAGTTAATTTTTCATCCAATACGTCAAAGGCGTTTTTTTCCATTGTGTGAACAATGACGTTTTCGATGCCTGATGCAGCAGCCATATTTACATATTTTTCAACAAGCTCAGCAGTTGTTTCTGCGCTTTCAATAGGGGAAGGCATACGAAGTGCTGAAACTGAAAGATTTCTGTTAACAAGCTTTCTTTTCGCGTCGGCAATACGTTCACGTCTTAATATGCTGTCGTGGTGTGAACTGCGTTCCTTTAAAGCATCATAAATTTCAAAGCCTTCAAAACCATAGTCAAAGGCATAGCGACAAGTGTCAAGGAAAGAGGCACGACTTACGTTTTTAGTTGAAAATACAATTTTCATTTTATGCCTCCTCAAAAACAATTTTGTTTAATGCATTGATATATGCTCTGATACTTGCTGCAACGATGTCAGTTGAAGTGCCGTTGCCTGAGTAAAGCTTTCCGTTATTGCGAAGCCTTACAAGTGCAGAACCGAGAGCCTCTTTGCCCTCTGTAACAGACTGTACCTGGAAATCATCAAGCTCGTAGTGGTGACCAATGCACTGCTCAATTGCACGGAAAACAGAGTCGATAGGGCCATCACCGTTGCTTACGCCACAAATGATTTCGTCGTTGCACTTTAAAGTAACCTGTGACATTGAGCTTGACATATTACTGCTTGTAGTTGTGTATGTTTCAAAATGGTAGGTTGAAGGTGCCTGCATAGCAGAGCTTGCTATAATTGCCTCAAATTCCTTGTAGCCTACAGCACCCTTCTTTTCGCATACCTGCTTAAGAACCTTGTACACGTTGCCAATGTCAGAATCTGAAAGCTCGTAGCCCAATACAGCAGCAGCCTGAGCAACCTGAGCAATTGTAGAGTCGGAGTCAATAAGAATCTTTTTGCCTTCACTTACTGTTTTTTCTTTGTCATATGCATCGTGGTTAATGCTTGATACCATATCTTCAATGCTTGCGTGAATTTTTGTGTTGTTCAACTTGAGTTCAGCATCAATCTGTGCACCACAAGCATTTACTGCATCGGAAATTTCGCCGGTAAGAAGTATGTTGTTACCAACCATTGCACATTTAAGACCGTCAGCACCATTTTTTATAGCAGAGAATGCAGAAGCAACTGCCATACTTATACGGTCAGATACCTGAACAAATACAGGAACATTTACTGCTTCCTTTACCTTTGTAACTAACGCAGCAATATCGTCGGGAGTTGAAACACCTGCATCGTCGCAGATAGTAACCATACCTGCACCACAAGCCTCAGCTTCTTTCATTGCCGCAATAAGAAAATCTTCATCTGCTCTTGTCGCATCAAGTGCAGAAAACTCTACGTCGGCACATAATGCCTTTGCTTCTTTAATAAGTGCTGAAATTTTCTCAAGCATCTTTGTCTGCTTTACGTGGTACGTGTATTCCATCTGAATAGTAGATACAGGAAGCTCAACCTGAAGACGAGGCTTCTTTGCATCCTTTATACAATCCCATGCAGCAGCAACGTCCTCAACGTTGAAACCAACAGGAATTGCAAAAACAGCATTTTGTACATTCTGTGCAATTGTTTTATAAATGATTTTGTCTTCACGAGGAGATTTTACTGCAGGGATTTCAATTACCTCTGCACCGATTTTGTCAGCACAACTTGCAATAGCAGATTTTTCACGAAAAAGCAGGGATATAGCTCTGTCCTCTGAAATCTTTTTAAGTGTGATGTCTGAAATTTTAATTTCTTTCATTTTGAAAACTCCTTTTTGATTTTCACGTATGTTATCCTATTTGTTTTTGTCGGGTATTCTTATGCCCGGACTATTAGATAGTGCTTTAAAAACGAAAACCCGCCTCAAAGCTTCTGTTTTGCTTTGAGACGGGTGTAAATAACTTAACACTCGCGGTACCACTCAAATTGCAGATAAACTCTGCCACCTTATCGAAGTCTGACAACTTCTATGCACTTACGTAGCAAACACGGGGCGCCCTACACATTTTCACTTCAGGTTTCCTGCTCGGAAGGGAGAGGTACAAGCTCTATATAATCAGTTCACACCAACCACTGACTCTCTGCATACATCCGTCTTGCCCATTCTTCGTCAACGCTTTAAATATTGAATTTTTTGTATTTTACTATGTTGAAATCAAAATGTCAAGACTTTAAAGAATTATTTTTAAAGTTATGTCATATTAATAATACATTATATATCTAAGTGCAGTACAAATTTTTTTGAAAAGTAATGTTTTTTTATTGTAAAACCTATTGACATTGAAAGGGTGTTGTGTTAATATCAATTAAATCTAAATATCACAAATAAAAGCTGTGACGAAGACGGTTGATTACTTAGTCTTTCAGAGAGTTGGCGGTTGCTGCGAGCCAATAGCAAAAGTTTTCAAAACCCATCCCTTCCGAGCTGAAGAGCTGAACGATTTTTTAGTAGGCATCTTTCGAGAGTGCTGCGTTAGTGCAACGGGGTTGATTGACCTTAAGAGGCAGGTTTTTCCTGCAATTTGAGTGGTACCGCGGATATTTTATTCGTCTCAAAGTGAAACGTTGGTTTCAGTTTGGGGCGTTTTTTATTTGTGTTATTTGATTTCTTATCTTTTTCGAAAGGGTGAAATTAATGGAAAAATCTTATGAAAACAAATTAGTAGAGGTTTCTGCGCGTATTAAGGAGCTCAGAGATATTTATAATCTTACAGACGTTGAAATGGCAAAAAAAACAGAAGTAAGTCTTGAAGAGTATCGAGCATACGAAAACGGTACGGACGATATGCCTTTCTCTTTTGTGCACAAGTGCGCACTTGCGTTCGGTGTTGAACTTACGGACCTTCTTGAGGGACAAAGTGCAAAACTTACAACATATAACGTTACCCGTCGTGGTAAGGGTCAGACAACAGCTAACGAGGAAGGTATCCTCATACAGAACCTTGCACCAAAGTTTAAAAACAAACTCGCTAATCCTTATTGGGTAAAATATGAATATTCAAGTGAACTCCAGACAAAGCCTATTGAATTGGCAACACACTCAGGTCAGGAGTTTGACCTTGTAATCAAGGGTACACTTAAAATACAGATTGGTGACCATATTGAAATTCTTCACGAAGGCGACAGCATCTTCTACAAAAGCTCAATCCCTCACGGTATGATTGCTGTTGATGGTGAAGATTGCCTTTTCCTTGCAATGATTATGGCTGAAGATGAAATCCTTGCCGACAATCATATGAGCACAGTTAATACAGGTAAATCAACAACAGAAGAAAAGCTTATCTGTGACAAATTCATTACTACAACAGTTGATGAAAACGGTGTTTGTGACGGAATCGAATTCCATAACGAAGATAAATTCAATTTTGCATTTGACGTTGTTGACGAAATCGGCAGAAATTATCCTGAAAAGGTTGCAATGATTCACGTTGCCGATGATATGACGGAGCGCAAATTCACTTTCAAAGAAATTAAGGAATATTCCTCTCAGGCTGCAAACTACTTCAAATCTTTAGGCATCAAAAAAGGCGACAGAGTTCTCCTTGTACTTAAAAGAAACTATCAGTTCTGGTTCGCTATTCTTGGTTTACATAAGCTTGGTGCAGTTGCAATTCCTGCAACAAATCAGCTTGTGGTACACGATTACGAATACCGTTTCAACGCTGCCGGAGTAAGTGCAGTTGTTGTTACTGCAGATGGTAAAGCAACCGAATATATCGACGAAGCACAAAAGAATTGTCCTACACTCAAAACAAAAATTGTTGCTAACGGTTCAAAAGAAGGTTGGCACAATTTTGATGAGGAATTCGGTCTTTTCAGCCGTCGTTTCGTTCGTCAGGAAGATTCAGCTTGTGGTGACGATCCTATGATCATGTTCTTCACTTCAGGTACAACAGGTTATCCTAAAATTGCAACACACAGTCACAAATATCCTTTAGGACACTTTATTACAGCTAAATATTGGCATTGTGTACAGCGTGACGGTGTTCACTTCACGATTTCCGAAACCGGCTGGGGTAAAGCACTCTGGGGTAAATTATACGGTCAGTGGCTTTGTGAGGGTTGCGTTTTCGTTTATGACTTTGAACGTTTTGATGCTTCAAAAATCCTTCCTATGTTTGCAAAGTACAACATCACAACCTTCTGTGCACCACCAACAATGTACAGAATGCTTATAAAACAGGATATTTCACAGTATGATTTATCTTCAATCGTTCATGCAACTACAGCGGGTGAAGCGCTTAATCCTGAAGTATTCAAGCAATTTGAAAAATCAACAGGCTTAAGAATTTACGAAGGCTTTGGTCAGACTGAAACAACTCTTTCAATTGCAAATCTTAACGGAACCAAAATAAAAATCGGTGCTATGGGTAAACCATCACCACTTTACGATATCGACGTTGTAGATGCAGATGGCAGAAGTGTTGCCGATGGTGAAACGGGTGAAATCGTAGTAAGAATTGACGAGAAAAAGCCTTGTGGTCTTTTCCTTGGTTACTATGCAGATGAAGAAAAGACTAACGAAGCAATGCACGACGGTCTTTACCACACAGGCGATACAGCTTGGCGTGATGAAGATGGCTACCTTTGGTATGTTGGTCGTGTGGATGATGTTATTAAATCATCGGGTTACCGTATAGGACCATTTGAAATCGAAAACGTTATTATGGAGCTTCCTTATGTTCTTGAATGTGGCGTTTCTGCGGCACCTGACGAGGTTCGTGGTCAGGTTGTTAAGGCAAGTGTTGTTCTAACAAAGGGCACAGAGCCAACTGAAGAACTAAAAAAAGAAATTCAGGACTATGTAAAGAAAAATACAGCTCCTTACAAGTATCCAAGAATCGTCGTTTTCAGAGACGAATTGCCAAAAACGATCAGTGGCAAAATTATGAGAAATAAACTTTAATTCCAAGATTTTAATAGATGGTATATAAAACAACTATTGACTTTTTTAATCAGTTGTGGTATTCTTTGAGAAATTAAATACCAAAAGGCGTTGAAGAAAAGGGCACAGTATGTTGAGCTTACAGAGAAGTGACGGTTGGTGCAAGTCATAGCAAGGCTTCTGTTGTTTGTAGTTTCCGAGCCGGGAGGAAGAAAGGCTTAGCTTAGTAGAACCTCTCCGTGATTGCTGCGTAAATGCATAGAGGTTGATTGACCTTGAGAGTGGCAGATTTTATCTGCAATTTGAGTGGTACCGCGGGTTAAATTTAACTCGTCTCAAAGACTATCTTTGGGACGGGTTTTTATATTTGTCCCACAAAACAGGAGGATAAATTAATGAATAAAATGACGGGACTTGATTTTAAAATCAAGGAAATGGCCGCCAGAATTAAAGAGCTTCGTGAAATTGAAGGATATACAACACTTCAGATGGCTGAAAAAACAGGCGTTTCCGAAGCAGAGTATATTGCTTGTGAAAATGGTGAAAGTGACCTTAACTTTGCTTTCATTTATCGTTGTGCACTCGCATTTAACGTTGATGTAACAAGCATTATTGAAGGTAACACCCCAAAGCTTACAAACTACGTTTACACAAAAGCAGGCAAAGGACAGAAAATTGAAAAAGCTCACGGTATGACTTATTTCAACCTGGCAGCAAAGTTTAAAAATAAAATTGCAGAGCCTCTTTTTGTTGAAGCTACATACAGCGAAGAAAATCAGAATAAAGATATCGAACTTACTTCCCACGATGGTCAGGAGCTTGATATTGTTATTGAAGGTAAGTTAAAGGTTCAGGTGGGAGAACACTCCGAAATACTCGGTCCTGGTGACAGCATCTACTACGATTCATTAACTCCTCACGGTATGATTGCTGTTGATGGTAAGGATTGTACCTTCTACGCTATCGTTCTTAACCCAACAGGTGAGCCTATTCCGGAGCTTCAGCCTGCAAAGACTGTTAAGGATACAAAAACAACCATTAAAGATACCAAAGACCGTATCTACAAAAAATACGTTGACGTTGTTGAAAACGAAAATGGTACTCCGACTTCAATTACATTTAAGAATACAGAAAACTTCAACTTTGCTTTTGACCTTGTTGATGAGCTTGCAAATAAAGAGCCTGAAAAACTCGCAATGCTTCACATTTCCAAGGATAAGACAGAAAGAAGGATTACCTTTAAGGATATGAAGAGAGGGTCTGCACAGGCGGCAAACTACTTCAAGTCTTTAGGCATCAAAAAAGGCGACAGAGTTATGCTTGTTCTTAAGCGCCATTATCAGTATTGGTATGCTATGATTGGTCTTAACAAGCTTGGGGCTATTGCAATTCCTGCTCCAAATCAGCTTCAGGAGCACGACTTTGAATACCGTTTCCAGGCAGCAGGTGTTAAAGCAATCCTCTGTACTGCAGATGGTGACACTGCACACCAGGTAGAACTTGCAGCAAAAACCTGTCCTGACCTTAAACATAAGATCATTGTTAATGGTACAAGAGAAGGCTGGAGAAACTTCGATGAAGAAAGAGTTCTTTTCAGCTCTCACTACGAAAGAGGGGAAGATGCTCCGGGTGGAGATGACCTTATGCTTATGTTCTTCACATCAGGCACAACAGGTTACCCCAAAATTGCTGCACACAACTACAAATATGCTCTAGGTCACTTCCATACAGCTAAATATTGGCACAACGTCGACCCTGACGGACTTCACTTTACTATTTCCGACACCGGTTGGGCAAAGCCAATGTGGGGTAAGCTTTATGGTCAGTGGCTTTGTGAGGCAGCTACGTTTGTGTATGACTTCGACAGATTTGATGCAGCAGATATTCTTCCAATGTTTGAAAAGCATCATATCACCACATTCTGTGCACCACCAACAATGCTCAGAATGATGATAAAGCAGGACATTTCCAAATACGATTTCTCGTCAGTTAAGCATATGACTACAGCAGGTGAAGCGCTTAACCCTGAGGTTTATCGTCAGTTTGAAAAGGCAACTGGTCTTCAGATTCTCGAAGGCTTCGGTCAGACCGAAAGCACAATGATTATCGGTAATATGACAGGCGCTGACCACAAAATCGGTTCAATGGGTAAACCTGCTCCGATTTATGACGTTAAGCTTGTTGATAATGACGGTAACGAAGTACCTGTTGGTGAAAATGGTGAAATTGTTGTTAATGTTGAAAATGGTGCACCTTGTGGCTTGTTTACCGGCTACTATAACGACGAAGCAAAAACAAAAGAAGTGTGGCACGACGGTTACTACCATACAGGCGACGTTGCTTGGCAGGATGAAGATGGTTTCTATTGGTACGTTGGCCGTGTAGATGACGTTATTAAGTCATCGGGTTACCGTATAGGACCATTTGAAATTGAAAGTGTTATTATGGAGCTTCCTTACGTTCTTGAGTGTGGCGTTTCTGCAGCACCTGACGAGGTTCGTGGTCAGGTTGTTAAGGCAAGCATCGTTCTTGTCAACGGCACCGAAGGTACGGAAGAGCTTAAAAAGGAAATTCAGCAGTACGTTAAGGAAAAAACGGCTCCTTACAAATATCCACGTATAGTTGTGTTCAAGGATGAGCTTCCAAAAACAACAAGTGGAAAAATCATAAGAAATAAATTATAATTACAAGAGGTGGTTAAGATGCAAAGTAAAAGAATAACGTTGTTCGCAGGTCATTACGGCTCAGGAAAAACAAACATAGCAGTAAACTATGCTTTGTATCTTAAAAGTCTTGGCGAAGATGTGGTTGTTGCTGACCTTGACATAGTCAACCCTTATTTCCGCACAAGAGATAGTCTTGAGGATTTTGAAAAAGCAGGCATTCGTCTTATTTCGTCAGAGTTTGCATCATCAAACGTTGATCTTCCTGCACTTCCACAGGATGTTTATTCAATCCTTGATAATCCTACAGAGTATGCTATAATGGATATTGGTGGCGACGACAGGGGAGCTTATGCACTTGGTCGTTATGCAGATGCCATAAAGGCAGAAAACAACTACGAAATGCTTTTTATTTTCAATAAATATCGTCCACTTACACCTACTGCACAGGATGCGGCAGAAATTATGACGGAAATTGAAAATGCATGTCATGTTAAATTCACGGCTATTGTCAACAATTCCAACCTTGGTGAATTGACAACTGCCGAGGATATATTGAATTCGGTTGAAGAAACCGAAAAGCTTAGCAGATTAACAGGCTTACCTGTTAAAATGACTTCGGTCAGAAGTGATTTAGTTAATAATCTCAACGGAAAAGTCGAAAACCTCTTTCCGCTGACTTTACAAAAAAAGATAGTATAGGGTGAGGAAAATGGCAAAAGTAACATTTGCAGAAAATGTATGCAAGGGTTGCGGCTTATGCGTAACTGCTTGTCCAAAAAAGATTGTAGAGCTTGACTCTGCAAAGCTCAATGCAAAAGGGCATCATCCTGCTCATTGTATTGATGAGAGTCAGTGTATCGGTTGTGCTTTCTGCGCAACAATGTGCCCTGACTGCGCAATAACTGTTGAAAGGTAAGGTGAAAAAGATGGGTGAAAAAGTTTTAATGAAGGGCAACGAGGCTATTGCTGAAACTGCTATCAGAGCTGGCTGTATGCACTATTTCGGTTATCCCATTACCCCTCAGACAGAAATTGCTGCTTATATGGCAAAGCGTATGCCTAAAGTAGGTGGCGTATTCCTTCAGGCAGAGAGTGAAATCGCTGCTATTAATATGGTGCTTGGTGTTGCTGCAACAGGTAAAAGAGTTATGACCTCTTCATCAAGTCCGGGTGTTTCTCTTAAGAGTGAAGGTATTTCTTACATAGCAGGTAGCGACGTTCCTGCACTTATTGTTAACGTACAGCGTGGTGGTCCTGGTCTTGGTGGTATTCAGCCTTCACAGTCTGACTATTTCCAGGCAGTTAAGGGTGGCAGCCATGGTGACTTCAAAAAAGGTGTTCTTGCTCCTGCATCAGTTCAGGAAATGGCAGACCTTACTGCTACTGCGTTTGACCTTGCAGACAAGTACAGAGTACCTGCAATGATTCTTGCAGACGGTACCCTTGGTCAGATGATGGAGCCTGTAGAGCTTCCTGACACAGCACCAAAGACATTCGATAAGCCATGGGCACTTACAGGTACAAAGTGTCAGAGAAAGCACAACATCTGTAACTCTCTCTACCTTAAGCCTGAAGAATTAGAGAAAACAAACTTTGAGCGTTTCGCAAGATATAAAGAAATTGAAGAAAACGAAGTTCTTTATGAAGAGTATCTTATGGACGATGCAGAAATCTGCGTAGTTTCCTTCGGTATTACAGCACGTGTTGCAAAAAATGCTATTGTTGAAGCAAGAGCAAAGGGTATCAAGGTTGGTATGATTCGTCCAATCACACTCTGGCCATTCCCTGAAAAGGTGTTGAATGCAGCTGCAGATAAGTGCAAGGCATTCCTTTCAGTTGAAATGAATATGGGACAGATGATTGAAGACATTAAACTTGCAACAGAGTGCAAGAAACCTGTTTATCTTTGTAACCGTACAGGTGGTATGATTCCTTCACCTGAAGAGGTTCTTGCAAAAATTGTAGAAATCAACGAAGGAGGCAACAAATAATGGCTATTGTATTTGAAAAATCAAAAGTATTGACCGATGCACCTCTCCATTATTGCCCCGGTTGTACACATGGTATTATTCATCGTCTTGTTGCAGAAGCTATCGAGGAGTTAGGCATTGAGGGCAGAACAATCGGTGTTGCACCTGTTGGTTGCTCAGTTATGGCTTATGATTACTTCACAACAGACTTTATTCAGGCACCTCACGGTAGAGCTCCTGCTGTTGCTACTGGTGTAAAACGTGCAGACCCTGAAAACAATATCGTTTTCACATATCAGGGTGATGGTGACCTTGCTGCTATCGGTACTGCAGAAACAGTTCACGCTGCTGCACGTCGTGAAAACATCACAGTTATTTTCGTTAACAACGCTATCTATGGTATGACAGGTGGTCAGATGGCACCTACAACACTTCCCGGTCAGGTTACACAGACTTCACCATACGGTCGTGACGTTGAAACAGTTGGTTATCCTGTAAAGGTTTGCGAGCTTCTTCAGAACGTTGATGGTGCAGCTTACCTTGAGCGTGTTGCTGTTAATAACCCTGCAAACGTAAAAAAGGCAAAGAAGGCTATTAAAAAAGCTTTCCAGAATCAGATTGAAGGTAAGGGCTTCTCTCTTGTTGAGGTTGTTTCAACATGTCCAACAAACTGGGGTATGACACCTGAAAAAGCTCTCAAGTGGCTTGAGGATAATATGATTCCATACTATCCACTTGGTGTTTATAAAGACATCTATGCAGAGGAGGAGGCAAAATAATGAGCGCATGTAATATTCTTTTTGCCGGCTTCGGCGGTCAGGGTATCCTTTTTGCAGGTAAGTTCGTTGCATATAAGGGCCTTCTTGAAAACAAACAGGTTTCATGGCTTCCTTCATACGGCCCTGAAATGCGTGGTGGTACTGCAAACTGTAGCGTTATCGTTAGTGATGAGCCAATCGGTTCTCCAATCGTTGGTAAGCCTGACGTTCTCGTTGCAATGAATCTTCCATCACTTGACAAGTACGAAAATGAAGTTGTATCCGGTGGTAAAATATTCATTGATTCAACACTTATTACCCGTAAGGTTGAGCGTACAGATGTTGAGGTTTTCTATATCCCTTCAACAGAAATTGCAAATGAAAAGGGTATGAGCACCCTTGCAAATATGATTATAACAGGTAAGCTTCTTAAAGAAGTTCCAATGCTTGGCTTCGACGGTATCGATGCACCTCTCTCAAAGGTTGTTTCTGCACGTCATCAGGATCTTCTTGAGGTTAACAAAACAGCTCTTAAGCTTGGTTATGACTATTAATTGAAAAGAGGTTATTTTCAATGAGCTACAATTTCAAAATTGAAAAAACAACAGCTCCAAAGGTAAAGCCTGCAGACGAAAGCAAGCTTGGCTTCGGTAAAATTTTTACAGACCATATGTTTGTTATGAACTATGATGAAGGTCAGGGTTGGCACGATGGTAGAATCGTTCCATACGGTCCTCTTGCACTTGATCCATCATCAATGGTTTTCCACTATGCACAGGAGCTTTTCGAAGGTCTTAAGGCATACAGAACTGCAGACGGCAGCATTCAGCTTTTCCGTCCACAGAAAAACATTGAAAGAATGAACAACACTTGTGATAGACTTTGTGTTCCTCGCATTGACCCTGATTTAGCACTTGAAGCAATCAAGGCGGTTGTTGACGTAGATAAGGATTGGGTACCACATAACGATGGTACATCACTTTACATCCGTCCATTTATCATTGCTACAGACGCATTCCTTGGTGTTCACGCTTCACACAGCTACATTTTCTGCATAATTCTTTCACCGGTAGGCTCATACTATGCAAACGGTATGGATCCTGTTAAGATTTTCATTGAAAGAGAATATGTTCGCTGCGTTAAGGGTGGTACAGGTATGGCTAAGGCCGGTGGTAACTACGCTGCATCTCTTATCGGTCAGGAAAAGGCAGATAAAATGGGCTATGCACAGGTTCTCTGGCTTGATGGTGTTGAAAGAAAGTACATTGACGAAGTTGGTGCAATGAACGTTTTCTTTGTTATTGACGACGTCGTTATTACTCCTACACTTGAAGATGGTAACATTCTTCCCGGTGTTACAAGAGCAAGCTGTATTGAGGTTCTTAAAGCAAACGGCTACAAGGTTGAGGAAAGAAAGCTTTCAATCGACGAAGTTAAAGAAGCATACAAAGCAGGTAAGCTTACAGAATCCTTCGGTACAGGTACAGCAGCAGTTATTTCACCTGTTGGTGAATATATTGACGGTGATGAGCACATCATTATCAATGATTCCAAAATCGGCCCTGTTGCTCAGTTCCTTTATGATGAACTCACAGGTATTCAGTGGGGTAAGAAGGAAGACAAAAACGGCTGGATCGTTAAGGTGAATTAATTTCATATATAATTTTTAAAGGCAACTGTCATTTGATGGTTGCCTTTTGCTTTTTGTACAAAACAATGCGTTTGTTTTTGTGCAGTTGTACAAATCGCAAAAAATCGAAAAATTTTCTTTGAAAAAGTGTAGTAATTTGAAATTTTCGACATATATAAGTGAAACAAAATTTCAGGAAGGTGTGAAAACCTAACCTGTAACAACTGCAATTGACTGACATAACCGAAAGTGGTATAGTGGTTGTGTAGAGGCAAAAACGCAGGATGCCAATCAGGGGTGGTTTTCGTTGGAAAATCACCCAATCACAGAACCGACCACTGTGTTAGATTTAAATCATGAGCTTCTTTACGTCAGATTTCTCATTTGACGGGAGTTAGTGTTGGTGTAATAAGGGGGATTCTCAAATGAATTTTTGTTTGAATGAACTAACACAGAGAATTGTCCCCTCGTGTTATAACCAGTATGATATTTCAAGCACATATTTTGATGCGCTGTATTGATGTTGCGTAATTCAAAAAGGGGAGATTTTATGAGAAAAAGAAAAATTATGTATTTTATTGCTATACCTGTTTTGGTTTTGTGTATTGTCTGTAGTATTGCTATATATCATAATCATCAAGAAGTCGAGCAATTAAATTCTTGTTACGAATACATTGCAGAAACTATTGAATACGGATTTGATAAAAAACAGGCTTTGAAGAGAGAAGAGCTTTTTAAAGATGTTTTAGAAAATGGTATTACAGAACGTGTGTTCACAAAAAGCAAATTTAATAACAGCAATATATCGTTTTCAGCAGATACACCTTGGGTTTGTCCCGAAGATAGAATTGATTTGAATATTGCACATTGTAGAGATTTGGTTCTTGCTATGTATCTGGGTAGTGTTTTAGTAAATGAGCCTGAAAACCTTGTTAATGAATTTGAATTGTTGAAGGATGGTGTATGGCAAATAGACCCCAAGCCTGAATTTATGCACCTGATAGCAACAAAATACCATCCTTCTGAAGAAGAGATAGATATTCTTGTTAATGCTGTTATAGAGTTTTCTAAAACCATTGAACACCCGTTGGATAAATATCACACAAGAGCTTTTGTATACACTTTTGTAAATGATTACAATAATAACCATAAAGGTAATGAGTATGTTTTAAAAAATGAGGAGAAATTTATAAAAGAAAACATTGATATTTCTAATGAAATTGACAAATACGACTTTGCTACAATTTGGGTTGGATACGGAAAAGTTATTCGTTTAACAGAAAATAAAGAGCAATGACAACACAAGGAACCGTCACCTGTGCTATACCGGTTCGGTTTAAAAGTGTTTTTTAGTATTTTGGATGATACTATAAATGTAATTTTAGGTGAATAAAATGAATCTATATATATCACGATTTGGGAAATACCCTATTTTCCATAGTACAAATTTTCTGATGATTATTTATTTTGTACTTTTTTTGATATTTGGTGGATTAAAAAATCCACTAACATATATTGCGTTAATGTTTTCTATAATATGTGAATTAAGTTTGGTTCATCCTTTTTGGGAAAAATATTATATAGAGAACAATGTAATACATAAGAAAAAATTAAACTATCAGTATAATATTCCAATACCCGATGATGCAATAATAGTGTTTTCTTATACCACGACTAGTGTTAGATATAATGATAGGTATATGGTGAACTTGATTTCAAGTAATCCTGACGATGTACTGCAGATATTGCATTCGAATTCTATTTACAATCAATGGGAAGCCGTATATAGACACAAAAAACCAATCAAAGAAATTTATGACAATAGATTTGTGGAGGGACATCTTAAAGAAAAAAATATATATTCGTTTGTATATGATTTTCAGGTTTTTCAAGAGAGCTTTCAAAATCCTAAAAGAACTGTTATTATCCCACGTTCAATATACGATAAAATTGAATTCAATGAAAATTTGTTCAACATTATAATAGATGAAAAGGGATAGGAAACAACACAGGGGACGGATCTGTGTGTTGACAAAAATTGGCGTTACAAATAACACAGAGAACCGTCCCTTGTGTTACACTTTATAAATGTAAATCACAAGGTGCACAATTCTCTGAAAAAATAAGTTCATCGGCTTTAACTATATTTTTTAATTTATTTGAAAATGAAGTAATGTAAAATGGAGTTTCTATATGGAAGCCTTAAAATTTTTTATTAAAGAACATAAATACCTCATATTACTGCACGGAGTGTGTTTGTTTATAGGTGTATTATTGTTGATATATGATATTTTTAGAGTTTTTGATGATGGAGTTAATAAAACCATGTTACGTTTTTTTATCTCTTCATTAATGTTTTTCCCTGCATTAATATTTTATTTTGCAGATTTCAAAAAATTAGTTTTGGTATTTCGAGATTATAAAATGCAAAAAACTGAAACTAAGAATCTTTATATACTATCTCAAGATTTTAAAATGTGTAAAGATGAATTTAATGGTGCTTACTTCATAATCCATTGTTCAGAAGATAAAAATGGTCACGATTGTATTGAGTATTGGCTATATAAAAAAGACTTGCTTTATAATAATTTAAAAATAGGTTCCCAATATAAATTAACCTATTACATAAATTCTAAATGTTTGTGTTGTATAGAGCCTATTGTTTCTAATAATATTAAAACCAACAAACAAAAAATCAATAAACAAAATTTTAATGCTTGGAGTGAAAATTCATTTCAAAACAGTACACAAGAAAAATTATCAATAACCCATGCTGAACAACAAAAAAACAAATTGTGGGTTATATTAGCTTATATATTTTTTGTGTGTACAATACCATTTTCTATGTTTATATTGCAGCAATTATGGTGTATAAGGGATATTATTGATGGATTTTATTTGTTATTCTGTATTGTTTGTGTATCACTATTTATATTGTATTTTTTACTGATTTATAAGTTTGTGAAGTTTATTTTGTCGTGTAGCAAAACTCCTAAAATCGTTACAGAAAAATTTACAACAATTGGAATTCCTGTAATGCAAAGTTCTTCAAATTCAGATAGAGCAAGGTTTTGGTTAAGAGTCCAAAATCAAAAGAAAAGAAAAAAAGATTTAGTTTTATATGGAACAGATATTCTCGGTTTAGGTGATTTAAATGAACGTCCGGGGTATATGGGATATGGCAACTTCATAGGCACAAAGTATGATGTGGAATATTACAAACATTCACGTGTAATTAAATCTATGAGATTAATCGAGGACGAAACCAAGCGCAACACAGGGGAAGGTTCTGTGAAGTAGCACGGGGGATGGTACTGTGTCCTGTTCTGAGAAGTCTTGAAACTCTTTCAAAATCAACGATTTGATTAAATTTTAATACTAGTGTTTGGGGATTGTTTTGTAAAAAACAACCAAGACACAAAACCGTCCCTTGTCTTTGTTGATGATTTCAAGTTTACGACATAGTTAAAAGAAGGTGCAATATAGTGAAAGATAATATTATATTTAGAAAAATATGGGAAGATGATGATATAATAAAATTAAAAGTT
>JAZUPI010000026.1:0-29591 GCA_045605085.1 Acutalibacteraceae bacterium
TTTGCACTGTCACTAAAAGTGGTGAGTAAGTGCGCTTTTAATTTTAAGTGATATTCTTTCCTTCGGAAAGAGTGATATTATGCACTTTTCGGCATAGTGATATTGAAATCTTCGATTTCAGTGTTATTTTATTCGCATAAAGCTGTCCGAAGGACAATATCACAATGCGTAGCATTATATAACTGCGAAGCAATATCACTCGCCGAAAGGCGAATAAAACTGCGTGAGTGTCCTCAGGACACCCACGCATTGGGAGGCTTTTTTTAATCTTCACTTGGATAAACAAAGCAAGTATCGTAGGTACCGTCTTCAAACTCATATTCCTCGTTGTCAAGGTAAAGTGTAGCGTGGCAGCCCTTTGGAATTGTAAATGTAAACTTGCATTCGTTTCCGTTACCTGTATATTCCCAGCCTGAAACAACTTCACCATAAGGTGTAAGTATGCGAGCCTTGGCGTAGCCTAACTCTTTAATCGGCAATGGTCTGAAAATTATATGCTTATAGCCGGGCTCGTTAAAGTCGCTGTCTATTCCGGCAACTGTTGTATAAAGCCAGTCACCTACAGAGCCGTATGCATAGTGATTAAAGGAGTTCATATCAGGTGTCGCAAAGGAGCCGTCCTTCTTTGCACCATCCCAACGCTCCCACATTGTTGTTGCACCCTTTGTTACAGGGAAAAGCCATGACGGGAAATCTTTCTTTAAAAGGAGCTTGTATGCAACATCTTCCCTGCCGATTTTTGTAAGAGCATGAAGAAGATACGGTGTTCCTACAAAGCCTGTTTTAAGGTGTCCACAAGCTTCAATATCGTCTACAAGCTTTTTGCCTTCACGCTGAATGTCATCTGTAAGACCGAAATAAATTGCAAGAACGTTTGCAGTTTGTGTTTCGTGCTCTGGCTTGCCTGTATTAAGATATTTTTTCTTATACTCTTTCAAGGAGCATTCGTAAAGCTCCTCAAAGTAAGACATATCCTCACCGATAACCTTACCCATTTCGATAAAGAGACGGTTTGAATATACAAGGTATGCTGAGCCTATAAGATTTTTATCTGTAAAGCCACCTGTAGCCTCGTCACCTGCATCGAGTGAAAGCCAGTCGCCAAAATGATGTGGGTGCATATCAAAAAGTCCACGTACGCTACCTTTGGATTCCATGTAGAGAATCCATTTTTTCATAGACTCAAACTGATCTTTTATTACCTGAACATCACCGTATGTTCTGTAAACCCAATATGGTACAACAACGCCTGCATCTGCCCAGGCTGATGAGCCGTCACTTTCCCAATTAAACAAATCAGGCACAACGTCTGTAATCTGTCCGCCGGGACGTTGTTCAAGAGCAAGGTCGTGAAGCCATTTTTTCAAAAACTTGTCTGCCCTGTAGTTGATTGTGGCAGTACGTGCAAACACCTGAATATCGCCTGTCCAGCCAAGGCGTTCGTCACGCTGATTGCAGTCTGTAGGAATGTCGAGAAAATTGCCTCTCTGTCCCCACACAATATTTTCATAAAGCTGCTGAACAAGGTCATCGCCACAAGTAAAGAAGCCTGTTCTTTTCATATTTGAAAATACAACAACTGCACAGAAGTTTTCGAGCTTTACCTCGTCCTCCTCAAAGCCCTCAAGCTTAATATATCTGAAGCCCTGGTATGAAAAAGTCGGCTTGAACTTGTGCTCGTTTCCGTCTGAAACAACCTTAATTTCTGCTTTTGCACTTCTCAGGTTATAGGTATAGAAATTGCCATCCTTATCAAGCACTTCTGCGTGGTAAAGCTTATATTCAGCACCCTTTTTTGCAGGTACAAGCCATTCTACGTAGCCTGTAAGATTCTGACCAAAGTCAATTACTGTTTCTCCCTTAGGTGTTTTAATAAGCTCTATTGCCTCAAGTCGAGCCATTTCACGAGTTTCTTCACCCTCGTTAGGAACAAGAATATCAGGATTAACGTCGTAGAGCTCCTTCACAGGGAATTCCTCGTCTGTATTTGCATTGAAATCAACAGCTTCGCCATTATAAACGTGAGAGTAAAGAATATTGCTTTTTGCACATTTCCAGGAGCTATCGGTAGGAATAAATTCCTCCGTACCATCCTCATATTCAATGAAAAGTGCAGCAACAAGAGCTTCCTCTCTGCAACCAAGACTTTCGTAATGCTCGTGAGGATTACCATGATATCTTCTGCCGTTTCCCAATGCAATATCAAGGGTATTGCACTCCTCTAAAAGATTTGTAACGTCATACTCCTGGTACTGTATACGTTTACCATAGCTTGTCCAACCCGGTGCAAAAATAAATTTGCCCACACGACGATTGTTAAGATATGCCTCGTAATATCCCAAAGCTGAACAACAGAGTGTTGCTTTATTGACTTTCTTATCAATCCATATGACTTTTTTAAAAACAGGACGAATATCACCGAAGTCAGCATCCTGTCTTATAAACCTTGCATCCTTAATTGTCTTCATAAATGCACTCCTTTTGTTGCAAAAAAGAAATATTGTGATATACTAATAATAGTAGAATTGAATTTCTTTTTCAATACCTTCGGAGGTAATAATGAAAAATCTTTCAGATATTAACGTAATAAAATCAGTTATGTCAAGGCACGGTGTAACCTTCAACAAAGGTCTTGGACAGAATTTCCTTGTAGACCCGCAGGTCTGTCCTGCAATGGCAGAGGCTGCAGGACTTAATGAAAACACATGTGCAATAGAAATAGGTCCCGGTGTTGGCGTACTTACTGCAGAGCTTGCAAAAAGAGCAGGTAAGGTTTTAAGCTTTGAGGTAGACAACCGTCTTCTTCCTGTTTTAGACGAAACTCTGGCAGAATTCAACAATGTTGAAATAATTAATCAGGACGTTATGAAGGCAGACCTGAAAGGCATAATAGAAGAAAAATGCAAGGGTATGGATATTGCCGTTTGTGCAAACCTTCCGTATTATATTACTTCACCAATCATAATGCTTCTTCTTGAAAGCAAGCTGCCCATTAAATCAATTACCGTTATGGTGCAAAAGGAAGCTGCAGACCGACTTTGTGCAGAGGTAGGCAACAGAGATGGTGGTGCCGTTACCGTTGCAGTAGATTACTATGCACAAAGTGAAAAGCTCTTTTACGTGCCAAAGGAATCCTTCCTTCCACCACCAAAGGTAAACAGCGAGGTTATTCAGTTAACCGTACGAAAAGAACCACCTGTAAAGGTAGCAAACGAGGACGCCTTCTTTAAGGTTGTAAAGGCAGCGTTTTCTCAAAGAAGAAAAACTGCCGAAAACTCCATAAGCGCAGGTCTTGGTATTCCAAAGGCAGTTGTTAGCGAAGCCTTAGAAAAAACAGGACTCGAAAAAACAGTAAGAGCAGAAAAGCTTACTATGGAAAACTTTGCAGACCTTGCAGAAATACTATTATAAGAAAAAAGTCTTTACAAACTAAAAAAGGTGTGTTATAATACACAAGCCTTATGACTCGGAGTATGGAGTAAGCGCATTTAAGCGCGTTCACCTACCCTACCTTCTGGGTTATTTGGGAATAATTTAATGAGGTGAAAAAATGACACAGGCAGAAAAACAGGCAATTATGGCAGAATATGCCACACACGAAGGAGATACAGGTTCTCCAGAAGTACAGATCGCTGTTCTCACAAAGAGAATCAACGACCTTAACGCACATCTTAAGAACAATATGAAGGACCATCACTCACGTCGTGGTCTTCTTAAAATGGTTGGTCACAGAAGAAACCTTCTTGCTTACCTTCAGAAGAACGACATTGAACGTTACCGTTCAATCGTTGCACGTCTTGGTCTTCGTAAATAATTGCTTAATTCGGGACAAACGGAAATCCGTTTGTCCCGTTAGCCGTTTTTTAAAACGGATTTAACACACTTTAAACACGTTAAAAATCCGTCGATTATTGGTTTTAGCGATAAAGAAAAGGACAAGCTTTTTGTCTTTTTCTTTGTTGCTAAATCGTAAAAGACGGAAATAAAATAAATGAGGTAAAAATTATGTTTTTCAAGGATTTCAGAACTTTTGAAACAGAAGTTTCCGGTAGAAAATTAGTAATCGAAACCGGTAAAATGGCTCAGCTTGCAAACGGTTCTTGTATCGTTCGTTACGGCGAAACAGAAGTACTTTGTACAGCAACAATGGCTCCAAAGCCACGTGAGGGCGTTGATTTCTTCCCTCTTTCAGTTGACTTTGAAGAAAAGCTTTACGCAGTAGGCAGAATTCCGGGCTCTTTCCAGAGAAGAGAAGGTAAGGCATCAGAAAAGGCTGTTCTTACATCACGTGTTATTGACAGACCTATCCGTCCTCTTTTCCCTAAGGATATGAGAAACGACGTTTCTGTTGTTGCAACAGTTATGTCTGTTGACCCTGTCTGCTCACCTGAAATTGCAGCACTCTGGGGTGTTTCCACAGCTATTGCAATTTCCGACATTCCATGGGAAGGTCCTGTATCAAGCGTTTCTCTCGGTCTTGTAGACGGTCAGTACGTTATCAACCCAACTCTCGCACAGAGAGAAAAGACAGAAATGACAGTTACAGTTGCTTCAACAGACAGCCTTGTTGCTATGATTGAAGCAGGTGCTAACGAAATCTCTAACGAGGTTATGTTCGACGGTATTATGTTCGCTCACGAGGAGAACAAGAAAATCGTTGAATTCATCAAATCTATTGTTGCCGAAGTCGGTAAAGAAAAGGTTACTTTTGAGTCAAACGACCCATCAGAAGAGCTTTACGAAGCAATCAAGGCTTTCGCTATTGATGACGTTAAGGCTGCTCTTGACACAGACGACAAGAGAATCCGTGACGAAAGACTTAAACCAATCTACGACGCTGTTCATGCAGAATTTGACGAAAAGTTTGCAGACGAGGCAGACAAAATTGAAGATTGTCTTTACAAGCTTCAGAAATTTATCGTTCGTCGTTGGCTCCTTGACGAAGGCAAGCGTGTAGACGGCCGTGGTATTGATGATATCCGTCCTCTTAACGCTGAAATCGACCTTCTTTCAAGAGTACACGGTTCAGGTATGTTCACTCGTGGTCAGACACAGGTTCTTTCAATTACAACTCTCGGCACTGCCCGTGATGCTCAGATGCTTGACGGTATTGACGAGGACGTTGAAAAGAGATATATCCACCACTACAACTTCCCATCATACTCTGTTGGTGAAACAAAGCCATCAAGAGGTCCCGGCAGACGTGAAATCGGTCACGGTGCCCTTGCTGAAAGAGCTCTTCTTCCTGTTATTCCATCAATGGAGGAGTTCCCATACACAATCCGTGTTGTTTCTGAGGTTCTTTCTTCAAACGGTTCAACATCACAGGGTTCAGTTTGTGGTTCAACACTTGCTCTTATGGCTGCAGGTGTTCCGATTAAAGCTCCTGTTGCAGGTATTTCTTGTGGTCTTATTTCCGAAGGCGACCGTTTCATGACAATGGTTGACATTCAGGGTCTTGAAGACTTCTTCGGCGATATGGACTTTAAGGTTGCAGGTACAAAGAATGGTATTACTGCTATCCAGATGGACCTTAAGGTACACGGTCTTACTCCTGAAATTATTAAGGAAGCATTCGAGAAAACATACAAGGCTCGTATGTATATCCTTGACGAAATTATGAATCCTGTAATTTCCGAACCAAGAAAAGAGCTTTCAGCTTATGCTCCAAAGCTTCTCACAACAAAGATTGATGTTGAAAAGATTGGTGACGTTATCGGTAAGCAGGGTAAAGTTATTCAGAAAATCTGTGCTGAATGCAACTGTAAGGTTGACGTTGAGGAAGATGGTACAATCTTCGTTACAGCTGTTGACATTAACGACGCTAACCGTGCACTTGACATCATCAACACAATTGCTAACGATCCTGAAATCGGTGCTATCTACAACGGTGTTGTTACAAGACTTATGGCATTCGGTGCTTTCGTTGAAATTGCTCCCGGTAAGGAAGGTCTTGTTCACATTTCAAAGCTTGACGTTAAGAGAACAGAAAAGGATGAAGATTGTGTAAACGTTGGCGACCAGATTATGGTTAAGGTTACAGAAATTGACGACCAGGGCAGAATTAATCTTTCAAGAAGAGATGCTCTTATTGAGGTTGAAGGCCTTGTTCCTGAAAATGACGACGAGCCACAGAGAGAACGCCGTCCAAGAAAGCCCTTTAACAAAAGAAGAGACTAATTTAAAAAGCCTCCCTGATGGGAGGCTTTTTTAGTTAGGAGTTAAGGGACCTACGGTCGGCAATTATAAAGCCACCAGTCGCCAGATGCCAGAGCTTCGCAAAACTTTGGATTGTGAGCAACTGAAATTGTGCGATAGCTTTAACTTATTTATAATTGCAACGCAGTTCCGGAAATTTGCATTTTGCATTAAAAAAGCACCCTTATGGGTGCTTTTTCTTATTCTTATTCTTCTTTTTCCTTCTGGAATTCCCGATAGTTTATTTTACCGATTTTAGTTGTTGGCAGGGCGTCTGTAAACTCGAACTCGGTAGGCTGAGCATTTTTAGCAATGTTCCTCTTACAGAATTCTTTAATTTCCTTTTCAACCTCTGCTGTACGCTGAACACCTTTTTTAAGAACAATAACTGCCTTTGGTGCTTCCTGACGAACCTTATCCTTTACACCAACAACAACGCTTGATGCAACGTATCTGCACTTGTTAATAGCGTTTTCAAGCTCTGTTGGGTAAATGTTATAGCCGTTTGAAATAATCATTCTTTTAAGACGTGAGGTGAAGTGAAGTACACCACCCTCATCTACAAAACCAAGGTCACCTGTGTGGAGCCATGTGCAGCCGTCCTTGTGGACACGAAGAGCATTTTTTGTTTCCTCAGGCTCATTAAGGTAACCCATCATAACCGTTGGGGCGTTAACGCAAATTTCACCGATTTCCCCACTTGGAAGCTCCTCGTTTGTTTCGGGGTCGCAGATTTTAATAATATTGTCGGGATTCGGAATACCGAGGTTGTCCGTTTCCTCAATTGTATCGCTTGTTGCGGCAATAAAAGCAGTTGCTTCTGAAAGACCGTAACCCACCTGAATGTGGGCATCGGAGCCACAAGCCTTAAAATATTCAAGCACCTTTTCCCTTACGTCGTCACTTAAGTAGTCACCACCTGAAAGAATGACCTTAACAGAGCTCAAGCTGTCAGGTCCTAAGGACGGATTGTTAGTCATTGCCTTAAGCATTGTAGGAATTGCAGGAAGAAGGTTAGGCTTTTTCTTTTTTATGGTGTTGTTAAGGTCACCCACACTGATTTTAGGAAGAAGAATACACTTAAGACCTAAGGTAAGTGGCACGTGTATACTTACACACAAGCCAAAGCCGTGGAAAATAGGTAACGCAGAAAGAATAGAGTTGCCTGCCCTCGCCTCTTTACAAACGGCATAACACTGTGTTGCAAGTGAGTTAAAGCAGAGATTTGAAAGGACAATACCCTTTGATTTGCCTGTCGTACCACCACTATAAATAATAACTGCAGGGTCGTCCTTTGTACGCTTTATAATCGGACCGTAGGCAACACTCATATTAAGAAAATCCTTCCAACGAATGAAGTTTTCAGGATATTTAAGTGCTTTTCTGTTTTTCAGGTTGTAGGCTGTGCGAAGAAACGGCTTCATAGAGTTACTTACTTCACAAACAACAACCCTTGCTCTTACGCCCTCAACCTTAAGTGCAGAAACGTCTGTTGTAAAAACAAGGGAAGAGTTTGTTGACTCTACTGCATTTACAATGTCGTCGTGGTCACTCAATGGGTGAATAACGTTACATACAGCACCAATTTTGTTGATAGCATAAATAAGGAATATTGCCTCAGGCATATTAGGCATACAAATAGTAACGCTTTCATTCGGTACAACGTCAAGTCCTAAAAGAGCCTGTGCAACCTCTTCAATGCGCTCACTTAAATCTCTGTAAGTAAGGGTTACATCGAAATATTCCATTGCAAGACTTTTGGGATATGCCCTTATTGCATCATAAAGCATATCGTAAATTGAGCCTTGGTGGTAGTCTAATTTTTCAGGCATATCACCATAAAATTGCAACCACTTTTTTTCAAAATCCAGGTTGTCTGCCAATTGTACTGGACTCATATTTAAAAGATATTCGCAAGGTTTTCCCATATTCGTCTTCCTTTCGCTTTGAACAGACATTTTTACATTCAAAACTATTACAATACAAAAATATTAAAGTGTTATTTATGTAATGTCAAGGCATTTTCTGTTAAAAATGTGCTTTGACCGAAACATTAAACACCTGTTGTATAATTGTTGTTTTTCTTGCTTGTTATTGCAACTGCTATGAAAGTAGTGTATATTATAAGTATATATTATATTAGGAGATTTCATATGTTATCTATCAGAAAATACGAAAACAAGGATTATAAAGACGTACAGTACGTTTGCCTTCACTGTGAGGACAAGCCTGAAGACCCACCTGAGTTGCAGGAGTTTGTATTACACACCTTCTGCGATTACTACATAGACAACGAACCACAAAACTGCTTCGTTTTAGACCATGACGGTAAGGCTGTTGGTTACGTTATTTGTGCAGAAAACTATGACAGCTACAAAAAGATTTTCGATGAAAAATACCTTCCTCTTAACGAGCATCTTTCAGAAGGTCTTTATAACTGGGCAAAAAACTCAACCGTACTACAGGAAAAGTACAAGGATGAATACCCTGCCCACCTTCACATTGACCTTACACCACCATACCACCACAAGGGCTTTGGCACAAAGCTTATCAAGACCTTATGCAAGCACCTTAAGGAAAAGGGCGTACCTGGTGTAATGCTCACCGTTGGCTCACAAAACGTAAACGGTGTTAATTTCTACAAAAAATGTGGCTTCACCTTCCTCGAGCAAAAGGGTGCCGAGGATGAAATTGCATTCGGAATAAAAACAAATTATTTTGAGGATTGATTTTTATGAATACAGATAAAATCACACGCTTGCTTATTGAAGCTCTTTCAAAAACAATAATTGCTGCAATGCCAAAAAAATATTTCACTACGTCAGAAAAAGCAAACAAATATATGCTTGAGGGTGATAAGACCTTTACTCAAAAAGCAGGTGATTTTTTCACATGTGGCTTTGCTAAAGAAGATTTTACTCCCTCAGATGCAGCAGATAACAAATATTTTATTGCAGGGTACGATTCCAACAACCGTGCCCAAAAGGTTTTAGATAACCTTTTTGCCCGTGCGATTTATGTTGATGACAACACAGGCAGAGGTGGTGTTATTCTTTGTGTGATTGACGCTGTAGGCATCAGCCGTAAGGATATAAACGACATCCGAAGACTTGTTATTGAAAGCAATAAAATACCAAATATTAAATCCATTTCTATTTCTGCTACACACACCCACGCAGGTATTGACACCCAAGGCTTGTGGGGTGAAAAGTTTTATAAAACCGGTCGCAATGATGCTTTTATGGAAGAGCTTAAAAAGAAGGCTGCAGCAGCAATAATATCGGCCTACGAAAACAGAAAGGACGGTAAGCTTTTTTACTCCTTCTTAAAAACAGAGGATATGCTCTATGACCACAGAGAGCCTACTGCGTATGATCCCAATCTTACAAAAATCCGTTTTGAAGCCTTTGACGGCAGTGAAGAAATTCACCTTATAAACTTTGCTTGTCATGCAGAGCTTTTAGGTAGCAAAACAAAACAGATAAGCGCAGACTTCCCCTGCTATATGATAAGGGAAATTGAAAAAAACAACAAAAACACCAACGCTCTTTTCTTCAATGGTGCAATTGGTGGAATGATTTCTGCCAAGGAAATCAGAAAAGTATATCGCGAATCAATCGACTGCGAGGCGTACACAAAGCAATACGGGAAAGCACTTGGTGAGCTTGCTAACTCTATGAAGGAAGAAACAGAGCTCGAGCCGGTTATAAACGTAAGGTCCGTACCTCTTAAAATTCTTGGTGCCAACTTTGTACTCATTATTGCCCGTTTACTTAACGTTCTTAACAACGATATTTTACGTTCAGGAAAAAGAAGTCAGGCGTACGTTGCCTCGGAGCTTGGCTATATGGAATTAGGTAAAAACCAGGTTGGTATTTTCCTTATTCCTGGTGAGCTTTTTCCTGAGCTTTGGGATGGGAACTTCTTCCCTGCCGAGCTTTCTGCTACAGGTAAGAATGCTGAATACCATATTCTTCGCGATATGAGCAGCTGCGACCATCGTTTTATTATTGGTCTTTGTAACGACGAGCTTGGCTATATTGTTCCTGACAATGATTTCATTGTTAATGAAAAGATTCCTTATATTGAAGCAGCAACAGACATCCATGGCAGACGTCACTACGAAGAAACAAACTCAACAGGTCCGGAAACTGCAAGAACAATTCTTGACACAACTGAAGCACTTATTAAATCGGTAAAATAATTATTTCGGAACGGAGAATTTTTTTGAAATATTATTTAGGAATTGACGGTGGTGGCACAAAAACAACTGCCGCCATAGCAGACAATACAGGTAACGTTATTTTTAAGGCTGTAGGTAAAACCATTAATTTTTATTCTGTAGGTATGGCTACGGCACGTGAAAACCTTGCCAATTTAATGGACGAAATCAATAAAACTCTTGGGAAAATCTCTTTCGAAGGTGCTTTTATAGGCTGCTCTGCTTTAGATTGGGAGGCAGATCAAGAAACGATTTCAAGTCTTTGCGACGGAATTATTGATGCCGGAAAAATCGGTATGAACAGCGACCTTTTTGTTGCCCTCAAAGCTTCAAGGGGTAACTGCGTTGCAGTTTGTGGCACCGGCTCAATGGCAATTGGCGAAAATGCTGATGGTGAAATTATTGTAGCAGGTGGTTGGGGTCATATTTTGGGCGACGAAGGCTCTGCCTATTCAATTGCGATTAAAGCCTTGAAGGAATGTGCAAGACTTTGGGACAAGAAGAATTATTCTGCGCTTTTAATTTGTGCATCAGACTTTTTCGATGTAAAGGATTTCAGGGACGTAATCAATATTATCTACTCCCCTGAAAGCTCAAAGGACAACGTTGCATCATTTGCACAAAAGGTTGGCGAGCTTGCAGAAAAAGGCGACGCAGCTGCAAAAGAAATTTTAATAGCAGAGGCACGTGATTTTTCTAAAACAGTTATCTGCATTTTAGAAAGGCTTGATTCTTGTAACACGCTTTCACTTTATGGTGGTCTTTTTGAAAATAACGACATTTTCAAGGAAGCCTTCAATAAGGAAATCAGCCTTGCTTTTCCACAAATAAATGTCCGGCTACTTACCACGCCACCCGAAGAAGGCGCAATAATTGCTGCGAGGGAATTGTAATGGAAAAACACCTTGAATATTTTAAAAATATAAAAGAAATTATTGAACAAATCGAAAAAGATTGTTCAAAAAATATAGAAGCCTCTGCCTCGCTTTTTGCAAAAGCAATTATGGAAAACAGACGTATTTTCCTTTTCGGCACAGGTCATTCACATATGCTTGCAGAGGAGCTTTTTTACAGAGCAGGTGGACTTTTGAATATTCAGCCTGTGCTTATAGAAAAGCTTATGCTTCATATTGATGCTTCAGGCAGTACGCTTGCCGAACGTGAGGAAGGACTTGCCCAACAGATATTTGACGATTACAAAATGTGTTGCGACGACGTTATTGTAATAATCTCCAACTCCGGCAGAAACGGCGTTGTGGTAGATATGGCACTTCTTTGCAAGGAAAAGGGACTTTCCGTAATTGCCCTTACAAGCCTTAACCACTCAAACGCCGGCCTTTCCCGTCACAACAGTGGCAAACGCTTATGGGAGCTTGCCCACGTAGTGCTTGACAACTGTGGTTGTCACGGAGATGCTTGTATTTCAATAGATAACCTTGATGGTAAAATATGTGCAACTTCTACAGTAACAGGTGCACTTATATTAAATAGTATAGTAGCGCGTGCCGTAGAGCTTTGTGCAGATAAAGGCTTTTACCCCGACCATTTTTGTAGTGCAAACGTTGACGGTGGGGACGAAATAAATGATAAACTCATTGAAAAATATAAAAAGGAGATTAAACACCTGTGATTTATCCTATACCACAAAAAAATGAGCTTACAGGAAAAGAGCTTTCAGTAAAATCAGTTTCTCTTTCCGGTGAATTTAAAGATATTGCCAAAAAGGTTTTTGAAAATTACTCTATACCCTGCGACAATGGTATTGAGGTTAATTTTAAATATGAAAACAGTAAGGAAACAACCTACTCCGAGGAAACCTCACGTCTTACAGACGAAAAATATATAATTACTGCTTCGGAAAAGGGTGTTACCGTTAAAGCCTCCTGCGAAAAAGGTGCTTTCAGAGGTGCCCATACCCTTGCAAAGCTTATTATTAAAAACGAGCTTAAGGAAGGCACTCTTGTTGACTACCCTCTTTTCAGAAAACGTGGATATATTGAAGGCTTTTATGGTCCTACCTGGGAAAACGCTAAACGTCTTTCTGTTATGAAGCTTATGGCGTCATATGGAATGAATGCATTTTTCTATGCACCAAAGGATGATATTTACCACAGAGAAAAATGGCGTGAGCTTTATCCCGAAAACGAGCTTACAGAGCTTAAAAATCTTTTTAACGTTGCTTGTGAAAATCAGCTTGATTTCCATTGGGCAGTTGGTCCGGGACTTACTTACAAATACACCTCCGACGAGGATTTTACTTTACTCATCAACAAAATCAAAAGCATTTATGACATTGGTGTACGTAATTTCGGACTTTTGCTTGACGATATTCCATGGAATTTCCAGTATGAAGACGACGAAAAAGCCTTTGATTCCATTGTTGACGCACACGTTTACCTTGTAAACAAAACCTACAATGCTCTTAAAGAGCTTGATTCTTCAATTACATTAACCGTCTGCCCTACACAATACAGTGGTAACTGCAACGAATATTACATTACAAAATTCGGTTGCAACATTCCTGCAGACGTTGACCTTTTCTGGACAGGTGCAGAAATCTGCTCTCGTGTACTCACAGTAAGAGAGGCAGACGAGCTAACCTATGCTACAAACCATCGTCCACTTTATTGGGACAACTTCCCTGTTAACGATTGCGAAATGTTCCAGGAAATGCACCTTGGTGCTATTATTGGTAGAGATAAAGAGCTTTATAAGCATTGTGAGGGCATAATTTCAAACGTTATGGAATTTGCTGAGTGCTCTAAAATTCCACTTATGACCGTAGCAGATTTCTTGTGGAATCCTATTGCTTATAACCCTGACGAATCTCTTAAAAATGCACACAAGGAAATGCTGGGTGAAGATGCAGACAGCTTTTTCTTCTTTGCAGACCACCTTGGCGTTTCCTGCCTTTCAAGGTATAGCTCTGCTTATATGGGACAGCTTCTTTGGAGGGTTTCCTTCCTTGAAGCAAGTGGTGAAAAAGATAAGTCCCTGGAGCTTTTAGGCTCATACATTAAGGATATGAGAAAATGTCTTGCCCTCATAAGTAACACAAGCATTCCTCTTTTTGCAGAATTGCAGAAGTGGGTAAAGAAATTCTCTATGTGCTGCGACTTACTTGATGCAGTATTTACTGCAAAAGAAAATCCTTCACAGGAAAATAAAAAAGCCCTTTCAGAAGAGCTTGAAAAATACAACAACGACGGTACTATTCTTACAGGCTTCTGCCTGAGAGAAATTGCAGAGAAGACAATTAAATAAAGTGATTTTGTAGATGTCATTTGTTGGTTTCAACTATTTTTATTGACAAAATTCACTTTCAAATGTATATTTTAATTATATACTTGTATTTTTGTATATACATATAATTTCTTCAGGAGGTAATTTATTATGAGAAAATTCGCTTCACTTTCCCTGTCTTTTTTAACTATGGCAATCACTTTAGTCATATTTTTCTCAGCAGCACCAAAAGCACAAGCGGCAGAAGCCGGTGTTTCATTATCTACTGCCATTGTTCTTAAAAACGATACATGGCAAACAAAAAAATGGACACCGAGCAACGATGAGCTCAGGTGCTACAACAAAATTACAGTTCCATCAAGGGGTTGCATAACATTTTATTTTAAAAACCCTTATAATACTGCCGTAGCAAACGCATCATATCTCTTAAGATTATATAAACCGGATGGTTCATTTGTCTGGGATGCTAATGCCAAGTTCCAAAAGGAAGATTATTGTGCCTACAAAATAGGTGTTGCACCGGGTACATACTATATGAATATTGACCCAAGCTTTAATCTTGGCTCAAATTCCGCTTCTGTAGCTACAAAGTATAAATACAAATTTACAGCAACTGATTCCTGGGAGGTAGAAAACAACGCTACCAAGGCAAAAGCAACAAAAATCTCCCTCAACAAGATGTACAGTGGTGTATACTGTGAGCAGTTTTACAACGCCACATATGTAGACTGCTTTGCTGTAAATCTTACAAAGGGTGTTACCTACCAATTAAACTTTGATAACTATCAGGTAATGAAAAGCTCATCATCTTTGATTTTTGGTGTTATTGATCCATCAGGTAACAAGATTTATATTGGCAATGGTAAAATATCGAATAATATTACATATTGGAATATTACAGCACAAAAATCAGGTACACATTATCTTATTCTTAAAAATGCCGGTTCTGGTAAAGGATTAAGCTACAGACTCGGTGTTTACGTAAAAAACCTTAACGTTAATTCTCTCCAAATCAGCCTTTCAACATCATCCTATGTTTATAACGGTAAAGTAAGAACACCGGGTGTTACGGTTAAAGCTAACGGCATTACACTTCAGAAGAATACTCACTATACTGTTACATATCCGAAGAATCGTTCAAGTATCGGAGAATACACCATTACCGTAAACTTAAAGCACCCTAACTATAAGGGCAAAAGAACGGTTAAATTTAAAATTCTTCCTGCAACGGTTGATGCTTCTGCAATGACCTCAGTAACAACACCAACCGCAATCAGATTAAATTGGAAAAAGGTTCCCGGTGCTACAGGCTACAAGGTTTACCAGTACAGCACAAGCAAAGGCAAATATGTTGAAATCGCAACTGTAAAGGATGCAACCTACAAAAAAACAACAAACCTTAAACCTGATACAAAGTATTACTTCAAAGTTAAGGCATACAGAAAGCTCAGCAATGGCACGGTGCTTTACGGTACTGCTTCAGGTCCATTCTCTGCAACAACAAAGCAGATTGTAAAAATCACTAACCAGTATCCCGGTTTATGCGCTTATTCGGGAGACAAAGTATCCGTACGCATTATTGCAACAGGTCTTGGGCTTAAGTATAAGTGGTATTATGCAGATCCGGGTGCTTCAAAATTCACCTACTTATCTTCAGTTACAAGCAACATCTATTCCTTTATTATGATCAGCGCAAGAAACGGACGTCGTGTTTACTGTGTTGTTACTGATAAGTATGGTAACAGTGTAAAAAGTAATACATTTACCTTTACAATGGCAAAAAGACCTTCATCAGCCCAACTTAGTAAGCTTATAGACCAATGGGGAAATGCTGTGGCCGTTGACATTTCAACCGGCAGGGCTGAATACCTGGGCTGGAAGTTTGACATCAAGAGCAATGGTGATGCACATTTACACTACAGTGCCATTGAACCGGCATACGGCTATAAGCTGTCATACTATGGCTATGAGGATGGTCTTTACTTGTACGAATTGATTTCCCGGTTTGGAACTTCTGAAAATTTAGCTCTTGCTTATGACCCTGCAAATGATGCAGTTGTTATTGTTGTTGATTCACACACAGGTATTTATTTCGAAAGAACATAATATTCTACTGTTTGTTTATAGTGATACCCGGATGTCGTAACAGACATCCGGGTATTTTTCTTACCTCTTTTCAGTTGGTTACTATTCCTGCATATACATTTCCTCTGTCTTTTGCTGTGCTTTAATAAGAATTTGTTTTACCAAATCGTTTTCACATATATTTATTGCATCTGTTGTTGCATTGAAAATTGAATAATACATTTTCTTATATAACTCTAATTCCCTTTCAAACTCATTCTCTTTCATAAAATCCCCCTAAAAAACAAAAAAGTGCGCAACCGAAGCTACGCACCGAAAAAGTGTTTACCTTCGATTTAGTTACCACACCAATCTTTGTCACAGAAGGACAAGGAAACACCTTTTACCAAAGTCTTTCCTTCATATGACATAATATTCGATTGGTGTGGTAAAATTAGTATAGCACAGAGACCAACTAAAATCAACATATCTTTCTCGGACAAAAGGAGTAGTTCTCTCCAACCGAAGAAAAGAGGTCAGAGACCTACCCACCACCATTCCAAGTGAAAGATAATAATAAAGGATAGTATATATCACGCGATATACTACCCTTTAATATTTAATTCACAGAAGCATGGTCTCCTCTACTCGGCAATACCGAACAGAGATGTGACGGCTTTGTGAAGCTTTAAACCTGCAATTTTGATTATTTCTTTACAATTTTAACAGTCTTAATCTCCCAAGGATGGAACTCTAAAAGGTTTGCTGAAATAGATTTTATTGTGTTACCAAGTAAATCTGTCTGAGAATCAATTACACCGAAGTCTGTGCTGAATTCTGCAGTTTCATAATTGTCGGAATAGTTGCACAAACGAGCCAAAATGTAATCGTTTTCAGGGTAAACGGTGGTAAGAATTACGCTGTCGGACGCCGATTTAAGGTTAAACATACGTAAGCTGTCCTCACAAGCATCACCTTTACCTGAAATCTCTGCAACAAGAGGTTGTGCATAAGAAAGTGCAGTTTTGTGAACGTCAATGTCAGAAACGTCAGACGAGAAAGGGAAAATTGCGAACTCATTTTCAAATGTACCCTCTAAAATTCGTGTACCACACATATATTCATTGGAATATATAAGAGGAATTAAAAGATTGTTACCCCTTACTGCACAACCCATACAGCCTTTGTTGAAAACTGCAAGGCCCTTTTCGTCATCTCTCATATTTAACCAGTAAATGCCGTGGAAGTAGGTTGTAGAATTGAAGGATTCTTCTTGGGAAACCTCAGTATCAATAAGAATATCGTCATTTGGATACCAATATTTCTCTGTTTTTCTTAAAGCTCCGTTCCACTCAGAAATTGAGTATGGCAAATCTCTGTACATCTTTCGGTCATTTTTGAGATTAAGGTTAAGGTTAAGACAAAGCTTATCCTCGTGGTGGTGACCATTGAGTGTCAAAGGAACAGGTCTGCCTTGTGTTACGTCCGTCCTACCAACAAGCTCGTTATTCATATTAACGGTGGTTTTACAATCAATTACAGCAGAGCTACCGTTGAATTTCATTGTAAATTGGAGTGGGATTCCACCTATTTCACCCTTGTAAACTGCATAAGCAGAAAGGTTTTTGCAATCTACACTCCACTTACCGTTGGAGCCACAATCTGCACCATTAACGTTTGCAGTGAAAATTGAAGCGTCGGTATTATTAAAAATAAATTCACCTGTGGAAATGTTCTTGATATAGGCAACACCCTTTTCGGTAAGCTTTAAATCATAAAGAGGTGTAGTCAGCTTGCCTGCTTTTTCATCATAGCAAAACAGTGATTGTGGTTTGTTTTCCTTTTCGCGAAGAGCTAATTTCTTGACTGTAAATGGTGGCACGGTAACGTGAACAAGAAGCTTTTTACCATTTTCTGTTTCAATTACTTCACACTCTGTCTTGGTTTCTCCATCAAAAGCAACCATATCCTTTTCTACAGGAATTTCAACCCACTGCTTAACGCTAAAGGAATGGTGGTTTATTACAAGAATTGAAGCGTCTTTACCGACAAGACATTTTGCAGATATATAGCCAACAGCTTTTTCTTTTACTTCTTTTGATGCATTAAGAGATGCAGGAATAAATCTGCGGGAAAGGTCAAGTAAGCCACATATTGTAACATCATGATGCTCTGCAGCAAGAACGTACTTCCACGCTTCTTCAGATTTGCTTTCGTATGAGTTATCACCAAGAAGTACGGAAAATGCATTAAGCTTTTCTGATTCTACAGCATTAACCTCACCCTGACGACAGCCGTTAAAAATTTCATTACCACAGTAACCCCAAGGCATCTGCACGTGGAAATCGTTATCGGTTGTTGCATACTCGTCTTCGGGCTCCCCGTAAAGCGACGGAATATCTTCAAGAAGCACGTACTCAAAATTATCCTTTGCTTCAATGTGGGCAGTTACTTCCTCAATAGGCTGTGTAAGGTCATCATACCTTGATGCCAACAACGGTGAGTATTTTTTGAACATTTCCTGAAAATCTTCCAAGGAATAAAGGTCTGAATCAACAGGCCAACGTGAAAGAATCCAGTTGTCTACCGTTGTACAGTTGTAGCCACGACCCTGCTTATCGTATGTAGGTACTGCAGGAATTTCAGTTCCATCCTTACCAATCCATTTACCCCATGCACTATCATAGGTTTTAGGATAACCGTAGCCCATTACGTGGGAACGCAATATGGCTGCCTTGTAGCCACACTGTGAAATAAGCTGTGGTGTCTGGTTATTAAGGGCAAATTCGGAAATTGCATACACGTCAGGTGTTTTGTTGAAGTACTGCAGATTTGTTTTTACTGCGTAACTAAGCTGACGTGCGTTTGACTCATCGTTTATTGTCAAAGATAATGGCTGACCATAGGTTGTTGCACCAAGACCAACTCTGTCAGGGTACTTTTCAAGAAGCTTTCCAATTAAATGCACAACCTCATAGTCGCACCTTGAAAACTCATCAAAAGTAAAGGATTCATAATCAAGACCAATTCGAAGCTTTGGATATTTTTCCATCCACTCGAACATTTTTAACAAACGTGGCTTTACCTGATCCTTCCAGAGCACATAGCCACCGTGGTCGTAAGTTAAAATATAAAGCTTTTCGTTATTCAAAAAAATCACACCTTTTAATATATGTATGGATAATTATACAGTGAAAAAAAGCAGTAATCAATTAAGAAAAATACATAAAAAATAAGGATGAATTTTGTAAAATATAAAGGTAGTTTGAAAATTAACACTTGTTGATTTTTAAAAATCGTAGTGATATAATTGTTGTGTTCAAGAAAAATTGTCGGTGGTGATATGTTTTGAATTTACTGCATATGAAATACGCCGTTGAGGTTGCAAGACTCGGTTCTTTGGGTAAGGCTTCCGAAACACTTCTTATTGCTACACCAAACATAAGCCGTTCTATCAAAGAGCTTGAAGCCGACCTTGGCATATCTATTTTTGAAAGAACAACCAAAGGTATGGAGCTTACTCCTGACGGAGAGCAGTTCATAAACTTTGCCAAAAGAATTCTCGGTCAGATTGAACAGGTTGAGGACTTCTACAAAAAGGGTACCGCCAAAAAACAGGAATTTTCTATTTCTGTTCCACGCGCTTGTTACATTTCAGAGGCATTTGCAGAGTTTTCAAAAGCTCTTACAGAGGACCCTGCAGAAATTTTCTACAAGGAAACCAACTCCCAGCGAACAATCCGTAATATGCTTGAGCACGATTATAAATTAGGTATAATCCGTTATGCCGAAAATTATGACAGATATTTTAAATCTATGCTTGAGGAAAAGGGCTTTCAATATGAATTGGTAACAGAGTTTACCTATTCCCTTCTCATGAGTGCAGATAACCCTCTTGCAAAAAAAGAAAATATCTCCTTTGACGATTTAAAGTATTACATTGAAATTGCTCACGCAGACCCATACGTTCCATCAATCCCTCTTTCAAAGGTTGTTAAGGAAGAGCTTTCTGACAACATTACTCGCAGAATCTGTATTTTTGAAAGAGCAAGTCAATTTGATTTGTTATCAATGAACCCCGAAACATTTATGTGGGTTTCCCCTGCACCACAATCACTTCTTGAACGCTACAACCTTGTTCAGAAAAAATGTGCAGACAACAAAAAGGTTTATAAAGACGTGCTGATTTATAAAAATGGTTACAAGCTCACAAAGCTGGACCGTCAATTCATTACTGCCTTGTGCGAATCCAAAAGAAAACATTTGAAAAAATGAATATTGTATTGAATATTTTTAAACCGATTTGAGTATGTTCTCAAGTCGGTTTTTTCATATCCTTTTTGGTGTTATCATTTTTGATAATACTGCTTATCTGTATTAAGAATTCCATAATCCTGCAAAGGTTGTTAAAATAATAACAAAGTCAACGAGGGCGAAGTGCGAACAAAGCCCATCCCAAACAATGTAATTATTATTAGGAGGATATAATGGACATGAACTATGAAATTGTTGATTGCGTTGAAAAGCTTCAGGAAGCTATTGAACGTACAAGAGAAGCACAGAAGAAGTTTGCTACTTACACACAGGAGCAGGTAGATAAAATTTTCCTCGCTGCTGCATCTGCTGCAAACAAGGCAAGAATTCCTCTTGCTAAAATGGCTGTTGAAGAAACAGGCATGGGTATTGTAGAAGATAAGGTTATTAAAAATAACTACGCTTCAGAATATATCTACAATGCTTACAAGGATGCTAAGACCTGTGGTATTATCGAAGAAGATAAAGCCTTTGGTACAAAGAAGATTGCTGAGCCTATCGGTGTTGTTGCTGCAGTTATTCCTACAACAAACCCAACTTCAACTGCAATTTTCAAATGTCTTCTTGCACTTAAAACAAGAAATGCAATTATAATCTCTCCTCACCCCAGAGCAAAGAACTGCACAATGGCTGCTGCAAAGCTTGTTCTTGAAGCTGCTGTTGCGGCTGGTGCTCCAGAAGGAATCATCGATTGGATTGATGTTCCTTCACTTGAAATGACAAATACAGTAATGAAGGAGGCAGACATCATCCTTGCGACAGGTGGTCCCGGTATGGTAAAGGCAGCTTACTCAAGTGGTAAGCCTGCTCTCGGTGTTGGCGCAGGTAACACTCCTGCGATTATTGACGAATCTGCAGATATTCTTCTTGCTGTTAACTCAATTATTCACTCAAAAACATTCGACAACGGTATGATTTGTGCTTCCGAGCAGTCAGTTATTGTTCTTGAAAATATCTATGATGCTGTTAAGACAGAGTTCGCAAGCCGTGGTTGCTACTTCCTTAACGATTCAGAAACAGAAAAGGTAAGAAAGACTATCATCATCAACGGTGCTCTTAACGCAAAAATCGTTGGTCAGTCTGCTGCAAAAATTGCAGAGCTTTCAGGCGTAACAGTTCCGGAAGGAACAAAGATTCTTATCGGTGAAGTTGAAAGCGTTGACATCAGCGAAGAATTTGCACACGAAAAGCTTTCTCCTGTTCTTGCAATGTATAAGGCAACATCCTTTGGCGATGCTCTTGATAAAGCAGAACAGCTTGTTGCTGACGGTGGTTACGGTCATACATCCTCTGTATATCTTAATGAAGTAACAGAAACAAAAAAAATCAATGAGTTTGCTGCAAGAATGAAAACTTGCCGTATCCTTGTTAACACACCTTCATCACACGGTGGTATCGCTGATCTTTACAACTTCAAGCTTGCACCTTCCCTTACTCTTGGTTGTGGTTCCTGGGGTGGTAACTCAGTTTCAGAAAACGTTGGTGTTAAACACCTTTTAAATATCAAAACAGTTGCAGAAAGAAGGGAAAATATGCTTTGGTTCCGTGCACCAGAAAAGGTTTATATTAAGAAAGGTTGTCTTCCTGTAGCTCTTGACGAGCTTCGCACAGTTCGTGGTGCAAAGAAAGCATTCATCGTAACAGATACCTTCCTTTATGAAAATGGTTATACAAAACCAATCACAGACAAGCTCGACGAAATGGGCATTGCCCACACAACATTCTTCGACGTTCAGCCTGACCCAACTCTTAAAAATGCAAAGAGTGGTGCAGAGCAGATGGCAGCATTCAAGCCTGACACAATCATTGCACTCGGTGGTGGCTCTGCAATGGACGCCGCAAAGATTATGTGGGTTCTTTACGAGCATCCGGAAGCAGACTTTATGGATATGGCAATGCGCTTCATCGATATTCGTAAGAGAGTTTACACATTCCCAAAAATGGGCGAAAAGGCATACTTTATCGCAGTTCCAACATCTGCAGGTACAGGCTCAGAGGTAACTCCATTCGCAGTTATCACAGACGAGCAGACAGGTGTTAAATATCCTCTTGCTGACTACGAGCTTCTTCCTAACATGGCAATCATTGATACTGATTTCCATATGTCAGCTCCAAAGGGACTTACAGCTGCATCAGGTATTGACGCTGTAACTCACGCAGTTGAAGCTTACGCTGCAATGCTTGCAACAGACTACACAGACGGCCTTGCTCTCCAGGCTCTTAAAAACATCTTTAAATATCTTCCTCGTGCCTATGAAAACGGTCAGACAGACGTTGAAGCAAGAGAAAAAATGGCTAACGCTGCTACAATGGCAGGTATGGCATTCGCAAACGCATTCCTTGGTGTATGCCACTCAATGGCTCACAAGCTTGGTGCTTTCCACCATCTTCCTCACGGTGTAGCAAATGCACTTATGATTGAAGAGGTTCTTCGTTTCAATGCAAGCGAAGCTCCTGCAAAGATGGGTACATTCTCACAGTATGACCACCCACACACACTTGCTCGTTATGCAGAAATTGCAGATTATCTCGGTCTTGGCGGTAAGGACGACGATGAAAAGCTTGAAAACCTTATTAAAGCAATTAACGACCTTAAGGCAACAGTTGGCATTAAAAACACAATCAAGGATTACGGCGTTGACGAGAAAGCATTCCTTGACAACCTTGACGAAATGGTTGAACAGGCATTCGACGACCAGTGCACAGGTGCTAACCCACGTTACCCTCTTATGAGCGAAATCAAAGAAATGTATCTTAACGCTTACTATGGCAAGCACTTCACAGAAAAAGCAATGCCTACAGCAGCAGATGTTGCAACAGGTATGTCAGCAAACGCAGTTAAGACACCATACACAAAAGGCAAGAAAGCGTAAGAGAGAGGAGAACTTAATATGAAACTTGATAGAGTTATTGCAGTAAGAAATAATAAAACTATTTACCGTGACGGTGACAAATGCGTTAAGGTTTTCGATACAGATTACTCAAAATCTGACGTTCTTAACGAAGCATTAAACCAGGCAAGAATTGAAGAAACAGGTCTTAATATTCCTAAAATTGTTGAAGTAACAATGGTTGAAGGTAAATGGGCTATCGTTTCCGAATTCATCAAGGGCAAAACACTTCAGCAGCTTATGGATGAGGATGTTGAAAAGAAAGACGAGTATATTGAAATGCTTGTTGACCTTCAGCTCCAGGTTCATTCAAAGGTTTGTCCTCTTCTTAACAAGCTTAAAGATAAAATGAACAGAAAAATCAGTGCTTCAGAGCTTGATGCAACAACACGTTACGACCTTCACACAAGACTTGAGGGTATGCCAAAGCACAACAAGGTTTGCCACGGCGACTTTAACCCATCAAACATTATAATTACAGAGGATGGTACAGCATATATTCTTGACTGGTCACACGCTACTCAGGGTAACGCTTCTGCAGACGCTGCAAGAACATACCTTCTTTTCTGGCTTAATGGTGACATTGAAGGTGCTAAGAAATACCTTGATTTGTTCTGCAAAAAGAGCAACACAGCAAAACAGTACGTTCAGAAATGGATGCCTATCGTTGCTGCTTCACAGTCAGTTAAAGGCAACGAGAAAGAAAGAGAATTCCTTCTTTCATGGGTAAATGTTGTTGATTACGAATAAGGAGTGTTAAAACGATGAAAATTACAGTTTGTATCGGTAGTTCATGTCATATTAAAGGTTCTCGTCAGGTTGTTGAACAGCTTCAGTACCTTATTAAAGAAAACAATTTAGGCGACAAGGTTGAATTAGGCGGCACATTTTGTATGGGCAAATGTCAGCAGGGTGTTTGCGTAACTGTTGACGACGCTTTTTATTCAGTAACACCTGAAACAGTTGAAGAATTCTTCAACGATAACGTAAAAGGAAAAGTATAAAAATGATTATTCAGGTTTGTGTTGGCAGCTCCTGCCACTTGAAAGGCTCAGCAGAAATTGTTGAACTTTTTCAGAAAGCCGTTGAAGAACATCATTTAGAAAACGAAATAACACTTGCCGGTAGCTTTTGCATCGGCAAGTGTAATCGTATAGGTGTAACCGTTCAGGTAGATGATGATATTCATACCGGCATAACAAGAGAAAATTTCAAGGAATTTTTCAAAGAAAATGTATTAACTAAAATTTAAGGGGTGTGAAAGTAAATGCCCAATTGTTTAACGTTAAAAAAATCTAACTGTAAAAACTGCTACAAGTGTATTCGTCATTGTCCCGTTAAGGCAATACGCTTTTCGGGAAACCAGGCTCACATTATAGGAAACGAATGTATCCTTTGTGGGCAATGTTTTGTTGTCTGCCCACAGAATGCAAAAGAGATTGTTGACGAAACCGAAAAAGTAAAGGTATTTTTACAGGCAAGGGAAAAGGTTATTGTAAGCCTTGCCCCATCATTTATTGCAAACTACGACGGTGCCGGAATAAACTCAATGAGAAAAGCTCTTAAACAGCTTGGATTCTACGACGTTGAGGAAACTGCCATCGGTGCAACTATTGTTAAAAACGAATATGAGAGAATGCTCAAAGAGGATAACAGAGATATTATAATATCCTCTTGTTGCCATTCCATCAACTTACTTATACAGAAATATTTTCCTGCAGAGCTTGAGTTCCTTGCAGACGTGGTTTCACCTATGCAGGCTCATTGTATGGATATAAAGAAGCGTTATCCTGATGCAAAAACAGTTTTCGTAGGTCCCTGCGTAGCTAAAAAAGACGAAGCAGAGCACTACGAAGGCATTGTTGATGCAGTGCTTACCTTCGAAGAGCTTACAACCTGGCTTAAGAACGAAAACATTGAGCTTGAAGCAGAAAAGGACAACGATGATTTCAGCCGTGCACGTTTCTTCCCAACAACAGGTGGTGTGCTTAAAACAATGGCACAGGATGCACCGGGCTACACTTACATAGCTCTTGACGGTGTTGAAAACTGCATTGCTGCGCTTAAGGATATTGAAAGTGGTAAGGTACACAAGTGCTTTATTGAAATGTCTGCTTGTGTAGGTAGCTGTATGGGTGGTCCTGTTATGGAAAAATATCACCATACAGAAACAATTACCGACTACATTACCATTGCAAGCTATGCAGGTAAAAAGGATTTTGAGGTTTCTCAGCCTAAAACCCCTGACCTTAAAAAGCAGTTTGAATATATTGAGCACAGATATCCTCAACCATCAGAAATGGAAATTAACAGCGTACTTCGCCAGATGGGTAAATTCAAGCCTGCTCACGAGCTTAACTGTGGCTCCTGTGGTTATAACACCTGTCGCGAAAAGGCTGCTGCTATCTGTCAGGGCAAAGCAGAAATTTCAATGTGTCTTCCTTTCCTTAAGGACAAGGCAGAAAGCTTCTCTGACACTATTGTTAACAGTACCCCTAACGGACTTATTGTTCTTAACGAGAATTTAGAGGTTCAGCAAATCAACAAGGCTGCAAGAGAGATTATGAATATCCGTTACGCCTCCGATATTCTTGGTGACAACGTTATACGTATTCTTGACCCTGCAGTTTTTGAATCCGTTCTTAAAACAGGTAGAGGCGTACGTGACCACAGAGTTTACCTTGCAGAGTACAAGAGATACATTGAACAGACTGTTGTTCACGACAGAGATTCACATCTTCTTATTGGCATTATGAGAGACGTTACTGCCGAAGAGGAGCAGAGAGAAAGAAAAGAAAATATCAGCCGTCAGACCATAGAGGTTGCCGACAAGGTTGTTGACAAGCAAATGCGAATTGTTCAGGAAATTGCTTCACTTCTTGGTGAAACAGCTGCAGAAACAAAAATTGCACTTGCTAAATTAAAGGAGTCGATTTCTGATGAATGATTTATGTGCAGACATCGGTTACAAAAGTATAAATCACTACGGCGAGCAGCTTTGTGGCGACCACATAGATATTGTTGAGCCTGACGAGAATTCAACAGTTGTTGTTCTTTCCGACGGTCTTGGCAGTGGCGTTAAAGCAAGTATTCTTTCAACACTTACTTCAAAAATTATTTCAACAATGCTTGCAGAGGGTCTTTCCCTTGAAGAATGTGTTGAAACAATCGCAGCTACACTTCCTGTTTGCTCAGTACGTGGTGTTGCTTACTCAACCTTTACAATTATTCATCTGAGAAACAACGAAACTGCAGAGCTTATTCAGTACGATAACCCTCACACCATAATAATTAGAGACGAAAAAAGTTGGGATTACCCAAAAACTGAAATGAATATTGGTGGCAAGAAGATTTTCAAATCCATTATTCAGCTTCAGGAAAACGACATTTTCATTGCTATGAGTGACGGTTGCCCTCATGCAGGTATTGGTACTGCTTACAACTTCGGTTGGAAGCGTGAGGATATTGCAAGCTTTCTTGAAACACTTGCACCTGTTGGCTACACTGCAAAGAATTTATCAACAATGCTTATTGACGAATGTGATAAGCTCTATGACCACAAGCCAGGTGACGATGCAACTGCCTGTATTGTTAAAATCCGTAAAAGAGTCCCTATGAATATGCTTTTCGGACCACCTTCAAACAGAGATGATGCAGACAGAATGATGAGCCTTTTCTTCTCAAAGGAAGGCAAACATATTATTTGTGGTGGTACAACTTCAACCATTGCCTCAAAGTTCTTGAGAAAACCGTTAAAGCCTTCCCTCAACTTTGAAAACAGCGACGTTCCACCTATTGCAGAAATTGAGGGCGTTGACCTTGTTACAGAGGGTGTTATTACGGTTAACAAGGTTGTGGAATATGCTCGGGACTACTTGGGTGAAAACAAGCATTACGAGCATTGGAACTTCAAAAAGGACGGTGCTTCACTTATAAGCCGTTTGCTTTTTGAAGAAGCAACAGACATAAACTTCTACGTAGGCAGAGCAATTAACCCTGCCCACCAGAATCCCGACCTTCCCATAAACTTCAACATTAAAATGAATCTTGTAGAAGAGCTTTCGAAATGCTTGAAGCAAATGGGTAAACGAATTAAGGTGAGTTATTTTTAATTATGAGTAATATAAGAAAATTTGACACAAAGGTACAATATCTTAAATACAAGGTGTTAAGAGAGGTTGCAAGAGAAGCGTGGCACGACACACTTCTTGAAAACCTTATTGACATCCCTAAAAAAATAGTTCCCGGAAAAACCTCTACAATGAGATGCTGCGTTTACAAGGAACGCGCTATTCTTTCGGAGCGTGTTAAAATTGCCATGGGTGGTGATCCTGAAAACCCAAACGTTATTCAGGTTATTGACATTGCCTGTGACGAGTGTCCTGCAGCCGGCTACGAGGTAACGGACTCTTGCCGAGGCTGTCTTGCCCACCGTTGCGAGGACGTATGTAAGCGTGGCGCAATATCCTTTGACCACAACCACGTTGCACACATTGACAAGTCAAAGTGTGTTGAGTGTGGACAATGTGCAAAGGTTTGCCCTTATTCTGCAATTGTTAATCGTAAAAGACCTTGTCAGATTGCATGTAAGGTTAAGGCTATTTCAATAAACGACGACAAGGCTGCATCTATTGATAACGACAAATGTACTGCTTGTGGTGCTTGTGTTTACCAGTGCCCTTTCGGTGCAATTTCAGACAAATCATACATTCTTAACGTTGTTGACCTTGTTAAGAAAAGTGAACAGGGAAGAAACTACAAGCTTTATGCTGTTGTTGCTCCGTCAATTTCAAGCCAGTTTTCCTATGCTAAATTAGGTCAGGTTATAACAGGTCTTAAAAAGATGGGCTTCCACACAGTTGTTGAGGCTGCTCTCGGTGCAGATATGGTTGCCATGAGCGAAGCAAAGGAATTAACTGAAAAGGGCTTCCTTACAAGCTCCTGTTGTCCTGCTTTTGTTTCATATATCAAGTCAAGCTTCCCTGACCTTGTACCTTTGATTTCTCACAACTGCTCACCAATGGTTGAGATTTCAAAATACATAAAGGAAACAGACGAAAATGCAAAAACAATTTTCATTGGACCGTGTACTGCAAAGAAAGCAGAGGCACAGCTTGAAAGTGCAAAGCCTTACGTTGATGCAGTTTTAACCTTTGAAGAGCTTCAGGCTCTTTTCGACAGCCGTGATATTGATATAACAACTCTCGACGAAGATGTTCTTGATAACGCATCATATTTCGGTAGAATTTTTGCACGAAGCGGTGGTCTTACAGATGCCGTAACACAGGCCATCAAGGAGCAGAATATTACAGACTTCGAGTTTAAGCCTGTTTCTTGCGACGGTATTGAGGAATGCAGAGTTGCACTTCTCAAGAAAAGCAAAAACGCTCTTAATGCTAACTTCATTGAAGGTATGGCGTGTGTAGGTGGTTGTATTGGTGGTGCAGGCTGTCTTACCCACGGCGAAAAGAATAAATCAGAGGTTGATAAATACGGACGAGAAGCTTTTGAAAAAACTATCTCCGATGCAATTTCTGTTTTGAAATAAATTAATAGACATACTTCATTTTTATCCTTCATTCAAAGCTAATCTCCCCCAACGGCAAATGCTGTTGGGGGAGATTGGTTTTAAAATATAATTGTATTTCCTTTTTGTACAGATATAACCAAATAAAAAACTCAAAAATTTTTTTGCAAATTTTTGATAAAATATTGACAAACTTTAGTACGTATACTAAAATAGTACACGTACTAAGAAATATTTTACAAATTGTGAGGTTTAATATGGCTCATAGAGATAACAACTCAACTCAACAAGCAATTATTAATACTGCCACAAAGCAGTTTCTTTTAAATGGCTTCCAAAAAACCTCGGCAAAAATGATATGCCGTGAGCTTGGCATAAGCCCGGGTAACTTAACCTTTTGGTTCCCGACCAAGGCAGATATTTTGCTTGAGTTTACAAAAAAAATAATGAATTACCACGAAAGGTTCATAGAATACACTAAAAGCAAGGGGCACGAGAACCTTTATACATATTGCCTTGAAATTGTTGTTCAAACAGCTTTGTGTGAGGAAAGAGAAAACATACGAGATCTTTACTACTCTATGTACTCACATCCTCTTACAATGGCATTCCTTAAGGACTGGACTGCACAAAAAAACCTTAATATCCTCGGTCCCTATCTGCAGGATTGGGATTTAATTCGCTTCAGACGGACAGCAAACGTAACCTGCTGTATAGAGCGAAGCGCACTTGCTGAGCCTTGCACCGAGGATTACACCTTAGAGGATAAAATATATCTGACACTCACCTGCCTTTTAAAAATATACGATTTTGAAAAAAGCGAAAGAGAAAGGGTTATTAATAAAATTCTCGCAACGGACTACCACAAAATAAAAGCATATATGTTAACCGAATTAGATAAGTTTTTGACTTAATAGTCATTCCTTGTTAAATATAAACATCTGAAAGGAGCACCTTTATGAAAAACACAACAAAAAAGCTAAAAAAAGTATTAAGCATTGCACTGTGCCTTGCTTTTGTAATGAGCTACATTCCCCTTGCAAGCATTACTGCATTAGGTGCAGAAAGCGTGCTCTACCTTAATGAATACGGTAATGAAAGATACTACACAGGCGAATATACCCAGGTTACA
>JAZUPI010000027.1:0-26651 GCA_045605085.1 Acutalibacteraceae bacterium
CAAACCACATTCATTCTACTTGGAGGATTAATTATTTGCAACTACTTCGGCGGCTTTGAGCTCGCCGTTTTTGGCTTTGCTGAAGCCTTTTTCTTCCCCCGGTAGAACCGGGGGTTTATTTCCACCCCTAAAGGGACCAATTAAAAACACCATTCGTTATAAAACGAATGGTGTTTTCTTATACTATTATATATATTAATAGGCTATATACTTATTTGTATATTTGTTTACATCCCACACGCTTCTGGTTTACAACAACAAAAAGCTCTCACGAGATTTCGTGAGAGCTTTAATTAATTAATTCAGAAACTTGCGATTTCTTAGATAATTTCTTTTTTCTTTCTTGTAAGAACGAATGCTGCACTTGAAAGCACACAAACTGCAGCTGAAAGTGCGATGCCGACGTCACCTGTCTGTTCAGAACCTGTACCCGAACCAGGAGATGTTGTTGCTGTGTTTGCTTCGCCACCGGAAGCAGCTGTTGTCTGTTCAACAGTTGTATCATCGCCACCGAAGAGACCTAAGAGCCAGTCGATGATTTTGTTGATGAAGTCAAGGAACTTGTCAAAGTCAATGCCAAGGCTTTTAAGGAAACCTATGAAGCCGTTGGAAACATCAACGTTACCATCAACAAGCTGTTCGATGATGTCAGCCATTTCAGCGTTACCAAGGCTGTTTACGATTGCGTCCGTGAAGTCTGCAAATGTAACACCATTACCATTAAGCATATCCTTAATAACCTGAAGAAGAGAGTTTACTTTGTTTGCTGCTTCCTCTTCATCATCACTTGCAGAAGGAGCTGTTGACGCAGGTGGTGTATTATTTGGATAGCTGAAGTTGATAATCATATTTTCATAAAGCTGAGTAGCTGTTATGTCGTTCTGAGATTTTCCGTCATCTGTACGGAACTCATCGATGTAAAGATTCAATGAAGTCTGCTTTACTGTTGTGTCCATAACGTCGAAGGTTATGTACATAAGGTCAGTAGCCTGATTCTTTGAAACACCATCACCAGATGGAATCCATGCTAAAGCATATTCGCTTGTTGAACCTGACTTAAGACCAGAAACGAGAAGACCACTAAAGTTTGGCAACCCGTTACCTGCAGCATCTACAGAACCTGCAAGGCCTGCGCTTGCTACTGTAAGAACGGCTGGGTCAAACTCGAAATAGAGGTTAACACCTACAAGCTTCTGGATGTTTTTTGGAGCAGCAACGACAACTGTGAATGTTGTCTTTGTAATAGCTGCAACCTGAGAAGCTGAGCTTGAGTATTTGCCCTCTGAAACTTTCGTTGAAAGCTGAGGACCGCTTACCGCAGAACCTATCGGTGCAAGAGTAATGCAGATAAGGATTGCGGAAAGAAAAATCGCAAGTACTTTCTTCATTGATATCTTCCTTTTATGTGAATTTGGGGTAAACCCCGAGCATACCGAGTGGGCATAGTTATACCGACACTCATAGTTTGAAATAATTATATTACAATAACAATTAAATGTCAACACAAAATTTGCTTTTTATTATATTAATTTTATGTTATTTTTTGCCTTTTAAAGCAATAAAAACGGCTACACACTGCCGTTCTTATCACTATTCGGCATTTTAGACAAAATCTCAAGCTTATTTTGTACACATACCGGTATTTAATTTTATAAAGAAAGTAATTTTTCCAAACTATATTCCTTCAGATCTTCACCCTTGTAATTTTCCATATTACCCAAAATTCTTGCTTTAATATTTTCTCTGTTTTCAAGTAAATTTTCTGTATTGCAATTTTCGGCAACAGGTTTAAGGAAAACACCTAAAGAACAGCTTTTTTCAGATTTCACAGGAATCATTCTGATTGTGCGTGCGTTAACTTTTCTTCGTGTAAACTCACAATTTTCACTACATAAAGTACAAGTATAGCTTTCATCTACAAATTGTAGTGGTGGATTTTTAATAGTTGGAATGCGTGACGTAATAGCTCCCGTAGGGCAGGCGTTAACGCATGCACCACAAGAAATACAGTCACTTTCACCTAACGGCAAATCAAAAGCACTCATAGGAATGGTACCGAAACCACGTCCGAAAAGTCCAAGATTTTCTGTACGGGAGATTTCTTTGCACGCTCTCACGCACTGACCGCAAAGTATACATTTGGAGTTATCCCTTACCATAAAAGGATGACTTTTATCCTTTGGATACTGTCTTGCTTTACCAAACAAATTACTTCCCATAGCGTCGTATGACACAGCAAGTGGAAGCAATTCGCAATCGTACACCTTACTGCAGCCACATTCCAGACACCTTGAAGCCTCTTTCATTGCCTCTTCCCGTGTAAATGTGTATGCAACTTGTGAAAAATCATTTTTCCTTTCTTCTGCAGGTTGCAATTTCACCTCGCATCTGTCAACGACAGGTGTTCCTGCAAGAAGTTTTGTATCAAAGCTCTTATTCACAGCGTATGGAGGAAGCTCTGCAGGCACTTGTTCACCCCTGATATAACAATCAATTGAAATTGCAGCATACTTACCACCTGCAATAGCGCGAATAGCTATATCAGGACCTTTGTTCACAACGTCACCTGCTGCAAAAACACCTTCAATAGAGGTCATGTAAGTATGCTCATCAACAGATATAGTGGATTTTTTAGTCAATTCCACGCTATCCGTATCTTCTGCCACAACCTTTTGTCCGATTGCAGAAATAATGGTATCACAAGGTATTATGTCAACGCTGTTTTCTATAGGAACAGGACTTCTCCTGCCCGACGCATCAGGCTCGCCCAATTTCATATTCTGCACCTTAAGTGCCACTACCTTACCATTTTCAGAAACCACTTCAACAGGTGCTGCAAGAAATTTGAAATTGACACCTTCTGCTTTTGCATCTGCAATTTCACTCACCTCTGCAGGCATTTCCTTTTCTGTTCTTCTATATACTAAAGTAACATTTTCCGAACCCAACCTTACGGCAGTTCTTACTGCGTCAATGGCAGTATTACCACCACCTACGACACAAACATTTTTACCTAAATCAACCTTTTCACCATTAGCAACTCGGTATAGCACATCTATACCACCAACAACGCCTTTTGCATCATCTCCGGCGCAACCAAGATTCCAGGCTTTCCACGCACCGATACCCACAAAAACCGCGTCATACTGCACTTTAAGTGAGTTTATTGTATAATCTCGACCAAGCTTCTGAGAGTAGAAAAATTCCACACCCATTTTTTCTACAGACTCAATTTCCTTGTCAAGAACATCCTTTGGAAGTCTGTATGCAGGTATACCGTAACGAAGCATACCACCAGCCTTTTCCTGTGCTTCGAAAACGCTTACCTTGTATCCCTTTAAAGCCAGGAAATAAGCACAGGAAAGACCTGCAGGACCTGCACCCACAACGGCAATTTTCTTACCGTTCGGCTTCTCGCACACAGGGACGTAATCCATATCTGAATCAGCCGCAAAGCGCTTTAAGGCACATATTGAAACGGCACCTTCAACGTATTTTCTCCTGCATTTTTCCTCACAAGGATGAGGACACACTCTACCTATTGAAGCAGGTAAAGGATTATCCTTTTTTATTAACTCTAACGCTTCCTTTTCACGTCCGTTAGCAATAAGTCCAACATAGCCCTGAATATCCTGATGGGTAGGACACGCCATAAAGCAAGGTGCTTTGCAGTCACCACTATGGTCTGACATAATCAGTGAAAGTGTATTTTTTCTGCTTTTTTCTATTTCAGGAGTTGAGGTTACCACACTCATACCCTCTGAAACAGTTGTAGAGCATGCTCTCAACGGTCTTCTTACACCTTCAACCATTACAAGACAAAGACCACAACCACCGTAGCTTTCAAGATCCTTGTTGTGACACAAATGAGGTATATTCGTGCCACTATCAAGAATATTGTCAAGGAGTGTTTTTTCTGTATCTGCAAGATATTCTTTGCCGTCAATAACTATTTTTACAAAGCTCATTCCACACACTCCCCACTTAATTTTTTTATTGCCCCGAATTTACAGCTATCAACACAGCCGGAGCAACGTATACACTTGTCATTATCAATAACAAACGCTTCTTTGAGCACCCCTGTAATAGCTTTGGCAGGACATTTCTTACTGCAAAGGGAACAACCTTTACACTTATCTTTATCTATTTCAAATCTTATAAGAGAATTACACTTTTTAGCAGGACAACATTTTTTGTTTATATGCGCCTCATACTCATTTTTAAAGTATTTGATAGTTGTAAGAACAGGGTTTGGTGCAGAATTACCCAAGCCACAAAGCGCACCTGTCTTAATACCTTCACCAAGGTCAATAAGCGTCTGTAAATCCTCCTCGACACCATCACCATCGCATATCCTTTGAAGAATTTCCAGCATACGTGTAGTACCTATTCTGCAAGGCACACACTTACCACAGCTTTCCTTACTAGTGAAATCCATAAAGAATTTTGCCATATCAACCATACAGGTATTTTCGTCCATAACAATCATACCACCGGAGCCCATAATGGCACCTGTACCTGCAATATTTTCGTAATCTATTTGTGTATCGAGCATATTTTTAGGTATGCAACCACCTGACGGGCCACCCATCTGAACAGCCTTTACCTCGTTATCATCTTTTATTCCGCCACAAATGCCAAAGACAATATCGTTAATAGTTAGCCCCATAGGAACCTCTACGAGACCACCTCTTTTAACTCTGCCAGCAAGAGCAAAAACCTTTGTACCCTTGCTTGTCTCAGTACCCATTTCAGAGAATTTTTCTCCGCCGTTTTCGATAATCCACGAAACGTTAGCAAAGGTTTCAACGTTATTAATGTTAGTAGGTTTACCTCTGAAGCCTTTTTGTGCAGGGAATGGTGGTTTTGTAACAGGCATACCTCTGTTGCCACCCAAGGACGCAAGAAGAGCTGTTTCTTCGCCACAAACGAATGCGCCTGCACCCATCATAATGCTGAAATCAAAAGAAAAGTCGCTACCGAAAATATTTTCACCCAAAACGCCTTTTTCGTGCATTTCATCTATTGCAAGCTGTAAACGTTTTACAGCCAATGGATATTCTGCACGAACGTAAATAATACCCATCTGTGCACCAACGGCAATACCGGAAATCATCATACCCTCAAGAACTCTGTGAGGATCACCCTCCAACACAGCTCTGTCCATAAATGCACCAGGATCTCCCTCGTCAGCGTTACAAACAATGTACTTTTCATCGCCTGCAGACGAACGTGCTGATTGCCACTTTATATAGGTAGGAAAGCCTGCGCCACCTCTACCTCTGAGGCCTGATTTTTTTATCTCTTCAATAATTCCGTCAGGGCCCATTTCCAAAGCCTTTTTCAATGCCTTATATCCACCATTTGAGATGTATGAATCTATACTTTCAGGGTCAACTTTACCACAACCGGATAAAACAATTCTTTTTTGTCCGTTAAGAAATTTAATCTCATCTTCCGTAAGGCGATTTTCCAATGGCATTTCCCCTGAAATCACTGCATTGGCAAGAGAAATTGCAGATTCCTTGTCTAGTCTGCCGTAGAGCACGCTTTCACCGTTATCGGTTATTACTTCCACGATAGGCTCCGCAAAGCACAAGCCATTGCAGCCCACCTTTTCAACAGAAAAAGAGGTGTTACCAAGTACAACATTAAGTCCTTCAAAAACATCCTTTGCACCTGAAGCAATACCACAGGAGCCATAGCCTAAAAGAAACCTCATTTTGACTCCTCCTCTCGGATTGAATCGATAATTTTCTGCACCTTATCGGGCGTAAGTGTACCGTAAGCAGTGTCATTAATCATCATTGCAGGAGCAATGCTACAGCAACCAAGACAAGCTACCTCTTCCCATGAAAAAAGTCCGTCTTCAGTAACGTCGCCCTCTTCGATATTAAGAATACGTTTAACTGTATCGCCTACTCTTTCTGCACCATTTACGTGACATGCTGTACCCATACAAACCATTATGCGATACTTACCCACAGGCTTAAGGCGAAAACCAGCATAAAATGAGGCAACACCCATAATCCTGCTTGATGGTATGCCTGTTTTAAGAGTTATGTAGCTGACTGCCTCTTCAGAAATATAGCCATTTATTTTCTGAACGTCCTGCAGTACTGCAATAAGACTTCCTTCAGGATTTTCATATTTTTGAAAAATGGAATCCATTTCTTTTTTCATTATTTCTGTCATAAAAAGACCTCTCTTAAAAAACACTCTTCTAATTTATATTTTACAATACCAAAACAACTCTTTCAATGGTAAAAACGACTAAATAAAACACTTTTATTTTAACGTTCACTATTTACTTTTTAAAAAATCGGTTATACAATAAACATGGTGATTATATGAAGGATTACGATATTTATTTATTCGACTTTGACGGAACATTATGTGACACTACCGAAGGAATTTTCAACTCCATAATTTATTCATTAAAATGCTACGGAATTGAAGAAACAGACAGAAAAAAACTTGAATTTTTTGTAGGTCCACCACTTTTTGAATCTTACAAAACCGTTTATGGCGTAAGCGACGACGACGCAAAGTGGCTTATAGAAAAATACAGAGAACATTACAGAACTAAGGCTGCTGAAGAATCTTCAATATACGACGGAATAAAAGATATGTTGTGCGAGCTGAAAAAGAGGGACAAAAAGGTTGCCGTTGCATCTTCAAAGCCACAGGTTTTTGTTGAAGAAATTTCACAGCATCACGATATTTTCAAATTTTACGATTTTGTTTCAGCTGAAAACTTTAAAAATAACCACTCAAGCAAGGAAGCACTCATTAACGCGTGTCTTGATTTCTTTGGAAATCCCGATAAATCAAGAGTTATTATGGTCGGTGACAGATTTTACGACATTGATGGTGCAAACGCTGTAGGCATAGACAGTGCAGGTGCAGTTTATGGTTTTGGAACAGAAGAAGAACTAAAAAACGCAGGTGCTACGTATATTTTAAACTCCCCTTCAGACTTACTGTAAAACAAAAACTCTTGTTCATCAACTGAACAAGAGTTTTTGTTTTTAGTGACATCTTTTGCAAGGCTCATAGCCCATATCCTCAGCTTCACTTTTACTCACCTGCGAAGGATTTTTCATATTACTGCAGGAAGCATAGCTGTGGTATTTTGAACCTGATGATGGAATCCACACCATTTCTTCTGTTTCGGGAAATTGAACAGGCTTCTGTATTATTTCTTCTTCCACCCTTTCAGTTTCAGGCTCCGTAGACTTTTGTGTTATCTGCTGACTTGTTGTACCTACTTCTGCATTAAGCCAGCTCTCACCTGTTGAATAATCGATTTCCACACCAGGTTGAGCATTATAGCAAAACACGTTAAAGCAGATCCCGTCACCATCATCTTCCACCGAAAAAGCCTCTATCTGTACGCCTTTTGCAACAAGGTCCAAACCATCAAAAACAGGTGTAACTCTATAAAGAACATGGTTATTTGTTTCCTTTATATAGTCTGCAACCATATTTTCAAATGGCAACATACCCTCCATATTCATATAACGTGTACCGGTTATCAAATTACGGACGTTTGCGTTTTCACCCGAAAGTTGAAAGCCTATAAGGTGACATCTGTTATAAAGATATCTGCCGTCTACAATATCATATTTTACCGTATGCCAACCACTTGGCTTTACAGAGCCGATAGCACCTCTTTCCTCATCCGGCATAGTTTCCTTGCCAAGACAAGCAACGGCAACACCACATCTACCAAAGCTATCCAGAGGTGTATATTTTTCGAAATATGCACTTTCTCTGTCCTCTGCAGAAAGACCTGGTACGTTATCATTTATAACAACGTATGCTTTGCCAGAAAACGCAGGAACATTCCCCAATGCAACATTGTAATTCCCCTTGTTATGTTGCGCTTTTTCTGTTGTCTTTTCAATCTCTTCTGTAGTAATTTCCGACGTATACCCTTGAACACTTACTGTGTCGGCATCACTCTCTTTTCCCTCGGATTCCAAGGGAACAACAACCCTATCATCCACACGTAATTCCGTATAAATTGAAGTAGTTGTTTTTTTGATATCAGTCTGCGTGTCAGGTGTTTGCGTACCACCCACAACGCCTATTAAAGCAACAAATATAACGGCAACAATTATGCCAATTTTCTTTTTGCTCATTTATTTTTTCCTCCATATTATCTTTGTTATTTTCTCATGGGAGTTGCCCTTAAACTCTGTTTGCTCAGCTGCAAAAAATAATGCAGGAAAATCAATTACACAGTAAAAATCTGCAGGATAAACCCTGTTCCATTTATAAACAACAACTTCCGTTATATTGCTTAAAAACGGTGTAATATCAAGGTTTTCTATAAAATATGCGCCATCATCTTCGAGTCCGTTTACAATGCAAATCTTATCTTCATATTCTAAAAAAAGCGTTTTCGAAAATTCAAATATATTCAGCTTTTCTTCTATCAAATTATTAAAAACATCTTCAATTAAAGCTCTGTCGCGACTTTGACGTCTGCCATTAAAAAGCATACCGTTATTGTCATCAAGACACAAAATCATCTTCATAAAAATCACCTTATGTCATTATAGCATAACTCATTAAAATTTCAAACCAATTTTAAGTGTTTTGAATATAATCAAACCTTATGCAAAAACTAATTTCAAACACAAAAAAGAAGGATGACTATGCCTGAAAAAATAGGTAAAAGCACAATCAAATTGAATAATAAGCCGTCAGTTATAGGTTATGCTGCTGCAGTTGGTAAAAAAGAAGGCGAAGGCCCGTTGGCACAATATTTTGACAAAATTTACAATGACGAATTCTGTGGTGAAAAAAGCTTTGAAAAAGCCGAAACACACCTCCAGAAAGCAGCTATTCAGACAGCCATAAAAAAAGCAAAAATGAATAAAAATTCCATAGAGCTATGCTTTGCAGGAGACCTTTTAAATCAATGTATTGGCTCAGCCTTTGGTATGCGCGACCTGAAATTTAATTTTGCAGGACTCTATGGTGCATGCTCTACAATGGCACTTTCCCTTGCATTGTCTGGAATTTTTGTTGACAGTGGCGCAGTGAACACAGCTTTAGCTGCAACATCCTCGCACTTTTGCTCTGCAGAAAGGCAATACCGTTTCCCACTCGAATATGGTGGTCAAAGGTCCCCCGCAGCACAATGGACCGTTACAGGTGCAGGTGCAGCCGTTGTTTCACACGGAAGGTCTGACACACCACGCATAGAGTCTGTTATTTTGGGCTCCGTACGTGATTTAGGTATAACAGATACAAACAACATGGGGGCAGCTATGGCTCCTGCAGCTTTACAAACAATAGTACAATTCTTGAAGGATACTCATACAATTCCAAGTGATTATGATATGATTCTTACAGGTGATTTAGGCAGTACCGGAAGTGACCTTCTTATTGAGCTTGCAAAAGAAGAGTATGCCCTTAACCTTGCAAACGTACACAAGGATTGTGGCACAATGATATACCACGTCCAAAAGCAAGACGTACACTCAGGTGGCTCAGGTTGTGGCTGCAGTGCAAGCGTTGTATGCTCTTACGTCCTGGACAAACTAAGCAGTAAAGCATTTAGGAGAATTTTATTCGTAGGTACAGGTGCTTTGCTTTCACCAACGTCATCCATGCAAAAAGAATCAATACCAGGCATAGCACATGGTGTGTTATTAATTAATGAATGAGGTCAAGGTTATGGAACAAGGAACAAAAGCAATTAAAAATTTTTCTGACGTTGCAAAAACCTACGTCAGAATTTCATCACTAAAAACTGCACTTACTGTTTTTTTAGTTGGCTATACGGTAATAAAGGCGTTTAACACCTTCAAAGACGAATAAGAAAGGACATAGGTTTCAAAAGCTGAAGCCTATGTCCTTTAATATTATTCTTCTATAAGACGTATCATCAATTCTGCAAAAAGGCTGTTAGCCCAAGCAAACCATGGTCTTGTGAAGTCCTCTGCATCATCCTTGTTGAAGGATTCGTGCATAAGGCGCGTACCTGCATCTGAATTAACAATCATATTGATACATTTTTTGATTTCTTCCTTGTCATCGCTTGTCAACACCTGCATCGCCAAGGAAATGTGCCATATTTTGTCATAGCCTGTGTGTGGACTCCCTATGCCATTTGCAACCTTACCCTCAAAGTACCAAGGGTTTTCGTTTGACAAAATAAAGCTTCTGGTGTTTTGGTAAACAACGTCGTCCTTACTGCAATAGCCTATGTATGGTGCAGAAAGAAGACTTGGAGAGTTGGCGTCGTCCATGAGAAGTATGTTACCCAAACCATCTACCTCATATGCATAAATTTCGCCGAATTTATTATGGTCGTAAATACCGTGCTTTTTAATACCTTCGTCGATATCACAAGCCAATGAACGACATTCAATTTCCAATTTTGTGTCATTATAACCCACGCTGATTAATTCGGCAGCCTTTTTCAAAGCACAAACAGCCATCATATTTGACGGAATGAGATAGTTGTATTTACACCTGTCATCAGATGGACGGAAGCCCGACCAGGTCATACCTGTATACGCAACGTCGTTACCTTTACCTTTGTTTGGTAAAGTATCTGTTTCAGGTGCGTTGGGTCTGTGGAAAAAATACGTGGATTTTTCAGGATGATTCTGCTCCCTTGTAAACACTTCTACAATTTTCTTAATCATATTATAGAAATCATCAGTAAAGATAGAATCATCTAAGGTCTGTTTGTAATATTGGTAAGAAAGGTAAATTGAAGCACATAATGAGTCAACTTCATATTTTCTTTCCCATATCAGTTCGTGTTTAAAATCCGTCTGGTCTGTATCCCAACAGGTTTTCGCAACAGCATTGAAGGCGTTTGAATATGGATCAAGGCAAACGAACTGTGCGTGTCTTGCGATTACACTTTTAATTATGTTTTTAAGGTCATCGTCCTGATTTGCAAAACGGATGTAGTGGGTAAGCTGAGATGCGCTATCTCTTAGCCACATTGCAGGAATATCACCTGTTATGACAAAATAGCCACCATCATCGAGCTTTGTTACGGTAGTTTCTATGGTATTAAGAAAACACCCCTTGAAAAAAGGTGCAAGCTCGGGATACTTAGACTGTAAAGCACCGGTTATTTCCTCTGCTTTTTCCAATAATATTTTTGGAATTTCCATAGGTTTCTCCTATACGTATCATAATTTTTAAATTTTTCTAAAGTATAGCACGACAAAATCCTTAAAACAATTGTCATATTGCAAAGTTTTTTCATTTTATTTTTGTTTAAACTTCCAAAATTTATAAATGTAAAAAATTGTTAATGATTTCACAATCGTTATGGTGTATAATGGAATAAAAATAACCTAAGGAGGTTTTTACGATGGCAAATCGTATAGTATTAAACACAATTTCATATCACGGAAAGGGCGCTATTGAAAACATTTTAACAGAGCTTGAAAGCCGTGGCTTCAAAAAAGCTTTTGTTTGTTCAGACCCTGACCTCATCAAATTTGGTGTAACTGCAAAGATTACAGATTTACTTGACAAGGCTGACTATCCATACGCTATATTCAGTGAAATCAAAGCTAACCCAACAATTGAAAACGTTCTTGCAGGCGTTGAAGCATACAAGGCAAGTGGTGCTGACTGCATTATTGCAATCGGTGGTGGCTCTGCAATGGACACAGCAAAGGCAATTGGTATCATCATTGAAAACCCTGAGTTTGCAGACGTAAGAAGTCTTGAAGGTGTTGCACCAACAAAGAACCACGCAGTTTTCACAATTGCTGTTCCAACTACAGCAGGCACTGCTGCAGAGGTTACAATTAACTACGTTATTACAGACGTTGAAAAGAAGCGTAAATTCGTTTGCGTTGACGTTCACGACATTCCAGAGGTTGCAGTTGTTGACCCTGATATGATGTCAACAATGCCAAAGAGCCTTACAGCATCTACAGGTATGGATGCACTTACACATGCTATTGAAGGTTATATCACAAAAGGTGCTTGGGAAATGACAGATATGTTCCACATCAAAGCAATCGAACTTATTGCTAAGCATCTTCCCGGTGCTTGTGAAAACACACCAGAAGGCAGAGAAGGTATGGCCCTTGCACAGTACATTGCAGGTCAGGGCTTCTCAAACGTAGGTCTTGGTATTGTTCACAGTATGGCTCATGGTCTTGGTGCTCTTTACGACACACCACACGGTGTTGCTAACGCTATTCTTCTTCCATCTGTTATGGAATACAACGCACCTTGCACAGGCGAAAAATATCGCGATATTGCTAAAGCTATGGGCGTCGAAGGCACAGATGCAATGAGCATTGAGGAAGCAAGAAAGGCTGCTGTTAACGCTGTTGTTGAGCTTAACAAAAAGGTTGGTATCCCTGCTGACCTTAAGGATATCCTTAAAGCAGAGGATGTTCAGTTCCTTTCAGAAAGCGCATTTGCAGATGCTTGCCGTCCAGGTAACCCACGTGACACAAGCGTTGAAGAAATTGCAGAGCTTTACAAAGCACTCCTTTAATTCTTTTTAATTAAATTTATGCTCCCCGGTTCGCAAAAATTCGTTTTGTGAACTGGGGAGCTTTTTTATTTTTTATTTCTTATCATCATGGCTATTTTGCAAGCTCTTGCATACGCCTCTGAAACGTACTCTTCAATAGACATTTCGTTGTATTTGTCATTCTCGTGACGATCAGGCTTTGAAACGTTGTTAAGCTCAAACGTAAGAATGTCGTCGTAACCACAAGCTACAATTCTGTCGGTTAATTCGTCCCAATCTGCTATGCCGTCAAAGGGCAAAAGATGAAGGTCGTCATGCCAGAAGATTCTGCCATTAAAATCCTTTATGCCTAAGTTATCGTTAAGGTGCGTAGCAATTAATTTATCTCCGTACAATGCAAGAAGATTTTCGGAAAAATTGTAGCACATTTCGTGACCACTATCCCAGCAAAATCCTACGCAGTCTCTGTGTTTATATCTATCAAACACAGCCTTAAGGTACTCGATTCCTTCTGTGTTTTCAAAGGCAATTTTCACACCTGATTGTTCTGCATAATCTATTATTTTTCCATAGTTTTCAAGACCTGTTTCGGTAGGTACATACTCTTCGTCAAAGCCTACGTAAACGTGGCAAACCATAACCGGAACGTTGTGTTTCTTACAAAGGTCAATGCAATGTTTGAGCTGCTCTATACCCTCTTGCGCCTCCTCCTGACAAGAGTCATCCCACATATCTGCACACATATTCCAAGGAGCATGAATAGACTGAAAAATCATACCCTCTTCCTTGGCAACAGCAGCACAGTTGTCCACCATATCATCAAGCATATATCCCCACAAAACGTTAAAACCGTCAAAGCCGATTTTCTTAAAAAGTCTTACCTGCTCTGCCTCGGATATACCATAGGTACTGCATGTTGACAGGCATAATTTTTGCTTATACATCAAATCATCCTTCCCGTCGATTTTTACGTAAATTATTATATTACCCACCAATGCTATAGTCAACAAAAAGAAAAATTTTCCCACTTTCACCCCATTTTTAGCCAGTGCCTTTTATATTGACCTTTTACCATATGTATGTTATTATTTGTTTAATTATTAATTAAATTTACATTGGAGGTTTTTCTTCTGATGAAGGAAAAATTTAAAATAGGTTTTAAAATCTTAACCTTGGGTGTTATGTGCCTGTTACTTGTAAGCTTTCTGAGTGGTTTTTTCCAACCCACGTGGCTTTTACTGAACAACTTCTATACAACAAGAAGCTTTTACCAGGAACCAAAAAACAAAATAGAAACCTTGTTTTTAGGTGCAAGTGTGGGCGCATACGCCTTTTCCCCAATTGACTTGTACAGAGATTATGGTATATGCGCCTTTACGATAGCAACTCAGGAACAGCCTATTTTTGCTTCTTACTACTGGCTTGAAGAAACGTACAGACTTCATCCCGAAACCTTGAAAACAGTTGTTTTTGACGTTTCCGAATTCAGAAAAGAAGCCTATGACAGTATAATCCACAAGGCTTTCGACGGAATGAAGTTTTCCCCAGTAAAACTCAAAGCCGTTATGGATTACACTGACAACGATTTTTCAAAAGCTATTGCATTTCTTCTCCCACTTAACGCATACCACAGCCGTTGGTCAGAGCTTGAAACCCTCGATTTTGAAAAATATGATTTCAAAAAAGATAACGGAACACGTGGTTACGAATTCACGACAAATACCTACGTTTCCTACAAAGATTCCTTTGATGAAATAAAGGTCCTCACAACAACGCTTAACAAATACGCTAAGCCTACTAAGCTCAAGGAAGAAGCAACAGAGTACTTTGACAAAATTCACAGTTTCTGTAAAGACAAGGGTATTAAGCTTGTTTTAGTTAAGACTCCGTCAAACAACTGGAGCTCCCCTCTCCACAATGCAGTACAGCTTATTGCCGACAAATACGAGCTTGATTTCTTCGACTTCAATTTTTCACCAATAATAGATGAAATTAACTACGTTCATCCTTATGAATCACGAGAAGGTATGCACACAAACTATTTTGGCGCAGCTAAAATAATGAAATATCTTGGTGAATACCTGGTGAAGGAATGTGACGCTACGGACGTAAGAGGCAACAGTGACTACGCCTATATGGAAGACCAGCTGGAAATGTTCAACGCCTGCAAATACAAACAGTTTGAGCTTAGTCAGACCACCGATGTTGCCGAGTGTATGAAAACAGCTTTAACTGACAACAACACAATATTCATAACAGTAAATGATGACTGTGCAAAAAGCCTTACAGACGCTCAGCGCAAATACTTTGCGGACGTGGGCTTAGAGAAGTTATCCAAGATAAAAATACACGACACATATATAGGAATTATTGATAATAACGGTGTTCTTTACGAGGACACACGACCCGGAAAAGAAAAAATCACTTACAAAGGATTAATGGATGACGACACCCTTTTCGAGCTCGAAAGTGGCGCACAAAGCAAAAAGGTCAACGTTTCATCCTGCAAAATCAATGGTGAGGAAACCTCCAAAAACACTCGCGGAATTAACTTTACAATATACAACAACGAATATAGCGAGGTAATTTATTCTATATCCTTTGACACTAACGACTCTGCAACAAAAGACCAGTATCTTGCTGATTTTGGTGCACTTCTTTCCGACAAAGAAGCAATAAACAAATACAAAACAAACGAAACATTTGTCAACGCTTACAAATACAAGAAGAGCGTTGAAAAGAACAACAAGGCACAGCTTATTAATATTATAATTTCTGCCTCAAAATCTTTAAATTTCATCAACAGCTACAAAAACAGTAACGATTACATTGTTATTATCTCCTCACAAAATGATGTAACAAGGATTTTGACAGAAAAGCATCGCAAAGCACTTAAGGTAATGGGATTACCAAAGCTTTCACAAATAAGTGAAGGTGAAGCGTACGTAGCTTATATAACCGGTGGACAAGTTATGTTCGAAGAAAAGAGCGAACAAGCAGTGTCCTTTGAAAAAGACGTTTTCAAGGTTACCGGTACCGGAAAAGCTGATAACCAAAAAGCTTCTATTATGGTTAACGGAAAAGAATACGCCAAGCAAAAGAACGGACTTAACATAGCCGTTTACAGTAAGAAAGAAAATAAAATTATCAGATCTGTTGCATTTTAAACACAAAGCAGTTTTTAACTAATATCAAAAAGGGTAAGGTAAATTTATGGCTCTTAATTCTGTATCATTTTTACTGTTTCTTGCAGTAGTCACAGCAATATATTACATTGTTCCCAAAAAACTCCAATGGGTAGTTTTGCTTCTTGCCAGCTACGGCTTCTACATTTCAGGTGGACTTGACTCTATTTTCTATATTTTAGGTACAACCTTAATCACCTACGTTGCAGGTCGCATTATGCAGAACAAGCGCAACACCCTTCAAAAGCAGATTGCTGACTTAGGTGAAAAGGCTACAAAAGAAGAAAAGCAGCAGCTAAAAAAGGCTGCTACCAAGAAGATTCACAGAGTACAGGTTATTACAGTACTTATCAACCTTGGTGTACTCGCATACGTTAAGTACCTTAACTTCTTCATTGGTAACATCAACAACGTATTTGAGTTATTCAAATGGGACGTTTCAATTCCATTTATTAATATGCTTATTCCTCTCGGCCTTTCATACTACACCTTCAACTCAATTGGTTACCTTATTGACGTTGGCAGAGGCAAAATCAAGGCAGAGGAAAACATTGGTAAGTTTGCCTTGTTCACCTCCTTCTTTCCTTCAATTGTTCAAGGTCCGTTATTCAGATTTGGTGACGTTGGCAAGCAATTACAGGAACCACACGACTTCGACTACACAAACGTTAAGTTTGGTGCACAGCTCATTTTGTGGGGTTTCTTCAAAAAGCTTTTAATTGCAGACCGTCTTTCGGTTATTCCTGCTGCAATTTTCAATCCATCCTTCATAGGCTACAGTGGCAGCCACGTTTTCTTCGGTGTACTTGCATATTCATTCCAGATATACTGCGACTTCTCAGGTGGTGTTGACATTGCACGAGGTGCAGCGCAGATGTTAGGAATCAACCTTCCACTTAACTTTGAAAGACCATTCTTTGCAACTTCTCTTGCAGACTTCTGGAGAAGATGGCATATGTCGCTCGGTGCATGGATGAGAGAATTCGTTTTCTACCCTATTATGCTTTCAAAGCCTGTTACAGCAGTAAGCAAGCACTTCCGTAAGCGCTACAGTGCATATGCAGGTAAGCTTGTACCTTCAGTTGCAGCTCCCCTTGTAGTTTTCTTCCTTATTGGTATCTGGCATGGTCTTACCTGGCAATACATTGTAAATGGTCTTTATAATGCTATAGTTATTGCTTCCAGTGTTGCTCTTGCACCTGTTTACTCCAAGCTTTCTCAAAAACTTCACATAAACACAGAAAACTTCAGCTTTAAGCTTTTCCAGATTGCAAGAACCTTCGTTGTGCTTTGCATATCGAGAACAATAGTAAAAGCTCCTGGCATAAAAGCAGCAGGGCAGATGCTCTGGGCAATGTTCACAGACTTTGACTTTGCTTTCATAACAGGTGTTTCAGGTGAGTTGTTCGAATACGGCATCGACGAAAAAGAAATGTTTATGCTTTTCATATTCCTTTTAGTGTTGCTTGTAGTTGGCATATTACAGGAAAACGGCATAAAGCTTCGCGAAACCATCGCAAAGCAGAACATCATCTTCAGATGGACAATTTACTTGCTCGCACTTGCTGCAATATTAATTTTCGGCACCTATGGTCCTGAGTATGATGCAACAAGCTTCATTTACGGAAACTTCTAATTCTAAAAGGTAGGAACAAAACTATGATTAAATCATCAATTGCTCTTTCAATACAAGAATTTGCAAGAACAACCCCCGAGCAGATTGCTTGTATTGCAAACGAGGAAAAATGTACGTACAAATTGCTTGCAGAATACAACAGAAAAACTGCTTTGTTCTTACAGCGCAAAGGTGTAAAAAGTGGTGACAGAGTTATTGTTGAAGCAGACCACGCACTCCCATACGTATATTTTTGGTACGGAATCCAGCTCCTCGGTGCTACTTTTGTGCCTCTCGAAAAAGGTACTCCATCACAAAGAATTTGTGAAATAGCAAAAGAGCTCCAAACAAGCCTTATTGTAACACTTACAAGCCGTCAGGATTTAAGTGACGCTTGGGCATTAGACTCAATAATTGCTGAAATCGAAAGCACTGAGGATTCTTTCATCCCTACAGAACCGGATCCTGAAAGCCTTTCAGAAATTTTATTCACAACAGGCACAACAGGTAAATCAAAGGGCGTCATGGTTACCTTCAAAAACCAGGTAAACATAGCCCTTGCTGGTATTGAAACAACAAATATAAAGTCCGATAACGTATGGCTTATTCCTACACCAATGAACCATGCAGCCGGATTACGTAAAGCTCATATTGCAATGGCAGTAGGCAGTACCGTTTGCTTACTTGAAGGCTTCAGAAACCTTAAACAATTTTTTAGTACAATAAAGGAATATGCTGTAACCTCACTTTACCTTCCACCTTCAGCAATTCACTTTATGCTTGCAATTGCTTCTAAGAATCTTGCAGAGCTTAAAGATCAGTTAAGGTTTATATACTCAAGCTCTACTGCGTATCCGGAAACAGACAAGGAAAAGATGCGTCAGCTTCTTCCGGACGTATATATGTACAACTGTTTCGGTTGCTCAGAGGCAGGCGTGGTTTGTACAGATGAATTCTGTGTGTCAGGTGGCTCAGAATACGCAGGAAGCGTAGGCATTCCTAACTCCTACAGCAAAATCATTATTCTTGATGAAGACGGAAACGAAATCACAGACTCTTCCTCTGAAAAGACAGGTCTTGCTGCAATCTGCAGTGACTCTGTTATGAAGGGCTATTGGAACGAGCCTGAGCAGACAGCAAAAGCACTAAAAAACGGTATGCTGGTCATGAGTGACATTTGCTACTTTGCACCTAATGGTGAGCTTATTCTTGTAGGCAGAAGCAACGATACAATTAACCTTGGTGGTTTCAAGGTTGCCCCATTTGAGGTTGAAGAAACTGTTATGAAGGTTCCTTGCGTTGACGAATGTCTTCTTATTCCAACAACTATTGCAAACAACACTGCCTTAAAGCTCCTTGTTGTTGTAAAAGAAGGAATGGAATTAAACGAAAAGGAAATCCGTTCTACAATTGCCGAAAAGCTTGAGTCTTACAAAATGCCGAAATCAATTGTGGCAATTGATGAAATCATTAAAACCTTCAATGGTAAAATCGACAGAAAACAAATGATTGCAAAACATAGTTAATAGTATGAAAAAGATTAAAATTGGTATTTTGGGTGCAGGTCGTGGAGTAGATATCGCAACTAATCTAATGTTGCTCGATTGCGAAATTGTTGCAATTTGCGACTTTAACGAAGAAAGACTCAACAACGCTTTAAAAAAACTCCCTGATGATATCGCTACTTTTCACGATTTTGACACCTTTATTGAACATAAAATGGACGCAGTCGTTCTTGCTAACTATTTTCACGAGCATGCACCTTACGCAATAAAATGCTTCAAAAAAGGTATCCACGTTTTTTGTGAATGTATAAGCAACGGCACAATGGCAGAAGGTGTAGAGCTTATTCGTGCATATGAAAAAAGCTCATCTATATATATGCTTGCAGAAAACTATCCACAAATGATTTTCAACAGAGAAATGAAAAAAGTTTGTGATGGTGGTACTCTTGGCAAAATTGTTTATGCAGAGGGTGAATATAACCATCCTGTACCAAGAGAATCTGTTGACTTCAATAAAACGTGCATATATTTTGAAAAGCACTGGCGTAATTTCCTACCAAGATCATATTATATAACCCACTCACTTGCGCCACTTATGTGGTCAACAGGGGCAACACCAAAAAGAGTAAGCGCTGTCCCCGTTTTTGAACCATTGGATGAGATTGCAAGTGCAAGACAGGTTGGTGACAGAGCTGCCATAGTATCTCTTTTAAACGATGATGACTCTGTTTTCAAGGTAACAGGTTGTGCTGCTTTCGGTGCACACCACAACGCTTACCGTATTTGTGGCACACAGGGACAAATCGAAAATCCTCGTGGCATGGGAGACAAGGTTATGCTTCGTTACAACGAATGGTCTGTTCCTGAAGGCAAGCAAGAAGTTAATCTTTACGAACCAAAATGGAACGATGATGACGAAGACTTCATTAACCAGAGTGGTCATGGTGGTGGCGATTATATAATTGCCCGTATGTTCCTTGACTGCATCAAAGGAAACAAACAACCTGAGCATCCGTACGATATATACTCTGCTGTTACAATGTCCTCTGTTGCAATACTTGCACACCGTTCCATACTTAATGGTGGTATCCCATATGACATTCCCGACTTCAGACTTGAAGAATGTCGTAAAGAATACGAAAACGACAAACAAACACCATTTCACGGTACAGATGGTAGCGAACCAAATATTCCTTGTTGTTCAAAACCCGACTACAAGCCCACGAAAAATCAGCTGAAAAATTATTTTGAGTCTTTAAAAAAATAAACAACAAAAAACAACTGTTTTACTACATTGAGTGAAACAGTTGTTTTTATGATAAATATAATTTTTTTATTCAAGAACGTCTGCAATGCCACCTATAAATGAACCTATTGCGCCTGCAGTTTTACTACCAGCTGATGGTGGAGCAGAATGTGTAGCAGTAGGCACAGGGAGTGAACCGATTGTTCTGTCAACAGGAGCAAGAAGAATTTTACCTGTACCACGGTAAACATTTACAAAGCCCTCACCTGATGCTGCAGAGCCAACAAGGGTTTTACCTGAACGCTCTACTGTAAAGCTTAAGGTGTCACTCCATGCAATAGCAAAGTTACCATCAACCTTTAGCACGTCGTTTTCAAGTTCAACCTGAATAAGTTCTTCCTGTGGGCAACGACATTCAAGAACTGCAACACCACTACCTTCAAGGGCAAGGTTAAATAAACCTTCGCCACCAAGCACAGCAGAAGAAAGATTTGATCGAGCAACTAGTTTTTGCTTTAAGGCACCGTCACACGCAAGGAAAAGACCATCATCAAGAACAACCTTACCATTCCAGTCGCTTGTATCAAGTAAAATAATATGTCTGTATGTAGGCTCTAAAACAAGCACACCGTCACCTACGTATTCTGGCTTGATTGCACTTTCACCTGTAACCTTACCTTTAACGAGCTTACCTAAAAAGTCACCTGCGCCCTTTATGCCTGTTGTTGCATTAACGTTACCTACAGTCCACTGCATTGCACCAGTCTGGCAAACAATACCATTTGCCTTTGACAAATCACAAATAACCTGCCTTTTTCTGATGTTCATTTCGTCGCAAAAATATGCAGTCATTGCAGTGGATGGCGAAACACTGAGGTCTCTTTTGTATTGAGCAACACGGAAAGGACCTTTTTCAGCGATAATGGAAATATCATCATTATTTATGAAATTGTAAATTTTAAACATTCAAATCACTCCACAAATATATTTTGTATGTCAATTATACCACTTATATTGCATAAAAATCAATACACTCATTTGATATTTTTTGTGTATTGTGTTGTTTTCGGCTGTATTCATCTACCATTACAATCCAAAAATAATAAATAAATACGTAAACATTTTATAAATCTGAAACAAAAAAGGCAGTGCGATTAATGCACTGCCTTCATTTTATTTTTCGAAATAAATTGCACCACTTTGTGCAAAAATCAAAGGTGGTAATTTCATACCCTTTTGCTCAGGAATTCTGGATGCAATAGCGAAATCATGAATTTTGCTATACGCAAAACCTGGCTCAAATGTTACGTGAGCACACACAAAGCCTTCGCTTTCTACGGGCAAGGTAACAGTGTAATCACCGGTTTTCTTAGCTTTATGTATATAGCACTCACCTCTTGAATTAAACACGTGCAAGGTATGGTTTTTACGAAGCTTTTTAACATTTATTGTAACCGTTGTATTATCTGTAAGCTTTACTGTGTCTCCTAAAACATTTTGTCCGCTCACAATGTCAACAAAAGTTAAACCAACGTCAAAACAAATTGTTGTACGACCTTTAAGAATGGCGTCAAGTATATCTTCAGCAGAATTGGATTTTGCATACACATATGTAACCGGCCAACACAAAAGGTTTGTCACTACGTAATCCTTGTGATAATCACTACCACCAACAACAGGAAGCTTGTGACCATTTCTTAACTGCTCATGCCACCATTCTGTGCACTCAAGGTTGTCAAAATGGGTAGGAGCATTCCACACCTCAAGCACGTCCACGTCTGATGCATTCTTTTCCCAACGCCAAGGACATTGCTTACAATGAGGGTGATTCATACAAATTACTGCACCACGTTCTTTTGCCTGATTTTTAACCCGCAAGAAATCCTCATAGCTTTCGCAGGTTTCGTAATCCTCTTTGTCTATAACATCCTTAACTCCCCACATATTGCAGTGTCCACCATGTTTTGTAAGCTCTGCGCCGTAAATAAGTGTAATCCCATCAACCTCAGGTAACGTTTTACAGTTAACATTGTGGTCAGTAATCATAAGGAAATCAAGCTTGTTCTTTTTAGCTTTTGCAACAAGCTCTTCAAGAGTTAATCCACCATCGGATGCTGTCGTGTGACAATGTGGTACACCAACGTACCACTTATAACCATTTTTGCTCATATTACTGCTCCCACTCCTTGTTCATTACAACAAAAGTCATTCTTTCCTGAATTGTAGGACCACCGTGATCTGCTTCAAATCCACCATGGTCTGAGGTCACAATAATAAGCCAATCTTCAGTATCATAGGTTTCTCTTGCTTCGATAGCTTTAATCACTTCGTAGCCGTAAGCATCTTCTGTTTTGAACGCATCTTTATATACAGGGTTATTGTATGAGAAGCCGAAATCGTGTCCTGCTGAGTCTGTTTCTTCATAGATGATAAACACAAAATCTGCACAATCCTTACTTGTGATCTCTTCAATAGCGCCTGTGTGGATATCTTTTTTATTTTTGCGAAGCTCATAATCAACATCAATATCGTTTTCTTCACAATATGCCATTTCCTCTAAGTAGGTCGCACCATCTCTTGAGAAATGACCTTTCCACTTTGTGATGAAAGCAGAGCTATCAATTGCACCTTCTTCAGCAAGACTTATCATAAGTGTTTTCGGATCAACAGCCTTTGTTATGCCATTACCTGTTATACCGTTAACGTCAGCCCATACACCTGTAAGAATTGAACACCAACCGGGTGCTGTAGATGTATCCTGAGTGTTAACCTCCGGGTAATTCACACCACCGCAATACAGAAGATTATTGGATGCGTTTTTTTCAAGAAGATAACTTACTGCACCATTATCCTGCTTTTCTGCAAGTATATCTGCACGGCAACCATCGTAACCAATAATAACTACCTTTTTCTCTGTCTTGCCTTCAGGTAATTCAGACTTGAAGTGGTTTGCAACAATATCATAAACGTCTGTCTGTGGATAAGCAGTTTCAATAGTGTTCTCGTACTTTACTGCATCAACGTTTTTTCTAAATAATTCTTCAGTATCATTTTTATCTTTATGGTACCTTGTGAAATACAGTGCCAAAGCACCTGAAATAATACCAAGAAGAACAACAACTACTGAAATAATTGAAATTACAATTTTCTTTTTGTTTTTCATTATTATTCCTCCTCAACAGCAAGATTTTCTTCATGTCGTTTAGCTCTTATTGCGTCAAGCTCACGATACATCCTCTCTTTCTTTTCACCCTCAATATCATAGAATAATTTAAGGATGATAGACTTAAGAACGTTGGCAAGAGTATAGCCAAAGAGAAGGAATGCAAGAATTTTAAGACAGGTGTCAAGGTAATCAGGCTGAGCCTGCATTGTTTTAACAAGGTCACCCTCTGCAGAGGACATATAACCTGCCCAGGCAATCATAAATGGTATTGCAAGCTCTTTAAGGTAGTTACAGCCTGCATTAATCCAGCCGGGGACAATACCCTGGATAGCTTCCATTCTTTCACCGCACTGCCATTCAAGATAATCAAGGAATTCAACATTGAAGTGAGAGTTTGAAAGCTCCTGAATACCGATACCGATACCGAAAACAAAGTAGAAAACATAGAAGAATATACTGTTCCAACCGGTAAAGAACATAATATCAAATTGTGCTTCAACAAAGCAGATTGTGAAAAGCACACCCGCTGATACAAGTGAATATGGACCACAGAATTTAAGAAGCTTTGTAGGCTCATATTTTTTCGAGAGCTTTGTGGCAATAACATTACCAACAACGGTACCAATTGCAGTTGGAAGAGTAAGAAGAAGGTTTTTAGATGAACCAACAGTAATTGCAGCAAGGTAGGTTGACATTCTGCCAAGCCATGCAAAAGCATTTACCCATTGCATTGCGTGGTAGGCTCTGTAATTTTTGTATTTAAACAATGAGAACAATGCCCTTGAAATTTTAACCTTTTCTTTCTTCGGAAGCTCAATCCTTTCCTTACAGAAAAGACCACACATAAGGTTACCGAATGCAGTTACACCTGCAGCAACAAGAGCAAGTGTCATATACATTGCATTTTTGTCATCGCTGAAAAGTCCGTAAACGAAGGTTGCAATATATGCTCCACCGTAACCAATATAGTATGATAACTGCCATATTGTTGCAACCAATTTCTTTTCCTTGTGGTTTGGAGAGATAACCTGAACAACATTCTGACCATTATTATTTAAAGTATTGAATACAGTTTGGAAGCAGGCTATTCCGTAACGGAAGAGTGTCATCTGCTGAACTGTCCAGCCTTCGGGAACATAGAAATACAAAGCGGTGAGTGCAAAAACAGGCACAAGACATATGATATACCATTGACGATATCTGCCCCAACGGGTTTTCCATTTTTGACAAATAACACCTGAAATTGCACCCATTGCAATACCTAACACAGTTGTGATAGTTGACTGTACTGCAAGAATAGAAGCAATTTCATCTGCTTTTACACCAACAGGTCCGAAATAAAGCTCGTGCAGGAAGGCAGCAGCAAGGGTACCCGTAAGAGTTGTACCAAACTGTCCACCGATTCTTGCAAGCATAATACATACGTATTCAAATCTGGTAATATACTTACCATCGTTAAGAGAAGTTGCACCCTGTGGCTTTGTAATAGCATACGCAGTTTGCTTTTTCATCTTCAAATCATCTCCGTTACTAATATTTAGTCAATATTAACATTATTTCTGTACATTTTCAAGTATTTTTGTACATTTCACATCACACAAAAACATATGGACATACACTTTGTTGCCAACGCAAAATCTGCCTTCGCCAAAAGAAAACCTTACTATAAAAGATATTGCAGGCAACCCTTTACACTAACTGAAAGAGGTATGGGCTACAGAAAGTTCTTTCGTAAGGAAATTGCAAAAAAGTCAATTGATATTACACCAGTCTTTGAATTTGGAAGAGCAGGTATCATTAAGAAGATTATTGAAGAAAGTGAAGATTGTATTCCCCACCTTCTGTCTTTTACAGTACAGGAAAAGATTAAAGAAGGCAAGTTGGTTTACCTTGATGTTTGCGATATGAAAACGTATATATGTAAACAACTTAGTTACCATAAATGCGATTGGCTTTCCAATTCAATGAAAGCACTCCTGGAATATGGTAAAAACCTGAATTTCAAAAAAAGTGTTGACATTCCTGTATTATGGTGTTATAGTACAAAGAAATAAATGCGATGAGCAGAAACTAGTAGGTTGGAAAAAATCTGGAGAGAGTTGCCGGTTGGTGCGAGGCAAAGAAGACGTCCTTCTCGAATTCATTCTGTTAGCAGTGCGCTGAACAAGAGCAATCTTAAGTAGGATGCAACGGGTGTTCCCGTCACAGAACTAAGGTATGATAGTACCTGACAAGGTTGCTGCCGCGAGGTTGCAACGAACTGAGGTGGTACCACGGGATTATTAAATTCTCGTCCTCTGTATTCTTTTCCGGAATGCGGAGGGCGTTTTTGTTTGCCCTTTTCACACTCCGAAGTTCTTAACATTTAGAAAGGATGGTCAAAATGGCACAAAATTACTATCAGAAAGAAATTGAAACCATGCCGGTTGAAGAGATGAAAAAGCTTCAATCCGAAAAACTTGTTAAACAGGTAAAGCACGTTTACGAAAACGTTGCTTACTACCGTAATCTTATGGATGAAAAAGGCGTTAAGCCTGAAGATATAAAAGGAATTGAAGACCTCCACAAGCTTCCTTTCCTTTCAAAGGCAGATTTACGAGACGCTTACCCATATGGTCTTCTTGCAAAGCCTCTTGACGAATGTGTTCGTATTCAATCCACGTCAGGTACAACTGGACGTCGTGTTGTAGCGTTCTACACACAGCACGATATTGATTTATGGGAAGATTGTTGTGCACGTGCAATTGTAGCTGTAGGTGGATCTAAAAAAGATGTTTGTCAGGTAGCGTACGGCTATGGCCTTTTCACAGGTGGTGCAGGTCTTCACGGCGGTTCACACAAGGTTGGATGTCTTACTCTTCCTATGTCATCAGGTAACACTGAGCGTCAGATTCAGTTTATGACTGACCTTAACGCAACAATTCTCTGTTGCACGCCTTCTTACGCAGCATACGTTGGTGAAAGCCTTAAAGAGCAGGGCTACAAGCCTGAGGATATTCCTTTAAAGGCAGGCATCTTCGGCGCAGAGCCCTGGACAGAAGAAATGCGACAGAACATTCAGAACACACTCGGCATCAAGGCATATGACATTTACGGTCTTACTGAAACAAGTGGTCCCGGTGTCGCTTTCGAATGCTCAGAGCAAACCGGTATGCACGTAAACGAAGACCACTTCATTGCAGAAATTATTGATCCCGATACAGGCGAGGTTCTTCCTGAAGGAAGTAAGGGCGAGCTTGTTTTCACTTCACTTGACAAGGAAGCTTTCCCATTACTTCGTTACCGTACACGTGACATTTGTGTTCTTTCACGTAAAAAATGTTCTTGTGGACGTACTCTTATCAAGATGGCTAAGCCTATGGGCAGAACTGATGATATGCTTATAATCCGTGGTGTCAACGTATTCCCAAGTCAGATTGAAACAGTTCTTCTCAAAGAAGGATACGAGCC
>JAZUPI010000028.1:0-103973 GCA_045605085.1 Acutalibacteraceae bacterium
ATACCATTACCAATTGTAGCAGATGTAAGACTTGTACAATCCTCAAAAGCATCATTACCAATACTTGTTACACTATTGGGGATGGTAATGGATGTAAGGCTTGTGCAACCTCTGAAAGCATAAGAACCTATACTTGTTACATTATCCGGAATTGTGATAGAAGTTAAGCTTGTACATTTGTAGAAAGCTTGAGAATCTATTTCCGTAACCGGATAACCTTGTATTTTAGAGGGAATATTTAAATGGTTCGGTTCGTATCCATCCGCTAAACCTGTAATTTTTACCTTATTCCCAAATATTGTATATTCGATTTTTTTATAATCGTCGTTTTCTATTTGTGTGCCACTATCTGTTGTAAGATTATAACTATTTGTTGAAGGCAACTCGCTTCTTATAACAGAACCGCTATAAATTTCTCCGTTTGTTAGTGCAATACCAGAATATGAGACAACTCTGTCTTTACCGGATGCAGAATATTCAACAATGCTGTAATCCATTGTACCATCAGCAGTAGCCGTAATTTTAATTTTATGGTCAATGTCTGTAGGCAAATAAAGTGTTTTTTGACTATCACAAACAAAACCTGAAGCATTCTCTATAGATGTAACTACCTCATCATTAACTATAGAGAGAACTTCAACTCCATCTTCATCAGTAACAGAAACATCTATAGGACAATGTGCGTTTACCTGCTTTTTATTACCAAGCTGCAATTGCTGATTGTTGTAATACCAGTATATAAATTTGCTGAAGGCCTTACTTTCTGTAAGAGATTCAAGCAAATTGTTGAGTTCTGTCTTTAATTTATCAGAAGCTGTATTGCATTCAGAAACAATTGCGTTCAAAAAATACTCACCGGCAGTAGCCATTGTTATATTTTTTAATCCATAAAAATAGCAGCTCAAATCATATATTGATTCAAATGCATCTAAATCAGCACTCAATTTAGACATTTCCTCTTTAATAATAATTGCATTTATTGTAGAAGAAACTTCCATTTTTTCACTTGACGATAAAATACGGTTGGGACAATCCTGAACACTTGAATACATCTGCTCCAACAAATTTGTTAAGGATTGTTTTTGCCAATTGCTTTTATAATTATAGTCATTGTTCGTAAGTGTTACGAAAAGCTCAGTAGTTTCTGATACTCCATAACCATTGCATACAGCGTACAACTCACAAGATATTTTAACACTATCATTTTCAACACTTTCCGGGAAATCATAACCTGTATTTACACGCGCCTCCGCAGAAAAAGCTTTAGATTGACCAATAGTTAAATTACCATCTAAAGAAAAAGTAACACTACTGTTTTTCCCTCCAAAAACACCGGATTTGAAATATATTACATCAGTATTTTGTGAGGTTAAAGTAATATTAATATCTGTAAGTGTTAAGTTACTGTAATTGGAAAGAATCTCTTGATTAATATGAGAATTTATCGCCGAATTTACATAACCTGATAAATCAATTTTTTTGTCAGGGAATCTACCATTTTCATAAATCAAGTTTAACGAAGACAACTCCACTGATGCAGTAGGTCTTAAATCATCAATAATATAAAAACTATCAACTTCACCTTGATATACAGTAAAAACAACATTTTTGCCTTTTGCATTTTCTAATCTTTCTCTATCAGAATCGGGTAAATATTTTTGTGCCAGATAAGAAATACCATCAACAATAATTTCCGAAATCCAGTTATCACCAGTATCCAAATTAACGCTGGTAACATAATCCTCCAATATTCCAGCAACAGTGAAATAACCATCACTCTCTGTAATATAGACATCCAAAGAATCAGTACTACCTTCAGGGCCAGAAATTGTAACAGTATATTTACCGACCTTATTGGCAATAAGTGAATAGGAGATTATTCCGTTTCCCTTTGTACCTAGACAACTAACCCCACCATCTACTGTAAGCCCTCCGGTTTTACCAGAAACGGATATTGAAATAGTATCTGAATTGTGTGAATATGTTGTAGAGCTATAGCTCGCACTAATCGCAAGTGATGAACCAACAACACATTCTTTTTTGGGGTCAGAAATATTTATTTGAGTAGTCGTTGTACTTGCAAATACAGAAATGTCCATTCCTGTAATAATGCTGAATGCCATAACAAATGATAATACTAAGCTTAATACCTTTTTCATACCAATACCCCTTTATGGTTATACCAACGTAATATTACATTTTATATTACCATAATTTTACATAACATTCAAACAAATTACAGAAAATGGTATACAAAAAGAACCAGATGTATTTAGCGACATTATCCAAGCAAAAACGGACTATCTATTGAAAACCAACAGATAGTCCGTTTTATTTTTAATCAAGGAAGTCGCGAAGCTTCTTTGAACGGGATGGATGACGAAGCTTTCTGAGTGCTTTTGCTTCAATCTGACGAATTCTTTCACGAGTAACGTTGAATTCCTTACCAACCTCTTCAAGAGTTTTTGGGTTGCCGTCCTCAAGACCGTAACGAAGGCTGAGAACACGTGCTTCTCTTGGTGTAAGAGTTTTAAGAACCTCTGCAAGCTGTTCTCTCATAAGCGCCATAGATGCTGCATCTACAGGTGCCTGAGCATCGTCATCAGGAATAAAGTCACCTAAATGGCTGTCTTCCTCTTCACCAATTGGTGTTTCAAGGGAAACAGGCTCCTGAGCAACACGAAGAATTTCGCGTACCTTTTCAACAGGCATTTCAAGTCTTTCTGCAATTTCTTCTGCAGTCGGATCTCTGCCGTTTTCGTGAAGAAGCTGACTGTTTGTCTTTTTAACCTTGTTGATTGTTTCAACCATATGAACAGGGATACGGATTGTTCTTGCCTGGTCTGCAATAGCTCTTGTAATAGCCTGTCTTATCCACCAAGTAGCATAAGTTGAGAACTTAAAGCCCTTTGTGTAATCAAACTTATCAACAGCCTTAATAAGACCAAGGTTACCTTCCTGAATAAGGTCAAGGAACTGCATACCTCTACCAACATACCTTTTTGCAATACTTACAACAAGACGAAGGTTTGCCTCTGAAAGACGACGTTTTGCTTCAGGATCATCTTCAGAAATACGGATAGCAAGCTCGATTTCTTCTTCAGAAGTAAGAAGTGGAACTCGACCAATTTCCTTAAGATAAACCTTAACAGGGTCATCAATAGCGATGTTTTTTGCATCTGTTGAATTTTCGTCGTCACCTGTTGACTTTGTTGACTCAATGTCGAATGAAAGTGCGTCAAGCATTTCATCGCTCATTTCATCAACAAGCTCTATGTTGTTGCTTTCAATAAGCTCATAGAGTTTTTCGATATCGTCAACGTCAAAGCCCTCAATTTCAAGAATAACGTTGTCGATTTCGTGAGTTGCAAGCTTACCACTTACCTTACCTTTTTCAATAAGGTTTTTAATTTGCGGTTTCTTTTCCCAACCTTCCATTTTTATCTCACCTTTCTTTTCACACATTATATATAAATTTAATTTTGCCCATCTTTATTGTTCAGAGAATTGAAAAACGCCAAGAAACTGTCGTCGCTCATTTGCGATGGCGCCTGCTGCTCCCTTTTCTTTTTTTCATTTTCCAGAACGAGTATACAGTCCTCGCACTCGGCAATAGTATTGGACACCATAGACTGATTTGCAAGAAGCTTTGCTACTGCACCTGTTTCCTCATTGGTTAAAAACTGGGAAACGTGGGAAATGTCCACCTTTTCGCCATTTTCAATGCGACGAGAAATAACCGAGTACAGTTTCTTATTTACAGGTGTGAAGAACAAATCATCACTGAGCTTGTCCCGCAGACTTTTGTAAAAAGCTGCATTGTTCATAAGAGAAATAAGAACTGTGTCTTCAGCCTTTGCAAGTCGCACGTTTTTAATTCTTTGTGGATCGATAGCTTTTTCTATGTTTTGTGCTTGCTTCTGTGCATTTGCGAGTTCTGTTTTAGCTTTATTGTAATTTTCTTTTTTCGCAAAGGTCTTAATCTGATTCATTATTGCATCCTTGCTTACACCAAGCTCGTCAGCAAGCTTCATGGCATATATATCACGCTCAAGAGCGTCTGTTGTAGCAAGATATTTTGATGCTTCCCTCAGGAAATTCATTTTTCCGTCGGCTGTTTCAACTATATATTTTTCTCTGAGTACAGAAAGCTTATACTCTGTATCGTTATGAGCTCCATTCAGAAGCTTTGCGAACATTTCCTTACCATGAACGCGAATAATTTCGTCAGGGTCTTTTCCACCATCAAGACGAATAACCTTGGTACGTACGCCTGTTTTTGAGAAAAGAGCCAAGGCTGCACGTACTGCCTTCTGCCCTGCCTCGTCCGAATCGTAACACAAGGCAACCTCGTCGGCATAACGGGAAATAAGACTAACCTGCTCCGGTGTTAAAGCAGTACCCAAGCCTGCAACCGCATTTGTAAACCCGGCACTGTGCAATGCTATAACATCCATATAGCCTTCACAAAGAATTATTTTCCTTTCGTTACCATTCTTTGCAAAGTTAAGAGCAAACAACTCGTTGCTTTTTTTGTAAACTAAAGTATCCGATGTATTGATATACTTTGGTTTGGAGTTATCAAGAACTCGTCCACCGAAAGCGACCACGTTACCTCTTAGATCTATAACAGGATACATTACTTTCGCTCTGAAAGCATCGTAATAATACTTTTTACCGTCTTTTTCACTGCTTCTTAAAAGATTTGCTGCCACAAGCTCTGCACGAGTAAAACCTTTTGATTTCAAATGGTTTTCCAAAGCGTGCCAATCATCCGGTGCAGCACCAAGTCCAAAATGCTTAATCATTTTAGCAGATACGTTTCTGCGCATAAGATACTCAAGTTGCGGCTTACCTTGTTCGGTAAACAACGTTTCGTGAAAAAACCTTGCCGCTTCACGATTCGCCTCGTAAATTCTGCGTCTTAAATTAGCTGTTGTGTCATCGTAATTCGAGTCGGGCATTTTTATTCCTGCCCTGTCTGCAAGAAATTTAACTGCTTCGATATAATCAAGGTTTTCTATATTTCGTACAAAACCAATAACGTCTCCACCGGCACCACAACCAAAGCAATAGTAGGATGCTGTTTCAGGATAAACCGTAAAAGACGGTGTTTTTTCGTTATGAAACGGACAAAGTCCCACAAGATTGCGACCTCTGCGACGGAGCTCAATATAACTTGAAATGACAGACTCAATATCGTTACTGTCGCGTAATCTATCAATAAAATCGTCTGTAAAACGCATTGCCAAGTTGACCATCTCCTTTACTTTTCGTTACCTACTATTATACACTATTCGATGGTACATAAATGGTACACAAAAAGCATATATAGTCGCAAGCTATATTAATCGTTCCAGGTTTTAGGAACAAACAAATCGTTAAAAATCTTTAATGAATAGTTGTCTGACATTCCTGAAATATAGTCACAGGCAGCACGCTCTGCACCTTCCTTTTTGGCTATTTCATAATAGAATTCAGGCATACTGTTTGGGTTACGTGAAAAATACCTGAAAAGCTCTTTAATCATATTTTCAGCTTTTCCCTCTTCACTTTTACAAACAGGATTCGTATACACGTATTTGAACATAAATGAATGAAGTCTGTCAAAGGCATCAAAAACATCGTCTGCCATTTTCACCTCATCCCTTGTGTTTTCTATGGTGGATTTAATTAAGGTGTTTATTCTTTGTGTTTTTGAGAAACCTAAAGTAAGACGGATATCAAGTGGAATATCATCCTCACTGAGAACACCACCTCGACAAGCATCGTCTATATCGTGGTTGATATATGCTATTTTATCGCTTAATTTAACGATTCTGCCCTCTAAGGTGTCTGCCTCTTTACCTCTTGTATGACAAAGAATTCCGTCACGCACCTCGTAAGAGAGGTTAAGTCCTTCACCATTGTGCTCAAGCTTATCTACAACACGAAGGCTCTGCTCATAATGTGTAAAGCCTTTTTCGTAAGCAACAGCCAACGCCCTTTCCCCTGCGTGACCGAAAGGTGTGTGACCTAAGTCGTGACCTAAAGCAATTGCCTCGGTCAAGTCCTCGTTAAGATTAAGTGACCTTGCAATTGTTCTGGCAATCTGCGAAACCTCAAGGGTATGTGTAAGTCGGGTTCTGTAGTGGACGTTGTCAGGTGCTAAGAAAACCTGTGTTTTGTCCTTCAGACGTCTGAACGCTGAACAATGGAGAATTCGGTCCCTGTCCCGCTGAAAAGCTGTACGCAACGGACACTCTTCTTCTATTTTCTGTCTACCCCTTGTGTTTTCACAAAAAGCAGCATATTCTGACAAGGTTTCTTTTTCGCGCTGAAGAGTTCTGAGTCTGATACTATTATCCACTATTATCCCCTCCTAATTAATAATACGTAAAAAAAACAAAAATCCCTTTATTTTTGACAAAAATTTTTATTTTGCAGAGATAATTTCTTCAATTACAGTAAAATCGACTTTACCATTTGTTAAATCCTTCAGTTTTTTCTCGAAGGAATGCAACAAATCCTTTTCTATCCTGAAGGTGATGGCTACGTTATCGGTAAATGCTGTATCACTTACCACACCATTGTTATCTCTTATAAGTGTTTCAATTTTACCGTAAAGGTTGTATTCACACGACAAGTTAAGAACAAGCCACGGCACAAGTGTTATGACACCTGCACCATCTACTGCAAGCTTGGCAGAATGGCTATATGCCCTTACAAGACCTCCACCACCTAAAAGAATTCCACCGAAATATCTTGTAACGACAACAACGCAGTCGGTTATTTCCTCCTGCGTAATAACGTTAAGCACCGGCATACCTGCTGTACCTTGTGGCTCACCGTCGTCAGAAAACCTTTTTATTGACCCTTCGCGAAGAGCGTAGGCATAAACGTTGTGAGTAGCATCCCAATGCTTTTTTCTTATTTCTTCTATAAAAGCCAAAGCATCCTGCTCTGTTTTAATAGGCTTAGCATACCCTATAAACTTTGACTTTTTTACTATGTATTCCTGTGCTGAATATTGACCGAGAGTATTATACAGTTCCACCGAAACACCTCCGTATATAACGCAAAAAGCCAGTGATAACTCACTGGCTTACTAAGCATAATAACTTACTTAGAGAGGTTATATTTCTTGTTAAATCTGTCTACACGTCCACCTGTGTCTACAAGCTTCTGTTTGCCTGTGAAGAATGGATGACATTTTGAACAGATATCAACACGCATACCGTCCTTTGTTGAAGCTGTTTCGAGTACAGCACCGCATGCACATTTAACCTGAGTTGCGCCGTAATTTGGATGAAGTCCTTCTTTCATTGTAATTTCACCTCTTCTTAATACATTAGCAGAAGAATATTATCACAACGCAGAGAAAAAAGCAAGTGTTTTTTCGAAAAAACTAATAATATTGTTTATATTTTTAACAATTAACCATCTTTTCTTTAAACGACAACATATTTTCGTCGAAAATGTTGATTTATTCCACATCAATGGTAAAATGTAACTATCATATTGAATCTCAGGAGGTGTGTTATTATGAACAAAAACAAAGGATATTTTTACCTCACCTGCTCAGCATATTTACTTACAATTATACTAGACCTTTTGTTCACGTACATTGCAACGCCAAACCTTCTTTTGGAGGGAAACCCGTTATATAACCAGACCAATTTCGGTTGGACGGGACTTATTGCAATAAACGTAATTACGTTTGTGGGCTACGTTGCTATGTCCTGGTACGCATTCATAAAGTACAAGCCACCAATAACAAATGAAACTGACTTCAAGCGTTACCTTTCACTTATCAACTATGGTGACGCAGACAAATATGTGCCCATGATGTGGAAATTTCCTAAAAACTGGGGACCACAGACTGCGTGCCTTTGTTGGTCAGTTGTTTGTGTGCTTCCTTTTTGCAGAATGATAATCGTACTTGAGTGGTTTTTAATGATATTGAGAATAAGAAATGCTTTCACGGTAACTTTTTTTACTATAGTTTCCCTCTTCCCTCTTGGACGAATAGACATTGTTCTTGCAATACTTGGTGCATGGATACTTTCTTTTGTGTGGATAAAAAAGGAATTTAAAAACAACCTTAAACAAATCGAAAAAAGACAGAGTTCAAATTGAACTCTGTCTTTCATTTAGTTATTTCCACAATTCTTCCGGATAAGCACCGCTATCTACAAGTGCCTGAACTGATTTTACAACGTCAGGCTTATCTTCCTTGTAGGTAACACCAAACCATTTGTCCTTTGTTTCCAAAACGTCTACTGTACATTTCTTTTCACTGAGCATATCGCGAACAAGGAACGGAAGATAGAACTCGGATTTAAGTGGATTTGCAGGAACTTCGTTTTTAAGGAAGTCAATGAAATATTTCTCAATTTCATCGATTATTTCTGCAGGGAAGCCCCAACAGTTCATTGAACAAACGCAATCCTCAGGAAGCTCTGTCCAATTTTCTTCATCTTCGGTAAATGAGATTTTACCATTTACGCGCATAATTTTTGTTCTTTCAACAACGTCGTTAAGCTGACCTTTTTCGTTAACGTCACAAACGCCACGAGAAACAGTACCATTTTCAGTAAGAGTATTTTTAAGGAAATATGCAGACATTGCAAACTTATATGCATCACTTGAGAAATCGGTTCTATCCATCCATTTAGAAATATTCTCGTATGCGCCCCTGCCGTAGAAGTCGTCAGAGTTAATGACCATAAATGGCTCGTTTACAGCGCCCTTGCAACAATAAATTGCGTGTGCTGTACCCCAAGGCTTAACACGGTCTTCAGGTACGCTGAAGCCTTCAGGAAGCATATCTGTACTTTGGTACACGTATTCAACCTTAACATGCTTTGAAACCTTGTCACCGATAACCTCACGGAAAATCTGCTCGTTTTCTTTCTTTATAATAAAAACAACTTTGTTGAAGCCACATTTTATTGCATCATAAATTGAGTAATCAATAATAATTGCATTATTAGGTCCTACCGGGTCAATTTGCTTAAGGCCACCGTAACGGCTGCCCATGCCAGCTGCAAGAATAACTAAAGTTTTATCCATAATTAAATATCTACCTTTCGGGATTTATAGGCTGTTGCCTTTGTTCATAATAGCACACAATTATATTTTTGTCTACAACAAAATATTGTTGACAAATTCTTACATAACCTTATAATTTAATAAAAAAGATTTTCAAGGCGGTAAAAATGACATCTATTATTTTACGTACATTCCTAAAGAACAAGGACGCAAACACTCCAAGTGGTCGTGAGGCTTACGGCAGGACAGCCGGTATTGTGGGAATAATCTGCAACCTTATCCTCAGTATTTTAAAATTTATTGTGGGCTCTTTTGCAAACAGTGTTTCCATTATTGCAGATGCCACAAACAACATATCCGACGCGGGTTCCTCTATTGTTACATTGGTTGGCTTCAGACTTTCTGAAAAGCCTGCAGACGAAGACCACCCATATGGTCACGCAAGAATCGAGTACATAACAGGTCTTATTATATCATTCCTTATTATTCACATTGGTTTTGATATTCTTGTGGATTCATTCAAAAAAATCATTAATCCGGAGGAAAGCGTATTTAGTTGGGTTACGGTTATTATTCTTGTAAGCTCGATCGTGGTAAAGCTGTGGCTTTCCTCCTTCAACAAAAAGCTTGCAAAGGCCATAAAATCCAAAACACTTGAAGCTACTGCTACAGATAGCAGAAACGACTGCATTTCTACATTTGCAGTTTTAATTGCCACGCTTGTATCTTACTTTTGGGATTTTCAGCTTGACGGATTTATTGGTGTTGGCGTGGCAGCACTTATTATTTATTCAGGTATACAGCTTGTAAAGGAAACCGTAGGGCCACTTCTTGGTCAGGCACCATCAAAGGAAGTGTATGAAAAAATTGAAAGTGGTATTCTTGAATATGAAAACGTTTTAGGTGTTCACGACCTTATGGTACATAGCTACGGTCCCGGAAGTTACTTCGCATCTGCCCATATAGAAATGGATGCAAGAATTGATGTTCTTGCCTGCCACGATATAATGGACCAGATAGAAAGAGATTTCAAAGCCAAACACAACATTCACCTTGTTGTGCACCTTGATCCAACTGTACTTGACAGCGAGGAAACAAACGAGTTAAAAGAAGTTGTTAAACAGATTCTTTTTGAAATTGACCCTATAATCACTTTCCACGATTTCAGAGTTGTTGTGGGTGAAACAGCAAAAAACGTTTTGTTCGACATTGTTATTCCACCAAAATACAAATATTCAGATGAAGACCTTGTGGATATAATCAAAAACCACGTAAACGAAGCCGGACAAGGCAACCTTTACGCAGTTATAGTAGTCGACAGAAGCTACGGCATTTTAAAGAGTGAAGACGAATAAAAGCATCAAAGAATTATGCAGATAAGCCCACTGCAACCATCGTTGATGATACGTTCAAGGGTTTCCTGGATTTTACCTCTTGCGTCTACAGGCATATGGCAAAGCTTACTGCGAAGACCTTCGTTAACCAATTCGCTGAGAGATTTACCAAAAATATCGGACTCCCATATTTTCAATGGATCTTCCTCGAAACCATCAAGTAAATATTTTAACAATTCTTCAGACTGGCTCTCCGTTCCTACAACGGGAGCCACTTCTGTTTCTATGCAGGTTTTCATCATATGAATTGATGGCGCAGAAGCAGAAAGGCGCACACCATAACGCCCCCCCTGCTTTACTATTTCGGGCTCTTTAAGTGTAAGCTCGTCAATATCGGGCATAACAATACCATAACCTGTTGCCTCCACCTCATCCAAAGCGTTCTTAACACGATTGTATTTCTGCTTTATTTCAGCAAGCTCATCGAGTTCACTCATCAAATCTTCTTCATTTTCAATATGAAGTCCTGTTTTTTCCTCAATAATTTTGTAAATAAGTTCTTGAGAAAGCACAGTATTTATTACTGCACAGCCTTTACCTAAATCAATATTTTCAATTTCTGCGGTTACAAGGTACTCGTTTTCATGTAGGTTCACAAGCATATTACTTACGTCACCCACACATTTTATTTTTTCGGTAGAATCCTTTATGCTTTGTAAAAGAGAGCCTCTCAACCAATGTGTTCGCCCAAGAGTCATAACCCAACCAGGAAGCTTGATTCCTATTTCCTTTACAGGAAAACGGTAAAGAATTGCACCAAGAATGTCTTTGACGAGCTTTTCGTCCATCTGTGCACAATTTACAGGCATAACAGGAACACAATATTTTCTTGACAATTGTAAGGCGAGCTCTTTTGACTCGTAACTTTCAGGTGAAGTTGTATTTAAAAGCATAACAAAGGGTTTATTTATTGCTTTTAATTCGTTCACAACTCTTTCCTCCGCTTCCTCGTACTCATAGCGTGGAATGTCACTTATTGTGCCGTCGGTTGTAATCAAAAGACCTATTGTTGAATGTTCTGTAATAACCTTTTGCGTCCCTATTTCCGCTGCCATATTAAAAGGTATTTCGTGGTCATACCACGGCGTTTTTACCATTCTTGGTTTATCCTCTTCAATATACCCTAATGAGCTTGGAACGATATATCCTACACAATCAATAAGACGGACATTCAATGAAGCGTTTTCAGGAAGGTCAATTTTTACTGCTTCCTCAGGTATAAATTTTGGCTCTGTTGTCATAATAGTTCTGCCTGCTGCAGATTGAGGTAACTCATCCTGAGCCCTTTCACGCTTATGGGCACTTTCAATATTGGGAATCACCAATGTATCCATAAATCTTTTTATAAAAGTAGATTTACCTGTCCTGACAGGCCCCACAACACCAATATAAATATCTCCACCGGTTCGTGCTTCAATATCTTTATAAATACTTGCTTCTGTCATAAATATACCTCCATAGCTTTGTAAAGTATTTCACAAATACATATGATAAGCAGACGAGTTTTATGACCTGATTTGACATAACTTTGAATATATACTATAATGTATTGATAATAATTATTTTTCAGGAGTGAAAACTTTGTTACTTTTTACTAATCCGACTTATGACGTTATGGAAGTACTAGGCGTTTTCCTTGACTCATTTAAAATTTCAAGTGTTTTCCCGTACTTTATCGCCCTTGTTACTGCTACCATTTGCGGTGCTGCCATAGGTGTTGAAAGAACACTCAGGCAAAAAGAGGCAGGTATAAGAACTCATATAATCGTTGCTATGGGCTCTGCCCTTATAATGATCGTGAGTAAATACGGCTTCTTTGACATTGTTAATATGCAAGGTATTGAAGGAAACATCAATCTTGATGGTGCAAGACTTGCCGCACAGGTCGTTACAGGTATTTCCTTCTTAGGTGCCGGTATTATCGTTTACAAGGGTACCGTTAAAGGTCTTACAACTGCTGCAGGTGTCTGGACCACTGCAGGTATCGGTCTTGCAGCAGGCGCAGGTATGTATGGCATAGCCGTTTATGCTACACTTATCATTCTTGTTGTTCAGATTGTTATTCACAGAATTCTTCCTGTAGAAAATACAAGCACAACTGCAGTAAGTATGAAACTTGTTGACAACCCTGAAGCAATTGAAACAATATCCGGTATATTCAAAGAAAACAATCTTGAAATCATCTCAACAAGCGTTGAAAAAAGAAACGAAAAGCTTGTTTGCTTATTTGTTGTAAAATCAAAAGGTCACATTAACCCTGACGACATAAGTGCATTATTCACAACCAACGAGCTTGTGCTTTCTGTTTCCGTATAATAATTAGTTAATACTACCCATTTAACTGCCCTATTTTAGGGCAGTTTTTCTATTGTAATTAAATAGTGAAATATTGTATTATATATCTGTTAATTTATAGTAAAGCGAGGTAATTCCCTTTGAAAAAGGACATCAGTTTCGAAAAAGGTAATAAACCATTTCCTATGATTATAGGAATAATCGGTATTGTACTTGCGATTGCACTTTTAGTAGCAAGACTTAACATCATTGCTGTTGTTAACGTTGGCTTTATGTGCATTGTTGCAGCACTCACAATTATTGGTGTATTATTCTGCAAAAAGGTATACAAATGGTTTGTAGTTGGTTATGGTGCTTCAGCAGCAGGTATCTTCCTGTACTTCCTCATTTGGGGTGCAGATGCAGGTTGGGGCGCTTTCTCTAGTGGTAAAACAGGCTGGTCTTCAGCAGACAACCCACTTTTTGCAGGTCCTGGCAGCTTCCTAACAAGACTTGCAGGTGGACTTCTTTTACTTCTTCCTTGCATTATTGCAATGGTTGCTTTAGTTACAGTTGCTGTAAAGAAATTCAAAAAGGTTGGTGTTCACAAGTTCGTGACATCTCTTTTAAGCATTGTTCTTGCAGGCACTACAGTTCTTTACGTTCTCACAATGAACCTTCGTGCAAAGCCTAACGTTGACAGTCTTCAGGAAGGTCACGACGATTACCTTGACGGCGTAGACAAAGTGAAAAAAGTCAGTCCTAACGTTCTTTTCATTCTTATGGACGATATGGGCTATGCAGACACTTCATTGAACGGTGCTATTTATGATACACCAAATATGGACAGAATCGGTGAAGAAGGTCTTAACTTCGAAAACTTCTACTCGAGCTATTCTGTTTGCTCCCCTGCAAGATTTGCTCTTATGACAGGTAGATATCCTTTCAGAGGCTATGCAGATAACGTTATTTATCCAACCTTCGACACATTCTCACCATTTGCAGCAACAAGAATTTTCAACTCTATTGAAATGGGTAACAACTGCGACGGTATGCTTGGTGACGAGGTTACACTTGCAGAAGTATTTAAAGCAGCAGGCTACAACACAGGTGCTTTTGGTAAGTGGCACTTAGGTGACTATGGCGAATATCTTCCAACTAACCAGGGCTTCGACTACTTCTACGGTGGACACCATGTTAATGATATGGCTCCATTCTACCATGTAAGAGAAGAAAATGGTGAATATGAAATCGCTCACGGTGTAGAAGAGCTTCGTGACGAAAACGGAAAGAAAGAGCAATCTCAGTTATCAGAGTGGATTCATGAAGAAATTAACGATTGGATCACAGACCAGGTAACAAACAGTGACGAGCCATTCTTTGCCTACTATGCATCACCATGGCCACACGCACCTATTTTTGCAGGTGACGATTTTGACGGCACAACAGGTATGGGTACATACGCTGACTGTGTAACAGAATTTGACTACTACTTAGGTGAGCTCTTTAACACATTGGAAACACTTGGCGTAATGGACGATACAATTATTGTTTTCACAAGTGACAACGGTCCTGCACTTGAAGGCTCTGTTGGTGAGCTCCGTGGTGGTAAATACCTTGCGTACGAAGGTGGACAGAAGGTTCCATTTATGATTCGTTGGGGCAACAACAATAACCTTTGGAAAAAGGGTGACACAAGAAAACAGAGCGCGACCTTTGTTGACATTATGCCTACGTTAGTAGAGCTTTGTGGCGTTACAGGTGAAAATGGCACAAAGAAAAACTATCTTCCATTTGACAGAGAAATAGATGGTGTATCTATGGTAAACCTTCTTAAGAAGGATAGTGTTATACATACACCTGAAAATCCTATTCTTCATATGAAACGCGAAAAGCTTAAAGCTATTCAGTACACAGTACCTACTGCAGACGTTCTTAGCCGCGAAGAGTATGCAGACTACAAATACCCTGTTCTGAAGAACAACAAGACTATTACTTTCAAATACTTCCAGAATATACAGAACGACAACTCTGCTTTCTTTGACAAATTCAGAAAGAACTGGTTACACATTCTTACCGACGACGTTGGTGAAAACCTTAATCGTTCAAGCGTTTACCCAACTATCGCAGAAGAAATGAACGAAAAAATGAACGAGATTATGAAGAATTTCAAAGGCAACCGCCGTGGTATAAACGAAGAATATTACAAATAACATTACTTTCAGCCTCGGAGTTTTCCGAGGCTGAATTACAAAAAGGTGATAAATTATGCCACCACTTTCAATAATGATTAAGCCTGCATCTGCATTATGCAACATGCGATGTGAATATTGCTTTTACCACGACGTTACTGACCACCGTGACGTTAAAAGCTTTGGTTTAATGAGTGAAGAAACTGCAGAAAACTTAATAGAAAAAGCTTTGTCCTTTGCCAATGGCGAAAGCATTGCTTTTGCCTTTCAGGGTGGTGAGCCTACAATAAGAGGCTTGGATTTTTTCCGTTTTTTCTGCAAAAAAGTAGATGAATTAAATACAAAGGGCAGTAAAATTTACTATGGTCTGCAAACAAACGGCACACTTATTGACGACAGGTGGGCAAAATTTTTCAAGCAACGTGGTTTCCTTATCGGCTTAAGTCTTGACGGAGATTTCAAAAACAACTCCTTCAGAATTGACGAAAAGGGCGACAACTCTTTTTATAAGATTATTAAAGCAGCAAATATTTTTGAAAAGCACCAGGTCGAATTCAACATCCTTACTGTTTTAACAGGCAGATGCGCTGACAATATTGACGAAATACTTGCGTACTTTAAAAAGCGTAATTTCAGATATTTACAATTTATCCCCTGCCTGCGTCCGTTTGGTGACACAAGTGAAAGTCCTTTATATATGACTGTGGAGCAGTACAAAAATTTTCTTATTCACGGCTTTAACGCATACGTTAAAGACTACGTAAGAGACCAATACACAAGCATAAGATATTTTGACAACCTTGTTCACTTGTACCTTGGCAATCCTACAGAGCAATGTGGTATGTGCGGACACTGTTCACACCAATTTGTTGCAGAAGGCAACGGCAATATTTATCCTTGCGACTTCTACTGTACAGACGAGTGGCTGTTGGGCAATATAAATGACGTCACAGAAAACTTTGATACACTTGCCCATTGCGAAAAAGCTATTAAGTTTTTAAAGGAAAGCCTTGAGATAACCGATACATGCAAAAAGTGCAAATATTTCGCACTTTGCCGTAGTGGTGGTTGCAAAAGAACACGAGAAGACAGAAACTACTGTGAAAGCTATAAGGCATTTTTTGATGCTTGCTTGCCACTTTTCAGGGCATTTATTGCAGAGAAGAAATAAAAATTTGCCATTCCCCTCAAATTCACTTTTTGAGGGGTTTTCTTTTTGCTTGTTTTTTTGTAGTTTATTCTTAAGAGGTGACAAAAATGAAAAAAAGAGCAATAAAGTTGTTATGCACCATATTCTCTGCTATAATTATTTTAAACTCCTGTTCAAATGACAATTTCGCAAACATATCTGACAAACCGATTATCTCCATAGACACGGTAAAATACCTTTTAAAAATTGAACTTCGAAATTGTCTTGTAACAGGTCAATACTCTTTTATACTAACACCAGATAACAAGCTCATATCACAATACCGCCCTTTGACTTGTTGTCATAAAGAAACAGAGAAAAAAACTGTACATACTGATTCGTGTGGATACTTTGAGCAAGCTGTAACAGAACTAAAAGGCACACAGCTTGATATAATAACAGAATGTCTTTTACAAACAAAAGCAGATATGATTGACAGAGATATCGGAAGATTTACCTGGTATGCAACAGGTCTTTACGAAGATATATACATTGACGATAAGCATGCTACATTTTTCTATGGTTGTGCCGATAGCTTTGCAGCAAATATTCTTACAGAAGCCGTTATAGGCTCCTCAAACCTTCGCATATTGGAATCAAAAGAGTTGCAACGCTTAAACGGGTGCTACGACATTGCACCTATGGGAACTGAGTTCAGGAAAGCAATAAAGCTTTTTGCAGAAACAAATTAAATAAAAAAGGACGGTTATTAATGAATCAAAAAGAAATCGGTAAATATATTGCACTCAAAAGAAAGACTAAAAATCTTACTCAGGCACAGCTTGCAGAAAAACTTGGTGTAGCAAGTAAAACTGTATCCAAGTGGGAAACAGGTGTTTCAATGCCTGATTATAGCGTAATAGAAAATCTATGTGACGAACTTGGCACTACCCTTTCTCAGCTTATAGATGGTGCAGACAAAGCAAATGAAGCACAGAGCACAGACGACAAACGAATATTATTCCTTTTAAAAAAGGTACAGGAGCTTGATAATCAGAATAAACTGATTTTTTCATTCCTTATTATTCTTATGGGTATTGGCTTACTTGCATTTTCACAGCTTTTAGGTGGCTCACAGTTCAAAGATTTTATATCAGGTGTACTTACAGGATTCTCCATTGTTTTAAGCGTTACAGGTATTATATCAATAGGCAAAAACATAAAACGATAAAAAACAACTCCCGAGAAAATTTCTCGGGAGTTTCTTTTTACATATCGTTTCTTATTATATCCTCTAAAGTTTCGCCTTTTACTGCAACGTAATCATTTTCACCGTTAACCATTATAACGGGCAATTTAGGGATTCTGTTGTAATTTGAAGCCATCGAGTAATTGTATGCGCCTGTAGTAAGCACTGCAATAAGGTCGCCTCTTTTTATAGACTCGGGAAGCTTTATTTCAGGCTGAATAATGTCGCCACTTTCACAACATCTGCCAACAAGGTCGCAAGTAAAATTACATTCCTCGTTTGCCTTGTCTGCAGCAACAACAGTATATGCTGACTCGTAAAGTGCATACCTTGGGTTATCGGTCATACCACCATCAATGGAAACATAGTTTTTGTAACCTTCAATTTGCTTTACATTGCCTACCCTGTAAAGAGTGATACCTGCATCTGCTACAATGCTTCTACCCGGCTCCAGATGAACTTCAGGTTCAGCTATGCCAAGCGTGTTGCATTTTGTTTTAACGTATTCTGCAACCTGACGGATATTATCTTCTATATCTATTTCAGGGTCGTTTTCTGTGTATCTTACGCCGTAACCACCACCAAGGTCAAGGACACTTGCCTCGTAGCCTGTTTCGGATTTTACATCTGCAATAAACTGAAGCATTATTTCTGCAGAGCGAACAAACACACTCGACTCAAAAAGCTGTGAACCAACGTGACAATGGAAGCCTGCAAGGTCTATATTCTCCATACCAAGAGCTGCCTTTGTAATTTCCATAGCAGCGCCTGTTTCGATTGGAAAACCGAACTTGGAGTCCACCTTACCTGTATTTACTGCCTCGTAGGTGTGTGTATCAATACCGGGTGTTACACGGAAGATTATTTGTTGCTTAATTCCACGTTCACCTGCAAATTTATTGATTGCTTGAAGCTCTTCGACATTGTCACAAGCAAAGCAACCAACACCACAATCCATTGCAAAATTAATATCGTAATCATTTTTGCTATTGGAGTGAAAGCAAATGTTTGCCATATTGAAGCCTGCTGCCTTTGCAGTGTAAATTTCACCACAGGAAACCACATCAACGCACATACCTTCGGATTCAACTATATTATAAATTCTTTTGAAGGAACAGGCTTTACTTGCGTAAAACGGCTTTGCATTTTCACCGAAGTACTTGTGCATAGCATTTACATAGGTGCGACAGTTTTCGCGGATTTTTTCTTCATCCATTACATATATGGGTGAACCGTATTTTTCTGCCAACTCTACAGTGCTTCTGCCACCGAAGTAAAGCACGTTATCTTTTATTTCAAGGTTAGAACAAATCATAGTAAATTATATCCCCAACATTAAACGTTAAGACCTTGTTCTCTCATAAGAGCGCGCATTTTCGCTTCATTTTCCGGCTCCATAGTTGTAAGAGGAAGACGAAGGTAGTTTTCACCATAACCCATAGCTGCTGTTGCTGCTTTAACAGGAATTGGGTTAACCTCACAGAAAAGAGAGTTAATAAGAGGAAGAAGCTCGAGCTGAATTTTACGGCTGCCTTCAAGATCGCCTGCAAAGAACTTGTCGCAAAGCTCAACTGTTTTCTTTGGAAGAATATTGGAAACAACAGAAATTACACCTTTACCACCTAATGACATAAGAGGAACAATCTGGTCGTCGTTACCTGAGTAAATATCAAACTCACCATTTGTAAGTGCAGCAATTTCAGCAATCTGAGAAATGTTGCCACTTGCTTCCTTGATGCCTACAATATTCTCGTGCTTTGCAAGAATTGCACAGGATGCAGGTGTTAAGTTACAGCCTGTTCTTGATGGAACATTATAAAGAATACAAGGCTTTGTTGAAGCATCTGCAATGGCAATAAAGGACTCAATAAGACCTCTCTGTGTTGCTTTATTGTAATATGGTGTAACAAGAAGCATTGCATCGCAACCAATTTCACAAGCATACTTTGTAAGCTCAATAGCATATGCAGTGTCGTTAGAGCCTGTACCTGCAACGATTGGAACTCTGCCCTTAACTACATCTACAGAGAACTTGAGAACTTCCTTGTGCTCTTCGTCTGTAAGAGTAGAGCCCTCACCTGTTGTACCTGCAACAACAAGAGCATTTACGCCCTCTTCAATCTGCCATTCAATAAGTCTTTCGAACGCTTCGTAATCCACACCATTCGCGTTCATTGGTGTTACAATTGCTGTACCTACGCCTGTAAAAACTGTTTTTTTCATAGTGGTAATCTCCTTTGCATTAACAAAAAAATAATAGTTGCCGGAAAAGCAACTATCCACATAAAAATACACACTTGTATAAAATCATGTAAGATAGCGCTCCACTCAATTTTGAGTGACAACAATAAAGATATTATTCCTTATTGCCAGAACGACTCTTTGCCATAAGTCGCCTTCGGCACCTGCTCCTTTCATTGTAACAGTTTCGGCAAACCTTCGTGTTACAATTACTGATAGCAAAATGCACCTCTATCGGTTGTTAATAATATATCATAGAGAAACTATAAAGTCAATTAATATTTACAACAAATAACGGTATTTTATTACTTATTTAATTATATAAAACATCAAAAAACACAAGTTCTTTTTACGAACTTGTGTTTTGACTAATCCAATTACTCTTCGATAAACTGAACACAGTTTGCCCACTCAAAGAATAAATTTTTATATTCCTCATAGTGTGCCTCATCAACAGCAAAGGTAATAGTCCAAAATGAATGTTCTGTTTTATAAATCGCTGCAAAATAACAATAGTTAGTGGCTGTGTTTTCAACATAACTCTGATATTCAAAATAAGTTATGCCGTTTTCTTTTTTTACCGTTGAATCCAATTTACTGTTTTTAATAGACAACTCACCATATTTTTCGAGAGTATAATTCTCCAGACCTTCTATTAATGAAAATTCGTCCTCGCGACCGAAAACAACTGCATCATCGGAACCGTATGAAAAATCAAAGCCATCTATATCGGTATCCACGAAAGAATCTGTTAAAGTCATTTTCACACCGGCATCATCAACAATTTCAACAGGATTTCCGTCTTTGCCTAAATCAGGGGTATCGTAATTACCAAAGAAGCCCGCCACAAAACCAATAATCATGCAAAGCACTAAAAACACACCAAACTTTTTAGAGGTTTTTTTGCGATTGGCAAGAACTCTCGGATCTGTCATTCCATGAAAACGGAAATTATTACCGCCAAAAGGATTATATTTACATTCACCGATAAGATAAATATTCTCTATACCGGCCGGGATATAGCAAACCTCATTACACATATTCTTTGAAAGTTTATCTTGAATAACATAGATTTTTGTTTCTTCGTCACCAATAGGAAAGCACTTTTCTTCGCCATTTTTCAATTCACCGAGTTTATAGCATTTATCACCATTAATTTTGGTATCACCTAAATGCTCGTCACAAACATAAATTCTTGATTTCATAAGACAACCAACAAAGCTTTTTTCCCTTTTAATAGTTAAACCTCTCATAATAAGCCTCCTTAAGCAATTATACTTACGCTACTATTTTAACACATCAGTTTACTGCTTTCAACAAAATTCGACTATAGCAAGGCACAAAATATATTGATGTTTTAGGGCAAACCTAACAAAAAGACGTATATATTAATTAACAAACGCCTCATTTTATTCTCTTTCCCGCCCTGATAAAAAACGAGGAGAGTGTATTTACCCCAAACACACTCCCCTTATTTATTTAATTCTGTTGAAGCTCAGCATCCGGTATCCGACATCTCACTCACACTTATTTGCAAAGCTCTTCTGCCAACAATTCAAGCTGTGCTTCGCTTTCGGAATTCAATGCAGACATAAGCTTAACATTATTTTCTGTGAAGGTAAGGTTTTTACTGTTTTCAAGCATTTTAAGCATAACCTTTGTTGCTACAGGTGCCCAGCTTCCGTTTTCTATGAAAGCTACTGTACGATTCTGATAGCTTCTTTCTGTTAAATGATTTATGAATTCCTTCATGAAAGGGAAAATGTCTGAATTATAAGTTGTTGTAGCAAGCACAAGTCTGTCGTAACGGAAAGCATCTTCTACTGCCTCTGCCATATCACAACGGGCAAGGTCATTAACAACAACCTTTTTGCAGCCCTTTTCTTTAAGCTTGTCTGCAAGAAGCATAACGGCTTTTTTAGTGTTACCATAAACGGAGGTGTAGGCAATCATAATACCCTCTTCTTCAGGCTGATAGCTTGACCATTTATTGTACAAATCAAGATAATAACCAAGATTCTCTTTGAGTACAGGTCCATGAAGTGGGCATATTATTTCAATATCGAGATTAGTTGCCTTTTTAAGAAGTGCCTGAGTCTGTGCGCCGTACTTACCAACAATACCGAAATAGTAGCGTCTTGCTTCACAAGCCCAATCCTCTTCCACATCGAGTGCACCGAATTTACCAAAGCCGTCTGCAGAGAAAAAAACCTTATCTAAGCTGTCGTAGGTTACAATAACCTCAGGCCAATGCACCATAGGTGCAGTAACAAAATTAAGCTCATGTTTACCAAGAGAGAGCTTGTCACCCTCACCTACTACGACCTGTCTTTCACCAAGCTCGAGTCCAAAAAACTGCTTCATCATTGCAAAAGCCTTGACAGAAGAAACCACCTTTGCCTCAGGATATGCATTAACAAAGCTTACAATATTTGCGGAATGGTCAGGCTCCATATGCTGTACAACCAAATAATCAGGCTGTCTGCCCTCAAGTGCAGAATTAAGGTTACCAAGCCACTCTTCTGTAAAACAGGCATCAACAGTATCCATAACTGCAATCTTTTCATCAATTACGACATATGAATTGTATGCCATACCGTTCGGAACGTCATACTGACCCTCGAACAAATCTATTTTGTGGTCATTTACACCTATGTATTTGATATCATTTGTAATAAACATTTTTAAACTCTCCTTAATCTACAATAGCAATATGTGGTCTGTGGTCTGCTGCAACAATTGCAGGAATATCTGCCGAAAGTACATTAACGTCCTTTGACACGAAAATATAATCTATTTTTCTGTTTGGCACGTCTGACGGAAAACTGAATAAAGTTTCCTCAAAACAATCTGCGGTATCTTTCAATCTGGCTCTTACAGGCAAAAGCACTTCGTTTTCAGGCTTCACGTTAAAGTCACCCATAAGAATACATTTTTCTTCCTCCAGATTATCAAGAACAGTTTTAACTGCGTTAATCTGCTCATCGTCATTCAAGCCAAAGTGTGTACACAAAACTGTATATCCGTTTTCGAGTGTTGCTTTAAGTATGCAACGCGTTTCGTAAAGCTGGTTACCTGTTTTTTCGTCAGGATCAGGAATCGGAATAGTTTCTGCTTTAACTATGGGTACACGTGATATAAAGCCATTACCAAACCAACCGTCATCATCCAATATATTTACTGCCTTTGCAAAGTAGCAATATTCCATACCCGTTAGCTCTGCAAGTTTTTCTGTCTGTCGTGTAAAATTTGATTCAGGGTCTTCATAGCGCATTTCCTGAAGTCCCACAATATCTGCATCGCATTCAAGAATGGCTTTCGCCATAACTTCGTAGTCTATTTCTTTTGTAATATAGTTCATACAATGCTGAGTATTAAATGACATTACTTTCATAACTTTACCTCTTATTTATCGCCGTAAGCCATTACCATTAAGTGAGTAAGCGCCTTAGCCTCTTCAATTCCACAACCCTCTAATACATTACCTGACAAGAATTGTTCAAGTGGTGAAGGTAATGAATCACAAGGTGCAACCTCAATAGCTTTGCCATCGGTAGCCACAGTGCATTTTACAACGGTATTACCTTCCATTCTTACAAAACCATTTTCGCCATGCACCTCTAATACTGTAGGGCTATTATCGGAAACGAAGCCTGTTTCATTTATTGCTATAGCACCATTTGAAAATGCCATTACAGTAACTGCATTATCTTCTACGTTGTCTGTATTTTTAGCTATTGCATCTTCGAATTCGCAAGCATTTGTAAATACAGATTTTGCGCTGATTGGCATACCTAAAATCCAATGGGTAAGGTACATTCCATGTGCACCTAAGTCTATCATAGCGCCACCACCACACTGTTTCTCGTTATAGAAGTGTCTTGGTAACCAACCACCTGTTGAGCCGTTATGACAATTGCGAAAGCGCATATAGTTTACTTTGCCCAACTCACCACTATCTACCACTTGTTTAACTGTCATTCTTGCACCTATATATTTTTGAAAAAGAGAAATCACGAATCCAACGTCATTTTCTTTTACGGCTTTTTCGATTTCTTCACAACCTTCATCTGTTAAAGCAAGCACCTTTTCCGTAAAGATATGTTTACCTGCATTTGCGATTGCAACCATATCTTCCACATGCTCGTTTGTAGCACTGCAGACAATTACTGCCTCTGCATCACTTTCAAAAAGCTCTTCAGGTGTTGAAAAACGCGGAAGCTTAAACTCTTCTGCAAATTTTTCGGCGAAAGCGTCATCCTTCTCGTAAAAGCCGACAACCTCGCCCATTTCCATAGCTTTTCTTGTGTATCCACCTGCATGTACGTGCCAAACACCATATATTGCTACTTTCATAAAACCTGTCCTTTTCTATGAAATTTAATTGTTTTTCGAAAAATATTTTTTCATATACAGAATGATTACAACACCAATAATCGGGAAAATTGATGCAATAAGCATACCTGCTTTCATACTGATTTGTTCAACTGACATTGAAAGATTCTGACTTAAAGTTAACGCCATACTGCTTTCTGCTGTTTTATCTACAATTACGCCTATGAGCTGTGGTGCTACAGATGCACCAAAATCACCACCTGCTGCCATAAGAGCGTATGCAGCAACACCAGGTGACGGAACCTTTTCTTCCATAAGTATAAGGTTACCAGGCCAAAGCATTGATGTACATATACCAGTTAAAATACAAGCCAAAAAAGAAAGAATAACGTTTTGTGAAAGACCCGCTACAAGGTAACACGCAGCAGAGCCAGCCATACCCCAAAGTAATACTTTGTGAATATTCTTTCCGTATTTGGAATATAAAATTCTTCCCAGGCATAGAAGTCCTGCAAAAACTGCCATACCTAAAACGTCACCTACTGTTTTTGGTATCTGTAAGGCACTTTCCATATAGCCGGATATCCAGTTAGTCATTGAATTTTCTGCTGCACTGCCAAAGAAAATACAAGCCACACACAACAGAAGTCCTGCTCTTTTGTTTTTGCTTTTAGAGCCACTCTCACTATGGGAAATATTCATTTCCGGCATTGGTGATAAACAGAATGTAATACAAGCCGTCAAAGGCATTGCTGCCCAGAAAAATGTAAGATACATCCAATTCTGTCTACCAAAGAAGTGAAAGAACAATGAGCTTACACCTACAACGGTTATAACACCAACTGCATAAAGGCTGTGAAGCTTACTCATATCTCTGTCTGTCGAGCCAGGGATTGCAGCTATAACAGGGCTTAAAAGCACCTCACTAAGACCTGCTGACACAGAAAAGATGATTGTACCTATTACAAAGCCTATATACACGTTATTTGAGAACACGTAAGGCGAAAGAGCGTATATGGTCATACCGATTGTTGTAAGCACAGGCATAACCCTTACTGTCTTTTTAATATTAAAATACTTTGGGAAAAAGCTGAAAATCAAATCTATTGAAAGCTGTGTACAGAAGTTTATTAACACCAATGTCCCCAACAATGTGTACGACACGTTGTACGTTTCATGGAACGTGATAAATAACATTGGTGGTAAACTAAATATTGATGCCATTGTCACATATGACAAATAGCAGGCTAGCTTTGTTCTTTTAAATTCTTTTGCAATCATAATTATTTAACTCTTAAACCCTTTGGATAATGATTTTTAGCCGTTCCGTTTACTACCTTAACGCCACCAACGGTGCAGCCCTCCACAGTAACAACTGCCCAACCATTGGGGCAATCAACCGAAATTTCTTCGCCATGAAGATATTTTTTTAACCTTTCGTCATCAGCAGATAAAGGAATTTGTCTTTTGAAACTATCTCCTAAACCCATAAAAAATTGATGGTGTGGTTGAACATAGTTTTTCTTGACTTCACCGATTGTTATCCCACAAGCAAATGCTGTGCCATCCTTAACAGGAAAATCAGGAGTAAAATACACAGGGTTTCCGTTGTAAAGCATAACATTTGTTTTATCGTACTCGTTTAACACGTCGTCAAGAAAATCTAAAACCACTTTATCAACATCTTTTTTCTTTTGTAGCTGACGTCTTGTATTTTCGTAATAAGGCAAGGTGCTGTGAAGAACTGCAGCAAACTGACCCTCGCCTTTTGTTTTGTGTGGATAACATCTTCTTGTAAAAGAAATGTTTTCGCACTTGCAGCCATCAAAATGAATACCATCAACAGTATTTTCAACAACACTGTCAGGTGGTGAAACAAGCTCGAATTCAGGATGCTTTTGAAGAAAAGAATCTATTAGCATTTCATTTTCTTCTAAAGAAAACGTACACGTAGCATAAATTATATAGCCACCATTTTTCAGAAGCTTTACTGCATTTTCTAATATTTCTGCTTGTCTGTCGGCGCACATATTTACATTTTCCTGACTCCACTCAGATATGGCAGCTTCTTCCTTCCGGAACATACCCTCACCTGAACAAGGAGCGTCGCACATAATCAAATCGAAGGTGTCAGGAAACACCGTGGCAAGACGTTTAGTATCCATACATGTTATTACTGTATTTTTAAGACCTAAACGCTCAATATTCCCTGTAAGTATTTTACAACGTGATGGTACTATTTCATTAGATACAAGAACACCCGAATCACCCAACTTGTTTTTCAACTGAGTTGTTTTACCACCGGGAGCAGCGCACATATCAAGAACAGTCCAGTCCTTTTGAACCTCTATACACTCTGCAGGCATCATCGCTGCAGGCTCCTGAACGTAAAGCATACCTGCATGGTGGTACGGATGATTTCCAATTTTATCATAGTTAAGATAATATCCGTTTTCTACATACGGGATTTTACCGTTTGAAAAAACATCTACATCCAAAAAATCCTCTGCACTTATTTTCCTTGTGTTTACACGGAAAGCTTTTACAGGCGGCTCTTCAAGTGCCTTTATATAATTGTCAAAATCATTTCCTAAAAGAACCTTCATTCTGTCCTCAAAGGCTTTTGGCAAATCAATCATCGGAAAGCTCCATTTCTGCATAAAGCATACACATTGACAATGCTGTAATTGCTGCTGTTTCTGTTCTTAAAATTCGTTTACCTAAAGAGATAATCTTACCACCATTTCCTTTAGCGTAGTTTATCTCTTTTTCGCTATAGCCACCCTCTGAGCCTATAAATATTCCAACACTCATACCTGACTTGATTTCACAAAGCACGTCCTTTGTGGCTTTCATACCATCTGCACACTCATAAGGTACAAGAAGTAAATCAAGGCTTACAGCTTTTTCTATTGCTTGTTTATAGGTCAAAACAGGCGAAACAACAGGCACATTATTTCTTTTGCTTTGTTTTGCTGCGCTCTCGGAAATAGCTTGCCAACGAGTAACCTTTGACTTTTTCTTTTTGTCATCAAGCTTAACAACACAATTATCCATTTCTACAGGGACAATTTCCTCCACGCCAAGCTCAACTGCCTTTTGAATAATGAGTTCCATTTTGTCACCTTTTGGAAGCCCTTGAAAAAGGTAAAGTTTAACTGGAAGCTTGGTATCGTTGTAGTTTTCTTCAACAATTCCCGCAATTAAAGAACCACCATAAATTTCTTCGATCTTACAGAGATTACTTTCACCGTCACAGCTCACAAGGAAGGTGTCACCCACCTTCATTCGAAGAACGTTTACTATGTGATTAAAATCACCACCGGAAATATTAAAGCTATTCCCTTGACGACAATCTTCATTGGCAAAAAAGTTAAACATAAAAAACACTCTACCTTTTATTAAATCATCTTATTATATCAAAATAATTTTCGTTAGTCTATAAATTTATATAGTAAAATTTTAAAAGTTATGGTAAAATATTCATACTTTTAAAATCAGGTGATGAAATGATAAAGGCAATTCTTTTTGATTTAGACGGAATAGTTATTGATAGTGAGCCAATTGCATACGGAATACTACAGGAAATGGTAGGCAAATACGGTTACAATATATCCCTTACAGATTATGCAACAAAATACTTAGGAAAGTCTGTGGCAACAGGCATGGTAACAATGGCAAATACCTTTAACCTACCCCAAACACCAGACGAGCTTTTCAAGGAATACCTTGAAAAAGAACAAGAAAAACTGGAAAAAGGCATTCCATTGAAGTCAGGTGCAAAAGAAATTCTCACATACTTAAAAAGCAACGGTTACAAGACAATTGTAGCGTCATCAAGCACACGCGAAAGAGCAGAAAAAATATTAAGAGATAATGACGTGTTAAAATACTTTGACGACCTTATTTTCGGCTACGAGGTACCAAAAGGGAAGCCTAATCCTGACATTTTCATAAAGGCTTGCGAAAAGCTTGGTGTCAAAGAAAATGAAGCTATTGTAATTGAGGACAGTGAAGCAGGTATTGACGCTGCTTTTTCTGCTAACATTCCTGTTATATGTATACCGGATATGAAGCTTCCTAGTAAAAAACACCTGAAGAAAGCTACTCTTGTACTAAACTCTTTATTTGATGTTATTGATTACTTAGAGCATCCCCGGTGTCGCTGGTGTAACTTAAAAAACGATTTATACGTAGAATACCACGACAAGGAGTGGGGTGTGCTTCGTACAGATGACCAATACCTTTTCGAGATGCTTATCTTAGAAGGCTTTCAAGCAGGTCTTTCCTGGGAATGCGTACTTAACAAGCGTGAAGCATTTCGTAAAGCCTTCGATAATTTCGACATTGAAGCAATAATAAAATACAATGAAGAAAAACTACAGAAGCTTTATGAAAACAAAGACATAATACGTAATAAATCCAAAATAAACTATACAGTACAAAACGCGAAAATTTTCAAAAGTATTGTCACAGAGTATGGTTCATTTTATGATTACCTTAAGACGTTTACAGAAGGTAAAATCATAAAAGAAACTGGCGCTGTAAGCTCTCCGTTATCCGATAGTCTTTCCAGCGACCTGACAAAACGTGGAATGAAGTACGTCGGTACAGTAATCATTTACTCTTATCTTCAGGCAATAGGGGTAATAAACTCACACGAGGACACGTGCTTTTTAAACAGATAAAAGAGGAATTGCAAAGGCAAAACAACCTTTGCAATTCCATTAATTTTTATTATCTAAAATCTCTTCCCCTATTCTTCGTATTTTGACGTTCACCGTCACACTTGTTTTAATATCGGGGAAAATTTGTTTCCAATCATTTTTTATTGTTTTGTAGAGTTCAGGTTTTTGCAACTCTGCTATTTTACAAAAACGAACGCAATCTCCTCCATCATTTTTTTGCAAGGCTGACAACGTAGTTTCAATTCTTTTTGCAACAGCTTTTTTTATAGTTTTTTCCAGGTCTCTCATAATCTTTGCATCACTTTCACGTTGCCCACCCTTTTCGATTTCGTCAAGGTCACAGGAAACATCTATTATCATATCATACCTCAACACACCGTTTTCTGTAGAAACTTTATATTTTGTATTGCTTTTATTGATTATAAAAGTTACCCTTTCTCCATCTGGCATAGTTTCTGTAAGGAAGCCTTCCTTAGCATCGTTGTTAAGAAACGCAAGACCTTTGCATTGCTCTTTATTTATAAACTTTGACACTTTTCCGTTCTCGTCATAAACAGCACAGCCTTTTATTTCATAATCTTCATTTTCTCCGTTTTTCTTTATGCCTACGGCAGGCACACACAAGGTAATTGATCTATTACGAAGACTATTCACCGCATCTATTACCCTTACACGAGGAATTATTGATTGATTATAGCTTTCGACAAGAAGATTTTCGAGAATTTCACTTTTAACAGTATCCTTTAAAAGCTTTGCACGGATAATCTCTTGTGCTGTTTTATCTTTGGAAATGCATATAAGCTGAGTTGCACGCGAGTCAAAATTTCTTACGAAGAACTCAAGAACATCAGAGATTTTCTTCTCGTTAAGATCTTCATTAATAACAATTACCCTATTGTGTGCAAACAAAGGCAGGTTGCCACTTTTAGTTGTCAAAAGACGTAAGGCTTCGGACACGCTTTTCCCCTTTATAGAGTAAATTTTCGTTTTATTATCACTTACGGAATCGCCACTTGGTGAACCACTTTGTTCGTTATTTAAAATTTCCACCGTAACGGTATACTCACCGTCTTTATAATCAACTCCGATTCCTTGAATTATCATAAGATCAGAAAGCTCGGTACCTGCCTTTTCACAAGAGCAAAAGGAAGTTAAGCAAAGAACACATATAATTATTAAACTAAATATTTTCTTGAATTTTTTCAACAGGCTTCACCCTTTTTATATAAGCGTATAAAATCAACGGCAGGATAACTGTTACAAGCAGAAACAAAACCACTGTAAGAATGTCGGAGGATAAAAATCTGAATCTGGTGATATCGTAGGAAACTACGCTCATTATGACTGCAACCCCAACTGTAACAATGGCAGTAATTACGTTACACGAAACTTTTTTAAAGGAATAGTTGAGTGCTTTTATTACAATAAAAAAGAAAAAGGCAAGTTTTTCTACAACACAAAAAATCCATATTGCAGTTTCCAGTGCGTCTATTCGTTCAAGAAGACCGAAAGACGCCAGGGTTACCGTTGTGTAGGTTGGAAAAAGTTGAATATCGGCAAAGCTACCTAAAGCACCAACGACAAAAAAGAATATAACGGAAATACTGATACCACTCAGCACACTCCACCATTTAAACGACTTTTTCACGTCACCACTTATTTCAGGCAAAAGCATTATTATTGCACCTATTTCCGTTGCCTGACACACAAAAAGCAGACTCTCTTTTGAAAATTCTAAAAGACCATTTTCGAATACTGGAGTGAAATTGAGAAAATTTATTTCGTCAATTAAAGACCACATAACAACCACTGTAGAAACGACTACCAACGCTACAAAAACTGTAGCTGCGCGTCCTAAAGCACCAATGCCCAACATCGACAAAAGTGCACATACCACCACAATTGCAACAATAAATATGGTCATATCAGAATTAGGAAACAACTCAATGCTCACAAACAAATCAAATCTTGCGACAGTTTTTAAAATACTTACAAAATAGACCACTGCATAAATTAAAGCAACAGCCTTCAAAATCGGACCATCTTCAATAAACTGTCTGTTATTTTTTAGTTCTATATGACGCCTTAACACTAAAAACGTAGGTATAGAAACCACAAAGCACAAAGCAACAAAAACAACAGGTCGAAGAAGAGTATCCGTCTGCGCTATTTTTATGTGTTGCGAGGACAAATACATAAAAACTGTATTAAGAAGTGATAAATACAAAAGCAAGAAAAACTGATTTGCCGAAACCTTTTCTTTAGTCATCGTCCATCTCCTTTGACGTATTGAGTTTATTGATTTGGAAAATATTTTTACCAAGTTTTTTGGTAGCAAAACGTATTATCGAATCTCTCATAAACTCCTTTTTAAATGGGGTAAACGGCGCTAAATAAGGAATTGAATAATCAGTCATTGAGGCAAGGCTGATAATTAACACTGACGCTCCAATTACAATTCCGTACAAGCCACTGAAGCCACCTATTAATATAAAAATAATACGAAGCAATGAGGTTGGTTGGTATATATCAGAAACTACCAACGAGCAGATTGCCGTAAGCGCCACTACAATAAGCATAGGGGCACCTATAAGTCCTGCCGTAACTGCTGCATCACCAATAACCAACGCACCTACAATGCTTACTGCGTGACCGATTGATTTAGGCATTCTCAATCCTGCTTCCCTTACCGTTTCATAAATAAAATGAATTACAAGCGCTTCCATTGTTAGTGTAAAAAGCGTATTACTTTCCATTAAAACAATGTTAAACAGCATATCATCAGGTATCATTTCCTGATGAAAAAGCCCTATTGAAACGAATATTCCGGGCAAAAAAACACTAATTAAAAATGCAAGAAATCTGATACCGCGCATAAAGGTTGCGTAATATGGTCTGTTTACATAGTCGTCAAGAGTCTGAAAATTCTCTATAAAGAGCTTTGGCACAATCAAGGCGAAGGGTGTTCCGTCGATTATTATTCCTATTTTGCCTTCACAAAGCTTTGCAGCAAAGGTATCGGGGCGTTCTGTCTGTCCCACCATTGTAAAAAGAGATTTACGTTTAGTATCAAGACTTTGCCTTAAATAACCTGCACCAAGAATAGTATCAATTTTTAAACCTTCCAAACGTCTTTTTACTTGTGACAAAAGCTTAGGATCGGCTCTACCCTTCATATAGCAAATCAAAATACGTGTCTTGCTCTCCTTGCCCAGTTCCTGTAGTTCTATTGTAAACTTTGTTGAACAAAGTTTTTTTCTGACGAGAGTCAGATTGGTTTTTATGTTTTCGGTAAAGCCTTCCCTTGCACCAAATTCCTGTACGTCTGTGTCAGGCTCCTGAATTGAACGTTCAGGAATTGACTGAACACCAAGAACAAGACATTCCTTTTCCCCTTCCACAAACACCAACAAACAACCACGCAAAAGCATCATAATCGCTGAAGTTAAATCTTTTTCTCGTTTTTGTTCCGTACTGTAAAGAAGGTGCGAACAAATAAAATCCAAACTATCTTTTTCAGGTAATTTTCCATCATACCTTAACATAGGACTGATTATGGCATCGCATATTCGCATAGAATTAGAAAGACCGTCACAATTTGCATACACAACGCATTTACCGTCGCAATACCCTTTTTTCACAATAATATCAAAGCTTCCGTTGAAGGCTTCCTTTATTATTCTGCCATTTTCAACGGCACTTTCATTAACCTTTCCAAAAGATTCTTCCTGAACGTCACCAATATATAAAAATTCATCTTTTTGCTTCATAAAATCACCAAAACAAGTTTTTGCCACAATTGCGAGAATATACAATTCAAAAATGGATAAAACAATTCCGGTGATTATTTTGATTGCAACTATTATCAGAACGTTTATTATTTACTGCACGGTGGGTATTTCCGTACGTCTTATGGGCAAGCGTCAATTAGGTGAGCTACAGCCCGGTGAATTGATTATTACAATCCTTATTTCCGAAATTGTAGCCACCCCAATAACCGATAACTCCGTACCGATTCTAAATGGTATACTCCCACTTTTATTGCTTGTTAGTTTTGAAATATTGAACTCTGTTATTGCAGCTTCAAACGTAAAATTCAGGTACCTTACAGACGGCAAGCCCGTAACAGTGATAAAAGACGGTGTTCTTCAACAAAAGGCACTTAAAATACTGAGATTTACAATTGATGATATTCTTTCTGCTCTCCGACAGAAAGACGTTTTTAATATTAATGACGTGGAATATGCCGTTGCTGAAACAAATGGCACTTTATCTGTTCTTTTAAAGCAACCTAAAAGACCTTTGTCACCGGAAACACTGAATAAAAAACCACCCGACGACGGTGTATGTCACACGATTATTGTAGATGGTAAAATCCTCGAAGAATCAATAAAAGAAAGCACAGTAACGTTTGATGACGTAAAACAAAAAATTGAAAGAGAAAAAATAGATTTAAAGGATATTCTTCTTATGACCGTTGATAAAAGAAAAAACTATTACGTCATTCTGAGGAAGGATTTTTAATATGAACAGAAAGTGGATTGCAATAATTATTCTTGTCTTTTCCGTTGCTTTGAGTATCATTTCTTTAATTTTTATTGAAACAACGTGTGGAAATTTAATAGACGAACTGGATAAGGTCATTGTTTCTGTAAGAAAAAAAGAACCCGATACAGCAAAAAAGCAGCTACAAATGGTTGTTGATGATTTTGAGAAAGCAAAGCCATTTTTAAATATTTTATTAGGACAATCGGAAACCATTGAAGTAAGAAACGACCTCAATAAAGCTATATTTTTTGTAAATATAAAGGACAAGGATGCATGCATTCTCCATTTACAGGAATGCAAAACCGATCTTAATAAAATCATTGTTTCGAATTTGCCGTCAATAAGCACTATACTATAAGTAACCATTATCTTTCGTAGGAATATACTGTACCGAGAGGACTGATTATTCAAATGAAAGATAATGTTTTTTTAATTCTGGGCGGCGATAGTCGTTCCCTTTATATTGGTGAATATCTTGAAAAACAAAACTTCAAGGTTTGTTATTACGCATTTAATGAAACAGACTGCTACGACTCCCTTAACAAGGCCATATCCGAAGCTTCTGTAATAATACTCCCCTTACCTGCCACCAGGGACAGGGTAACGCTTAATGCAACGCTTTTTGACCAAACGGTGCTTTTGTCTGAAATTGGTGCTTTAGTCACACCTGACAAAATTGTTTTTGGTGGGCAGCTGTCAAAAAGCTTTTGTGAAGAGTTAAGCTCCAAGGGTGTGTTCTATTGCGACTATTTTCTTTTAGATGAGCTTGCAATATACAATGCTGTTCCAACTGCCGAAGGTGTTGTTAACATTCTTATTGAAAAGCTTCCTATTACAATTCACGGAATGAAATGTGGTGTAACAGGTTATGGTAAGGTTTCCAAGGCGCTTTGCGACTTGTTGAAGTCCATGGGTGCACAGGTAACTGTTTTTGCACGTAAAGAAGCTGCAATTGCCGAGGCATCTACAAAAGGTATGATTGCAAAAAGCTTTAATTTGCTTACAGATGAAAAAAGTGATTTTGACGTTCTTATCAATACGGTACCCTCTACCGTTATAGGCAAAAAGGAGCTGGATATGCTTAACCCTGATTGCGTTCTTATTGAAACTGCTTCTGCTCCCTTCGGAATAGATTTTCAGGCGGCGAAAGAAAGAGCAATGGAAGTTATAAAGGCAAGCTCGTTACCCGGCAAGGTTGCTCCAAAAACTGCAGGCAGAATAATCGGACTCTCTATTTTACCGATTATTAAGCAAAGGGGGTTTGACCAATGAAAAACATCGGATTTGCCCTTTGCGGCTCCTTCTGTACCTTCAACCAGGTTTTTTCGGAAATTGAATTTTTGAAAGAAGAGGGCTACAACATAATTCCAATTATGAGTGAAAACTCATATGACCTTGATACACGCTTTGGTAAGGCAAAGGATTGGCAAAGCCTTCTTATTGAAATCACGGGCAATCAGATAATACACACCATTCCTCAGGCAGAGCCTATTGGCCCACAAAAGCTCCTTGATGCACTTATAATTGCACCTTGTACAGGTAACACTCTTGCAAAGCTTGCAACCGGAGTTACGGACACCTGTGTAACACTTGCTGCAAAAGCGCACCTGAGAAATGCAAGACCATTGATTATTGCGCCGTCAACAAACGATGCCCTTGCAAACGCAGGTAAAAACATTGGTGCGTTACTGAATTACAAAAATATATATTTTGTCCCCTTCGGTCAAGATAGCTTCAAAGGAAAACCAACCTCAATGGTTGCAAATTTCCAGCTGATTCGCTACACCTTGGAGAATGCGTTAGAAGGCAAACAAATTCAACCAATAGTAATTACACCTAAATAAAAAGTAACCGGCAAGCCTCATTTGCTTGTCGGTTATTTCATAAATATAGAATAAAAGCTCCAAAAAGCAAAAAACTATTTACAAAAATCATTTTATATTATATAATTGTTTGGAAAAGAGGGAGTAGCTCGCACAAATGCGGTGCGATATCATGCGTCATTCTCGGCAATAGCCCGCTGATATCTTAAAGAGCGAGACTTTTACCGCAATTACGGTAAAGGTCTTTTTTTATTTGGTGGTGCAACTCTCAAATTTAGAATGAAAGGGATTTAAAATGAAGCATTATCTCGAATCAGTAGAATCCGTTTTTAATGAAGTCCAGTCAAGCGAGGCAGGTCTTACCTCTGCTGAAGCTCAGGCTCGTCTTGAGAAAAACGGAAAAAACAAACTTGCTGAAGCAAAGAAAGACTCTACACTCAAAAAATTCTTCGACCAGATGAAGGATCCGATGATAATCATCCTCATCATTGCTGCAGTCATTTCTGCCGTAACAGAATTTATTGAGCACGACCCTGCTTCCGGTGCATTTATTCCAACAGACACAATTATCATTCTTGCAGTTGTTCTTATTAACGCTATTCTTGGTGTTATTCAGGAAAACAAAGCAGAAAAAGCTGTCGAGGCACTTCAGAAAATGAGTGCTGCTACAACAAAAACACTTCGTGATGGTAAAATCGAAAACATCAAGAGTGAAGATCTTGTTGTAGGTGACGTTATTCTTCTTGATGCAGGTGACTCTATTCCTGCTGACTGCCGTATTTTTGAATGCGCAAGTATGAAAATTGAAGAAGCTGCACTTACGGGCGAATCCGTTCCTGTAAGTAAAATTATGCAGATTCTTACATTATCTAAAGAGTCCGAGGTTCCTCTCGGCGACCGTAAGAATATGGCTTACATGGGCTCAACACTTGTTTACGGACGTGGTAAAGCTGTTGTTGTTGCAACAGGTATGGATACCGAAATGGGCAAAATTGCAGACGCTATTTCTTCTGCAGAGGAAAGCAAAACTCCACTTGAAATAAAGCTTGAGCAGCTTTCAAAGGTTCTTACAAAGCTTGTTCTCGGTGTTTGTGTTGTTATTTTTGCTTATAACATCATTACAAAATTCTTTATGGCTGACAACGTTGCCTTCTTTGACGTTGCTCTTCATTCATTCATTACTGCTATTGCCCTTGCTGTTGCAGCTATTCCGGAAGGTCTTGTTGCAGTTATGACAATTGTCCTTTCTATTGGTGTTACCAATATGTCAAAGAAGAACGCTATCATACGTAAGATGACAGCCGTTGAAACACTTGGTTGTACACAGATTATATGTTCAGACAAAACCGGTACACTTACACAGAATGTAATGACAGTTGTTGACCATTACGCAGAAGACGAAAAGACACTCGCTACTGCAATGGCACTTTGCACAAATGCAGAGGTTGAAGAAGATGGCAAAGGCACTGGTGAGCCTGACGAGGTTGCGCTTATTAACTACGCTGCTTCTCTTGGTCTTAAGAAAGCTGACCTTGTTGCCTCCAACCCACGTGCAGGTGAAGTTCCTTTCGACTCAGGCAGAAAGATGATGTCAACCGTTCACAACGTTAATGGTAAATTCATTCAGTATACAAAGGGTGCACCTGACGAAATCCTCAAAAAATGTACTAAGGCACTTGTTGGTGGCGAAGTTGTTCCTATGACAGACGCTATCCTCGCAAAGGCTGCAGAAGAAAACACAAGAATGGGTAACAAAGCACTTCGTGTGTTTGCTGTTGCTTTCAAGGAATATTCAAGTGAGCCTGCAGTTTACGACTCTGCTTCCCTTGAAAATGATATGATCTTTATTGGTCTTACAGGTATGATTGACCCTGTTCGTCCTGAGGTTAAGGATGCTATTGTTGAATGCCGTAGCGCAGGTATTACACCTATTATGATTACAGGTGACCACATCAACACTGCTAAAGCAATCGCAAGAGAGCTTGGAATCCTCACAGACGACGCTCAGGCAATGATGGGTGCTGACATTGATAAATATTCCGATGAAGAATTCGAGAAGATTGTTGAAAACATTTTTGTTTACGCACGTGTTCAGCCTGAACACAAAACAAGAATTGTTAACGCTTGGAGAAACAAAGGCTACGTAACAGCTATGACCGGTGACGGTGTTAACGATGCACCTTCTATCAAGAGTGCCGACATTGGCGTTGGTATGGGTATTACAGGTACAGACGTTACAAAGAACGTTGCAGATATGGTTCTTACAGACGACAACTTTGCAACAATTGTTTCTGCTGTTGGTGAAGGCAGAAGAATTTATGATAACATCCGTAAGGCAATTCAGTTCCTTCTTGGTTCTAACCTTTCAGAGGTTCTTTCAATTTTCTTCGCTACCATTATGAACTTCACAATTCTTCAGGCTCCTCACCTTCTTTTCATTAACCTTGTTACAGACAGTATTCCTGCTCTTGCACTTGGTCTTGAAAAGCCTGAGCCTGATATTATGAAAAGAAAGCCACGAGGCAAAAACGACGGCGTGTTCTCAGGTGGTCTTGGTGTTGACTGTGCTTACCAGGGTATTCTCGTTTCGATTCTCACCGTTACAGCATTCTATATTGGAGAATTCCTTGAAACAGGTCACCTTGTTTTCCGTAACATTGCAGACTCAAGTGAAGGTATGACAATGGCATTCTTCACAATGGCAATGTGCGAAATCTTCCACTCATTCAACATGCGCTCACAGAGAGGCTCTTCAGTTGCTATGGTATTCAAAGGACACCACAACGTTGCGCTTTATGGTGCGATGATTGGCTCATTCCTTCTTACAACTGCTGTTGTTGAGGTTGACTTCCTTTCAAACCTCTTTGGTTTTGCTCACCTTGACGCAACTGCTTACCTTATTTCTCTTGGTCTTTCATTCCTTATTATTCCGATTGTTGAAATTATTAAGCTCTTCCAGAGAAAGTTCGGTAAACAGTACAACTAAACAAATAAAAATAAGCCATCCTGAAAAGGATGGCTTTTTTAATGTTTTAATTAACTTATCATTTAAATACCCACAAGAATCGCATCAAAAATTTTGTTCATAAGGTTTATAATCAATTGTAAAATGCTGTCGAAGCTTAACAGTTGATTGTTAGAAGCAGTATTATTTACTGTTTCTTGCTTACCGCAATTTTCGCACACACCGTCGGCGTTTATGTTATGACCGGTGGGGTTTGCAGTGTAGTCGTTGTAATAATAACCACAATCTTCGCAGGTGTATTTTGTGTAGCCGTGCTGTGTGCAAGTGGCTTCAAACGAAGTTCCTGTGTAATTGTGCATGCAAGCATTATAAACAATTTGCGCATTCATAAGGGGGTCATTGTATTTAGGGTCTATTGCTATTTCATTCCATTGTTCACGGCTACCGAAATAATACACAATTGAAAGATTACTACATCCACTGAACGCACCTTGCTGAATTTCCTTTACACTTTCAGGCACAACTACTGTTTGTACATCTTCACTTGAGCAGCTGCTGATTTTTTGCGCACCATCTTCTATAACAACATTCTTGGGTTTCAAGAAAGAATACCCTGATGAGTTCGTGTATGGGAATGTCAAATTATACCCTTCCCCCGAACCGCTTATTGTTACTGTGCTTGTTGCTTCATCATAATACCATATGCTATCCTTTCCGTACAAACCGGCAATTTCGCCGTTATCGAAACGGAAATCTGACACGCAAAACCTGCTGTTGTTTTTTTCCTCCACCTTGATTTTTCTTAAGTCCTCTTTTGTGCCCGAATGGTAAACAGTCATTTTTCGGCTACGCATGAATGCAGACTCATTTACCTGTTCGAGGCTTGGATGCACTCGCATTTCAGAAAGATTTGTACAATCTTCAAAAGCACTACGACCAATTGTTTTTACGCTTTTACCATGTGTTACTTTTTCAAGGTTTTCACATCCGCTAAAGGTGTCGCCTTCAATTATTGTTACCCCGTCACCTATTACAACACTTTTGAGACTTTTGCACCAAAAAAACGCAGAACCACCCATTTCGGTTACACTATCAGGGATTATTATGCTTTCAAGACTTGAACACTCACTGAATGCAGCTCCGCAGATTTTGGTTACGATTTCGGGTATAGTGAAATTCTTTAAGGCGGAACACTTTTTAAAAGCACATTTACCAATATATGTTAAGTTATTGCTTACCTTAATCTCTTCAAGGTTTTCGCACTCATAAAATGCATAATCGCCAATAGAGGTTACAGTATCTTCTATATTAACATTCTTTATAAGGTCTTTAATTTTATACCACGGGCTATCTACGCTTACACGATCATATTCATCTACATGCACTGAATAATTGTACATTTCTCCCGTTCCGGAGATTGTTAATGTACCTGTACTTTTATCAAAAGCCCATGTTAAATTATCGCCACATGTACCTGTAGGCAATAACTCACCATCAGAACAACACACGTAGTACCCAAAAAGATATTGGTTGTTTTCTTTTTGGAGATTTTGCCACTGCTCTTTAGTTCCCTGGTAATGTATTGTTGCTGAATATGGGAACGCATAATTTTCGATTTCTGTTACACTAACAGGAATTGTTATATCAGTAAGACCGGTACAACCTCGAAATGCCTCATCACCAATTTTAGTCACACCATCCGGAATTGTTATATTGGTTAGATTCAAACAATCCCAAAAGGCTACCGCCCCAATTTTAGTCACACTATCCGGAATGTGAATATTTTTCAAAGATCTATGAAACACAAAAGTCCTGTCTCCTATCGAGGTAACTCCGTCTTCAATATATACATCGGTTATCAGATCGTCTATTTCAAACCATGGTGGAGAGGAATTCACCTTACCATCATGCATGTCTCCTGTGCCGGAGATAGTTAATAAACCGCACTCGATATCAAATGTCCATATTACATTATCACCATACACACCTGATGGTAAAACTTCACCATCAGAACAATATGCACGTAAGTAAAAATTTACACCACCACTTTCCTTCTCCATGTTTTGCCACTGTTCTTTAGTTCCGTGATAATATATTTTCGCTTTCAACGGAAACACACCACCACCTATTCGTGTTACACTAAGCGGAATTGTTAAACTTTCCAGAGAATCACAGGAATCAAACACACCCCCACCAATGCTTTTCACACTATCAGGAATAGAAACATTTTTCAAATATGTTTTTTTACCAAACGCAGATGAACCTATTGAAGTTACACCATCTTTTATATCCACAACCTCCATGTACTTGTGATTCGCCCACGGAGTAAGAGTGTTATTTCTATAACTATACATATCTCCTGTGCCGGAAATTGTCAATGTTTTTGTTTTATTATCGTAAGACCAAAACACATTATCGCCGCACTTACCACTTGTTTCTGCAGCGCTTACTATAATCGGAATAACGGAAAAAATTAATATCAGTGCTAAAACAAACGCAAATATCTTTTTTGTTTTTTTCATGCTTATCCTCCTTAATATTTTTCTGACAAGATTTGTTAGTTTTTAGCTTTAATAGAAATCATAATATGAGGTTTGTACGTCTCCGATGTGATTGGATGTTCTTTATCATCATTAATTGTATGAGTTAAATCATCTCTTTCATCTTGATTACAAAATGTATTATAACCCCAAAAAGCAGCCTTCTTTGTCTCTTGATTCCATTCACTCTTTATTGCAACAAAGTGACCTGAAGTTGGGTTAATGTAGTTCATAATATGCACATCATAATTTTGGGCAGCAGCATCAAAATTATTAACAGCAAACTCAACATCTAATCCTCTTCTGACAAAAAACTGGGCAACATCTACAATACTGCAACCATAAAAACCATGCAACCCCATTCCGATTGTTTCATGTTCGAACATAACATCTTCGGGATTTAATTTGAGATCAAGAAGCAGTGCGGCATTAAAGGTAGCAACACAACCGCAACCATTTTTGGCCATTCCCAGCTCGCCATAGCGATAATTTGCAATCTTTTCATTTCGTTGATTATAAATAAATTCATCAAAATAACCATCGTCATTCTTATCATAATCACGGGTTTCATCAACTAAAAACTGTTGTGTTACTTTTTTATTATGAAGGTAGTTTGCATAGGCTTTAGCGTAATATATTTCTTTTTCATCATAATCATAGGTAAACACAGGATTATTGCCCCAATATGTATAGACATTATTTATTCCTTCAAATTCAGGCAAGGTATTTTCATCAGAATTCTCGCTATTACTTACGTATCTGCCCCATTCAGGGTTATAAAGTCTGCCATTTACAAAATACAAGCCTGTATCATAATCATAACAATAGCCACGGTACGTAAGTGTAAGTAACTCTATTTTTGAAGAAATTGCTTCGGGACAATTTTCACTAAAACTTATTGTTGGTACTCCCCATACATCATATTCATACAAAAGCACGGTGTTGCCTGATTCGTCTACAACACCAACAATATCGCCTTGAAGATTTTTCAGATACATATATGCAGAAGCATCTTCCGAATCATCAACAACCTCACCATCAACAATATCATCAACATCAATAATAAAGCCTTGTACACAGTTAAATGAATCGTAAACAAATTTTACTACCGTTTGTTGCTGTGCAACGCCATTTTCATTATTCTTTGTATGAACCTGGTTTATTACTTTACCATATGACCATGTGTATTGATATTTTTCAACATCTTCGTACATGTCGTTCGAGATGTCAGTCTTTTCCTGAATAGTTTTGGATTCAAGAAAACCATCATCGTCATAATCATACACTATACGCTTCTCTTTATTGTTATCATTAGCATCTGTATATGTATATGAGACAAGCTGATTATTATCATTCCACCCAAGTGTTGCACCATTTAAATTAATCGGATTGCCATCTTCATTGTAGCATATTGTTTCGCCTTTATGGCTAATAAGTTTATTATTACTGTAACTATACTCATAATACTCTGCCGGTGTAATGATGTCAAGTTCGGCACTCGATGGATTCCCTGAATATACTGATTCCGATAAAATGTTACCATAAGTATCATATTCGTATACATATGAGCGAGGCTCTTCTGAATCCAGAACATTATACCTAATTAGATGATTACTATCATCATATTCATAACTATAGCGAGGTTGCGTTGAGTTGTCTGAAATATACTTATATTCTGCAGTAATATTCCCTTTCTCATCATACTCATATGAAAAGCCTATATTGCTCTCTAAATTATTTCCCTGCGGAGCAGAAATAGTATTAATAAGAGTTTTAACACGATTCATTTCATCAAAACCCTTGTTTTCCGGATATTTATATTCTGTCTGGATTTTTGCCAAAGGTACAGCGTTTTCTTTCTCAACATTTGGTATATACAATTGAACAACATCAGTATCTCTTCTGCCAAAGAAATCTTGTTTTGTGGTAGCACCAAGAATCAATTTGATTTGCTCACCTTTTTCCGATAAGGTTTCAGATATACAAAAATCACGAGAATTTGTTGTAACTGGCTTTATAGTATCTGGGAGTACATATTGCACCGGATTCAATATCGTACAATACTTTTTACCACCTATCGTCTCCTGATAAACACAACCAGAATCCAATCCCTCGTTCACAATATCTCCTACTGTATAAATACAGCTATTTTTAGCATCAAAAGAACCAGTCATATCATCTGTATAACGAATGATTCTTCCGTCAGATGATTGAACTTGCTTTATTTTTTTAGTATCACTATCAAATAAAATCTTATGCTTTTCTTCTCCGTTTACATATATATATGCTTTTGATTCTCCATTTTCCGGGTATCTATAAGTTACTGTAGTTTTCGGAACAGCATTCTCAGAAAAAATTAAACTGGTAATGTTATCTCTATAATGATATTCCAATTTGGCATTAGAACCAATAGTCACCCATTCTATTTTGTTGTTGAAATCGTTATTGTCGTTATCATGATAATATTTAATAGCACCACATTTTATAAGCTTGACACCTGAAACTAAGGCAGGATTCTCATTTTTGGAATAACGTATACAAACTGTTATATTTTCACTATCCGCTTTCAATTCAAACTTTTTTTCTACATACTGCCATGAATCAACATTCACAGAAAACGGAACAACTATTTTATCGGGACGTACTTCGGCACCTTTATCTGTTATTTCTGTATATTGGTACGATACCTCTATTTGTGCAAAACGGTCACTGGTGAAATTCAGATTCGAATTCCCACCGTCTTCAATTGTATTTTTAAGCTCCGCATTGTCCGTGGAGGATTCTGTGAAGCATCCTTTGAACCAACCGGAAATTATAAACTCTTCGTTTTCTTTTCCATCAATTTTCACCACTTGACAAAGTGTATTTTCCTCATCAATTCCACCGGTAAGCTTTACAGCATTAACATTTTTCTTGTTTATTTTTGCTGTTTCAACATCAAGTTCGGAACCGTTCCAATTATTTAAGCCGTTTTCGAAATCTCCGTTTTCTATACAATTGAATAATGTTGACTGAACCCAGTAGTTATACATAGGGTTTTGTAATTTATCTATAGAATAAACAACATTACCTACACTATCAAATGTATAGATATGCTTGCCTTGATTATTGAACTGGTAAACCTCATAATCCTGTGTTCCATATGATACTTGGGTTTGTAACAAATCCAATTTACTATAGTTTGTAATTTCATAATCAACAAAGCTATTTCCGGTATATGTTTGTTCAATAACTTCAATAACATTACCGTTGCCATCGTAATCATAAACCACACGCAAGCCATCGCTTACGGTATCATCATCATTTAACAATTCATAAGTAACTGATGTAACATTGTTGCTTTCGTCATATCCATATGAACAACTATATGCTTTACCATCTTCATCTAATGAAGTTACCGATATAAGATTGTTATTACTGTCATAGCTGTAATTAACTTCTTTTACTAAACTATCCGTTGAACAGGTTAACTTAGATAGTAAGCCTGAATTGTCATAGATGTAGTCAAAAATGACGTTACTTCCAACTGTAATTTTATCAATTCTATAGCTTTGGTCATATTGAATATTAACTGATGTTTCGGTATTTTCTGAATCAGCAACGGAAATCAAAAGACCTAAAGCGTTAAAGGTTTCAGTTTTTCCATCCGGTCGAACAACTCTGTATCCGTTAGAATTAACAGCCTCTAAGCTGTATCCGCTTTCGCCATTTCGTTCCGTAAAAACTATATTCCCGTTTTCATCCGTTGAACGGACAAAGTCGATTGCAGAGCCTGTTTCGCTGTAATAGGTTACATTCCCGTCGTTGTCAGCCAAATATGCTCGCAAAAAATTTGGTGTCCAGTTGTTTCCGTACGCTAACAAATGACCATAATTGAGTGCATTTAATTTATCATAAATCGCAGAATCATATACCATGCCAACAGTTAACGGTGAATCACCAACATTAATAGTAATATCGTCACGCATTACGGTAAGCTGTTGTGTAAGTATGTTTACATAGCCTGTACCCGCTCTGCTTACAGGTTGGGTATGGTATTCGTATTTCTCGTTATATCCACCCATATCAATGTAGTCTAAGAGAAGTGTTGTTGTGTGAACTACATCTGAAGAGGGCTTCTTTTGTACACCGTTTAATATGAGGGCTGCATAAAAATCTGTATCTTCAGTAACAATTGCAAAGCCATTGTTTTCTTCACCATTAAGCCATTCGTTAAGTGGTTTAGTAATATTAAAATGTGTGTAAACAAAGCTAAGGTTTTCATACCCTTTATACGGTGAAGTGTAGTAATCAATCACTTCTTCCTCCAACTCAGCTTTTTTATCATACGTAACTGTTTTAAAATCAATTGGCTCAGCGATTTTTTTAGCTAATGCTACGCCATTTGTAGAACCACCATAAAACAGATACTGAGCCTCGGTAAAAACAACGTTACTGCCCAAGCTCTTGAAAGCATCCATATTAAACTTTGTATATACTTCTCCCTCTAATCCTTGTGCGCCATTGGAAACTGCACCCACGTAATCGGAATAATAATTCTTTTCTTTTATAGTATCATCAGAAGCATCAGAAATAACGAATGTATCCTCAACCCATGTTGTTTCCTTAATGTCTTCGACCATAATTGCCGGCTCAATAGTTATTGGGTATGCACGCTCTGTACTGTTCAACCATTCCGTCGAAGGTGTATATTGAATTGTAATTGTTCCATCCCCGTTTTCATTCAAGGAAACATCAATGTCATAAGAAAAAGATAAAGCAGAATCTGTCATAACAGGTCGTGGAATTCTGAATTTAATATCGTTAGAATTATCTCTGAAAACAACAGAACCATCGTCATATTTCTGGGCAGTCAATCCATTTAGTTCAAATGTGAATATATATGTATCCTTAACGCTTTCTTTATCATAAACAATTATATTTTCTTTAATAGAATCCGATGAAACAATGTATTGCAAATCTGTGTTTTCTGCAATATCGTTATATGTAACTGCAGAATGTGTTTGCACAATAGATTCATCTATAGCCGAAACTTCTGTTCCACTTGAAACAACATTGTTTTCCACAACTGCAACGCTTTCAGAAATGCCATCCACACTGAACGAGATTTCATAACCACCATTTTCAATGGTTAAAGCTTCGTTACTGTTTATACTTTCAGGCAACTCAATGTTGAATAAATTGTCTGTGTTTGAATAAACGTCTCCGTTAAGCGTTAATGAATTGTCAATATCTTCCCATACACCATCATTAAGATAGTGCAATGGTGTTGCAGACATAACGGCAGTATATGAGCCATCATTTTTCTTATAAACTTTGGTATATTCGTCTCGCTTTTCTTCCACCTCATAAATTATTTCTGCTTCGGGTAAATCGTCTTCATCAACACCAGGATTGTTAATAGCATTTTCAACAAACTCCCTGTGTTCAAGCTCTTCTGTAACTTCCTCTGCAAAAACCGTTGTTGAGCAAGAAAACACGCTTAAAAACAACGCCACACTAAGTAACATTGCCAGTAGTTTCCCTGATTTTGACATACATTTTCGTCCTTTCCTTCCACTAATTTTGAAACATGATTGAAACCCTCCGAAATTTGATTCCACTTATATATGTCAAAAATTTCAAAATACTTCACTTTTTTTTAAAAATTTTTTGTAATTTTTTGCGATTTGTATAATCGCACAATTTTCAGTACTTTGTTTTGTGCAACAACACAATAAATTCAAATCAAACAATAAAAGCAGAAATAAGACACAAGTCGCACATCTGTCATCTTAACCTTTATTTTTCTAAAAGAAAGTTGACACTTTGCGACAATATAAGGTATTATATAAACAAATAAAAACAAACCATATGTGGTTTATAACTCCCCGAGGTGTTTTATATGACAAAAAAGAAAAAAATAATCGTAATCATCAGTGTGCTGTTAGTTTTAGCCATCGGTGTAACCATTGCAGTAACCGTTTTACCTGACCATATGCAGAGTGAAGTACCTGCAAGCAAGGTTTTTGGGTTCAGGGACAAGCCTGAAAAAGCCGTAAGAGTTATGAGCTTTAACGTAAGATGTACAAATGTAGGTTTCCGTGGACGCGAAGACAGAACAGAAGATGTTGTAACAACAATTCTTAACGGTATGCCTGACTCTTTGGGTGTACAGGAAGCAACTCCCGAATGGATTGATACCCTAGATGCAGAAATAGGCGACAAATACGCCTACGTTGGCGAAGGTCGTGATGGTGGTCATAAAGGCGAATATTCCGCTATTTTCTACCTCAAAGACAAATATGACGTAGTTGACAGTGGTACCTTCTGGCTTTCAGAAACTCCTGACGAGGTATCGAAAGGTTGGGACGCAGCATTTAACAGAATCTGTACTTGGGTTATTCTCAAAAACAAGGACACTGGAAAAAAATATATACATATGAATTCTCACTTTGACCACGTCGGTGAAGAAGCTCGTTCTAACAGTATCAAAATTATTGTTGAAAAGTCACAGGAATATAAAGACATTCCTGCTGTATTCACTGCAGACATGAATGTCAAAGAGGGTTCCTTCAACTACAAGGAAATTGCAGAAAACTCCATTTTCAAGGACACAAAATACACTGCAGAAAATGTTGATGAATACATTACATATCACGATAGATTCCCTGAAAAGCACGAGGGTTGGGTAATTGACTACTGCTTTGCAAATGAGGGCTTCGAGGCTGTTAACTATGGTGTTGTAACCGAAAGTCCAAGCAAGTACTATGTATCTGATCACTTCCCTATTTACGCAGATTTAACATTCAAAAAAACATTTGATTTCGATCTTAATATAGGTGATTTCAACACATCAATATCAATTGGTGATGGTATTGATATTGATATTGGTTAAAATTAAAGTTTATTATAAAGTGGTGTGAAAATATGAAAATAATGTCATTTAATATACGTTGCTCAAACGTTGGTGACGATTCTTGGGAAGACAGAATCGGAATTGTTTGTCAGACAATTCTTGAAAGTGATGCAGATTCAGTAGGTATACAGGAAGCTACTCCTGAATGGATGGCTGCTCTCAAAGAAAACATCGGTCATAAATACGCTTATATTGGCATTGGTCGCGACGACGGTAATAACAAGGGTGAATATTCCCCTGTGTTTTACCTAAAGGAGAAATACGAGGTTATAAGCAGTGATAACTTCTGGTTATCACAGACACCTGACGAGCCCTCTTTCGGTTGGGATGCTGCTTGCAGAAGAATATGTTCATGGGTACAGTTAAGAGATAAAGAAACCGGCAAAGATTACGTACATATTAATACCCACTTTGATCATATAGGTGAAGAAGCAAGAAGAAACAGTGTAGAAATGATTATTAAACACGCTAAAACCTTCACCAATATACCCGTTGTTTTCACTGCAGATATGAACGTTGTAGAAGGCACAGAAAACTACAATCAGTTTGTGAACTCCAATTACTTTGACGACGCTAAAAAGCTTGCACCTGACACAATGAATTACTGTACATACCACGATACAAAGCCCGAAGAGCACGAAAAAGATGTAATTGACTACGTTATGATAAACGAAGAATTTAAGGCACTTAAATATGTTGTAATGACAGAGGGTATTGACGGCAGATTCGTTTCTGACCACTACCCTATTTACGCTATTATCGAGGCAAAATAACAAACAATAACAAAAGAAAATCCTGTTGATAATCAGCTTATCAACAGGATTTTTTGTTTTATTTTTTTATTGCATACATCTTCTTGTAGAATTCAGCAGCCTCGTCAACAGGACCATCGAAAATAAGCTTACCGTCCTTCATAACGATACCACGTTTACAGAACTCCTTAGCAACTGCTGCCTGGTGTGTAACAAAAAGCAATGTAACATGCTCGTTGTGAATAAGCTCATTAACTTTTTCCTGACACTTTGCCTTGAAGGCAGCGTCACCAACACTCAACGCCTCGTCAACAATGAGAATTTCAGGCTTGATGTTAACATTAATTGCGAAACCAAGTCTTGCCTTCATACCACTTGAATATGTTCTTACAGGCTGGTCTATATAATCGTTAAGCTCGGAAAACTCCACAATAGTTTCCTCTAGTATTTTTATTTCAGCGTCCTTCAAGCCTAAAATGTGACCTTTAAGGTAAATATTCTGTCTACCTGTAAACTCCTGGTCAAAACCACTTGTAAGCTCAAGCAAGGCACTTACTCTGCCGTTAACAACAATTTCACCCTCGGTTGGGAAAGCAACGCCTGTAATCATTTTTAACACTGTTGATTTACCTGCGCCGTTTTTACCAAAAAGTGCAACTGATTCGCCTCTTTCGATTTCAAAGTTTACGCCATCAACTGCTTTTTTCTTTTTGTAACCGATTTTCTTGATAAATATACCTAACAAACGTCTGCGCGTACTTGAATAAAGCTTATAAACCTTGCTGACGTTTTCAAACTTTATAACAACATCTCTCATTACGAGTACCTCTGATATTTTAGTTTATGACGATTATAGAATGAACTTCTTTGTACAACAAACCACGTTCATTATAACACGTCAGGAATTTCCTTGCGAAGCTTCTTGTGTGCCCAGAGGGACAGGAACCCAAGGAACAAATACCAACCAATAAAGAAGCCAAGACTTTCTGGATTCTCAAAGAACCATTTGTGGTTTACGAAGCAATTTCTGTATCCGTAGCACAAGAAGGTAACCGGATTCATCATCATAAGCTCGTAAAGCACAGGAGAATCTGCAACATTTTCTATATTCCAAAGGATACCTGACAACCAAAAAACTGCGATATTAAAGGATTTTACAAGATTTGAAAAGTCCTTACTCATTGCAGAAACAAGACCTGCAAACAATGCCCATGAATTAAAGAAAAGGAACATAAAGAGTGTATATAACGGTAACTGTAAAAGATAAAGTGTTGGCGGATAACCTGCAAACCAGAAAATAAACACAACAACAAGTGTAATTAACACGTGAATAAACAGCTTAGAAAGATTCGTGTGTGTAGGAATGGTTGAAACAGGATATTTCATCTTAGTTACAAGGTAACTATATTTTCTTATACATTCCGTACCACCTATTATTGCATCGCTCATAAAGAACCATGGCACAATACCACAAATAAGCCACAATATGTATGGATAGCCGTTAACGTCGCCACCCTGACGAAGACCTATAGCAATAGCAAACCAATAAACGAAAATATTAACTATTGGTTTAATGACTGCCCAAGCCCAACCTAAAGCTGCACCTGTGTATGTCTTTTTTAGATCGGCAATTGACAATTTAATAATTTGTGGAACGTTTTCTATATGCTCCTTTAAATCAAGCATAAAAACGTCTGTATAGCTTTTAATAAAGCCCGAGAATTTATTCACGGTATTACCTCCGTAATTTTGGTTTTATTCTATAACGAGTGTTTCGTCTGTTTCTTTCAATGTGTAAAACACCGGTTTTTCATATTCGCTGTCGTTTGGACAATGGAGCGTTAACCTGAGTTTATTGTTTAAATCGGTAAATATCATTCCGTGTCCACCATCTTCATCGAAAAGTGGCTTCAAATGATTCCATTTACCTGTTATGGAGCCGTTATCCGACGTAGCAATACATTGTACATACTTACCTGTAGACGTTGACCATATCATAAGAAGTCTGCCATTCTTCATTCTGTAAAAGAACGGACCATCTGTAACGTTGTGACAGCTTTCGCTTGCCTCACGCTTTAAAAATGAGCCTGCATCGAAAAGCTCTATTGGCTGTGTTACTGCCTGTGTTAAATCATCATTCAATTGAACGTAACAAATTGTTCCGTTTAAAATCTGTGTGTGCTCGTGACAGAAAACACAATATAACTTGCCATCCTCACGGTAAAGGGTACCATCAAGACATTCCCAACCGTCGGGAGTTATTGCGCCCTTGCTATGTGGCATAAACTCCCCATCGGGACTGTCGCTTTTTAATACGTAAGTCCCACGAAGTCCGTCAGGCTTTGTGAAGGTTGCGAACATATAAAAGCTGTCGCCAACCATATGCACTTCAGGAGCCCAGTTAACTTGAGTATTATAGCCAAATTTTTGTGAATCGAAAACCTGCTTGGGCTCTGACCAATTTTCAAGGTCTGTGCCTATGTAAACGTCAAAACCACATGTTTTGTAACCAAAGTTTTTTGCCCTTGTGCCGTACATATAGTATTTTTCGTCATAGACAAGAACGAAAGGGTCCCTTATATTAATATCCTGATTTTTCATAAATCACACTCTTTCTCCATTTTTATACTGAAGAATGGTTACACGCTTTTGGAACTGACACACTACTTCATAATTGATTGTATCTGTCAACTTTGCAATCTCCTCAGCAGTGATTTCATTTTCTCCGTCTTTACCGAGTATGGTAACCTCGTCCCCCACCTGGACGTCAGGAAGTGAGGTTACGTCCACCATAAGCTGATCCATACATACGCGACCAATTATGTTTGCATACTGTCCGTTTATTAAAACCTTGCCTGTATTGGAAAGTGAGCGTGAAAAGCCGTCTGCATAGCCTATGCACACAGTCGCAATTCGTGTTTTTCCCTTTGTAAAATACGTGTGACCATAGCTTACGCCACTACCAGCAGGAACATCCTTCACGTGAATTACGTGGCTGACTATTTTCATTGCAGGCTGCAAGGAAATGCTACCATCGTTAACAAATTCATCAGGATAAAGACCATAAAGCACTATGCCCATACGCACCATATCAAACTGCTCGTCGCAGGTGAGAATGCCTGCACTGTTTGAAAGATGCTTTATAGGAATATACATTCCCCTTGCTTCAAGTGAAGCAATGAAATCCTTAAAAACGCGTGTTTGCTTTTCTGTAGTTGCTCTGTCCTCACAATCGGCACAGGCATAGTGACTGAATATGCCTTCAATATAAAGATTAGGTAAATCGTTTATCCGTTTTACTATTTCTACACTTTCTGCATTACAGAAAAAGCCGATACGTGACATACCTGTATCTACTGCAATATGAACACGTGCAATTTTATTTAACCTTACTGCTGCCTTTGATAACTCAACTGCATCATCATAGTTAAAAATTGTTTGTGTGAGTTCGTTTTTAATAAGGGTTTCGTACAAATACGGTGACGTGTAAGAAAGAACAAGTATTGGCTTTTCCACACCTGCTTCGCGAAGCTCTACAGCCTCCATAAGCTCTGCTATGCCGAAATAGTCAACCTTATCCTGAATAGCCTTACTTACACCTACTGCACCGTGGCCATAGGCATCCGCCTTTACAATTGCAAGTGTAAGGACGCCCTCGTTTAATTTGGACTTAAGCTGAGATAGGTTGTGCTCGATTGCATCAATAGAGATTTCGGCATACGTTCTGTAATATTCTTTATTATCCACCGTATTTCACCTCCTCTGGAAACGAGCATAATTCCACACATATACTGTATAATAACATATTCACACAAAATAAACAATAGTTGTTACATTTTTGATACTTTTTAAAATTTATTAACGATTTATCTCTTGTGAATTAAAGATATATATGATATATTTATTTATATATTTTATAAAGGCGAGAAAAAATGAATTTATTTGACAAACTTTACGACAGCATAGCTTTTCTTGGCAATTTACCTAAAGATTATGCCGTTGCTTTAATTAAACGAATATTTTCTTTCGTGAAAAGTGTTTTCAAATTCAATAAAGACTCCTTCTCATCTGCAAAGGTATTTTTCAGAAGAGCAATTGTTGCACTCCTGATTGTTGGTGTACTTGCAGGTGTTACTTATGCTGCCTTTTCAAACAGTAACCGTGTAGATGCTATATGTATCAAAATCGGTGACAGTGTTATCGGCTACACAAACAGTCAGACCGAGGCAGACGTTGCAAAAGCGTATGCACTTAAGATTTTAGGTTCGGAGGATTTTTCACAAATAACAGACTCTCCTGTAAAAACCCAATCCTACAACTTGAAAACTGCTTCTGCTATTAGTGACCTTATTGTTGAAAAGCTTGGTAAAAACCTTGTTACTGCTTACGAAGTGTATATTGACGACGAATTTATAGGCGCAGTAGAAAGCCCACAAAAAGCACGCGAAAGCATAAATAACGTTTATACACTTGCAAAAAAGCTTCACCCCGATTCTACTGTTTCCTTTTCACAAAGCGTAAAGCTTAACCAGACACTTTACCCTAAAGATAGTAAAAAGATTCTTACAATTGCAGAATTACAAAACGTACTTAATCAAAAGCTTAACATACTTTATGCTCAGTGTGAGAAAAGTTATGCAGACACGGCCTTTGAAACTGTAGAAGTACAGACAAACAAACTGTTTATGGGCGACAGCCGTGTAAGACGTGCAGGTGCAAACGGCAAAGAGTATAACATCAATCTTGTTACATACATTGACAACCAAAAAGTATTTTCAGAGGAGCTTATGAGCTTCCCTATTACACAACCGGTAACGCAGATTGTTGAAAGAGGCATTCGTGCAGGTAGTCTTTCAATGGGCTCATACACCGTTATTCAGACAACGGGTATGTTCTGTTGGCCAGTTGTTAACCTTTATATGGTAACCTCACCGTACGGAAATAGAAGTCTCGGTTACCACAAAGGCATTGACATTTCAGGTCCATCTGCCTCAGGTAAGCTTGTTGTAGCAGGTGCTGCCGGTACAATTACAGAAGCTGGTTGGAACACAGGTGGTTATGGTAACTACGTTGTAATTAACCACGGCAATGGTGTAGAAACACTTTATGCCCATATGTTAGATAACTCACTTATGGTTAACCCCGGTGACGTTGTACAAAAAGGTCAGACAATTGGCAGAGTGGGTAACACAGGCTACTCCTTTGGCGCCCACCTTCACTTTGAAGTAAGAGTTAACGGTATGAGGTTAGACCCTGCACCGTTCTTAGGTTTACAGTAATGAACGTTACAGTTATTTGCTTGGGAAAATTAAAAGAAAAGTATTTAAGAGAAGCTGTTGACGAGTATGCAAAAAGGCTGTCGGTTTACGGCAGGTTAAATATTATCGAGCTTAACCCCGTCAGATTATCGGACAACCCTTCTCAAACCGAAATAACTGCCGCTTTATCAAAAGAGGCTGAGGAAATCAAAAAGAAAATTCCTGGTGGTAGCTACACCTTTGCACTTTGTATTGAAGGAAAGGAAAAGTCAAGCGAAGATTTTGCAAAGGTACTCAGTGACATTGCATTGAACGGAAAAAGCAACATAACCTTCATTATAGGCAGTTCTTTCGGTCTTTCACCTGAAATAAAAGCCCTTGCAGACAACAAACTTTCGTTTTCTCCTATGACATTCCCCCACCAGCTTATGAGAGTTATGCTGTTAGAACAAATATACAGGGCTTTTCAGATAAACAACAATGGTAAATACCACAAGTGAGGATAAACTATGGCAATGTGTGATATGTGCGAAAATTATCGCTACGATGAAGATTTAGAAGAGTATTTTTGTGATATTGAGCTTGATGAGGATGAATACCTGAAATTTTTAACTTCATCTAATGATGCTTGTCCTTATTTCAGGGCAGACGATGAATATAGAATTGTCCGTAAACAAAATTAAAAATAAAAGCCCAAACAAAGAACAGAGCTTTAAGACTAATCTTAAAGCTCTGCTTTTTTTATTACCTTGAAATAAAAAATCACCGATAATATCGTTGCCACTGTCCAGCCAATTGGCCAGGATACCCATATACCACAATAGCCCATAAGTGGCGATAAAACAAAGGCAAGAATTACTCGTAAAATCAAGTCCGTAAAGGTCGCGACCATAAATAGCTTCATTGAGCCTGTTCCTCGTAAAACTCCGTCACCGACAAGCTTTATACCAATAAAGCAGTAAAATGGTGAAACTATTTTGAGGAATTCTGCGCCCGACCTTACTGCATCTGCATTATTGCCGTTATCCATAAACATCAGCATTAAATTCTTGTTAAAGAAGAAATAAACTATAGCAAAAACAACACCTGTAGCAATTGCCATTAAAGAACCATATTTCATACCTTCTTTTATTCTGTCAGTCTTTTTTGCGCCTACATTTTGCGCTGTAAAGCCTGAAACACCATTACCAAAGGTATAAAGCGCATTTATGGTGAAGGTGTTTAATTTCATAGATGCAGAGAAACCTGCAATTACAGACGAGCCGAAGCCGTTAATTAATTTTTGAATAAACACATTCCCTACGGAAACAAAGCTTTGTTGAAGTATGCTAGGAATAGAAATTCTGCAAATTTTCTTTAATATGTACAAGGAAAACCTCTCCGTTCTCCCTTGTGTTTCAAGCTTTTCAAGGCGTTTTAAAAGGGTTGCAAAGGACAAGACTCCTGCTATGCCTTGTGCAGCAAAGGTAGCCCAGGCTACGCCTGAAACCCCCATATCAAAAAACACAACTGCAATATAATCTAAAACAACATTGAATATTGAGGAAAAAATCAAAAAATAAAGAGGTGTTTTGGAATCACCCATTGAGGTAAAAATTCCGTTTGTAATGTTATAAAGGAATAAAAAAACAAAGCCACCTATGTAAATCGACAAATACAATGATGAATCCGAAAAAATATCTTTTGGTGTATCAATGGCACTCATAAGGAATGGTGTTAATATTAAACCTAATAGCGTTATTGTGCTACCTAATGCCACACAGGATATAAGTGAGGTTGAGGCTGCCGTTTTAACCTTTTCATATTTCTTTGCGCCAAAATATTGTGAAATTACAACACTGCACCCTATGTTACACCCAAACGCAATGGCGTTAAAGATGTTTGTAATAGGATAAGAGGCACCTACTGCAGCCAGTGCGTTTTCACCTGCAAAGCGACCAGCAATCAAAGTATCTGCAATATTATAAAACTGCTGAAAAATCATACTTGCAAACATAGGCAAGGTAAATTTGAACAAAACCTTACTGCTTTTACCTACTGTTAAATCTTGAACCATTTACTCATAACTTTCTTTTAATAAAAATATATTAATTATAATTATAGCCTTTTTTCATTAATTGTAAAGAACGGAGAATAAATTTTGTCGAGATTTTTATATGCTTTAAATGGTGTGGTGTGGGGTGCACCTATGCTTTTATTTTTTGTGCTTACAGGGTTACGTATATCTTGTAAAAGCAGATTTTTTCAGCTAAGAGGCTTTAACACTTCGCTGAAAATCTTTTTGAACTCCATTTTTAATAAAAATGATAACGATGGAATATCTCAATTTTCTGCCTTTTGCTCTGTACTTGGTGCATGTATTGGCACAGGTAATATTGTTGGCGTTGCAACAGCCCTTTACTCCGGTGGACCAGGAAGCGTATTCTGGATGATTTTTTCTGCATTTTTTTCTATGATGATTGCGTACGCAGAAAATTTCCTTGGAGCCACATATACGGAGAGATTCGAAAAAGCGAAAGAATCTATCGGTTCTTTTTCGTATATTGAAAATGGTTTAAAAATGAAAGGACTTTCCAAAATATATGCTGTTTTATGTCTTATGTCTGTTATGGGTATGGGTAATATGGCACAAAGCAATTCTTTGAGTGACATTATGAAAATAAATTTTAATATACCTGAGCTATACACTGCAATTATCGTAACCATAATTGCGTTTTTAGTTATTAAAAACGGCATTGACAGGCTTTCAAATTTCCAGACAATTGTTGTACCTATTGCAGTTATTTTTTACTTTATAATAAGTTTCTTGGTACTTATTAAGTACCAAGAAAACATTGTACCTACTTTTAAAATGATTTTAACCGAAGCCTTCACTACACGCGCGTTAAAAGGCTTCGGTATGTATAAAGCTATAAGATACGGTGTTTCACGAGGTGTTTTTTCAAATGAGGCGGGTCTTGGCTCAGCAACAATTCTTCACTCGCAAGCCAAAAGCTCCGACGGGCAAACACAAGGCATTTCTGCTATGCTGGAAGTTTTCATTGACACTATTCTTATGTGTGGTATGACGTCAATTGTATTGCTTTCCAGCACAAATATTTTTGAAAGCAAGCTATATGGAGCGCAGTTATCTGTTGCAGCATACTCTACCATAGGAGCAATAGGAAAAAACGGAATCAGTATTCTTACAGCAATTTTTGCCTTTACTTCTTTGACAGGATGCTCTTTTTATGGTGAAACAAGCTTTCAATATTTGTTCGGTAAAAACAAAACAAAAATTTACAAGCTCATCTACTGCATTCTTATTTTTATAGGCTGCGTTAATTCCCCCAAAATCATTTGGGAAATTGCCGACATCTGCAATGGATTAATGGCAATCCCCAACCTTTTTGCAGTCAATTGCTTGCTTAAAGAGGTTGAATATCCACAACAAAAGAAAAGAACTAACTTACGATTCTCACATCGGTAGTTTTCCCTTCTTTTGAAATTGAATAATAGCTATTCGGCACCTCACCTACTATTATTGTTTCCACTAAAATTATTGTTTCGTCGACGCTTTCGTTCAGGTGACATAGACCAACGTACGCATGTGCTGAGGCTTCCACATCAAGATATATTGTATGCCTTGTCTGATTGATGCCTGCACTTTCAAATTTTGACACCACATCTGTTACTGCAAACCCGTATATTGTCGCAGGAACGTCAATGCAACCCTTTCTGCCATTAAAGAAAGAAAAACCTAACAAAGCGCCTACAGGAATCGGTACTTCTGTTTCTGTAAAATTTGAAAGTCTGTCTGAGCAACCATCGGATATTTCTGTTTTATATCCGTTTATGCAAGTGGTATTAAGTGTTATTGCAACAATTCCACCCTCCTTGTTACGTTCCACATTAACCATTTCCCCATATTGAACACCAAGCGCATCCACCATTTTGTTAACTGTTCCATCTAAAACATTTGAAAGTGTATTTTTAAGCGCATTGCCACCAACCGTCTGTATAATTGGTCTTAAACGCATATCACACAAAACAGAAATAATGCAAAAAACCATAAATCCGGCAACAACTCTGAATAAAACAGTCTGTCTTGTTTGTTTTGAAACCAACCTTTTGGCTCTCAATGGTGGTCGTCTGAACTTTGGTTTAAAAAACATTCTGACCATAGCATCACCAATTATAGTATATGAAACAGTTTGTGTGTTGATAATACAAAACGGCACTCTCTTTCGAGAGTAGCCGTTTTTGTTAGGAAATATTTATCGTTTTATGAGTAAGCCTGTTTCGTAACCACTGTAGCTTACATTTACAGCTCTTACAGTATACCTGTAATAACCTTTTTTGTTCATTACTGAAGTGTCTACGTAGCTTGTTGCATAAGTTGTACCTATGTATACCCAAGACTGGCCTGCGCCACGACGATATACTCTGTAGCCATTTGCTTCTTTAACTGCATTCCACTTAATCTTTACTCCGTTTGCAATGTTAGAAACGCTTGTTAAGTGTGGAGTTGAAATAAATCTTACTACAAGACCATCCTCGAATGCACTGTAAACACCATCTACAACAGCTCTTACTGTGTATCTGTAATAATTACCAGACTTGTTCTTAACTGCTGTATCTGTATATGTTGTAGCCTTTATAGTTTTGAGATATACCCAAGACTGACCTGCGCCACGACGATATACTCTGTAGCCTGTCGCATTCTTAACTGCATTCCACTTAACTGTAATACCATTTGGTACGTTAGCAATGCTTGTTAAGTGTGGAGTTGCAACGCGCTTAATGCTAAGACCACTCTGGCAATCACTATAGCCTCTGGAGTTTACAGACCTTACTGTGTAAACCCACTTTGTGCCTGATGTAGCCTTTGTATCAACATAAGAGGTGCCCTTAACAGTTGCAATATGCGTCCACTTTGTTGCACCTGCAACACGACGATATACTCTGTAGCTTGTTGCACCTGATGCTGCCTTCCAGGTAATCTTAATACCCTTAACTTCGTTAGAAACCTTAACAAGCTTTGGTGTAGCAGGATGCTTAACACCTGTTGATGAAGAAGTTGTTGTAGTTGGCTTCTGTGTAGTTGAAGGCTTCTGAGTTGTTGAAGGCTTTGTTGTTGTAGCGCTTGAAGGTTTAGTTGTTTCAGGTGTAACTACTGTACCTGTTGAATTCTGTGTAGTTGTAGGATTCTTTGTCGCACCACAGCTACACTCACCGTTTACATATGTATGACCTTTTGCAGGAATTGTAGTAACTGTACCTACAAATTCTTTACAAATAGCACACATTTTACCTTCTTTACCAGCCTTTGTGCAAGTAGGCTCAATGCGGACCTTTGATGAGTAGAGGCTATGTGAGCCTGTTGTTGTTTTATCGAAGGTCTTTCCACAATTTGTACAGGTGTATCTTACAATACCGTTTGCAATACAAGTAGCTTTCTTAACTACTGTAGATGTGTAGCTATGACCAATTGCTTTGATTGTCTCTGTGTATGTATGACCACAGCCTGAATTCTGACAGGTGTAAGTAAGAACGCCAGCCTTATCGCATGTTGCAGCCTTTGTTACAACGCCCTTGTCATACTTATGACCTGTAGCCTTGATTATTTCAGTTTTGCTATAGTTACAATCAGCATTCTGGCACTTGTAAACAAGCTTACCTGCTGTTGTACATGTTTCTTTGACTGTAACTGTGCCGTTGTCTAACTTATGACCTGTCTTTGGAATAACTACGTCATAATATTCGTAACAACCATCGTTCTGACATGTGAAACGTTTGGTTCCGTCTGTTGTACAGGTTGCTGCAGTAATAACCTCGCCGTTATTGTATCTGTGCTCCAACGCAGGAATATCTACTGTGTATGAATCTGCACAATAATTACAAGTGTATGTCACTACACCATTTTCATCACATGTTGCAGGCTTTGTAATAACACCTGAATTATATTTGTGAGTTAATGCAGGAATTTCTTCTGTGTAAGAATGACCACAATCTGCATTCTGACATATAAAGGTACGAACACCCTTCACACCACACTGTGCAGGAGTTGTATCAACACCTGAATTGTATTTATGACCTGTTGCAGCAATTGGTTCTGTCTGATATACAAAATCGCATGCTGAACAGATAAGGTCTCTTGAACCCTGTGTAAGACAGTTTGGTTCGAGTGTTACTACCCACTTCTGTGAGCCAACGTGAGTAATTTCTGTAGCAAATCCACGATCGTTAGCATATGTAATTGCAGGAGCGTTACAATCACTCTTAATTACAAGGCTGTCTGCACAACCATTGAATGCATTAGCAGCAATTGTTGTTACGCCTCTTGGAATAATAACCTTAGTTACATTCTTACAACCGATGAATGCATCTTCCATGATTGTAGTTGTTGTTTTCCAAACCGTTACCTCGCCTGACTTAGCTGCAGGACAAAGGACAAGAGTATTGAGATTCATATCGTAAAGAATGCCATCCTTGCTGAAATAGTTGTCATTCTTAACGTCAACATTTACAGCAGTAAGGTCAGCACAATTAGCAAATGCACCTTTTTCAATTGACTCTACTTCTTCAGGAATTTCAATTGTTGTAATTGAAGTACCGTCAAAAGCAGAATCACCAATAGTGTTAAGCGTTACAGGAAGAACGATAGAAGTTAATGAAGAACAGCCTTTGAAAGTGTTCTTGGAAATAACTTCAACGCCTTCTTCTATTACTATTGATGAAAGTGCAGCGCAATTCATAAACATACCTTCAGGGAAGATACCCATTGCACAAGCAATTTCAACATCCTTTAATGAAGAACAGCCTTTGAAAGCATATTCGCCAATGTTCTCTGCAAGGTGACCGATGTATGCCTTTGTTGCTGCTGAACAATTATGGAAAGCATATGAACCCACTGATGTAACACTGTCAGGAACATATATTTCCTCAAGAGCTGTACAATCGTCAAATGCTAATTCACCAATTGTAACTAAGCTATCTGGAAGATCAATTTCTTTAAGAGAAGCACAATCCTCAAACATACCATAACCGATGTTTAAAGAACCATTCATGAGTACTGCTGTTTCGAGAGCATCGCAACCCTTGAATACGTTTTTACCTACAGTATCTAAACCACCATAGATTTCAAAAGTTTTAAGAGACTTACACTTGTAGAAAGCATAGTCGCCCATATCTTCAATTGAGCCCATTTCTACGTACTCAAGCTTTGGACACTGCTGGAATGCATATGGTTCAATTGTACCAAGGCTAAGAAGAATGTAAGCTTCTTTAAGATTTGGTGCATAAGCAAATGCACTGTTTTCAACTTTTGTCGCTTTATCTGCAATTGTTGCCTTCTCAATTATTGGTCTATAGAGAGGAACCCACTCATCTGCTGTATCGTCAGCAAGAATATAGATTTCATAAAGAGCGTTGTTGTCAACGTCAGTAACGAACCATTCAAGATCTACAATGTTACCATTTTCATCTGCATAAGCACCCTCGTTTGTGTCGATAATGCCATCAAATGCAGTGTTGGGAATTGATACTATATATGTGTGATTTGGATGATCCTCTTCGCACCATTCATTTTCACAAGTATATGTAATTTCACCGTTTTCTTTTACTGTTGGGTGTTTTGTGATAACGCCTTCACTATATTTATGTGTTGTAGCCGGAATAGGCGTTGTAAGTGTATGAGTACAACCTGAATTCTGACACTTAAAGAGAATTGCACCGTCTGCTTCGCAAGTAGGAGCAAGAACCTCTGTACCCAAGTCAAGCTTATGACCTGTTGCAGGAATAATTTCCTCATATGAGTAACCACAACCGAGGTCTGTACACTTAAATACCTTTTTACCATCTGTATCGCAGGTTGGTTCAAGTGTAACTGTGCCATCGTCAAGCTTGTGACCTGTTGCCGGAAGAGTAATATCATAATAATATACGCAACCATCATTCTGACAACGGAATCTCATAAGACCGTCTGTTTCGCAAGTTGCTTCAATGATGATCTTACCATCGTCGATGTTGTGACCTAAAGCTGCAATTGGCTTTGTGTATGAATGACCACAGCCATCGTTCTGACATGTATAAGTCATTACACCGTCGGTGTCGCAAGTTGGATTTACAGTAACAACGCCAGTATTGTAGTTGTGACCTGTAGGATTGATAACTTCTGTACCAAGTACTAAACCACAATCTGCACACTTCTGCTCCTTAGAGCCTGCGCCTTCACATGTAGGTGGAGTTACTTCTACCCACTCTGTTTTACCTGTGTGTGTAATTTCAGCTGTAATGTTATATGTTCTCGCAAAGGTTGCTGCATATGCATTACAAATTGTTTTAATAACAAGGTCATCTGCACAACCATTGAATGCATTTACATCAATAGATGTAACGCTTGCAGGAATTGTAACACTTGTTACGCCTGTACAACCAAGAAAAGCATTAGCACTGATTGCTACAACACTATCAGGAATTACTACGTCACCCGTCTTGCCTGCAGGACAAAGAATAAGTGTAGATAAATCTGCTGTGTAAAGAATACCATCAACACTCTTGTATGTTGTGTTGGACTGATCAACGTTAATTGCTGCAAGTGAAGAACATGCAGAGAAAGCACCTGTACCAATACTACTTACAGCGTAAGGAATATTGATAACGGTAATGCTTGTGCTGTTAAAAGCATTATCACCAATAACGTTAAGAGCCTTACTGAGTGTAACATCTGCAAGACCTGTACAGCCTGCAAAAGCAGATGCACCGATTTCTATAACTGTATTAGGAACAACAAGTGATGCCAAAGATGTACAGCCTTCGAAAGCGTGTGCACCGATTGTCTTAACGCTTTCAGGGAAGTCAACAATTGTTGTAAGTGATGTACAGTTATAGAACATCCACTCGCCAATTGTGTCAACAGATGAGTTGAAGGTTACTGCTTCAAGAGAAGAACATCTACCGAAAACGTATTCACCGATATTTGCAACATTGTGACCAAGATATGCAGTTTTTACACCTGATTCGTAGAAAGCATAGTCTCCTACTTCTTTAACACTATCATTAACTACTACATCTGTTAATGCAGCACAACCCTCAAAAGCATGTGCACCGATTACTTCTACACTGTCAGGAATATCTGCAGTTGCAAGAGCACTACAATCTTCAAACATACCGTAGCCGATTGCTTCGATACCGTTAGGTATTACTACAGTTGCAAGTGCAGGACAATCCTTGAATATGTTTTTACCTATAAGCTCTTTTCTGAGAGAAGCACTTAATTCTGCATATGCAAGGTTCGGGCAATTATAGAAAGCATAATCGCCGATAGCTGTAACACCATTGGGCATGATTATTTTTGTAAGTGATGTACAGCCTTCAAATGCCTGTGCACCAATCGAGTCAATAGTAGCTGCTGCAGCTGAAAAATCTGCTGTTGCAAGATTTGCATAGCCATAGAAAGACTTACCCGGAAGTGTTGTAAGCGAACAACTAGCAGATCCGTTATTTGCTGCCTTAACTGTTGTGATAAGGTCAGCATACTTAGCCCACTCTGGTTGGCCCGGATCGGCATAGATTTCAAGTACGCCGTCGTCAAAAAGCTGCCATGCTACAACTCTGTTTTCAGGAAGCTCTTCATTTTTAGTTTCCTGTGTATAGCCGGAAGCTACGAGGTTTGCTGCGCTTGTTACAACTGAGAGACACGAGAAGCTACTCAACGTAATCATCACAGCGAGAAGGATCGATAAAACCTTTGATCTCTTCACGAAAAAACACCCTTTCGATTAGAAATTGATGAAACTGAATTTCATCAGGACAGTATTATAGATATACTTATAATACTACATAGTTTATTTTAGTATAAAAGTGCTACTTTGTCAACGATAAAATTAACAAATTTATGTAAATTTGGCACAATAAACAAAAAGCACTTTCTGTTTATGTAACAACAGAAAGCGCAATGTTTTTTCTTTTTTGAAACAGGGAATTTTATTATATTGAATAGCCAAATTCAAATGCTTTAAGGTTAAGCTCAAGGAACTTAGGTGGAACGCAAGCCTTAACAGCATCAAGCCAGATTTCCTTGTCTATATCTGTATTTTTAGCCATGGCACCAATAAGCACAACGTTTACTGCCTTAGCAGAACCTGCCTCAACAGCAAGTGGAAGTGCATCAAGCTCCTGAAGACTTGCACCTGAAGATTTTACAGAGTCAAGTACGTTTTCAGGATATTCGCAATCGCCTATAACTACAGACATAGGGTCAATTTTTTGTGTGTTTACGATTATTTTACCATCAGGCTTAAGGCAAGAAAGCCATCTTGCTGATTCAAGCTGTTCAAAAGCAAGAATAAGATCTGCCTCACCTTCACCTATAACAGGTGAATATACCTTTTCACCATATTTAACGTAAGTAACAACAGAGCCACCTCGCTGACTCATACCATGTACCTCTGAAACCTTAACGTCGTACCCTTTCGAAAGAAGAGCACTACCTAAAATACGGCTGGCAAGAAGTGTACCCTGGCCACCAACGCCAACTATCATAATAGCTTTATTCATTGTTCGCTCCCCTTTCTTATTCAATAGCACCAAACTTGCAAAGTTGTGAACAAACATTGCAACCAAGGCACTGTGTAAAGTCGATTTCTGCCTTACCATTCTTCATACTGATAGCAGGACAACCTATTTTCATACACATTTTACAGGATTTACATTTATCTTTATTCACCTTAAGTGGTGGATTGTGCTTTACACTCTTAAGAAGCGCACAAGGTCTTCTTGAAATAACAACTGCAGGTGCATTAAGAGAAAGTGCTTTACCAATTGTTTCGTAGCACTCATCAAGGTTATATGGATCAACAACGTATACGTTGCTTATGCCAACTGCCTCGCAAAGCTTTTCAAGACTTACTGCTGCTGCAGGCTCACCCTTAATATTGTAACCGGTTGTTGGGTTCTGCTGATGTCCTGTCATACCGGTAATGCTGTTATCAAGAATAATTGTAACAGAATTGCTGTTATTGTATGCAATGTCTATAAGACCTGTTACACCTGAGTGAATAAATGTTGAGTCACCTATAACTGCAACACTCTTATTTGCGTTGTCAGGATCTGCAAGGTTTCTACCATGAAGACCTGAAACACTACCACCCATACAAAGAACAGTGTCAATCATTCCTAAAGGCTTTGATGCACCCAAGGTATAGCAACCAATGTCACCACTAACTGTAACGTTAAGCTTCTTAAGTGCATAGAAAAGACCTCTGTGAGGACAACCTGCACAAAGCACAGGTGGTCTTGCAGGAACGTTAACGTCTGCCTTGAGTGAAACAGCTGTTTCACCAAGAATTACATTCTTAATTAAGCCCTGTGAATATTCACCCTGAAGAGTGAACTTTTCTTTACCGATTACCTTCACACCGATTTTCTTACAATGTGTTTCAATGTAATCATCAAGCTCTTCAAGAACATAAACTGTTTCGCATTCCTTGCAGAAATCCTCAATAAGCTTTGTTGGAAGTGGATAAACACAACCAAGCTTAAGGTATGAAGCCTTTTCTCCAAGAGCTTCCTTTGCGTACTCATAGCAAATACCTGCTGAAATAACACCGATTTTCTTATCGTTATATTCAACTGAGTTAAGACCAAGCTCAACAGCCTCTGTCTCGCAGAAGTCAATCTGTTTAAGTATTCTATCCTCAACAACTACGTGCTTTACCTTAGCGTTTGCAGGTACCATAACATATTTCTGAGGATTCTTTTCGTATGCTTTAAGACCATTATCCACTCTGTCGCCTACGTCTGCAAGGCTTCTTGAGTGTGCAACCCTTGTAGTAAGACGGAGAAGCACAGGTGTATCAAAGCGTTCTGAAAGCTCGTATGCAAGCTTCGAATACTTTAAGCACTCGTCAGAATCTGCAGGCTCAAGCATCATAATTTTAGATGCCTGTGCATAGTGTCGGCTGTCCTGCTCATTCTGAGAGGAATGCATACCAGGATCGTCTGCAACAACAATAACCATACCTGCATTTACACCTGTGTAGCTTGATGTAAACAATGGGTCTGCTGCCACGTTAAGACCAACGTGCTTCATTGCACAAATTGAACGTGCACCTGCAACCGATGCGCCAAAAGCAACTTCACAAGCAACCTTTTCGTTAGGTGCCCATTCGCTGACAATTTCGTCATAAGTAGAAATAAATTCAGTTACCTCTGTACTTGGTGTACCAGGATAACTTGAAGCAACTCTGCATCCACCTTCATAAAGACCACGTGCAACTGCTTCGTTACCTAATAAAAGTTTCCTCATATATCTTACCTCTTAGTTATTTTTAATCTCGTTCTGTTTTGCAACAACGCTTTCGCCACAATACATTTTGCGAAGCTTTGGTTTTTCAATTTTACCTGTAGGATTTCTTGGTACGTCTGCAAGAATAACCTTTCTTGGTCTCTTATATCTTGGTAAATCGTAACAGAAATCGTTAACGTCTTCCTCTGTGAGTGTATAACCCTCTTTAACCTCAATGATTGCTGCAGCAATTTCTCCAAGACGTGCATCGGGAAGCCCTATAACTGCAACATCCTTAACAGCATCATTTTTACGTATAAAGTCTTCTATCTGTACTGGATAAAGGTTTTCACCACCGGAAATAATAACATCTTTTTTACGGTCAACAAGGAAAATAAAGCCATCCTCATCTTCCTGTGCCATATCACCTGTGAAAAGCCAACCATCCTTGAGAACTTCAGAAGTTGCTTTTTCATCTTTGTAGTAGCAAAGCATAACACCGGGGCCCTTAACAGCAAGCTCACCGACATTCCCTTTTTCTACTATGTTGCCGTTTTCGTCGCAAATCTTAACTTCCCAGCCGTAACCTGCCTTACCGATAGCGCCGACTTTATGTGGATTTTCAACACCAAGGTGAACACAACCCGGACCGATAGATTCACTCAAGCCGTAGTTTGTGTCGTACTGATGATGAGGGAAAATGTCGAGCCAACGTTTGATAAGACTTGGTGGAACAGGCTGTGCGCCTATGTGCATAAGTCTCCACTGAGAAAGCTGATACTCACTTAAATCTATTTCGCCACTGTCTATTGCATCAAGAATATCCTGCGCCCACGGAACAAGAAGCCACACAATTGTGCATTTCTCTTCACTGGCAGTTTTTATAATAGTTTCAGGCTTTGTGCCTTTAAGAAGAACTGCCTTGCTTCCTGCCACCAACGAACCAAACCAATGCATTTTTGCGCCTGTGTGGTACAAAGGTGGAATGCAAAGGAAAACGTCATCTCTGCCTTGTGAATGGTGATTTTGTTCTGTTAAAGCTGCATGAACAAGGCTCTTATGAGCGTGAAGAATCGCTTTTGGAAAACCTGTTGTACCCGATGAGAAATACACTGCTGCTTCATCTTCATCAGTAACGTTTATTGATGGATCGTGAGAAGAGCAATAGGTCACTAATCTGTCGTAGCTTTCTGCGAAGGTAGGACAATCCTCACCAACGTAGAAGGTATATTTAACGTCAGGGATTCTGTGAGCTATTTCCTCAATACGACCTGTAAATTCCGGACCGAAAACCAGAATGTCACTATCGGAAAGTTTAAGACAATATTTGATTTCTTCTGCAGTATAACGATAGTTAAGAGGTACTGCTAAAGCCCCTGTTTTAAGTATACCAAAGTAAATTGGGAGCCACTCGATTCCGTTCATAAGAAGAATCGCGACTCTGTCCCCTTTTTTTACCCCTCTCGAAAGAAGGAGGTTTGCAAAACGATTTGCTCTTTTGTCGAACTCACCCCAAGTAAGCTCTGTTCTTCCAATATTGAAAGGATTGGTTTCAATAAGAGAATATTCACGCCATGTCTGACGATTTTTTTCCTGAATATCAGGATTAATTTCAACAAGAGCAACTTCATTCTTGTAATTTTTTGCGTTATTAACAAGAAATTCTGTAATTGGCACTTTATTCATTCCTTTAAAAATAATCAAAAAACAAAACTCGCCCTATGTTACCAAAGGACGAGTATAACCCGTGTTACCACCTTTATTCGCGCACCATTCTCATAGTCCGCCTCAAAGAGTATGAAACTCACGCGCTTTAATGGGCGCACCCACCGTAGCCTACTTAGTTTCGGTACGAAGCTCCAAGATGTATTCACCGAAGCTGTTCACGCGCCTCTCACCAAACGGCAACTCTCTTTTTTCGCAGATTTCCGGTTACTTGTTCTCTTCATTGCTTTTGCTTAATATTTTTGCTTGAAAACACTTTCAAACCTAATTGCAATACGGCAGAAATTATATCACAACCACTATTAAAAAGTCAACATTATAAATGTAAATTAAATAGAATCAAGATAGGAAATAATATCAAATTCTTCCGTTGGACTATTATTCTTCAGATATAATGGATGATGAGGGTGTCCTTTAACGGAGCGCTTACCTACAGAAAACCAATGAGCATCATATTCGTTACCTATTTCCACCATTTCTTTAACACAGGAAACGAGATACGGTCGTTTTTCTATTATCGTCCCCCATGCAGCCCATACAGCAGGTACGTTACCATCGCCATATGAAGATAAAACATAACGGAACGCCTTCATATTTTCCTTATGTAAAAGCTCGTTAAAGCAGCCATCCATATCCTTAGGATTGGTTGCTCTTTGAGCATAGACGTTAACCATAATAAAGCTGTCATAGCCGTTATACTTTGCAGTTCTTTCAACGGATTTGAGTGTATTGTCAAGGTCATCGGGCTTTGCTGTTGAAGGATTTATACCGATACAAATAAGAGGATTTTTACCCTTTGTACCCAATATATACCTATACTCGGTATAGGCATTAGGAACGTAAAGCCACTTTTCTCTGTCGTACTCGAAAGAACCCTCTGCCTCACTGGATAAAGCCTCGTCAAAGGAGAGGATATTCAAATCGTTAGTTTCACATTGAGGAACGTGCATTTTCACCACTCCAACCACATAATGAAATAATTATACAGTTTTCTTATGCTTATTTCAATAAGTTTTTAATATAGATTATAATAACTTGACTATTAAGTTTTACTTTTATATAATTAAATTTGTGAAAATATGGCTTTTTGCCAAAAGGAGAGATATTCGTGTTTCATTCTATGAAAATCGCGGGGCTTGACAGAAAACTGCCACTTTGCCCGTTGAACGAAAAACTTATGATTGCAGGCTTTGTAATGTTCGGTGACGCTGAGCTTACAGTTGCTTGTGCAGACGAGCTTTTGAAAAAGGCTCCTGATTTTGACTACATAATCACTGCTGAGGCAAAGGGTATCCCTCTTGCACACGAAATGTCACGTCAGAGTGGTAAAAAATATTTTGTTGCAAGAAAAAAGCCGAAGCTTTATATGACAGGTGTATTTGACGTTGCAGTTAACTCAATTACTACCGAAGGTGAACAACACCTTTACCTTGACACTGCTGAAGCTGCTGAAATGAAGGGCAAAAAGGTTATTATTGTTGACGACGTTATTTCAACAGGCGAAAGCCTTAAGGCAGTTGAGAAACTTATTGAAATGGCAGAGGTTGAGTATGCAGGTGCCCTGGCAGTTCTCGCCGAAGGTGACGCAGCCGACCGTACAGATATTATTTATCTTGAAAAGCTTCCACTTTTTGATTCGGAAGGAAACGTTTTATAATGGCAGGAACACTTTATGTTGTAGGCACGCCAATTGGAAACCTTGGCGACTTTTCTCCACGTGCAGTTCAAGTGCTTTCAGAGGTGGATTTCATTGCAGCCGAGGATACGAGAGTTACAATCAAACTTCTTAACCACTTCGGAATAAAAAAGCCTATGGTTAGCTACTATGAGCACAACCGTACAGAAAGAGGTGCTGTGCTTATAGAAAGAATGCTTAACGGTGAAAACTGTGCACTCGTTTCCGATGCAGGAATGCCTATTATATCTGATCCTGGTGAAGACCTTACACTTCGTTGTCACGAAAATGGAATACAGGTTTGCGCCGTCCCCGGCCCTTGTGCATTTGTTACTGCATTGGCAATATCGGGTATGCCTTCAGGTCGTTTTACTTTTGAGGGCTTTCTCACTGTTACAAAACAGAACAGAAAAAAGCATCTTGAAGAGCTTGTAAACGAAAAACGCACGATGATTTTCTACGAGGCTCCACACAAGCTTCAAAGCACACTTGAAGATATGTACAAATACTTCGGCAACAGAAATATTGCCTTAGTAAAAGAGCTTACAAAAATTCATGAAAACGTTGAAAGAACAACTCTTTATGATGCAGCCGAAAAATACAAGACAGTTGCTCCTAAGGGAGAATTTGTTCTTATTGTAGAAGGCAAACCTGAAGAGGAAGAAGTACAAATCACTATTGATTCAGCAAAGGAGTTAGCCCTAGAGCTTGTAAAAAATGGTTTATCCAAAAACGAAGCTGCAAAAGAGACTGCTAAGAAAACTGGCTTAAAGAAAAGTGATATATACAAAGCCTTACAGGAGTGATTTAGTATGATTTTCGGTGTTCAATGGTATTACTGGCTTATTCTTGCCATTGCAATTGTAGGTTGCATTTTTGCTTGGGCAAAGGCATTAAATGCGTCAAGAGAACGTCGCAAAAAAATGAAGAAGGAAGCTGCTATATGGCGTCGTGATTATGAACTCAGGGAAAAGTACTCTGTTCTTACCGAGGAAAAGCTTCGTCAATGCAATGACACAGAGTTATTACACGCTGTTGCTATGAATATACAGGTTCAACTGGAAAATGCTATTGATATGAACAGTGCGTTTAATTTGCTTTCTGATGAAAAGAAAAACATTTACACACTTGAATATTTTGATGAAGATTGCAAAGAAAAATTATCTGATTTTTTCAAAAACAACGGTGCTCCCCTTGTTCCAAATATATTTAATGCATTAAATGCTATAAAAGCAGATGAGCTTATTTCGTTTGTGAAAACACTTTACCCCATGTACGATCCGGATAGTGACGTTTCTGTTGACTACCCTCTCATACAGAAAACAGACGAAGAATTCAAAAGCATATATGATTCCGATAAGCTTTGCAGATTATCGGCAATATATATCAAAAACAACATAAACAAATATCTTTAAGGAGTTTTAAAATGGCTGTTAAATTTTACTTGTCAGCTTTTGCTGATGAAGCAGGTGGTGGAATACTTGAGCAGATTGACGCTCTCAAGGCTCACCGAATGACACATATTGAACCACGTGGTCTTGACCATGGCAATATATCCCTTTACACTGTTGAACAGGCAAAGGAATTAAAGAAAATTCTTGATGACAATGGTATTGGCGTATCCTCTATTGGCTCACACTATGGTAAAATCGAGATTACAGACGACTTCCGACCACATTTTGACGATTTCAAGAATTGTGTTGAGGTTGCTAATATTCTTGGTACTGAAAGAATCAGAATGTTCAGTTTCTTTTTCACCAAAGGTCAGGATTTAAAGGAATATCGTGACGAAGTTTTTGAAAGACTTGACAAAATGTGCACATACTCTTTAGAGAACGGTGTTTGGTGTTGTCACGAAAACGAAAAGGATATTTACGGTGACATTGCAGAACGTTGCCTTGAAATCTATAAAACCTTTGAAGGCAAAATCAAAGGTATTTTCGATCCTTCAAACTTCATCCAGTGTGGTCAGGAAATATTGCCTGCATACGATATGCTTAAGGATTACATTGACTACTTCCACATTAAAGATTGTCTTTTTGATGGTGGTAAGGTTCGTCCTGCAGGTTTGGGTGATGGTCACATTGTTGAGTTACTCGAACGTTTTGCTAAAGACAAGGATGGTGAGCACTTCCTTACACTTGAGCCTCACTTAAAAGTATTCGAGGGCCTTGCAGCATTGGAAAACGAAGGCGGTACTGCCGACCAGCTTAAAGACGACTTTACTTATCCGACAAACCGTGCTGCTTTTGATGCAGCAGCAGATGCTCTTGACGTTTGTCTGGAAAAAGCAAATTTAAATGACATAACTGTAAGAAAATAAAAAGGAGTTAAAGCTATGTTTAATCACGAAAACCTTAAAGGAAGAGTTGCAGTAATAACCGGTGGTGGTGGAGTTCTTTGTGGTGGCTTCGCTAAAGACCTTGCAAGACAAGGTGTGAAGGTTGCTGTTCTTGACTTAAGACTTGAAGCTGCACAAAAGGTTGCAGACGAAATCGTTGCTGAAGGCTTTGAAGCAATTGGTGTTGCTTGTAACGTACTGGAAAAAGAAAGCCTTGAAGCTGCAAGAAATGAAATCAACTCAAAGCTTGGTACTTGCGATATTCTTATTAATGGTGCCGGTGGTAACCACCCAAGTGGCAACACTACTAAAGAAAAATTTGAAATGTGCGACCTTGAAAATAAGGCAGAAGACGTGAAAACCTTCTTTGACCTTGATCCAAAAGGCATTGAGTTTGTTTTCAACCTCAACTTCCTTGGCACACTTATTCCTACCCAGGTTTTTGCAAAGGATATGATTGGAAAGGAATACGCAACAATCATTAACGTTTCTTCCATGAACTCATACAAGCCACTGACGAAAATCCCTGCTTATTCAGCAGCAAAAGCGGCTATATCAAACTTCACACAGTTTATGGCTGTTCACTTCTCTGAGGTTGGTTTAAGAGTTAACGCCATTGCTCCTGGTTTCTTCTCAACAAACCAGAACAAAGCACTTCTTTACAACGAGGATGGCTCCCTTACACCAAGAAGCAACAAAATTCTTACACACACACCACTCGGAAGATTTGGTGTACCAGAAGATTTAACAGGTACGCTTCTTTTCCTTTCAGACGAAAGCTACTCAAAATTTGTTACAGGTGTTGTAATTCCTGTTGACGGTGGCTTCTCTGCATACTCTGGTGTTTAATAAAATATTTTATAAACAGAAAAACACCGTTGAATCATTGATTCAACGGTGTTTTATTATTTGTGAAATTTATTTATTCTGTGCTTCAAGAGCCTCTTTTATTTTATTCTTTTCAATAATTTCCTGCTGAAGCTTTTTCTGTTTCTTGTTATACACAAGCAAACCAATAACACCAATTACTACAAGCACACCTGCAACAATAGCAAGGGTTGCTGCTGAATTGTCTTCAACATTAATTGTAACTGCGTCGTAATTAATGTAGTTACAACCGTCGAATGCATTGTCAGCATAGTCAGTAAGGTTACTGTAAACTACAAACTCACGAAGGTTGTCACAAGACGCAAAAGCGTAATCGTTAATATCTCTTGCACTTTCAGGCATCGAAATTGTTTTGATGTTATCGCAATCGTAAAATGCCTCTGCGCCGATGTTACCAAAGCCTTCTTCAAATACGATTGATGTGATTGCATCACAGTTATAGAATGCTTTGTCTGCAATATTTTTGATTTCAGCAGGTACCTTGTACTCGCCTGATTTACCTACAGGATAAATTGCGATTGTTTCAAACACAGGATCTTCACCTTCGTTTGCAACAAGAACAACACCGTCTAATGACTTAAACTTTGCGTTACCCTCTGCAACGTCAATTTTTGCAAGAGCTGTACATCCGTAGAAAGAAACTGCATCTACTGTTTCAATAGTAGCAGGAAGAGTGATTTCCTTAAGTGCTGCACATTTAGAGAAAGCATACTGTTCAATTTCTTCTACTGAACCGAGGTCAACCTCTGCTAATGATTTACAACCTGCAAAAGCATCTGCAGAAATAACTTTTACATTTTCAGGAATTACGATTGAAGCAAGTTTAACACAAGCCTTAAAGGTTGATGCTTTGATTTCGTCGATTGCTGAAGAAAGTGTAACCTTCACAAGATTTTTAGCTCCAAGGAAAGCACAAACACCTATACTTTCAACACTATTTGGGATTACAATTGATGTAATTCCTGACTTTTCGAATGCATTCTTACCGATAACCTTAAGTGTTTCAGGAAGAACAACCTTCTTAACAGATGCGTTGCTGATAGCGTTATCTGCAATAGCTGTTACACCATCTGTAACAATAACCTCTGCAACGTCACCCTTTACTTTGTAAAGAACAGGACCTGCATAAACAACGCCTGTCTGTACTTTGTACCATGCTGTAGCATCAAGAGCATTACCCTCAACTGACTTAAGTGTTGATGGGAAGCTGATAGCTGCTGCATCTGCAACGAGGTTGAATGCACCCTCTGCAATTACTTCTGTGCCATCAGCAACTGCAACAGACTTTGCATTTGCTACCATAACAAGAACTTTGCCGTCAGCTGAATATATAGCGCCGTTAACAGCCTTGAAGTTTTTGTTTTCACCATCAACTGTTACCTTTGCTAAAGCTTTGCAGTTATCAAATGCATTTGCACTGATGTTCTTCATTGAAACAGGAAGATTAACCTGCTTAAGAGCCGTACAACCCGCAAATACCTTGTCGCCTAATTTTTCAACGTTTTTACCTAACTTTACATCTGTAAGAGCCTTGTTACCGATAAATGCTTCAGTAGCAATCTTTGCAAGACCATCACCTGTATCAACACTCTTAAGACCTGCATTAGCGAATGCCTTGTTTGCAATTTCTTCAACAGAAGCAGGAAGTGCGATTTCTGTTAATGCTTTACAACCATAGAAGCTTTCAGTTCCAATATAGTTAACGCCTTCTGCTAAAGTAACCTTAGCAAGATTCTGTGCATTTTTGAAGGTTGCTGTTTCAATTGTATGAACGTTTGCAGGAATAGCAAATGCTTTAATAGCTGAGTTTTCGAAAACAGATACGCCAATTCTTTCAAGCTGGGTATTTTCAGGAATAACCACCTCTGCAACCTTACTACCATAGAAAGCCTTTGCTCTGATTTCGCTAACGCCTTCAGGAAGCTCATACTTCTCGCCTGCTGCCTTTGCTGCAGGGAAGCAAACAAGAGTTGTGCCTTTCTTGTTGAATAACACACCGTCTACTGCTGAGAACTCTTTATTATTACTTACAACATCGAACGATTCAAAAGTCTTAACATTAAGGAAAGAGTTAACACCAACCGAGTTTACATTTTTGTCAAATGAAATTGTTTTTAAGCTTGTGCCCTGGAATGCATAGTCACCAATTTCAGAAATTGTTTCGCAAAGCTTAACCTCGTTGAGAGCTACACAATCACTGAATGCTTCGTAACCGATTGTTGCAAGTGTGGACTCTGAGAAGTCCATTGATGTAAGGGAAACGCAGCCCTTGAATGCACCTGCGCTTACAACACCAAGAGCATCGTTAACGTTTACTGATTTGAGGTTTACACAATTCTGGAAAGCGTAAAGACCAATTTCTTCAACGTCGTAACCCAATGTAAGTGTTTCCATTGAATCGCAACCGATGAATGCATAATCCTCGATAAGAGATACACCCTTAGGAATAACAACATCCTTAAGCGCACCTTTGTATGAATAAAGAACGCGACCCAAGCTGAGAGGACCATCAGGCATTGCATTTTCCCACGCTGTGCCAACAAAAGCATCTTTCGCAACGCTCTTAAGGTTTTTATGTACATCAACTTCCGCAAGTGCTGAGCAACCATAGAAGCACTTTTCAGCAACTGATGTTACATTATCAGGAATTTTGAATTCAACAAGAGCTGTACATCCTTCAAAGCAGCTTGCACCGATAGATTCAAGAGCCTTAATGCTGTCCACTTCGGTAAGAGCAGTACAATTTTTGAAAACTTCATCGCCCATTGAAGTAACGTTATTGTTAAGCTTAACGCTTACAATTTTGTCGTTACCTGCAAAAGCACCGTTACCGATTGAAATAACACTAAGACCACCGATTTTTGAAGGAACTTTAACTTCTGTTTCAGTACCTGTGTACCCAACAATTTCTACTGCTGAGCCCTGGTCAACCTTAACGTACTCAAAGCCTTCTTCATCTGTCTTTTTGTTTAACTCTATCTCTTGTGCAGAGTACGTTGTTTCTTCGTCCTCGGCAAAAACAGAGATTGGAGTAGCAGCAATAAGCACGAATGTAAGCGCAAACGCCAATATGCCGCAAAGAGGTTTTTTTAATGCTGTCATAGAAACGCATCCTTCCGAAATTGTGTTTAGAGTGAACATTGAACTTTGTCACCCTGACCGTAAAAAGATAAGTGAAATCCACTTTACAGATAAAGTAATTATAATATAAATACCCTCGGTTGTCAATTAACCGAGGGTGATTTTAATTTTTAAAATACACAAAATTAGCCACTTTTTTATGTGTATTATGCCACTAATTTTATTTGCTGTTACCATAAATTTCTGCTGCCCGAACGGTATTTTCAAGAAGCATTGTTATTGTCATAGGACCTACGCCACCAGGAACAGGTGTAATGTATGATGCTTTCTGAGAAACCTCATCAAAGCACACATCACCACAAAGCTTACCCTCTTTGTTTCTGTTCATTCCTACGTCGATAACAACTGCACCATCTTTAACCATGTCTGCAGTAACGAAATATGCCTTACCTACTGCTGCAACGAGGATATCTGCACTAAGGCACTCTTCCTTGAGATTTGTTGTTCTCGAGTGACACACCTCAACCGTCCCATTTTCCTTAAGAAGCAACATTGCCATAGGCTTGCCGACAATATTACTTCTGCCTATTACAACACATTTTTTGCCTTGAACAGATATATTGTAGTATTTAAGCATTTCCATAATACCTGCAGGTGTACAGGGTAAGAAGGTATAATCACCTATCATTATATGTCCCACATTGAACGGATGAAATGCATCAACATCCTTCTGTGGATTTATTGCATTTATTACCGATTGCTCGTTTATATGCTTTGGTAAGGGAAGCTGACAAAGAATACCGTTTACTCTGCTGTCATTATTTAACTCATTGATAAGAGACAAAAGTTCATTTTCCGTAGTTTCCTCGGGTAATGCATACTCAAAGGATTCTACACCGATTTCTGCACAGCCTCTTTTTTTATTATCTACATATACTCTTGATGCGCTGTTGTTTCCCACGATTATAACTGCAAGACCTACACTAACGCCATTTTTGTTAAGTTTTAAAACGCGTTCTTTGAGTTCTTCTCTTTTAGCCTGCGAAACAACCTTACCACTAATAATTTCAGCCATTTTCTTCTTCCTCGCTTTTTACTTTGGAAATTTTAACTTTGTTGAATTTTTCCTGTTCAAGCAATGCCTTTTCTGCTTTTATTTCACTTATATATTTAGCAGCATCCGGTGGAAAATAATCAACACCTTCAATTGGCTTAGGATTCTTACGAAGCTTTGCAAGATTAACAACAAGAACAATTGCACAAACAACAACAATTGCCATTGAAAGCACCTGAGATACCCTGATATCCGTTGAGCCGATGTAAAGGCTATCTGTTCTTAAGCCTTCAAAAATTGCTCTGCCAGTGCCATACCATATGCCATAGCAAAGGAAAAGCTGACCACTGAACTTCCTGAATTTTTTCAATATGAGGTAAAGAATACCAAAGCCGATCATACACCACACAAATTCGTAGAAGAAAGTTGGATGTACGTAAAGATCATTGCTTTCAATAAAGCCTGCAATGTCCGGTATACCTTTAAGACCATATTTTTCAGGATACCTTGTAATATAATCCGCCACCTTATCGCTCATCATACCATATTTACCGTTCGTGAAAACGCCAAAGGCTTCCTGGTTTGCATAATTACCCCAACGACCTATACCCTGTCCAATAAGAAGGCTCATACCAACTAAATCCAACAGGTTGTAGAAGTTAAGCTTTTCCAGTTTACAGGTTATAAATCCGGCTATAATACCACCGATAATACCACCGTAAATTGCTAAGCCACCATTCCAGATTTCAAATATTTCCACAGGATTAAGCTTATAATAATCCCACTGAAAAATTACGTAGTACGCCCTTGCACCTATTATTCCACCAAAGGTACCGTAAATAAGCACATCAACCATTTTTGAAAGATTGATTCTCCAGGTATACGCAATTCTGCCACCGAAAAGCGCAGCAAGAGTGAAGCCGAGAGCGATTATAACTCCATACCATCTGATTTGAATAACGTTTGAACCTACTGCAAACTCACAGAAAATTGAGGAAACATCAAAGGTGTTTTCAATTCCGCCGAAGGAAACTCTGGCAAAATCAGCAAACCATTCCATAAAAACACTCCTATGTAAGACGGTTGATACCGTCTGATAAATTACTTGCTACAAACAACTGAAAGTACTGCCGAAGCTTCATCGAATGAATTTAAAAGCACCTGATTAACGTAATTGAGGTCAAGCTCTTTTATAACTTCAAACTCCGAAAAAAGCTCTTCGTTTTCAAAATGAGAAACAACAAGTCCGTTTGCAACAGTGTCAACATCTGAAAATGCACGAATTGTTCTGCCGTAGCACTTTTTTCTTACAATTTCGAAATCCTCTTCAGTTATAAGTTGCTTTTTCAACACATTTACTCTTGCTTTTATTTTTTCTGCAACTGCTTTTGGATTTACAGACTCACCCGAAACAATAGGTGCAGCGTAATTAAAGCCATTGAAAAACTCTGTTGAGAAATTACCATTTATAAGGCCTTCGTCAAGAAGCTCCTTGTACAATGGTGACATTTGACCTGCAAGAACGTCAAGAATAAGATTCTTTGCAACCTCTTCTTTAAGTGATCTTTCAGATGTATCGTAATTTTCTTTGTATCCAAAACAGAACACTGGTGTTGCAACGGGTAAATGGGCTTCCACGTATGACTCGACTATACTTTCAGGCTCTTGCTTGAACGCTCTTTCAACAGTAACCTTTTCATCTTTCTCAAGAAGTCTGTCGGCAACCTCAAGAACCTCTTCGACCGTTGTTTTACCTGCAACTGCCAATGCCATATTTGAAAGATTATAGAAAGTATCGTAGCAAGAAAAAAGCATATCTGCTGTGATTTCAGCAATAGATTCCTTTGTTCCTGCAATGTCTATTTTCACAGGGTGATTATGGTACATTGCGCCTAGCATATTAAAAAGACATTCCCACTCCGGTGAGTCCTTGTACATATCGATTTCCTGACCGATTATTCCCTGTTCTTTACGAACTGTTTCTTCTGTAAAATAAGGGTGTCTTACAAAGTCGAGAAGTATCTCAAAATTCTCCTTGAAATGCCCTGTACAAGTAAACAAGTAGCAGGTTCTGTCAAAGCTTGTATACGCATTTGCAGATGCACCTGTTTTGGCATAGCGCTGAAAAGCATCAAGCTCTTCGCTTTCAAAAAGCTTATGCTCTAAAAAATGTGCTGTACCTGCAGGAATCTCTATAAAATCATCTCTGTCACTACGCTTAAAGCGAGTATCGATGGAGCCATACTTTGTGCCGAAAACAGCGTAGGTTGAAGTATATTCTGCCTTTGGATAGACGTAAATCTTCAAACCTGATTTATGATCAATATCGTAATAGCCCTCATCTAAAATGTCGTTTTTTACGTAAGTTATTTTATTTTCACTCATTCTCGACACCTCCTTCTGCTGTTCCTTCAAGCATAAATACAGTATCAAGACTTACGTCCTGAGCTGCCTTTATTATACCCTCTTTAGTAACCTTTTTGAAGTCGTCAATAAACTCCTCAGGATACTTGTACGCACCTGAAACGCACTGTGACATAAACCAGGAATCCAAAGCCTCGGGGCTATCTGTAACACTTTTAAAGCTATCTTCCAAAGCCTTGACAGAGGCGTCTATATCCTCCTGAGTAAAATTACCGTTTTTTATATCTTCAAGCTGCTGAAGAATTGCTTCCTTTGCTTTTTCTTCATTCTCGCTTTCTATTCCGCTCTGAACAAGCATAAAACCCTTTGCTCTTACCATACGTGCAGAGCAGTAGTAACAAAGACTCATTTTTTCGCGCACTACAGTAAATAGCTTCGAATGTGGGCTACCACCGAATAAATCCACCATAACTCTACGTGTAGCGTACTGATCATCGGCATTTTTCATGCCCATTCTGAAGCCCATAACAAGCTTACCTTGTTTAACGTCCTCCTGTTCCTTCGCATACTGAACGTCCTCTGCTTTTTCCACAAAAAGAGTCTGGTTTATTTCAACGTCTCGGTCTATTTCAGAAACGTGTTTTTGAAGTTTTTCACAAACTGCAGCTACATCCGTTTTGCCACTGACGCAAACAACGATTTTTGCAGTACGCAGTACTTCTTTGTATGCCTCGTACAAGCTTTCTGCTGTAATTTGCTGAATTGATTCAATGTCACCAAAACGATGTATACCATAAGCTTCCTCAGCAAACATTAACTCTTCGCATTTGTTTTTTGCATAAGATCTTTTATCACTTTGCTCTGCATAAAGGCGCTCTGCAAGTAATCTTTTCTCGCTTTCGACATCACTTACGCAAAAGGCGTTATTTTCCACCTTCGGATTAAAAACAAGTTCAAACAAAAGCTCACTGCATTCTTCTGTAATCACCTCGTTATCAAGAGCAAAACGGTCATCTATATAAGAAACAGACATCTTCAAAACGTGGTTTTCACCTATTTTTGAAACCTCTGCCGTTAAATCTGCTCCGTAAAGCTTTGCCAATTTTCTCACTATACTCATAAGATCCGGATACTTCTTTGAAGAGCGTGTGAGTATATTGGGAATAAGAGCATAAAGTGACGCCTTCTCACCAAGAGGAAGCACGAAATTTATGGATATGCATGACGACTTGAAACCATCTGCATATATATCGCAAAGCTCCGTACCAGAAGACAATTCTTTTTTGTTGAAAGTATATTTCATTTCATCACATCCGTTTGCATTGCTATTTATGGTTATTTCTTCCATATTACCACAACATAACGAATGTTTCCATAGTTTTTTATTAAAAATCATATTTTACCTCCCTTTGTTTCTTTATACTTTTCCCTATGGTTAGATTATTATTAATTATTACATAATATTTGCACTTTTCACCATTGACAAAATTTTATGCCTATGATAATATATTGCAGTTGTAAAAACATTTTTTGAAGGAGAATTCAAATGTCCGGACATTCAAAATGGAGCACCATCAAAAGAAAAAAAGAGAAAATTGATGGCGCAAGAGCAAAAGTATTTACAAAAATAGGTCGTGAAATTGCTGTTGCAGTTCGCGAAGGTGGTCCTGATCCTGCAGGCAACTCTAAGCTTAAAGACGTCATTGCAAAAGCAAAAGCAAACAACGTACCTAATGACAATATTGAAAGAATCATCAAAAAGGCAGCCGGTGAAGGCGATTCTACAAACTACGAAGAAATCATTTATGAGGGTTATGGTCCTTGTGGTGTTGCTGTAGTTGTTAAAGCACTTACCGACAACCGTAACCGTACTGCTGGCGACGTACGTCACTACTTCGACAAGTTCGGTGGTAACATGGGTACTTCCGGTTGCGTTATGTTTATGTTCGACTACTATGGTGTTATCATCATTGAAAGAGAAGGCGTAGATGAAGACAAGCTTATGGAAGACGCTATTGAATGTGGCGCCATTGACTTCATTACAGATGAGGAAGAAATCTTCGAAATCCGTACTGACGCTAACGATTTGGGTGCTGTTACAAGCGACCTTGAAGCAAAGGGCTATAAGTTTGTAAGCAGCGAAACTGCATATATCCCACAGACATACACAAGAATTGAAGATCAGGATAGCATGAAAGGCATGAGCAAAATGCTTGATATGTTTGACGATAATGATGACATTCAGGATGTATGGCATAACTGGGAAAACGAGGATGAATACGAAGGCTGATTTTTAATCCTTTAGTATTGATTTTTGTTTACATTTAATATATAATAAATATGCTTTAATTTTACGCTCAATTCGGTCATGCAACGAGTGGGTCCTGTGCGACGGGGCACCGTGAACCATGTCAGGCGGGGAACCGAGCAGCATTAAGCGGACCGTCCTGTGCGCCACAGTCCGCCTGCTCGTTGTGTGACCGAGTTGAGCGTAATTTTTTACAAATATCCTGTAGAGGTGAGAAATTTGTACAGAGCTTTATACAGAAAATGGAGACCACAGGTGTTTTCAGACGTATCAGGTCAAAGCCATATCACTGATACGTTACAAAACGAAATATCTTCCGGTCGTCTTTCACACGCTTATTTGTTTACTGGTTCCAGAGGTACCGGTAAGACCACTTGTGCAAAAATTCTCGCAAAAGCAGTAAACTGCCTTAACCCACAGAATGGTAGTCCTTGTAACGAATGTGAAATCTGCAGAGGCATTGACGACGGCTCTATACTTGATGTGACTGAAATAGACGCTGCAAGTAACAACAGCGTTGACAACATCCGTGATTTACGTGATGAAGTTAACTTTACACCTGCTGCTGCAAAGTACAGAGTGTATATCATAGACGAGGTTCATATGCTTTCCTCCGGTGCTTTTAACGCACTTTTGAAAACACTTGAAGAACCCCCTGCACACGTTTTATTTATACTTGCAACAACGGAGGTACAGAAGCTTCCTGCAACAATTCTTTCGAGATGTCAGCGCTTTGACTTCAGAAGAATTCCACCTGAGGATATAGCTGCAAGGCTTGTTACAGTTGCTAAAAATGAAAAATTAGAGCTCAGCGAAGATGCTGCTCTTCTTATTGCGCGTATTTCTGACGGTGCACTAAGAGATGCTCTTTCAATACTCGACCAATGTGCAGGCTACAATGAACCAATTACAGTAAAAACAGTAAGTAATGCTGCAGGTCTTTTGGGTAAGGATTATCTTTTTGAACTATCCGATGCTATTCTTTCAGAAAACAGTACTGGTGTTTTAGATATTGTTGACAGACTTCACGCCTCCTCCTGCGATATGGAACGACTTATGAGTGAGCTTGTTAATCACTTCAGAAATATCATGATGGCAAAAACCACTAAGCAACCGGAGAAATTTATTGTTTGTACGCCTGATGAATTGGAGCGTTATAAAAAAGATGCTAAAAGCATTACAAATGGTACCATTCTCTACATCATGGAAACTCTTTGTAGTGAGGCATCCAAACTTAAATACAGTGCACACCAAAGAGCGCAGACAGAAGCTGTTCTTATAAGACTTTGTTGCCCAGCTCTTTCCACCGACAACTCTGCTATAATACGCAGAATCGACGAATTGGAAGCACAGCTAATGCTTATTAAAGCACAGGGCGTGCAGGTTGCAGCTACACCAACACCTGTGGTGAAGCAAGGGCCTCCAAAGGTTGCGCCGGTCATTCCTGTTACAGAAACAAAAGTGGCAGAAGACCCGATTGTTGACGACGAGCCTTACGAGGAATATATCGAAGAGACTCCCGTACAGAAAGAACCTATATACAATGAGCCTATAGCAAAAGAACCGGATTCTACAAAAATAGAAATACCGAAACATGTTGATACAGGAATAGTAACCGAATCCGATAACGCTGTACCTTTTGCTGCATGGGAAAACACTTTAACCCAGTTAGCTGTTATAAACAGACCTCTTCACCCTATGCTTATCGGTTCTTCAGCCTTCAGAGCAGGTAACACTGTTTTTATAAAAGCTAAAAACACTGCGTTCCCACAGATGTTTAAAATAAAAGATAACGTAGATACAATTACTACAGCTTTAATGCGTGCGACAGGTGAAAATCTAAGACCTGCATTATATAACGATGGCTCTTCCCCTGCTGTTGCTGAAGGCGTCGCTCCCGTCGACACGTTCATTTCCAAGTTAAACAAACACGGAATAGATTTTTTAATTGAAGAATAAAACTTTAAAAAGGAAGGTATAATATATGAAAGCAAGAATTCCTAACCAAGGTGGCAACTCACAAGCTGCTATGATGAAAAAAATCCAGGATATGCAGGCAGAAATGGCTCGTACTCAGGCAGAGGTTGAAGAGGCAGAATATTCTGCAAGTGCAGGTGGCGGAGCTGTTGAAGTTAAGGTTAACGGCAAACACGAGGTACTTGAGGTTAAGATTCAGCCTGACGTTGTTGACCCTGACGACGTTGAAATTCTTTCAGATATGATTATGGCTGCAACAAACGAAGCAATTCGTAAAGCTATTGATACTATGGAGCAGAAGATGGGTAGCTTGACAAGTGGTCTTGGTCTTCCTGCAGGCTTAGGCTTCTGATATGGCATACGACGTTGCTGCACTTGAAAAGTTAATAGAGCAGTTCCAGAAAATCCCCTCAATAGGACGAAAAACTGCTCAAAGAATGGCTTTTCACGTGCTTGATTTAACCGACGAGCAGGCAAAGGAATTTCCCGACGCTATAATAGATGCACACACAAAAATTCACCACTGCTCACTTTGTCATAACCTTACGGAAAACGAGCTTTGTCCTGTTTGCGCAAGTCCTAACAGAGATCACTCTACAGTTTGTGTTATGGAGGAGCCACGTGATGTTCTTGCCATGGAAAGAACACGTGAATTCAACGGTGTTTACCACGTACTTCACGGTGCTATTTCACCAATGAACAACATTGGTCCTGACCAGCTTACAATTAAAAGTCTTGTTGAAAGAGCTGCATCCGGTGAGGTAAAAGAATTTATTATGGCAACAAACCCTACCATTGAAGGCGATACAACTGCTATGTATATAAGCAAATTAGTAAAGCCTTTCGGTGTTAAGGTCACTCGCCTTGCCTATGGTATACCTGTAGGCGCTGACATTGAATACGCCGATGATGTTACTCTTATGAGAGCCTTATCAGGCAGAAGCGAATTATAAAAAAGACAGAAAGGACTGAATAGTTATGGCAAAAATTGAACAAAAAACAGTGGCACAGAATAAAAAAGCCTACCATGACTATTTTGTTCTTGACACTTACGAAGCAGGTATTGAGCTTTTCGGCACAGAGGTAAAATCTGTAAGAGCAGGTAAACTTAATTTAAAGGAATCCTGGTGTAACGTTGTAAACGGTGAAATGCTCGCAAACGGAGTGCATATTTCTCCATACGAGTTAGGAAACCGCTTCAACAGAGATCCATTAAGACCTAAAAGACTTTTAATGCACAAAAAAGAAATCATGCGACTTATGGGTGAAGTCAAGCAAGAGGGCTGTGCCCTTATTCCCCTTTCAGTTTATTTTAATGAAAGAGGCAAAGCAAAAATGCTTATTGGTCTTTGCAAAGGTAAAAAGAATTATGACAAACGCGAAACTGCAGCAAAACGTGATGCAGAAAGAAACATTCAACGCGCTATGTCACTCAAAAACCAATAAAAGCGCCAAAATCAACCATTAGTTAACAAAATTTTCTAAAAAAACAACTGACAGTTTATTAGTTTCAACCTTTGTTCTCTTCAATTTCGGACACCAAAAAGCTAAAATGAAGGTGAAATAAACGGTACAGCGTACCAAAAGGAGTATGAACAATGTCAATATTTAACAGAAAGAAAAACGAATTTAACGAAGAAATTTCTGAAGAAGCTTTTAACGAAAGAGCTCAGAGCACAGGTACAATAGGCTCACGAATTGCTCAGGCAAGAAAAGCTAAGGGCTATACACAAGAGGAATTTTCACAGATGCTTGACGTTACCGCGCAAGCTGTTTCAAAATGGGAAAATGACGCTTCTTGCCCTGATATTCAGCTTTTACCTAAAATCGCAGAAATACTTGGCATGACTACAGATGAGCTTTTATCAGGTAAAGCTCCGAAACAAAATAACACGTCCCAAAAGGTTAATATTGATACAAGTAATTTAAAACTCAACATTAACGTTATAAAGCACGGACAGAAACCTATAAACGTATCATTACCATTTGTAATGATTAAAAACTTTGCCAAAATAGGCAACGGTATTTCAGGTATAGTGGGCAATGGTGCTTTAGAGGGCGTAAAGCTCGACGAAATACTCACACTTGTTGAAAATGGCGCAACAGGCGAAATACTTAACGTCGTTGCAGATGACGGTACAATTGTTTCTATAACTATAGAATAAAATACATACATATACCTGATTTTTATCGGTCGGGTATATGTGAAAATATGGGGATGAAAGGATTTCGACGGGGATTTTGAACCGTTATAAGCGAGCAGAGGCGTGGTACCGCTTTAAAAACCACACTTTTAAAAATAACTGACAATAATAAAACAGTTTTAGCAGCTGCTTAAGTCAGCCGCCGTTCTTACCGAGAGTACCACGACTTGGATAAGAGCGTCATTTAGTGGTGCACGTGAATGAAGGATAGCCTTGTACTTCATCACGGTTTAAAGGGCTACCGATGAATTAAGCCTGTTTACCGGCGTTTTTCAAAGGGAAACTCAAAAGATAAACTACGCTCGTAGAAAGTTTCGGGAATAGATTTTCGGACGCGAGTTCGACTCTCGCCATCTCCACCAAAACAAAGAACCACCCATAGGGTGGTTTTTTGTGTCTATAATGCACGGAGTCGAAAAAGGCAAATGCGCTATTAACCATTGAAATCCACTTAACACTATGATATATTAATCGTATTATTTTACTTATTTTATCTGAGGTGGAAGTTATGGCTATTGAAAGAGTCAGAGAATATTTTAAACAATATGGTATTGAAGATAAGATTCTGGAATTTCCTGTTTCAAGTGCTACAGTTGAGCTTGCAGCACAGGCATTAAATACTGATGGATGCAGAATTGCTAAAACACTTTCGTTTTCTGTTAACGATTCCCCCATTCTTATTGTTACTGCCGGTGATGCTAAGGTTGACAACAAGAAATACAAAACATACTTCGGTGCAAAGGCAAAAATGCTTTCACATGACGAGGTTGTAGAAAAAATCGGTCACGCTATTGGTGGTGTTTGTCCCTTTGGTATAAACGACGGCGTAAAGGTTTACCTTGACATATCTTTAAAACGCTTTGAAACGATTTTTCCTGCCTGCGGAAGTAGCAACAGCGCTATTGAGTTAACTCCTGATGAATTAGAAAAGTACTCAAACTACGTTGAGTGGATAGACGTTTGCAAGCTTCCGGAACAAAATTAAAGTATATTACAGAGAAAAGGTATGTAAAAACCAAATGTTTTACATACCTTTTTATATTTCATTAATTTTTACATATACTATCATAAAATACTTACAGGTGATTTTATGATTGGAATTATTACTGCCATAGTATCGGGTATACTTATGAGTGTACAGGGAGTTTTCAACGAAGGCGTTACAAAGCAAACGTCCATTTGGGTTTCTTCGTCTTTTGTGCAATTAACTGCTCTGCTTTTTTGTATTTGTGCTTGGTTTCTGACAGGGCGTGAAAGTAGCTTCGGTGAGCTTTTTAGAATTGATAATAAATATATGTTGTTAGGTGGTATATTAGGTGCATTAATAACTTACACTGTTATACGAAGCATGTCTTCACTTGGACCTGCTCAAGCCGTTATGATTATTGTAACAGCACAGCTTCTTGCAGCATACCTTATTGAACTTGCAGGTCTGTTTGGGACTGAAAAGGTTGCTTTTCAATGGCAAAAGCTTTTGGGCATTGCTATATCTATTGGTGGCATACTTCTTTTTAAATGGGAAAAATAAAAAAGAAAAAACCGAGTGTTCTTACGGACACTCGGTTAATTGCTTATTTAATTAGAATGGTAAGTTACCTGTTGCGAGCATATCGATCAAGTAAGTGAAAAGACCGAATATAATTTTAACAATCATATTTGGCATTACAACTTCTTTCTCGTCTTCTGCTGATGGGCCAATTGAATACTTGAATGTCTTTGTGTCTTCAATGCCTGTCTTTACCCATTCACCATTCTGCTTTTCTTCCTCAACGTACTTGATGGTGAGTTCAAATGTACCAAAGTCTTTGTGATCATACTTAACTGTATAATCTTCCTCGTTATATACGTCGCATTTTTCAGCGAATTTGCCACCGTGAACACCATCGTTAACAGACCATTCTGTAGGACGGAATCTCTTTGTAACAACAGTTCCTGTGTTGTCCATACCACTACCGAAAGCTACGAATTTAACTGTTTTGTGGTGAAGGTATTCAGTAAGAAGACCATCTGCTACATTGTTGTCTGCTGAGTAATTTTTTCTGGTACCTTCTGCTTCTCTTGTATGTGGGTGGTTACACTTTTCAGTACCACGGTCATTGAAACAGTATGCAGTCTCTGTACCATTTGCTTCATATGTTGCATCATCATTGTATTCATAGCTTACATAGAGATGATTGTTAACCATAAACTTTGCTGTAACAACAAAGTCAAGCTCTGCAAAGTCAAATGAGAATTGAAGTGATTCTGCGTAAACACCTGCTACAAGACCAGCCTTTGGCTGAATTGTAACAACTGCTTTACCACCGTTAGCTACAAGAGTTGTTGAGTCTGTAGTTGTGATATTGTAAGCTGATGAGGTAGGAAGAGTTAAACTAACATCTGCGTTACCTTCATTAACAATTGTAAGTGTCTTAGCATCAGGAGCGATATAGTCTACACAAATAGAACCGAACGCTAAATTTGATACATCATATGATACACTCAAATTAACCTTCTGCCATACAGGATAGAAGTCAACATTTCCTGTTACAACATAGTCAGCCTGACTGAGTTCAAACTCAGGAACATCTGCGTCCTCTGTTAACGCCCAACCAATCTGAACGTAACCCGGACGTGTAAAGATCGCTCCTTCAAGAGTAATCTTACGACCGTATGTATAGGTGTTATTTGTTACTGTTGTACCTGTACCATCTGCACCAGGGAAGAAGTTAACAGTAAATTTGTCAGCAGTATATTTAGGACCATAGTTCTTGTTATTATTACTAACAGTAAACTGTCTGCCAACCTTGTTGTTACCACTTGTGGTTTTAGGTCCGTTTGTCCATGTATCAGTACTTGTGGTATGACCCGGCAAAACGAAGAACTTACTTGGATCAGGCAAATAGTATTTACCACTGTTATTTGTTTTAAATGTAACAGAAACCTCTTCTCTATCAAGTGTGTAATCTACACCATCTAAGGTATAAACATCACCTGCAAGGTTCTGAAGTTCCTCTGTGAATGTTGCATACACAGTAATACCGTTAACTGTACGTTGACCACCTGAAAGTTTAACGGTATATTGAGCTGCGGAAGCTGTAATACTGAACACTGAAACCAATAATACAGAAACGAGCATCAATGACATTATTTTTTTGAAGCTTTTCTTCATGCGTACTCCTCCAAAATTAAAAGTATACTTTTACCATTGAATTATAACATATATGTTTCAAAAATCATATTATCACTTTTACCAAACATACATAAAAAAAACTGTCAAAGTTACTATATTTTCACAATTAATTGCTAATAATTACCAGTTATACCTAATATATAGATACTTTACCATATTTTAACTTGAATTATTTCATATTTCGTGGTATCCTTTAAACGCAAAAAATGTTATGGAGATACACATGAAATTAGGTAACTTTGAAATAAAAGAAAAAGCTGCTTTAGCACCCTTGGCAGGCGTTGCAGACAGAGCCTTCCGTGAGCTTTGCAGAGGTTATGGTGCTGCATACACCGTTTGCGAAATGGCAAGTGCAAAAGGAATAAGCCTCGGTGACAAAAAAAGTGCCGAGCTTTTATCAATAACAGAGCCAGAGCGTCCTGCAGGTTCACAGATATTCGGCAATTCACCAGAAACCATGGCCATCGCAGCAGAGAAAGCATTGGAGTATTCGCCCGATTTTATCGATATAAATATGGGTTGCCCTGCTCCTAAGGTTTCTGCATCAGGTGGTGGCGCTTTGCTTATGAAAAACCCTCAATTAGCACAAGACATTGTTAAGGCTGTGGTCGAGGCATCTACAGTCCCTGTTACAGTCAAAATCCGTTCAGGCTGGGATGACAAATCAATAAATGCCGTAGAGCTTGCAAAAAGATGTGAGCAAGCCGGCGCTTCGGCAATCACTGTGCACGGCAGGACAAAGGTGCAGATGTATGCACCACCTGTAAACATTGACATTATAAAACAAGTTAAAAAATCCGTTTCTATTCCCGTTATTGGTAATGGCGACATTGTAGATGGTATAAGTGCTGCAAAAATGCTTGAGGAAACCGGCTGTGATATGGTTATGATAGGCAGAGGTGCTTTAGGAAGACCTTGGGTATTTTCAGAAATCAATGCATACCTTGACCACGAAGTTGTTTTACCTGAGCCTACAGTAACACAAAAAATGCACGTTATGCTTAAGCACATCGAGAAAATATGCGAGTACAAGGGCGAATACGTTGGCATAAGAGAGTCCAGAAAGCACGCTGCTTGGTACACAAAAGGTATACATGGCGCAGCAAACTACAGAGCAAGAATAGGTCTTATAAATTCAATAGATGAGCTCAGAGAAATTGCTCTTGAGCTAATACAGCAAAACACTTGATTACCAATATTTATGCAATGACTTTTAGCACCTCGTATGATAAGATTGACACATCTTTTTCATACGAGGTGATTTTTTTGAAAAGAAAATTAACAGTCATTTTGTCGGTAATTCTTTGTTTGAATTTATTTGTTTTACCATTAGAAGCTACCGATAGCATTTCCGGCGCAGGTCGCGTAAATACTTTAAGCACAACGTTAAACGTACGCTCCTCCCCGTCTGCAAATTCAAGCATAAAAGCAAAGCTCAAAAAAAACGAATACGTAACTCTTATCTCAAAGCATAATTCTTTTTGGTACGTAAGATACAGTAATACAGATTACGGCTACTGCCATGAAGATTACATTTACCCTGTTTCTTCAGCAGTGCGAAGAGTAAAAACAAACTGGGGGAATTTACGAGTAAGAACAGGTCCGTCAACATCGTCTTCCGTTTCCGACTATCTTTCCTCAGGAACATTGGTAACTGTACACACTACAGACGGCAATTTTGCAAAAATCATTTATAATGGCAACAAAGTAGGCTATGCTAGCAAAGATTATCTTGTAAAGCCAGAAAGCTTTACGCCGGGTTATGACGCTATTTCACTTACTGTTCCAAGCTTTAAACAGACCGATTCAAGATGGTCAAACGTTACTTTGGGCACGTCAGGACAGACTATAGGAAAAATTGGTTGTGCAACCACTACACTTGCTATGTCAGAAAGCTACAGGACAGGCAAAATAATAACCCCCGACGCAATGTCTAAAAAACTTTCATACACTTCAGGTGGTGCAGTATACTGGCCCACAAACTATAATATAATAACGTCTTCAAGTGGATATTTATCCGTTATCTATAATGCACTAAAAGCAAACAAGCCAGTTATTGTTGGTGCTAAGAACAAATATGGTGGTCAGCATTACGTTGTTGTCACAGGTATTAAGACTTGTGACGCACTTTCCACATCTGTTTTTTATATAAACGATCCGGGAAGCAACACAAGAAAAACACTTAATCAATTTTTTACCGACTACCCGAATTTTTATAAAATGCTTTATGTAAAATAAAATCTACTCTCCCGGTTAACCGGGAGAGTTTTGTTTTGTGTATTGCTTACAAAATAATGTAATAAATTTATATTATTTACTATATTGTTTATTTTAAAATACACTTCCTTTTTTAAGTTAAAGGTGTTATACTAATAGTGACTTATAACGCAGTTTAATATATATAAATTTGTATTAACGTAAAGGAGTGAGTTTGTGGAAAGATTTGTTATCCGCGGTGGGAACAAGCTCAACGGAACAATTACTATAAGTGGCGCTAAAAATGCTGCTTTGCCTATAATTGCCGCATCTGTTTTTGCAGGTGAACCTTGTCGCATTGAAAACATTCCTGAAATCAGCGACGTTAAGATGATGATAAAAATACTCAAATTCATAGGAGCAGAGGTTACAAAGCCGGAAAAAGGCGTTATTGTTGTTAATCCGGCAAACGTAAGGTCAGATATTACTATCCCTGACGAAATGACACGTAAGCTTCGTGCTTCATATTATCTTTTAGGTGCCTTACTCAGCAAATACGGTTCTGCAAGTGTTGCCCTCCCTGGGGGATGTTACTTTGGTGTTCGTCCTATCGACCAACACATAAAGGCTTTCGAAGCACTTGGTGCAGAAGTTAACACCGACAACGCTATTGTTCAGGTAAAGGGACCTGAGCTTTACGGTTCATCAATTTACCTTGACGTAGTTTCAGTTGGTGCGACAATCAACGCAATGCTTGCTGCAATCAAAGCAAAAGGGCTTACAGTTATTGAGAACGCAGCAAGAGAACCACACATTGTTGACCTTGCAAACTTTTTGAACTCTATGGGTGCTGACGTTCGTGGTGCAGGTACAGAGGTTATCAAAATCCGTGGTGTTGAAAATATGCACGGATGCACGTATACAATTATACCCGACCAGAGCGAGGCAGGCACCTATATGGTTGCAGTTGCTGCAACAGGTGGTGACGTTGTTGTTGACAACGTTATACCTAAGCACCTTGAATCTATAACAAATAAATTAGAAGATTGTGGAATCACAGTCATTGAAGGCGACGAAAGTGTAAGAATTATTTCTGATGGTAAACGTTCAAAGGCTTGCAGAGTTAAGACAAGTCCTCATCCAGGTTTCCCTACAGATATGCAACCACAGTTTGCCACCCTGCTTTGCACGTGCAACGGTACAAGCACTGTTGTCGAAGACGTATGGGACAACCGTTTCAAGTATGTTGACCAATTAAGACGTATGGGTGCAAACATTATTGTAAATGGTGACACTGCCCTTATTACAGGTGTAGAAAAGCTTCAGGGTGTAACCGTTGAGGCAGACGACCTTCGCGCAGGTGCTGCTATGGTCATTGCTGGTCTTATCGCTAATGGTGAAACATATGTTGAAAACATTAAATATATCGACAGAGGCTACGAGGAGCTCATAGAAAAGCTTACAGGCGTCGGTGCCGATATTAAACGAGTAAGTTACGACGAGGAATAATTAATATGATTAGATTTTGTCCGCTGTTTTCTTCAAGCAGCGGCAATTCTGTTTACATAGGTGATAATTCCGGTGGAATTCTTGTCGACGTAGGCAGAAGTGCCAAACAAACAGATTTAATGTTAAAAAATCTTGGAGTTGATCCTGATTCATTGAAGGGGATTTTTATTACTCACGAGCACACCGACCACGTCAGTGGGTTAAGTGTATTTGCTGCAAAACATAAAATACCCGTCTACGGTTCTACGGGTACACTTCAGGCATTAAAGGAAAAAGGCGTACTTACGGAAAAGCACGTAGATATTGCTATAAATAACGAAATCGAAATAGCAGGTTTAAACGTTAAGCCCATTGCAACATCTCACGACTGTGCAGACGGAAGAGGTTACGTAATAACCGGGTGTGATGGTGTTACAAAAACTGCTATTGCTACAGACACAGGCTACGTTTCAACAGAGTTGTTGGCCGAAATAACAGGCTGCAGACTTGTTTACATCGAATCAAATCACGACATAAATATGCTTAAAACAGGTCCCTACCCTTACCAGCTACAAAAGAGAATTCTTTCGAATGTCGGACACCTTTCAAACAACGCTTGTGCAGATACATTACAAGCACTTGTCAACAAAGGCACTACGCACTTCCTCCTCGCTCACTTAAGCAGAGATAACAACACTCCTCAGCTTGCTCACGACACTGCAATTAATGCACTACGAGAAATGGGTGCATTAGAAAACAGAGATTTCTTTTTAAAGGTTGCCGAACCTGAAAACCAAGATAAAATGATTATATTGTAAAAAACTGTTGCACCGAAAAAGATGCAACAGTTTTTTAAATTATATAATTCTATTAATTTCTTCAATAAGTGCTTCTTTAATAAGCTGATGACCTGCAGCAGACGGGTGAACACCATCTGTTAACCAATATGCTGTGTCGCCATCTGCACTAGCAATGTCGAACTTATCTTGAAGCGTAACAAATGGAAGCCCAAACTTTTCAGCAATTCGTTTAGCTGCTTCAGAACGTTTTTTTACTTCAACCCGGAATTCGTCGTAGTACATTTCGGTCCCGGTACCTTTTAAAACAAAAGGTTCAATAATGATGATTTTAATATCAGGCAGAGCTTCTTTGATTTCGGATATAAGCATATTGTATATTCTTTCGAACTTTTCGGCTTCAACACCATTCTGTACAGAAAGCTCGTGCCACACATCATTAACACCAATAAGAATTGACATTGCATCAGGTTTAAGGTTAATTATATCGTCTTTGATTCGTGCGTATAAATCGACAATTCTATTGCCACTGACACCTTTGTTTACAAATTCAATTTCTCCTTTTTTGTTTTTAAGTAAATCAGCTGCCACAAGCAGTGGATAACCATAACCAAATAAATAGCTACCTACGCCACCATCTTCGGGATCCACCCTGTTTACATCTGTTATTGAATCACCTTGAAATAAAAATCTAATCATTTTACCAGTACCTCTTGTTAAATAGATTTTAAATTGATATAATTATTTATTAGGACCATCATATATATCTTCTAATGGAGCAACCCATGGGCACTCAATTTCAGGAACAACCTTTTCAGGTGCTGCCCAATAAACTGCATTAGTTATGATTTTCTGAATTTCAGGAATGTAATATGTTGGGTTTTCTTCGTGACCAGGTTGGAAATAGAACACTTTACCCAATCCCCTATTCCAGCAGCAGCCTGAACGGAAAACCTCGCCACCTTTGAACCAACCCATAAAAACAAGTTCATCAGGGCTTGGAATATCAAAGCGTTCACCATACATTTCCTCAACAGGAATATTAAAGCTTTCAGGCAGGTCCTTGGCAATTGGGTGATTTGGTGCAATACACCAAAGGCGTTCTCTGTCACCATCACGCCACTTCAAAGAACAGGTTGTACCCATAAGTCTTCTGAAAGGCTTGGAAAAATGAGCAGAGTGTAAAGCAATAAAACCCATACCTCTCATTACACGATTATATACTTTTTCCACTAACTCATCAGGTACGCATTGGTGAGCCATATGCCCCCACCAAAGAAGCACGTCTGTACTTTCAAGCACGTCTTCAGGTAAGCCGTTATCTTCATCATCAAGCACAGCTGTTCTTATATTTAAATCATCATTTGTTCCTAAAAAATCTTTAATGCAGTTGTGTATACCATTGGGATATATTGCACGTACTTTGTCAGATTCTTTTTCGTGTCTGCCTTCGTTCCAGATTGTAACATTAATCATATGTAACACCTCGATAATATTTGTTAGGTATACTATACCACATTATTAATTCAAATATAAAGTGTCTTTTTCACCGAAGATTAAAGATATTTTTTATATAAAATGTGAGTTCGAAACCCTCCTCACAATAAACAAAACTAGGAGAATTTTTATGAAAAGCAGAAAAAAAGTCCAAGGCGTTGCCTTGGCAGCAATCATTGCAGCAGCATACGTAGTTTTAACCTTTGTGGCAGCAGCTTTCGGGTTAGCAAGTGGTGCAATTCAAGTACGGTTATCTGAAGCACTCACAATTTTACCTGTTCTCACGCCATACGCTATTCCAGGTCTTTGTATAGGCTGTCTTTTAGCAAACATCCTAACAGGCTGTGCCTTATGGGATATCATTCTCGGAAGCATAGCCACACTTATAGGTGCAATCGGCACATATATTTTAAGAAAGAATCCTCTTTTTGCTGTTATTCCACCTATGCTGTCAAATGCAATTATAGTACCTTTTGTTCTTGTTAACGTATATAAATTAGAAGGTACTTACTGGTATTTTGCACTAACTGTTTTTATTGGTGAGCTCATTTCATGTGGTATTTTAGGCTTACTTTTGAAAAAGGCAATCACAAAAAGGAATCTTGGAAACAATATATAATAAAAATATGTCTACAGGGTTTATTTTTCGAAAAAATAATAGTATAATTACACAGTAGCATAATCTAATTATGTTTTTCGCTAAAACTGTTTAGAAACGAAAGGGTTATTCAAATGACTATTGATGAAGCAATAAAAAGTGCTAAACGAATTCATTTTATTGGAATCGGTGGCAGTGGTATGTGTCCTTTGGCTGAAATTCTTCATTCTCAGGGACATTACCTTACAGGCTCCGACAACAACGAATCCGATACCCTTAAAAGAATTAGAAATTTAGGTATTCCTGTTGTTATGGGACAAAAAGCCGAAAATGTTGATGGTGCAGATATGGTTGTATATACAGCTGCCCTCCTTCCCGATAACCCGGAGCTTGTTGCTGCAAAAGAAAAAGGTATACCTACTTTTGAAAGAAGTAAGCTTTTTGGTTATTTCACAAAGAATTACGACAATTGTATTGGCGTATGTGGTACACACGGTAAAACTACTGTTACGTCTATGCTTACACACATACTTATTGAAAATGATTTCGACCCTTCTGCCATTATTGGTGGTAAGCTGCCATTAACGGGCACTAACGGCAGAGTTGGTAAAAGTGATATTCTTGTATGCGAAGCTTGTGAATACAAAGATACATTCCTAGATCTCACGCCTGACATCAGTGTTATTCTTAATGTTGACCGTGACCACATGGAATATTTCAAAACCCTCGAAAACCTTGAGGCATCCTTCAGAAAATTTGCAGGTATGTCAACTAAATCTGTAATTTATAATGGCGACGACAAGAACACTATCGACAGCATTACAGGCATTGAAGGAAAGAAAATGATTTCCTTTGGCAAAACAGATGGTTGCGACTACGTTGCTAAAAATATAGATTTTGTTAATGGTGCCTTTCCTTGTTATGACCTTTATATAAACAATGAATTTAAATGTAAAATAGAACTTAGCGTTCCGGGTGAACACAACGTATTGAATTCACTTGCGGCGATTGCAACTGCAATGTTTTGTGGTGCAACTGTTGAACAGTGCCAAAAAAGCATATTAACCTTTAAAGGTGCCGGTAGACGTTTCGAATTTTTAGGAACATATAACGATGCAGATATAGTTGACGACTATGCACATCACCCTGCAGAGCTTGAAGTTACCCTTTCAGCTGCAAAGAAAATGAACTACAACAGAGTCTGGGCAGTTTTTCAGCCGTTTACCTTCAGCAGAACACAAATGCACTTAAAAGCTTTTGCAGAAGCACTTTCTATTGCAGATAGAGTTGTAATGACTGAGATTATGGGTTCAAGAGAGGTAAACACATACGGAATTACTACTCAGGATCTTGCAGACGAAATTCCTGGTAGCGTATGGTTTGACTCATTCTCTAAGGTTGCCGAATATCTTAAAGAAAATGTTGAAAAGGGTGACCTTGTTCTTACTTTAGGTTGTGGCGACGTTTATAAAATAGCAAAACTTATTCTCGATAAAGAATAAAATAAACATTCAATAAAATAACAACACCCTGTATGTTAAACATACAGGGTGTTTGTCATATAAAATTAAACTAACTCAAGAATGCACATTTCTGCTGCGTCGCCGCGGCGAGGTTCAGTCTTGATTATACGGCAGTAACCACCGTTTACATCTTTATACTTAGGTGCGATTTCGTCAAAAAGTTTTTTAACTACGTCTTCCTTAGTAATGTATGCCAATGCCTGTCTCTTGTTATGGAGACTATCAACCTTTGCGAGGGTGATCATCTTTTCAGCCATAGCGCGAACTTCTTTCGCTCTTGTGACTGTAGTTGTCATCTTACCATTTTCAAGTAAAGATGTAACCATGTTGCGAAGCATAGCATCGCGGTGATCGCTCGCTCTGCCGAGTTTTCTTGTACCTGGCATCTAAATCACTCCTTTGAGAAATATCTTATTCGTCCTCATCACGAAGAGAAAGATTAAGGGATGCTAACTTAGCAATAACCTCTTCAAGAGATTTTCTACCAAGGTTTCTTACCTTCATCATATCATCTTCTGTTTTGTTGATTAAATCTTCAACAGTATTGATACCGGCTCTCTTAAGACAGTTGAATGAACGAACTGACAGATCAAGCTCTTCAATTGTTGTTTCAAGAACCTTACCGTTTTCGGAATCATCCTTATCGATCATAATCTCTGTATTTGAAACTTCATCAGAAAGCTCAACGAAGAGATTAAGATGCTCTGTAAGAATCTTTGCTGCAAATGATACTGCATCTTTAGCAGAAATAGTACCATCTGTCCAAACGTCAATTGTAAGCTTGTCGTAGTCGGTAATCTGACCTACACGAGTGTTGTCAACTGTGTAGTTCACCTTTAATACGGGTGTATAGATTGAGTCAATAGCGATTACGCCGATTGCAGGCTCGAGGATCTGCTTGTTTCTGTCAGAAGAAACGTATCCTCTACCCTTATCCGCTGTAAGCTCCATAACAACATGTGCATCTGCATCAAGTGTTGCAATGTGATGATCAGGATTAAGAATTTCAACCTCTGAGTCAGCTTTGATGTCACCCGCTGTAATTTCGCCGGAGCCGTTTGCCTCGATATACATAATCTTTGGACCGTCTCCGTGTATTTTGAGAATAACGCCCTTAAGGTTAAGAACTATCTCGGTAACATCCTCTTTTACGTTGGGGATTGTTGAGAATTCGTGAAGAACATTATCAATCTTTACAGAAGTAATTGCATAACCAGGAAGAGATGAAAGAAGTACTCTACGAAGGCTGTTGCCAAGTGTTGTACCAAAACCTCTTTCAAGTGGTTCCACAACGAATGTACCGTATGCTGAATCTTCTGCTGAGCCGATAAACTTTACCTCTGGTTTCTCGATACCAATCATACCAAACCCTCCTTAAAATTTCACAGTCAAGCTGCGATTTTTGTTTTGCCTTTCAAACAAGGCATGAGGCTAAAGAGCATTATTTTGAATAGAACTCGACGATAAGATGCTCTGCAACAGGAACTTCAATCTGATCTCTTTCTGGAAGGTTAATAACCTTACCTGAAAGTGCCTCACGATTGATGTCAAGCCATGCTGGAACAGGACGGCTTGCGTTAGCTTCAATAATATTCTTAAAAGCGTCGGTCTGAGCTGATTTTTCCTTAATAGAAATTACATCCCCTGCTTTGCAAAGGTATGAAGGAATATCAACCTTTTTGCCGTTAACACAGAAGTGACCGTGTGTAACGAGCTGTCTGCCTTCTGCACGAGAATCTGCCCAACCGAGAAGGTAGACAATGTTATCCAAACGGCTTTCGCAGATCTTAAGAAGGTTTTCACCTGCCTGACCTGGCATTTTTTCAGCCATAAGGAAATACTTGTGGAACTGTCCTTCGAGAACGCCATAAAAACGTCTTGCTTTCTGCTTCTCACGAAGCTGCATGCCGTATTCTGAAACCTTCTTACGACCTTGGCCATGCTGACCAGGAGCATAAGAACGACGTTCAAGAGCACATTTATTGGTATAGCATCTGCCACCCTTTAAGAAGAGCTTCTGGCCCTCACGACGACAGAGCTTACATACCGCACCGGTATATCTTGCCATAATTCGTTTCCTCCTATTATGTTATACTCGTCTTCTTTTTGGTGGACGACAGCCGTTGTGAGGAATAGGTGTTACGTCTTTAATAAGTGTAACATCAAGACCTGCAACCTGTAATGCTCTGATTGCAGCTTCTCTACCTGCACCTGGGCCTTTAACATAAACTTCAACAGTTTTCATACCGTGATCAATAGCAACCTTTGCTGCAGTTTCTGCAGCTGTCTGAGCTGCGAATGGAGTGGACTTACGAGAACCTCTGAAGCCCATTTCACCAGCACTTGCCCATGAAACTGCGTTACCCTGAGTATCAGTAATAGTAACTATTGTGTTATTGAAGGTGGATTGGATATGAGCCGCACCGCGTTCAATATTTTTACGCTCACGACGCTTGCGTGTTCCGACTTTTTTGCCGGTAGCTTTTGTAGCCATTCTAATACCTCCCTCGACTTATTTCTTCTTGTTAGCTATTGTTTTCTTTGGACCCTTACGAGTACGTGCGTTTGTTTTTGAACGCTGACCTCTTACGGGGAGACCTTTTCTGTGACGTACGCCACGATAGCAACCAATTTCTACAAGTCTCTTGATATCGAAAGCTGTTTCACGACGAAGGTCACCCTCGACCTTAACGTTGTGATCAATATACTCACGTAATTTTGCTACATCATCCTCTGTAAGATCTTTAACCCTTACGTCTGGATTAATACCTGTAGCTTCAATAATGTCGTTAGCTGTCTTTGGACCGATACCATAGATATAGGTAAGACCAACTACGACTCTTTTATCTCTTGGTAAATCAACACCTGAAATACGCGCCATTTGTCAGTTGCACCTCCAAATAATGGTTTGCGTAAGGCTATTAGCCCTGACGCTGTTTGTGCTTAGGATTTTCACAGATAACCATGATTTTTCCCTTGCGCTTAATTACCTTGCATTTTTCGCAAATTTTCTTGACAGAAGGTCTGACTTTCATTAGAATACCTCCTAAAATTCAGCTTTTGCCTGATTTCTTATTTTGATCGCCATGTAATACGTCCACGTGTAAGGTCATATGGCGACATTTCTACTGTAACCTTATCACCCGGAAGGATTCGAATGTAATTCATTCTGAGCTTACCGGAAATGTGGGCTAAAATTTTATGACCATTTTCAAGTTCTACCTGAAAAGTTGTGTTAGGTAATGCTTCAAGAACAGTACCTTCAACTTCGATCATATCGTCTTTTGACATAACAAAAACCTCCCGATTAATCTTGTTTTAGCTGTTATTTTAACTTTGTCATAATTAACGGTCCACTACTTGTAATTGCAATTGTGTGCTCAAAGTGGGCGGACAATTTACCGTCGGTTGTCTTTACCGTCCAGCCATCGGACAAAGTCTTAACTGACGCCTTACCCTCGTTAATCATGGGCTCGATAGCAATTGTCATGCCCGGCACCAAACGTACACCTCTACCGGGTGTGCCGTAATTAGGTACCGCCGGGTCTTCATGAAGAGCAGAACCAATGCCGTGCCCTGTGTATTCTCTGACAACGCTGTAGCCTCTTTCCTCGCAATAGCTTTGGATTGCACTACCCACATCACCGAGTCTGCTGCCGGAAACTGCTTTCCTGATACCTTCGTAAAGGCTCTGTTCAGTAGTTTCTATCAGCCGCTTCGCTTCTGCAGAGATATCTCCACATGCGAAAGTAGCAGCGTTATCGCCGGTATAACCATTGATACAGGCTCCGAGGTCGATACTTACTATGTCGCCTGCTCGTAAAATGCGGTTTTTGTCGGGAATACCATGAATGACCTCGTCATTTATGGAAATGCATGCGGAAGCAGGAAAGCCGTTATATTTATAGAACGTAGGCTTAGCACCTCTGCTTTCTATATACTTTCTGGCAATTCGGTCAATCTCCCAAGTGCTCACACCTGGTTCAACTGCCTCACCTGCAACCTTAAGTGCTTCTGCAGAAATCTGACAAGCTTCAAGCATTTGTCTTATTTCCTTTTCGCTTTTAAGCACTATCATGCTTAATCCTCCAATACCTTAAGGATTGATGCTGTGATTTCCTTGATAGGAGCTGTGCCCTCTACGCTACGGAGCTTACCACATTTTGCATAGTAATCCTTTAATGGTTCGGTTTGTTCATGATAAACAGTAAGTCTGTCAAGAACTGTTTCAGGAGCGTCGTCCTTACGGATCTGAAGCTCACCGCCACAAGCATCACAAACGCCTTCAACCTTTGGTTTCTTATTTTCAATGTGATAAGAAGAACCACAAGCCTTGCATACGCGTCTGCCTGACATTCTGTTTACAATGTTTTCATCTGGAACGTCAATATCAACAACCTTGTCGATAATGATTCCCATATTATCAAGAGCCTCAGCCTGAGGAATTGTTCTTGGGAAACCGTCAAGGATAAATCCGTTTGAACAATCATCAGCTGCTAACCTTTCCTTGATGATGCCGATAACAACATCATCAGGAACAAGTTTGCCGGCTTCAATAAATGATTTTGCCTTAAGTCCCATATCTGTTCCGTTAGCCAACGCTTCACGAATGATGTTGCCTGTGGAAATTGTTGGGATCTTGAGTTCGGCAGCAATTATCTCTGCCTGTGTACCCTTGCCTGCGCCGGGTGCACCAAGGAATATAAGTTTCATCATTAAGCCCTCCTTTAATTAATCAAGGAAACCTTTATAATGACGAAGCATCATCTGGCTTTCAAGCTGTTTAACAGTCTCAAGAGCAACACCAACCATAATGATGATTGAAGTACCACCAAGAGAAATGTTCATACCCTTGCCTTCACCGAGGATTGCTTCAGTAATGATTGTGAACAATGTTGGGAACAATGCTACAACACTGAGAAGCAATGCGCCAAGAAGAATGATTCTTGAAATAATTCTCTCGATATACTGTGCAGTTGGCTTACCAGGACGAATACCAGGGATTGTACCACTGTTATTACGGATGTTGTTAGCCATTTCAGTAGGATTGTACTGAATTGCTGCATAGAAATATGCGAAGAAAATTATCATAAGGAAGAAGAGTACTGCGTATACCACGCTTGTTGGTGCGAACCAACCGAAGAACTTATCCCAGAAGCTGTCTTCTTTGATCTTGCTTGCCACAAACAATTCGATTGTTGGTGGAAGAGAAAGAATTGAGCTTGCAAAGATAACTGGCATAACGCCACTCATGTTAACCTTAATCGGAATGTGAGTGCTCTGACCGCCATACATTTTACGGCCAACAACTCTCTTTGCATACTGAACAGGAATCTTACGTTCAGCGTTATCCATCCAAACGATGTAAGCAATCATAAGAAGGTAACATACAAGAACGAATGGAGAAAGGAAGTAGTAAATACCACCTCTGCTGAAGTAACCGTTTGTGTCAATACCGAAGAGCATTGTCATTTCTGTAGGAATACGAGAAATGATACCTGCGAAGAGGATTATGGATATACCGTTACCGATACCGTTACCATTAATCTGCTCACCGAGCCACATAACGAGTGTTGTACCTGCAGTAAGAACTGCAATAATTACTAAAGCCTGGAATATCTGAGGGAATACATCCTCACCTGTGTAAAGAACGTACTTCTTTGAATTAAGGTAAATGAAGTATGCCACGCTCTGAAGTAAACCAAGACCAAGTGTCATATAACGAGTAATTTTTGCAATTTTCTTTCTGCCTTCTTCACCCTCTTTTGAAAGTCTTTCAAGAGCAGGAATCGCAACCGAAAGAAGCTGAATAATAATTGAGCTGTTGATGTACGGTGTGATTGAAAGAGCAAAAATTGTACCGTAGTTAAATGCATCACCGGTCATCATGCTAAGGTAGTTAAGGAATGTTGTACCTGAAGCAGCATCAATAAGACCTGTAGCAGGGATACTGATGAATGGAACCGGAATGTTTGCGCCGATTCTATAAAGTACTACGATGAATACTGTAAAAAGAATCTTTTTTCTTAAATCGGGGATTTTCCATGCATTTGCCAAAGTTTGGAACATGTTAAATCACCTCTGCCTTTCCTCCAGCAGCTTCGATTTTCTCTTTAGCTGCAACAGAATAAGCATCAGCTTTAACAGTGAACTTCTTAGTAACGTCACCGTTAGAAAGAATTTTAACACCATCAAATCTATTCTTAATGATGCCTGCTGCCTTGAGTGTCTCAACATCAATAACAGCACCATCATCGAATTTTGCATCAAGAGTACCTACGTTGACTGTAACGATATTCTTTGCAAAAATGTTTACAAAACCTCTTTTTGGAAGACGACGCTGTAAAGGCATCTGACCGCCTTCAAAACCGATCTGCATACCACGACCGGCACGTGCCTTCTGGCCTTTGTGACCCTTACCAGCAGTTTTACCCTGACCTGATGCAGGACCTCTACCGATACGCTTTACGTCCTTTTTGGAACCAGCTGCGGGTGAAAGCTCGTGAAGCTTCATATATTGCACCTCCTTGCTTATTCTTCAGTAGCCTCAATAAGATGGGCGATTTTCTTAATTTTGCCTTCGGTCTGTGGATTTTTTGGCTGAACAGAAGTATCACCAATCTTGTGGAGACCTAACGCATAGGCGGTGGCAATCTGATCTTTCTTTGAACCGATAAGACTCTTTACGAGCTTAACTTTAATGTTAGCCATTTATGCCATCCTCCTTAGTCTTTAAAATGCTTTACTGATTTGCCGCGAATGTTAGCAACTTCTTCAACATTACGGAGTTTCATAAGTCCGTCCATTGTAGCTCTAACTACGTTGCAAGGATTGTTTGAACGAAGTGCCTTAGCACGAATGTCCTTAATACCAACTGTCTCAACAACTGCACGAACAGGGCCGCCGGCAATAACACCGGTACCAGGTGCAGCTGGCTTGAGAAGTACAACGCCAGCGCCAAATTTACCAATGATCTCGTGAGGAATAGTTGTGCCCTTGAGAGCAACCTTTACGAGATTCTTCTTTGCGTCATCGATGCCCTTACGAATTGCATCTGGAACTTCGTTTGACTTACCTAAGCCAAAACCTACTGTGCCTTCACCGTCACCTACAACTACAAGAGCCGAGAACTTCATAATTCTACCACCCTTAACAGTCTTTGATACACGGTTAATAGCTACGACTCTTTCTTTGAATTCTGAGTCTTTACGAGCTGCGTCAAATTTAGCCAAAGTTAATTCCTCCCTTTCTTAGAAGTTGAGGCCGCCATCACGGGCGCCTTCGGCCAAGCTCTGTACACGGCCGTGATAAATGTAACCGCCGCGGTCGAAAACTACGTCTGTAATTTTCTTTTCCGCTGCACGCTCTGCTAATAACTTACCAACCTTGAAGGCTGCGTCTTTGTTTCCGCCGTAATCCTTGAAGTCCTTTTCAACAGTTGAAGCAGAAACGAGTGTTACACCGTTTTCATCGTCAATCAACTGAGCATAGATATGCT
>JAZUPI010000029.1:0-8168 GCA_045605085.1 Acutalibacteraceae bacterium
ATAACTGCATTAAGGAGAGCCATTGCATTTTCTGTAAGCTTTTCGCTACCGAAAGATGCTTTGCCGATTGGGCAGTGGATGATGTTTGTTTTGTCAAGACGGTACTCAATCTTACCTGCTTTAGCTTCTTCAACAGCTTTAGCAGCATCAGGAGTAACAGTACCAGCCTTTGGTGAAGGCATAAGACCTCTTGGACCAAGAACCTTACCTAAACGACCAACAAGACCCATCATATCAGGTGTTGCAATACATACATCGAAATCCATGAAGCCACCGTTGATTTTTTCAACAAGGTCCATTTCGCCAACGATATCAGCACCTGCTGCTTCAGCAGCCTTTGCAGCATCGCCTTTTGCGAAAACAGCAACACGAACTTTTTTACCTGTACCGTTTGGAAGAACAACCGCGCCTCTAACCTGCTGGTCAGCATGACGAGAGTCAACACCAAGACGGATGTGAAGTTCAACTGTTTCGTCGAACTTTGCACTTGCAGTCTTTGCTGCAAGTTCGAGAGCTTCTTTAACTTCGTAAAGTCTTGTTTTGTCAACAAGCTTTGCGCTCTCTACATATTTTTTACCATGTTTCATAATTCTTTTCCTCCCAATAGAGTGGTTAAATCGGATTTACCTCCCACCCGGGAGCATTAATCTACAACAGTAACGCCCATGCTACGAGCTGTACCTGCTACCATTGAGATAGCAGCTTCAATTGAAGCAGCGTTGAGGTCAGGCATTTTCTGTTCTGCGATTTTTCTTACTTGCTCACCGGTAATTGTTGCAACCTTAGTTTTATTTGGAACACCAGAACCGCTCTCAATACCGCATGCCTTCTTGATAAGAACTGCAGCAGGTGGAGTTTTTGTAATGAATGTGAAAGAACGGTCAGCATATACAGTAATAACTACAGGAATAATGAGACCCATATCGTTCTTTGTGCGTTCATTGAATTCCTTTGTAAATGCCATGATGTTTACACCATGTTGACCTAAAGCAGGACCAACCGGTGGTGCTGGGGTTGCTTTACCAGCGGGAATCTGTAGTTTAATGTAACCTACAACCTTTTGAGCCATGATTTGCACCTCCAAAATTCGTGGTATGGCGGAATAAGAAGCTCGTCTTATTCCTCCCACACGCGACACTTTATGTCGCATATAACAGCAGACATACTGCTGATTACCAAATTTACTCTGCGATTATTAGTCAATCGCTTTTTTCACCTGATCGAGTGGAAGCTCGATAGGCGCTTCTTTACCCATAAATGAAACAATAACGCGAACAGTACCATTGATTGTATCAATTGTTTCAACTACACCTGAGTTGCCCTCCATAAGGCCTTCTGTAATTGTAACAAGATCGCCCACAGCGTAGGAAACCTCTGTAACTGTTTTTGTTTCGCCTTCACCACCGGCACTAGCTTCAAGACCTAACTTTCTAACCTCGTCTGCTGTAAGCGGAACGGGCTTTCCGTCAGGACCAACAAAACCGGTAACACCACTTGTGTAGCGAATAGCATGCCATGTTTCATCAGGCACTTTAAGGACGTTTTCTTCGCCTTCTTTATCGCTGTATTCAACTGCAAGCTTAACAACGACGTAGCTTGGGAATATTTTTCTCTCTACTTCGACTGTTTTGTCATTTCTGACTTCAACAACCTTTTCAACAGGAATGCATACCCCTAAGATTTTGTCATGCATCTTACGGTTTTCAACGATTTTTCCGATATTCTCCGCAACCTTATTCTCATAACCGGAATAAGTGTGGATAATAAACCATCTTGCTTCAACAGCCATTGTGCACCTCCGAAAATACTGATGTTATTGAATCAGATCAAGCGGCGGTTGTTGATTCTGTGGATTCTTCCTCATGATTATGACCTTCATGGGAGTCACCCTCATCTTTTTCATCGCCTGTAGTAGCTTCTGTTGTTGAAACAGCTTCTGTTTCATTTGCAGCTCTGTTAAGGGCAGTAATTGCACCTGAAACTGCAAAGTCAAGAATCCAGATACCTGCACCTATAACAAGGATAGCAGCAAGAACAATACCTGTGCTCTTGATAATCATCTGACGGCCTGGCCAAACAATTTTCTTTGTTTCACCTCTAAGGTCTTTAAAGAAACGTGCAATAGCCTTACCGATGTTTTTAGGCGAGAACTTTGAAGGCTTTTTGTCTTTTTTGTCAGACTTTTTAGCCTCTGAGGTATTCACAGCTTTTTTGTTTTCATCAGCCATTGTGCTACCTCCTTACTTTGTTTCCTTGTGGAGAGTGTGTTTCTTGCAGAATCTGCAGTACTTCTTCATCTCCAACCTGTCAGGGTTGTTTTTCTTTTCCTTCATAGTGTTGTAATTACGTTGCTTACATTCTGTGCAGGAAAGTGTAATTTTTACTCTCACTAACGGCACCTCCATTTTTTGATTAGCCTCCCTCTCAACGGTGAACAGAGCCTATCCCCATTCATTCCGAAAAGCGAACTTCTTTCAAACCCTGATTGTGAGAAAATCAAGGCACAAAAAAAGAACCCTCCACGAGAGGTACGGAAATTATAGCACGGGTACACCATGTTGTCAATACATTTTTTACAAAAAAAAGATTGAATTTTCGTCGCATTTCACATATAACTTATTTTTTGTTGAAAATGGGGCAAAATTTTCCGTTTAGGTATTGGCATTAAGGTTTTTTTGTTCTATAATGTAGACGTATGTGTATACAATTATACTATAAGGAGGAGTATTCTTGGCAGGAAAATACTCTGTACCACTCAGTAAGCTTATAGAGGCATATTCCTTCGAGGTAATGTATATGCCTGATAAGCCTGACAATGAAATTGTGGTCTGCTCAAAGGACGTAAACCGTCCCGGGTTGCTGTTTGCAGGCTATGAAAAATTTTTTGATCCGGAGCGAGTTGAATTTATAGGTCTCGCAGAAACAAGCTACCTTCAGGAGCTTGACGATATTACACAGAAGGAACGCCTTGAGCTTTTCTTCAGTCTTAAGCCACCTGTTGCAATTCTTACAAGAAACATTGATGCACCCGGTGCTATGCTTGAACTGGCAAAAAAATACGAGGTACCACTTCTCAGAACAGCAGAAGCCACCTCTGATATAATGGCAAATATGATTTCATATCTTAACACAGAATTGGCAGAAAGAATTACACGTCATGGTGTTATGGTTGAAGTTTATGGTGAAGGTATACTTATTCTTGGTGACAGTGGTGTAGGTAAAAGCGAAACAGCTATTGAGCTTATGAAACGAGGTCACCGTCTCATTGCAGACGATGCAGTTGAAATCAGAAAGGTTTCCTCAAAAACTCTTGTAGGCAGCTCACCTGACAATATACGTCACTTTATTGAGCTCAGAGGTATCGGCATTGTTAACGCGCGTAACATATTCGGTATAGGTTCTGTTAAGGTTACCGAAAAAATAGATATGGTTATTCAGCTGGAGCAATGGGATAGTGAAAAATCCTACGACAGATTAGGTCTTGATGACGAATATATAACCATATTAGGCAACAAGGTCCCTTCAACCACAGTACCTGTAAGACCAGGTAGAAACCTTGCTGTTATAATTGAAATTGCAGCTATGAACAACCGACAGAAGAAGCTTGGCTACAACGCAGCTAAAGAACTTATGACTCAGTTGGGTATGCCGGTAGACGAGCCACTTTCTTCAGAAGTTGATGCATTGAATTAAATTTTATATAAAGGAGAAAATAAAAATGTACAGAATTGGTGTTGACCTTGGCGGTACAAATATCGCAACAGGTGTTATAAACGAAAAGAACGAAATCATTGGCCGAGGTAAAGTTAAAACCCGCGCTCCACGTCCTGCAGAGGATATTTTCGATTCAATCAAAGAAGCAGTTGATATGGCAGTAATGAATGCCGGCATCAACTACGAAGACATTATTTCTGTTGGTGTCGGTACACCGGGCTCAGTTAACAAAGACACAGGTGCTATAGAATTTTCAAACAACCTTCAGTTCAACAACGTTCCTGCAAAACAGATGCTCGAAGAAAGACTCAAAAAGCCTGTTTACCTTGAAAACGACGCTAACGCTGCTGCTCTTGGTGAAGCAGTTGCAGGCTCAGGTAACGGTGTCAAGAATTTTGTTGCAGTAACTCTTGGTACAGGTGTTGGTAGTGGTATTATCATCGATGGTAAAATCTATCGTGGTTCCAACTTCTGTGGTGGTGAAATGGGTCACATGGTTATAAACGTTGACGGTATCCCTTGCAACTGCGGCAGAAAAGGCTGTTGGGAAAAATATGCTTCTGCAACAGCACTCGTTTCACAGGCTGTTGAAGCAATGGCAGGTAACAAATCAAGCCTTCTCTGGCAGACATGCGACGGCGACCTTAACAAAGTTGAAGGCAAAACAATTTTCGAAGCCTACGATTTAGGGGACGCAGTTGCAAAAGCTGTTGTCGACAAATATCTCTACTATGTTGCAGTTGGTCTTGCAAACGTGATCAATGCCCTTCAACCTGAAGCTGTGTGCATTGGTGGTGGCATCAGTGGACAAGGCGAAAAGATACTTAAACCTATCCGTGATATTGTTAAAGCTGAAAGATACAGTGTTTACGCAGATAAGCAGGCTGCTATTTTACCTGCAACATTAGGTAACGACGCAGGTATTATCGGTGCTGCATTACTTGACGAATAAGGACATTTATGAGCAACACATTTAATTTTCAGGAATTATATAACTACGCAGTTTCTATTGGTTGCAATGCTGTTTTAGGTGAATCTATGTCAAAAAACACCTCCTTTAAAACAGGAGGTCCTTGTGGCATCAGGCTTTCTCCAGGTAATACAGATACACTCATTAGGGTAATAACCAAAACGAAAGAGCTCAATATTCCCTTTGTTGTTTTAGGTAACGGCACTAACGTCCTTGTTGAAGATGAAGGAATAAACAAAGCCGTTATTATAATAGGTAGTGATATGGCAGAAACTTCGCTGGATGGTGAGGTAATCACATTTTCTGCAGGTACAGGATTCACAGCACTTTCAAGGTTCGCCCTTGAAAACTCATTGAGTGGTCTTGAATTTGCTTTTGGTATTCCCGGCACCTGTGGTGGTGCAGTATTTATGAACGCCGGTGCATACGGTGGCGAAATGAAAGACGTGCTTACAGAAGTAACACATCTTACCCCCGATATGAAAATTGAAACCATCCGCGCTGAGGATGCTGACCTTTCCTACAGACACTCAGTGTACAAAACCAACGGCTGCATTATACTTAGCGCTAAGGTTAAGCTTTCAAAAGCTCCTAAAGAGAGCATCAAAGCAAAAATGGATGATTTCCTAGGCAGAAGAAAAGATAAACAGCCTTTAGAATATCCAAGTGCAGGTAGCACCTTCAAACGTCCCGAGGGTTATTTTGCAGGGGCTCTTATTGAGCAATGCAACCTTAAAGGCAAAGCTATTGGTGGTGCTCAGGTAAGCGAAAAGCACGCAGGCTTTGTTATTAACAAAGGTGGCGCTACCTCTACCGATATTATTGAGCTTATAAATTTTGTACAAGACACTGTAAAGAAAGAAACCGGTGTTACACTTGAACCGGAAGTTATAGTACTGAGGTAAATTATGTCCTTTTCAGCAGATGTAAAAAAAGAATTGACACAAAACATTTCCTCCGCCTGTTGCTACAAGGCGGAGGCTTTCGGTATGCTTTTATACGGACGAGCTTTCGGCATAACCGACATTTCTCTTATGACAGAATTCAAAGATGTGGCAGAGCATTACGCTGCTGCAATAAGAGATCTGACAGGAGTTACCCCTACCGTTGAAGAAACAAAAGCAGGCAATCGCAAAATAAGCATTCCAAACAAAAGTGACCGTATAAAGATACTTGATTTTTTTGGTTACACAGGAAAAGAGCTTGCTTTAAGAGTTAACCTTTCTAACCTTGAACAGACAAACGAGGATTGTTGTTCAAGAGCCTTTTTACGTGGCGCTTTCCTTGTTTGTGGCAGCATTACCGATCCTGAAAAAGATTATCACATAGAATTTAATGTTGCTAAAGCAAAGCTGTGCGACGATTTGATGCAGATAATCAGCGATATGGGACTTAAAGCAAAGAAAATAGTACGCAATAACAGTTACGTAATTTATAGCAAGGAAGCTGAATCCATTGAGGATTTCGTGGGCAATATGGGTGCAAACAACTCATTCATGCACATTATGCAGACGCGTGCTATGAAGGACATCAAAAACCAGATTAACAGGCGTTCAAATTTCGAGTCTGCTAATATGAGTCGCTCTATTGAAGCCGGTTTAAAGCAGGTTGCTGTTATCGAGGAAATTCTTGAGCATATTGAGCTTAAGGATATGACAGAGGACCTTTCTTCACTTTGTTCCCTAAGACTTGAAAACCCAGATATATCTTTAGACGAGCTTGGAAAAATGATGAACCCTCCACTTTCCCGTTCTGCCGTTAGCAGACGCTTTAAAAAGCTTGAAAAAATAGCTCAGGAGCTCAAGATGAAATGAAAGAATTTTACATAAACAAAAATGATGCAGGGCAAAGACTTGATAAATACATTACCAAATCCTTCCCTCTTCTTCCACAATCCTTAATGTATAAATATATTCGCAGTAAACGGATAAAGGTTAACAACAAGCGCTCCGAAATTTCATACAGGTTAAAAGAGAACGACCTTGTTTCACTTTATATAAACGATGAGTTTTTTGAGGAAAGTAAACCTAAATATGACTTCCTTAATGCAGGTAAATCTGTAAAGCTTGTTTACGAGGATGAAAACATAATACTAATCGACAAGCCTGCCGGATTGTTGTCACACCCGGATGAAGACAATTACACCGATACGGCAATCACACGAATCAAGCGTTACCTTTATGAAAAAGGTGAATACGTTCCTGACAGCGAAATGAGCTTCGCACCTGCACTTGTTAACCGTATTGACAGAAACACCTGTGGTATCATCATCGCAGCAAAGAATGCTGAGGCATTAAGAATTCTCAATGAAAAGCTTAAAAACAGAGAGTTACATAAGCTTTACCTTTGTATTGTTATGGGTAAGCTCAAAAACCCAAGTGGTCTTATTGAGGGCTTTCTTGAGAAGAACGAAAAGCAAAACAAGGTATACATCAGCAACACCTCTACCGACAAATCGAAAGCTATCGCTACCAAATATATTGTATTAGGATACAAAAACGGACTTTCATTGGTTGAGGTCGAATTACTTACAGGCAGAACACACCAGATAAGGGCAAGCTTTTCCCACTTAGGCGCTCCCCTTTTGGGTGACGGCAAATACGGAACAAATGCACAAAACAAACAATTTGGTGGCTACAAAAAACAATTCCTTTATTCTTACAAATTAGCCTTTGATTTCAAATCAGACGCCGGCATACTCAATTACCTTAACGGCAGGACCTTTGAGGTTGAGGACGTATGGTTCAAGGAGGCGTTTTATAACGGGGAAATATAATAGCAAATATAATTTGCCACGATATAAAACCTGACAGATTTATGATATATCTTTTCGATGCAATATAACTGTGGCACGAGAAAAAGGATTTATATCATAATAAATTAAAAAAAAGCAAGAAAAAAGAGTGCCGATGAATCGACACTCTGAATAGCAAGTTGATTTTTGTAGTGTACATTAAATTTCGCTTACAGCAAACAAAAAAGCAGGAACCGATTAAGTTCCTGCTTTGATTTTTGTTTGTGGGTGCGTCAGGTTTGTGAATTTGCAAACCCGTAGCGTATGAAGATACGTGAGGGTGAACAAAAAGCAAAGAAAAAGAGTGTCGATTTCTCGACACTCTCAGTAGCAAAGTCAGATTTTTCGTAGTGTACATTAAATTTCGCTTACAGCAAACAAAAAAGCAGGAACCGATTAAGTTCCTGCTTTGATTTTTGTTTGTGGGTGCGTCAGGTTTGTGATTTAAACACCCCAAAGCGTATTAAGATAGGCGAGTTCGGGTGGATAAATCTCAAAGATGGCGTGCACACGAGCTGTAGCAGTACAAGGTCGTTCGTCCCCGAAAGTACAAATTTTTTCGACCTCTCGGGTGGGGGTTACGAAAAGAATGTTTTACAAATATATTTAATACATTATATATAATACATCTGGGGGCAGGTAGTTAACTTTATGTTCTATATATTATTAAAGCTAGGGGTACTAGAAAGC
>JAZUPI010000030.1:0-38278 GCA_045605085.1 Acutalibacteraceae bacterium
TTTTCACCATCCTCTCTTGTTCAATGGAGGAAAGGAACCATAGCGACTTCTATAATACATATTCATATCGTATTGCCAATAGTGAATATCTGCTTTGCTTCCACTTTCCAATATTTTCATAGAGTAGCCATTTTGATTTAGGTATTTCTGGGAGTATCGGAACCAATCATAGAACCGTCCCCTGTCCTGTGTCACCCCTGTCCTGTCTCACTGTTGGTCTTTATTGCTGTTTCGATTGGTTTCTTTTGGCAGAATCGACTATATCAATATACTTTTTTAATGCAATTTCAGGAACTCCTTTCGGAGAAAAAAACTCCAATTTCGATAAATTAAAATTCACATCAAACAAATATAAAATATAAGGCACACCAACTCGAGCATTAATTAATTTTTCACCCTGATGCTTTAAAGGTAGTTTGGACATCCTGTCTACTTCAAAGGTTTCGCAATACTCTCTAGTTGAAAAAACATCCATAACCTCAATTGCAAACGGTTTATTTGTTTTTTCATCCTGCCAAAACCAAAGCATATTTTTAGGAAACGGGTATTCTTCCGGAACCTTATAGTTACCAATTAACTGCGATATTCCAATTTGATACATTTTTTTTGTAAAACACGGAATAATATAACTATGTGGTCCTTGCACAATTTCTTCTATCTCAACAGGAATGGTTGCATACAGTCCTTCAAACACACGAATATAATCACCTTTCTTGGGAATAGAATATGCCCACTGATAAATCTTATATCCATTTGGGACTTTAACCCAATATACATCACCAAGTTTCGCTCTTCTCATTATTAATCTCCTCTCACTATTCCCACATCGAACTATAGAAACTTTTATATTTGGAATATATCGGATTTTTTCTCCCGATGAACCAATCAGGGGACGGTTCTGTGATTGGGTGATTTTCCAACGAAAATCGCCCCTGGTTTTAGATTTTAAAACGGCTAAAAGCCTTGATTTTCAAGGGACTACGACTCAATCATAGAACCGTCCCCTGATTTATCATTTTCAACAACATTTTTTACTTTTTACTATTGACTTTTAATAGTTAGTCTGATTGGTTCTCCCGCAAACACAACAACGGGTTATAAATACTGGTTATAGTTGCGTATCCGACAATACGAGCTCCTTCTTGTATACGGAGTTTTTTCCCAACCCATAAACAATGTGGATGTGATTCGGGAGATAAAAATGTAATTGTTCCCTTTGCTGTTCCATCAGGAGGTACTGAATCGACTTCATAATAATGATGAACCCCCGTTGTTAAATAATTATCTTTTACTAGATGGTCTGGACGATATCCTTGAGCAACAGAGGTCTTTCTAACACCGTTAAAACAAAAAAGCACTTCAACATCTGGTTTTCTTAACATAATAAATCCTCCGTTACACATCATTGCATAATCTGGATAGTGCCCGCAACTGCTTCGTTAAAAGCTTCTAACATTTCTGGGCATAGCACAGGGGACGGATCCTTGTGTCGTTTTATTGGATTACCCCGAAGGGCGAAATGCAGGAAAATCGCCCTTTGAGAATTGGTTTAACTATCTTTCTCGTGAACACAGAGAACCGTCCCCTGTGTTACTGCAAAACAATCCCCAAATCCTATTAAATTTTTAATGCTAAACCCTTGATTTAAAAGAGTTTCAAGACTTCTCAGAACAGGACATAGAACCGTCCCCTGTCCTGTTCCCATCATTGGTTTGATTAGCCTTCATAATAACAAATATTACAAATACTACAAATAAACCAATGGCCACCGGCAATACACTTTCATTTTGTAAACCTCTGTCAAACAACACAAATTCATGTTCAAATTCATCTACTACAACCAATTGTGAATAACATCCTGTCAAAAGATTGATTATGTCAATAGAATTCTTTACAAAATAACTTTTATCACCAACAATTAATCTATGTTCTGTTTCAAATCCACTCCAAAATTTTACTGTATCATTATCGGTAACCGAAGCTTCTGTCATGTTAATAAAGCTTCCGCCAGGACTAAATTCAACAATTAAATCACTACGCCCTAACACCAAACCTATGTTACCGTTATTCCAAAAAACATAATAAGAACCTTCATAATCAAAGCTGTATACATTCAATATGTTGTACTCATCATCTGTAATAACAATTACACAATCATCAAACGCTATTAATAGTTCGTGATTATCCGAAACATCAAAACAACGAATCGGGACATGTATATCCTCAAATGAATTCACGGTATCTAGTACAATAAAATTCAATCGTTCCCAATATGTTTGTTTTTGTTGTTGCGATAAACTGTTATCAGCAAAATCTCCGGCATAAACGGATAACACAAAATTCATAGTAAACAAAATTATCATAAAAGGAATTAGAAATTTACGCATATTGCCACCTACCAATCCAATATAAAAAATCAGGGGACGGTTCTGTGATTGGGTGATTTTCCAACGAAAATCGCCCCTGGTTTTAGATTTTAAAACGGCTAAAAGCCTTGATTTTCAAGGGATTACGGTTCAATCATAGAACCGTCCCCTGATTGCGCCTCTCATAAAGTGTCATAAAGGTTTTGTAATCTCAAAACACACTCTCCTAAAGCAGTATGAGACAAATCATTTAGTGAATCTGTTATCAAATATGATGATTCCAAAAGCCTTTGTTTCTTTCCGTACTTGAAATAAATTTTACCTTTATTTGCATACGATAGCAATTCGCTTATTTCAGGAACAATAACTTTTTGTATTTGTTCTAAATTCCACAATGACTCTTTCCCATCAAGTATTGCATTTTTTTCTTTTTCCGCACAATCCAATATGTCAACCAACAAGCAAATAAATAAGTTATTATTCTTCATCACATTATCCTCCTATCCTAATACAGATATCCACTAAACCAATCAGGGGACGGTTCTGTGATTGGGTGATTTTCCAACGAAAATCGCCCCCTGATTTTAAGTTTTAAATAGCTAAAAGCCTTGATTTTCATGGGATTACGGTTCAATCATAGAACCGTCCCTTGTCCTGTTGCTGTCTTACCTGATTGATTTGTGATTGTTGTTGATTGGTTTTCTATGATTTTGAATAATTAGGAATATCACAATTAAAATTTCTAGCACATATATCCACAACAATTTAAAAAAATCGAGTAATATTATACTTCCTATTGAATATACACCATGTATTATTCCGTATAGAATGATTGATAATAAATTCTTGTTTTCTCTTCTTCCATCCATCATCACAGCAGGCGTAACGATAAACATTGTTATACAAAAAATTAGAATTAATCCTGAATATTCTAATTCTAAAAAAAACTCACCATATAAAAAACAAAGCAAAAAATTCAACCCTAAAGTACCAAAAAAGAACCCTGCCAAATGTGTATATAACTTTAATTTTGGTGTGTTGCGTTCATTTGCCCAAAAATTATATTCTCTTTTCATACTATCTCTCCTATGTATGCAGGACACAGAACCGTCCCCTGTCCTGTCATGCTGGTAGTTTGTAAGATTAATGCTGACTATGCAAGTGATTTCGCAAGCCATTCCAACAATAGATACACAATAATACAATAAGAGCGATTGATATTATTATCCAAATAATGTATGTTCTCCAGTAACCGTCATCTAGACCATCAACTAACAATAACATTACTACAATAAAATCATATATCATATATAGGAGTGACAAACTCGGCAAAACGACATACTGCCGTCTAACAGAAAGTGCCGATAAGAGCAATAATACGCAAATCAATATGCTAAAAAGAATTAGATAGTATCGCTTTTCTATAAAGGCAACAGCTGTAAGCCGAACTGCAAAAAAAGAACTAATGGGAATCCGGATTGGTAGCCAATACATGACAAATACATTAATTAGTGAAACAGTAGATACAATTGTAAGTAATACCGTTAGACATTTTGTACTATACTTCAGCATATTATCACCTCCCAACAAAATCCCAAAAGCCCATACCTTCGTCAGCATTATTGAAATCACAATCGGCAGTACGTTCTCTTTTTATTCCCCAACTGTATGCAAAATTATGCAGTTTCCATTCTTCAACCAAAGAATCCAGTGTTCGCGACCACGCTGGTTCTACGGGATTAGATGTATTATAATCAAGCATTATAAAAAAATCACAGAACCGTCCCTTGATTGCGTCGCCCTTGATTGCGCCGTCATTACCGTAATCACAGAACAATCCCAAATCTTAGAGAAATTTAAAAGAAACACCTTGATTTTAAAGAGTTTTAAAGGGTTTTCAGGGCCTTTCGAAGCAGGACACAGAACCGTCCCCTGTGCTGTCTTTTTTAATAGTTAGTCTGATTGGTTCCCACGCCTCAACTTAATAAATTGCCAAAAAACAACTGCTATGGCAACTAATACAAAGACGCAAATAAGACTGATGGTTCCTATTATATTTGCAAATTGCATTTGATTAACATCATATATGATATGTTCAATTCCGGTAACTTCTTTCACAGTTATCTGTGAATACGACGGAACTAACAAGTTGAGTATTCCTAGATTATTTTCAATAAAATATTCAGTACCACCAATTGTTCTTTTTGTAGAATGAATAAAATGGTTTACATATGAATTGTTTTCAATTGTATTTTGAATCTCGAAAACATCCAGCACTTCCCCATTTGGAGATATCGAAACAATTACACTGCTGCGAACAAAATAAATGTTAAGATTCTCATTATCCCATTCAACCCCAAAATCGCCACTACAATTGAAGGTGTATCCATATTGAAAAACACCCTCATTTGAATAAATACATATTGTTTTCCTATTTGATGTATTTTGTCCAATTGCTATTAGTTGGTTACTGTTCACATCAAAGCATGTGATAGTTTTTTTGGGGGGCTCCTTGTCTATTGTTAATATGTTTATATTGCTAATAATTAAGTTCTTTTCTTCACTTGGCAAGTGATTTGTCTTGAATCCTGTATTCACTGCATTCACCTTCATCGTGTTTGTAAATAAAACAAATATCAAAATAAATAACAGAAAAACATTATTTCGTTTAATCTTCATATTTACCACTCCATGATTTTGATGTATACAGAAGTCGCAATGTCGTATATATTAAACTGGGTTTTTGGTAATGTAATAGTTGCTCCCCATTCAATATGAAATTCTCCACCAGGGGAACCTGCTGCAAGACCACCAGTCGCTGTAACACCATAATATGTTCTATTCCTTTCTAAATCCGGAATAATGTTAAAATCACCACCGACAGCAAATGGAGATATTATAGGAAAAAATCAGGGGACGGTTCTGTGATTGGGGGTTCCCAACGAAAACCGACCCCTGATTTTGAACTTTAAAACGGCTAAAAGCCTTGATTTTCAAGGGATTACGGTTCAATCATAGAACCGTCCCTTAATTGTGTCCTCCAGGGAACCATCCCCTGTGTTACTGTCTTATGTCTTAGAAAAAAAAGGTTTTTTTAGTTTTTATCTGTCGTTGTGAACATAGATACGCTTTTTCATGATAGTCTTTTAAAAGAACTGTGTTCAAATATTTTATAAAGTCATTTTCGTTGTAGCTATATCCAAATTTCTGCTCCATATAACATTCTGGTTGTTCGTACATCCATTCAAAAAAATTTTTTTGTAAATTTTCGAGATTGTTCAAGCAACCATCAGGTATATAAACATTGCATTCATGCAAATCAAATTTTAATTTAACAAACATATTTTTATGATTACTCAAACAAGTAATACACATATCCCCCTTTTCGTATGTCGCACAGGGGACGGTTCTGTATCTTAATTGTTTTTTCACTTAGCACGCCGTACTCGCCTCTTTCTCAAATCCCGGTCCACCTATATATGTCAAAAAAATCGGAAAAGCAACACATTTTTTTGAGAAATTTCAAAAAAATTTTAAAGTTTGTACAATCGCACAAAAATCACTGCCTGTAATTGTGCAAAATATTGCAAAACTCTTATAAATTACTATTTTAATAAAATGATACACTAAACATACAGAAAATACAAACAAAATCATATAGCACTAATCAACAAAAATACACCATTCCTTTTGTGCATGAAAAAACAGGACCTGAACAATAACAAAGACCTCGTTTGCAAGAACGAGGTCTTTTACATTACTTATATAAATTAATTGTTCCGATATCATCAAACTCATCAAGTGAAATGATATTGTCCACAAGCTTGTTTTGTTGTACTTCGGTTAAAAGACCGTCTGAACAACCACGGAGTTTTTCGCGAATATCCTGCCAACTGAGTGGATTAACTGCATCACCTAAAGGAATGAGAACAGTTTTTTCGTACTCTTCACCGTTTTCAAGGATAACAACAACCTTACAGCCACGTATACCCTCGTCCCTGATTTCCATTGACGGATCTTCTATTAACTCAATAGCATCAATGAGATGCAAAAGCTCATCATCTATTGTTGATATATCTAAATCACCTAAATTGAAGTGCCCTCTTTGCAAAGCAACTGCCAAGGAATAGTGAACAGAAAACTTAGCATCATCCGTCACCTTTGGTACTGTAATCTGCCCTGCAATATCTATAGCATTTTTATAGATATATACTTTTATTGCTTTTACCTTTACGTTTTCAGGAAGCTGACTTCTTATTGCGACGGCACACTCTATGCCACAATGGGTGTGTCTGCAGGATGGATATGGCTTCATATAGCTTTCGCAAATTGTAAAGGCTTCACCAAGTCCGTCAGTAATCATACATTCATCCACTTCATCACTCATAGCGTGGAAAAAGCCTTTTTTACTTTCAAGTGGGAATTCTGAGCTGCGAACACCCTTTTCTATAATTCTTGCAGATATAATACCTGTTTTTGCAGCATTTGCAGGGTTAACAGGCTTACAGCACTGTCCACTTTCGGCAATAATAATAAGACCACTTGCCTGTATTGCAGAAAGAGCCATCGTGTTATAAATACCATCCGAATCAAAGCCCATAAGCTTTGCACAAGCAGCACCACAAGCAACAGCACCTGCTGTACCTGTAGAATGGAAGCCACGATGCACAAGACCGGGCTGCACTGCTGCAGCTACCCTGTTATACACCTCATAACCAACGTTAATGGCAGTAATAATATCCTTACCACTAACGTCCAGAGTCTGTGCAAGTGTTAACACTGCGGATATAACGTGTGCACCAACATGACCCATAGCCTTACGGTTACCGTCATCCATATCGGCACCATGGGCATAGCAAGCACTCAAAAAGGCTGCATTAGGTGCAGGAAGGCGTTTATCTGAAAAGATAAAATCGCACTCTTCTTTACCACCCATATCCAAAACAACAGAATTAACAGCATCATTAAACACTGTATTTATCTTGATACCTGCAAAAGCAGCTGCATAGTAGTCAGCAATGTATTTCTTTGTTGTTTCTACAACCTCTGCTGAAAGGTCCTCGAATTTAAGATTATATGAAAATTCGCTTAGTATTTTCGTTGCATGTATCATTTCGTTTCACCAACAAAACCATCAATTATATTGAACGTCTGATGTACTTACCTCTGCCACATTCAGCTGTGATAACGCCATCCTTCTGAATAACCTCACCCCTGCTGAGTGTATATCTTGGCCATCCCTTAAAGGTCATACCCTCGTAAATAGAGAAATCACTATAGCCAAAGAGCTCAGGTGTAATAGTACGTTCCCAGTTAAGGTCAACAATTGCAAGGTCTGCATCCTTGCCGATTGCAATTTCGCCCTTATCTTCAAGACCAAATATGCGTGCAGTATTTATACTGTTAACCTGTGAAAGTGTATGAAGCGGAATGTTTCTCTTATGGTAGCCCTCGCTGATAAGCACAGGCAAAATCATACCCGGACCACCGAAGCCTACATATACATCCCAAATAGTATCTCCGCGCTCATATTTTTTTGCCTTATCAACAGGAACATTATCTGTACCCATTGTTTTAACGCTACCATTTTTTATACCTTCCCACAACGCCTCAATATCTGATTGTGCATGAAGAGGTGGGTTAACCTTTGCGAGAAGACCTGCCTCTGCTTTATCGGTAAGTGTAAGGTACTGTGGGCATGTTTCCAGTACAACATTGCCACCAAACTTTTCTTTTAAGGTTTCGTACATTTCTACTGTGCTACCTGCTGCAGTATGAACAACGTACATATTGCCATCAACAACACTATTAATCCACATTGAATCTGCAACACAAGCAGTTTCAACAAAGGTAGGTCTTGTTTTGCCGAAATTTTCAAGTGAATACTGGTCAATATCCTGTGTTTTCAAATCTCTTTCAAGAGCACGGAAAACGTCAGGATCCTCACAGTGTACGCAAAGAAGAAGCTTTGGTGAAATTTCACGAAGCTGTTTAAGGATAAAGTAAAGGTCTGCTTTATCAAGAGTAAGCGCCTCTTCCTTTGGTATGTCATAAAAAAGGTGTGCAATGTCCTGCTTATCAAAGAAAAACTTAAAGGAAGTAATTCCTAAATCACGGATATAACCCTCAATCTGTGTTAAGTGCTCCTTTGCACAAAGACCTAAGGATAAAGCAAAGTCAACAAGGCTGTTGTTTTCGCCATCGTTAATAGCCTCTTGTACAGTTTCAAAGTAGTTACCCTTACCTCTGTGGTAGTTAATAAGAGTTGTAAGACCACCTATAGCCTGACGTGGTGTATCATACCTGAAAGCATCACCCAAAGGCTTATAAAGTCCAATGTGCATATGTGGGTCAATTGTACCCGGCATAACATACATACCCTCTGCATCGATAACCTTTGCCTCACCCTCATAGGTACCAGGCGCAAGAATTGCAGATATCTTTTCACCATCAATGAGGATGTCCACATTTTTTTCTTCGTGTTCAAAAACAACTGTTCCGTTTTTTATAAGCTTTTTCATGGAAATCATATCTCCTCTTTAAGGCTGTAAAAATATTCCTTTACGTAATCGCTGTTTACAACGTCACCGTATTTCATCCATACGTCAAGAAGTGCTGCCTTGTGAGAAATTGTAATACGGTCAAAAAGACAATCCTCTACGTAGCCGAGGTTGTAGTTTCTTGTAACTGCATCTACAGCAGTTGCTCGGCAACATCCACTTGTGGAGCCACCTACAATAATAACTGTATCAATACCGAGCTTTACAAGATAGCTCTGAAGTGGTGTACCGTAGAATGCGCTTGCGTAGCTTTTAGGAATAATAAGCTCTGTGTCGAGTGGTTTTACACATTCAAGAAGGTCTGCTTCAGGAGCACCATCAATATACTTTGTCTGATCACGCTTTGTTTTTGTTGCAAAGCTGTCGAATGCATTAGTTGAATTCTGAACGTTTCTTGTGTAGAAAATAGGAATACCACATTCCCTTGCAACGTCACGAAGTGAAAGGATTTTTCTTACACCTGCCCAGCTTTCTGCACCACCACCTGATGGCCATTCATCAAGCTGGTCTTCAATAGGCATGTCTGCACCAATGTAGTTTGGTTGAAGGTCAATTATAAGTAAAAGTGGCTTTTTACCGAAGCCACGAGGCTGACCGTAATGTCCTTTTTCAATAACTATTTTATCAACTTCTGTTAAACAATCTTCCCATGCATGCATAATACAATCCTCCTAATTACATACCTAAATAAATCTTTTTAAGGTCGTCACTGCTTGAAATTTCTTTCGCATCACCACTAAGAGCAATTTTCCCTTGCTGCATAACGTAAGCTCTGTTAGCCATTTTAAGAACGTCGTGAACATTTTGCTCTGTTATGAGCACAGCAATACCCTTACTGTTAATAACGTTGATTGCTTCGAACATTTTTTGTGTTGTTATTGGTGAAAGGCCAATAGACGGCTCGTCAAGTATAAGAAGCTTTGGCTCTGCCATAATGCTTCTGCCAATTGCAACCATCTGCTGTTGACCACCACTAAGGTTACCACACGCCTGTTTTTCCATTTTTTCAAGTTCAGGAAAAACAGAATACACATATTCGAGATTTGCTTTCTCGTTCTGTCGTGCTCTTTTCGCAAAAGCACCCATTTCAAGATTTTCTCTTACACTCATTTGTGGGAAAATTTTTCTTCCCTCAGGAACCTGAATAATACCCTTTTCAACAACCTTATCTGCTGTGAAAGAAGTAATATCCTCACCATCAAAAATAATGGAACCTCTGCTTACTGAGTTAAGCTTTGAAAGTGCACGAACAAGCGTTGTTTTACCTGTTCCGTTTGCACCGATAAGGGCTACAACCTCAGATTCTTCAATCGTCAGGGAAACGTCCTGAATGATACTGAGTTGACCATAATTAACAAATAAATTCTTCACCTCAAGCATACGTTACACCTCCGCAGTCTTTCCGAGATATGACTCAATAACCTGTTTGTCAGCTGACACTTCTGCAGGTGTCCCCTTGCTTATAAGCTTACCCTGATCAAGAACGTAAACAGTATCGGAAAGCGCCATAAGAGCAGGCATAATGTGTTCTATCATTAATATTGTTACGCCTGAAGCTCTGATTTTTCTGATAAGTTCAACCATTTCCTGAGATTCCGTAGGAGTAAGACCTGCCATAACCTCGTCAAGTAAAAGAAGCTTTGGTTGTGTTGCAAGTGCTCTTGCAAGTTCAAGACGTCTTTGCTCACCTGTATTAAGGTTGGCGGCATCAAGGTACTCCTTTTCCTTAAGACCAACAAACGCAATACATTCTTTTGCTTTATTGTATGCATCTGCTTTAGTTGAGCATTTGTTGTATGCACCTACAGCAGTGTTTTCAAGTACTGAAAGACCTGCAAAAGGCTTTGCAATCTGAAAGGTTCTGCCTATGCCCATCTTACAGATAATATGTGGCTTGGTTTTTTCAATACGTTTTCCTAAAAAGGTTATTTCACCACTTGTTGCCTTGTAATAACCTGTAAGGCAGTTAAAAAGTGTTGTTTTACCTGCACCGTTTGCACCAATAAGACCAACAATTTCGCCCTCGTTAATGGTCATCGAAACCTTTTCTACAGCCTTGTTACCATGGAAATATTTGCAGACGTCTTTTGCTTCAAAAATAATCACTTCCCTGCCCCCTTCTTCTTCAATTTCATAACTCTTCCGAAAACACCATCCGGACAGAAAAGGATAAACGCTACGATAACTGCGCCGTAAACAATCATATTAATGCCACTTATTGAAGTAAATGCAGAGTTACAGATTTCCTGAAGAGGAATTATAAGAAGCGCACCTAAAAGTGGACCATACAACGTACCACTACCACCGATTATGCAAGGCACAATTGCTTCAACGGAAATTGTTGCTGCAAATACTATGGACGGATCTATAAAGCCGTAATACTGTGCATAGAAGGTACCTGCAACTGCGGCAAAGGCAGCAGACGAAGAAATTGCAATAAGCTTGTACCTCAACACGTTTACGCCAAGTGCTGCTGCAGCCTCCTGATTACCCTTGATAGCTATAAGGTTAAGTCCCAATTTACTACGTGACATAAGGTAAATAAACACTGTTGCAAGTGCCACGAAAACCAAGATTACATAGTAGTAGGTTTTATCGCTCACAAACTGGAATTTGAGTGGGTCCTGTAAATAAGGAATAAGAATTCCCGAGGCACCACCAAGACTCTTTGTGTTGTTCACAATAATACGGAAAATCTCTGCAAAGGCTAAGGTTGCAAGAGCAAAATAGTCATCTCTGAGTTTATACCTGAATGAAAGAAAGCCGATAATTGCACCGACACCTGCTGCAACACCTGCACCTATAATCATTCCAAGCCAAGGATTAACACCAAGCATTGTATAAAGGGCTGTTGAGGTGTATGCGCCTATACCGAAGAATACGGCGTGTCCGAAAGAGAATTGACCTGCATAGCCACTCATAATATTCCAGCTTTGACCAAGAAGCGCTGCTATGAGTACGTTGATTCCTATACAGATAACGTAGAAATCGGCAAATAACGGAAAGAGGATGCCAACAAAAAGTAATACCGATAAAGTAACGCGATTAAGACTTTTAGTGCTCACGACGATTCCTCCTTCCGAACAATCCTGATGGTTTAACAAGAAGAATCAAGATGAATGCTGCGTAAACTGTAAGGTCACTCCAGCTACCACCTGCAACAAAACCTGTAATCGACTCCACCACACCTACAATAAGACCTGAAATAAGCGCACCCCAAAGGTTACCCATACCACCTAAAATTGCAATAACAAAGCATTTAAGCTGGAAGGTTTCACCAAGTGTAGGATAGATACTTAAAATTGGAGTAAGAAGTGCACCTGCAATACCTGTGCAAAGAGCACCGATACCAAACGCGATTGCATTGGTTTTTTTTATAACAATACCCATAAGCTGTGCTCCCTCTCTGCTTTGAGAGCAAGCACGGATCGCTTTACCAGTGCGTGTGCGATAAAGCATCACGTATATTACAACTGTTACTACAAGCACGACACCGAAAGCAACTAACTTTTCAGGGCTGATTGTAATCTCTCCAAGCTTGATTGTACCGTCAAAATCGTCAACCTCAAGTGTTTTATAGTTTGGAGTAAACACTGCGAGCAAGCCGTTCTCCAAAATGTAGGCAACACCTAAAGTAAGCAAAAGCTGATTGTGTGTAGGTGCGTCGGATATTTTGTCGATAAGCAAGTTTTGTATTATAAAGCCTAAAACAAAAAGTGTAATTGCTGCAAAAACGAGAGCAATATATGGGCTTATACCAAGACCAGTTGACACAACGTAAACTGTGTACATACCAACCGTCATCATTGCTCCATGGGCAAAGTTTGTGATTTTCATAACACCGAAAATCAACGAAAGACCGAGGGCAGCCAGTGCATACACACCACCCATAAGCAATCCGTCAAGAAGCGCCTGAAATACCTGAATACTCATTATTTAACACTCTCCTGACCGCGAATAATTTTACCCTCTGCATATTTTTCAGGGTAAACGATAACCTGTTTACCGTTCTGTATCTGAATGAGAACACCTGCTGAATTGATATTCTCGCCCGCTTCGTCAAAAACGATTTCTTCCTGTGGAAGCATATGGTCTGTCATATTTGTCTGTACAAGAGCATCTCTAAGCTTATTACAGTCACTGCTTTCTGCGCGTTTGAGAGCATCTGCAATTACCATAATTGACTCATAACCATAAATAGCACAAACAGGAATTTCTTCACCATAAGTTTCGCGATATTTTGTTAATAGGTAGTCTGTTTCTTCGCTATTTGGATTGTAACGGTAGTTAATATCGAAAAATCCATCTGCCTGAGTACCATAAGTTTTTGTGAACTTAGCATCGGAAAAAGCACCGTTTGCTACACCCATAATCATTGGGAAAGTAACGTTCCTGTCAATAATTTCTTTAGCCAAAAGATTTTGGTCTGAGTAATATCCAACAGGAATGAGAATGTCAGGATTAAGTGACACAAGCTTCGTTACCTCTGAGCTTAAGGTTGAAGCTGCAGCACTATAAGGAATCATGCCAACAATTTCAAGGCCTGTTTTGTCGATATTTTTTTCGATATAGGTTGCAATGCCTGAGCCATAGTTTGAATCCTCGTAAATAATTGCAACTGTTTTCATTTCAGGAGTTTTGACGGAAGTAATATATTCAATAAAGTTTTCTGAAAAGGTTACTGTGCTTGGCTGGATTCTGAAGGAGTATTTGTAGCCGTTAGTTAATAAGGTTTCGCTTGCCGCAACCGTAACAACAAAGGGGACAGAAAACTTTTCTGCTGTACGTGAAACAACCTGTGCAGAGCTACTAGTGTAGGTACCTGTAAGAGCGCACACGTTCATATTGATAAGCTTCTGCGCTGCTGTTGCTGCACCACCTGCAGTACCAAGACTGTCGACAACCTTTAACTCAAGCTTTTTGCCGTTGATTCCGCCCTCTGCGTTAATACGTTCAATTGCAATCTTTTGTGAATTAACAAGTGCCTGTCCCTCGTACGCCATACTTCCCGTAAGCGGATGTATGGAGCCGATACGTATAACGTCTGTGCTTTCTTCTTCACTACAGCCGGTAAGTGAAAGTACGACAGTAAAGCAAAGCACAATGCTCAACACCAAGCAAATTACTCGTTTCATTACTCAAGCTCCTTTATTATTTTTTTCTGATAGATGCAATCATTTTTTTCGATAGTGAGTATAACAAAAATTAATACACAAGTCAACAAAAACCTAAATTTGTTTACAATTTGTATTTTATATATTAATTATTTACGCAGAACGTCAATAAGAGCTTTCATAGGCTTGTTTACGTACTTATCTTTTCTGTAAATTACTGCTACGTCTCTTTCGTTATCGACTTGTTTAATGTTATAGAAATTCAATTCGTTTTTAAGATTTCCGTAGCTCTGGTAGCTTGATGGTAAAAGCATAACACCCATACCACTTTCAACAAAAGAAATTGCCGTTGAAATTTCAGAAACAGTTATATAAATTTCAGGTGAAACGCCACTTTTTCTGCAAAGATTATAAAATTCGTCGGTAAGCACCCGGTTGTCTTCCAACAAAACAAATTTCATTTCTTCTGTGTCCTTAAAATCTACCACGGTGCCATTTACAGACAATTTTTGAGAAGAAACCAACATAATTTGCTCTTTTCCAGCAGGTAAAACACTGTATTCCTCGTATTTCTCAAAGCCTGACGTAACCGTATATGCAAAATCTATGTTTCCATCAGCAAGATTTTTTAAAATATCACTTGTTTTACTTTCAAGAAACTTGAGTTTAACGTTAGGATAGATTTTACTGAATTGTGGAATTACCTGTGGTAAAAGGAAGGTTGCCCTTGATGGTGAAAGTCCTACGCGCAACGTTCCACAAGCACCTGAATCTGCATCGTTGATACCATCAAGTGTTTCGTTATAAATATCAATTATTCTTCGTGCACCTTTAACGTAGATTTCACCAAACTGTGTTAATTTCATAGGTGTTGCAGACCTATCAAAAAGTGTTACTCCTATCTCCTTTTCAATCTTCTGAACGTACTGACTAAGGGTAGATTGAGATATTTTAAGTTGTGCTGCAGCCTGTGAAAAATTCATGCATTCACTAAGTGCAAGAACATATTCAAAGCGTTTTAAATCCGTCATACATACTTCTCCTTATAGTTATACATAATAAATATAGCTTACGTGTTTTGTTTTGTCAATTAAAAACAAATTTTCAGCAACATGCAGAAAATTTTGCGTTGTTTTTACTCATAAACAATGCTATAATGTAGCAAAATATTAAATTGGAGCATATTATGGATTTTAAAGAAATAGCATTAAAAAGACAATCTTGCCGAAGCTATAAAGAAAACAAAAACGTTGAGAACGAAAAGCTTGAAGCGATACTTGAATCTGCTCGTCTTGCCCCATCTGCGTGTAACGGACAGCCGTACCATATAACAGTATGCAAAGGTGAAACTGCAAAAAAAGTTGCAGAACTTACTGCAGGTATGGGTCTTAACAAATTTGCAGTTCAAGCCCCTGTTGTGCTTGTTTTATCTGAAGAAAACTACGTTTCCACAGCAGCTATGGGAGCAAAATTAAAAGGAAATGATTACCGTTCAATTGACATAGGCATTGTTGCTGCTTACATTACAGCAGAAGCCAAAGACCAAGGTCTTGACACCTGTATCTTAGGTTGGTTAGACGACAAAAAGATACGTAAAATTTGCGGACTCAACAAACCCGTAAGACTTGTTATTACATTGGGTTACGCCAAAGACGGTGACAAACTCAGAAGTAAAAAAAGAAAAACTTCAGAAGAGTTAATTACAATTATAGAATAACAAAACGCAGGTCAATTTAATTGACCTGCGTTTTATTTTAATAGGTTATGTTATAAACTGTGGTAATGTTGCCATGCATTTTCAGGCTCATTGTAATTACGGCAGTACCTGTGCATTCCATACCCGGTGAAACTGCTGTATTTTCAATATAAACAAGTCTACCCTGCCCATCGAACCTTGCGACAATTGTTGAATTACTGAATGTAACGTTATATGAATTGATTGTAAGACCTGATTCCGACATATCCATTTCAAGTGGTGGTAAACAGTTCGCGTGTCTTCCAGGCATTTGATTTGTCGTGAGGTGCTCTTCATCAAGAACAAGCTTTACTGTATATCCACTAGCTGACTGAGATATAACGTCTGCACTTATTACGTCATCTAATACGAGTGTTACGCCACTGTTTGCCGGTGGCAAGATATTATCTGCCGTAACACCCTTGCTGCCATCTGTACCGTTAACAAAATTGTATGACTCAACAACAGTTGCATCATTAATGGCTGACTGCAATATTTTTTGCGCAAGGCTTCCACCTGTTATTTCATCAACGCTTACGTTCATTCCGGTATTATAATTCAGTTTGAAATTACCTGAATTTTTCAAGCCGTTTATTGCATTGATATACTGAGAAACAATCGCATTCTTATCCTGTGGCACGTTAAGAGAACTATCGGCTATGGTGTCACCTTCAACAACATGTGGATTATCCTCTGGTTTAGTTTCAGCTGTTGTAAAAGCAGAGGTGTAGTCTTTAAGCAATTCCTCAAGCTCGTCATCCGAAAAGGTTGTGACAACTGTAGATTCTGTTGAAGTCAACTCGTAAAGAGTTGTTTCTTCTTTTTTGAACACCGAGTCTGATTTTTGTGCAACAACAAAAATTATGATGGTTATTAAAGTAAGTAAAACAGCAGCACAAATAACACTTATTATCATTTTCTTTTCTTTATCGTTAAATTCCACAAAAATCACCTCTTTTTATTTTTTCAAAAAAACAAAGCCGGTCAACAGGGACCGGCTTCATTTGGTGAGTTATCGGGGATTCGAACCCCGGACACCCTGCTTAAAAGGCAGGTGCTCTGCCTACTGAGCTAATAACTCATATTTAAAACCCTGATATTTTACAGGGTTTTATTACTTAACAAATGCAAAAACAAGAACTGCAACAAGAGTTGCAATGAAAAACACGATTCCAAGAATCTTTGTAAGTTTTGCAAGCTTTGCTTCTTTTGTTCTGCCCTTATTCTTATCGAAGAAAGAATCTCCGCCACCTGCAATTGCACCGGAAAGACCCTGCTGCTGGCTCTGCTGAAGCATAACCAAAACAACTATTAAAATTGATGATATGATAAGTACAGCACCAAGAAGGTAATGATACCACAAGAAATCCATATATTATTTTCCTTTCATTCGGAAATCATTCATATTCACAACGCCCGAATATAATACCACAGCATTATTGAAAATGCAAGTCTTTTTTTGCTTTTTTTCAAAAATATTTTTCTTTTTATATTTACGTATATTTATATATACATCGGACATTATATTTAAAGCAGATAAACAAAACAAAGCGTTTGCATAATCGGGCTATGTGTTAAACATTCTATGGTCTTACCCGGTTATTAATTTATCTGCTTACCTGCCCTTTTTCAAGGGCAGGTATTATTTTTATTCAAGAGTTAACTGAAGCTGCTCACCTGTATCTTCTGCACTGAGCATAGCACCTGCGGCAGGAAGCGTTTTTGTTCTGTAACGATGTGGTTTTACAAATTCGCCCTCTTTGTAAGGTCGTACACTCTGCAATTTGTGGTACTTCTTAACTGTAAGCACGTTCACGCCTGCAGTGTCCTTTGTTGTTTTAGAGGAAATAGCAGCAGTGTTAACAAGAAGATGTCTGCCTGCAGTAGAGGTAATGACAAGCTCTGTGTCCTCGTGGATATACATAACTGAAACAATCGGTGCCTTATTGCTGTACGCCTTAATAAGCTTCTTACGATTTGTTTTTGTTGCATACCCTGCCATATCAACCTTAGCAACCTTACCATTCTCAAAGAAGAAAAGCATATATCCCTTGTAGTCTGTTGTTACAGCCATATAAATTGGTTTTTCATCTTTTTCAAACTCAAGCTTTGACGGAATAAAGTCACCAAGAACACTTGCCTTTGTATCGTCAAAGTCAGAAGCCTTAGCTTTATAAACCTGACATTTATCGGTAAAGAACAGAAGCTCAGCTGTGTTTGACGAATTGAGTGCAACACTCATTTCATCACCCTCTTTGAACTTGTGCTCACCACCCATCCTTAATGAAAGCGGTGTAATCTTCTTAAAGTAACCGTCACGGGTAAAGAAGAGATTAACCTCATAGTCGGGAATTTCTTCAACAACGTCTTCTTCAACGTCACAATCGTAAATAATTTCACTACGACGAGGTTTGCCATATTTTTCAGAAACCTTATTGAGCTCTTCAACAATAATCTTCTTAACTCTTGATTTGCTGTTAAGAATATCTTCCATGTCATCAATGCTCTTTTTAAGGTCGTCAATATCATCCAAACGTTTAAGAATATACTCTCTGTTCAAATGACGAAGTTTAATTTCTGCAACGTACTCTGCCTGAATCTCATCAATTCCGAAGCCAATCATAAGGTTTGGAACAACCTCGGATTCCTCTTCGGTTTCTCTGACAATCTTAATTGCTTTGTCTATATCAAGAAGAATTTTCTTAAGACCAAGTAATAAGTGTAATTTATTTTTTGCTTTATTCAGATCAAAATACACTCTACGGTTAACACATTCTGTACGGAAAGCAATCCACTCTGTAAGAATTTCTGCTACACCCATAACTCTTGGTACACCGGCAACAAGAATATTGAAGTTAGCACTGAAGTTATCTTCAAGTGGTGTCATCTTATAAAGACGTTTCATAAGATGCTCTGCATCTGTACCTCTCTTTAAGTCAATTGTAATTTTAAGACCGGACTTATCTGTTTCGTCACGTACGTCACTGATTTCCTTCAATGAACCTGCCTTTACCTTTTCAATTATCTTTTCAATAATTGCTTCACAGGTGGTTGTAGGGGGAATTTCTGTAATATCAATACAGTTATTTGATTTGTCATAAGCATACTTAGCACGGATTTTAATTGAACCCCTACCCGTATTGTAAACCTCTTCAAAAGCAGCTCTGTCATAGATAATATTACCACCACCAATGAAGTCGGGTGCTTTTAAGGTTTCGAAAATATCGAAATCAGGGTTTTTGATTAATCCAACTGTTGTATCACAAAGCTCTTTAAGGTTAAAAGAGCAAATGTTGCTTGCCATACCAACAGCAATACCACTATTCATATTAACAAGCACACTTGGGAACGTTACAGGAAGAAGCGTAGGCTCCTTCATTGTGCTGTCGTAGTTATCTACAAAATCAACGGTATCTTTATCGATATCTGCAAAAAGCTCTGTACAAATGCTTTCAAGCTTTGCCTCGGTGTAACGGGATGCAGCGTAAACCATATTTTTGGAATATGCTTTACCAAAGTTACCCTTACTGTCTACATATGGGTGAAGAAGTGTTTCGTTACCTCTTGAAAGACGCACCATTGTTTCATAAATTGCAGCGTCACCATGAGGGTTTAATTGCATTGTTTTACCAACAATGTTTGCAGACTTAATTCTGCCACCATTTATAAGCCCGTTTTTATACATAGTATAAAGAAGTTTTCGGTGTGATGGCTTGAAGCCATCAATTTCCGGAATAGCACGCGAAACAATAACGCTCATAGCATAAGGCATAAAGTTTGTTTCAAGCGTTTCGGTAATTGGTTGAGAAACAACCTCACCTGCACCGATAATATTCGCCTTAACTGTTTCTTCAACTACAGGGGCATTATCTTTTTTCTTTCTTGCCATAATTAACTCCTGTTACGAAATATCTGCAAGGTCAATATAAAGATGACCATTTTCTGCAATGTACTCTTTTCTTTCCTGAAGGTTATCACCTAAAAGAAGCTCAAACTTATCTGCAATAAGCTCCTCAACATCATTAGGCTCAACCTTAATAAGTCGACGTGTCTTAGGATTCATTGTTGTAAGCCACATCATATCCGCATCGTTTTCACCAAGTCCCTTTGAACGCTGAATTGTAAACTTTGCATCACCGATTTCTTCAAGTGCAATTGTCTTTTCTTTTTCGGTATACGCAAACCAGGTCTGCCCTTTGGAAGTAATTTCATAAAGAGGAGATTCAGCAATAAACACTTTACCCTCTTTAATAAGTGTAGGCATTAAACGATAAATCATTGTTAAAATAAGTGTTCTGATGTGGAAGCCGTCAACGTCGGCATCGGTACAGATAATAATTTTACTCCAACGAAGGTTATCGAGGTTGAAAAGTGAAAGCTCTTTGTTGGACTTGGATGAAACCTCAACGCCACAGCCAAGGACTTTAATAAGGTCAACTATGATTTCGCTTTTAAAAATGCGATTATAATCGAATTTAAGACAGTTAAGAATTTTACCTCTTACAGGAATAACTGCCTGGAAAGCAGAGTCGCGCGCCTGCTTACAAGCACCAAGAGCAGAATCACCCTCAACGATGAAGATTTCTCTTTCATTCTTATCTTTACTACGACAATCCACGAATTTTTCAACTCGGCTTGTCATATCATTAGATGAAGCAAGTGTTTTCTTCAAGTTAAGACGTGTTGTTTCTGCCTTAACACGCGAACGCATATTTATGAGAATCTGTTCGCAAAGCTTGTCTGCATCGAGTTTATTTTCAATGAAATAAATTTCAAGCTGATGCTTAATAAATTCAGTCATTGCTTCCTGAATAAATTTATTTGTAATAGCTTTCTTTGTCTGGTTTTCGTACGAGGTCTGTGTTGAAAACGAGGAAACAACGAAAACAAGACAATCTTCAATGTCCTGGAAGCTGATTTTCGGATCAGTTTTAAGATACTTACCATTTTGCTTCATATAGGAATCGATTTGTGAAACAAAAGCACTTCTTGCAGCCTTTTCAGGTGCACCACCATACTCGAGGAAGCTTGAGTTATGGTAATACTCTTTAAGCTGCTTTGTTTTAGAAAAGCAAAGCGCCATATTCATTTTCAATTTGTATTCAGGCTTATCTTCACGGTCTTTACCTTTTCTTTCAGCCTGCCAGAACTGTACACCTGTTAAGGTTTCATCACCTACAATTTCGTTTACGTAGTCAACAATTCCGTTTTCGTAAACGTACTCGAAGGTTTCAAACTTAGTTTCTGTAAGCTGATTGCGAAGAATAAACTTAATGCCGTTATTAACAACAGCCTGTTTTTTTATTGTTTCCTGGAAATATTCAAGAGGAACGTTAATGTCGGTGAAAACCTTCATATCGGGACGCCACTTAATTCGCGAACCGGTGTCCTTTTTATCATACTCGGTCTTTTTCATTTCACCATCAATTTTACCTGCTTTGAAATGAAGCTCGTAGCAATAACCACCGGTGTGAATTTCTGCCTCCATATACTCGGATGCATATTGTGTAGCACAAAGACCTAAACCGTTAAGACCTAATGAGTATTCGTAGCTACCACCATCATTAGTGTCGTACTTACCACCTGCATACAAATCGCAAAAAACGAGTTCCCAGTTGTAGCATTTTTCTCTTTGGTTATAGTCAACGGGAATACCTCGTCCGAAATCCTGCACCTCGACAGAGTGGTCAAGGAAACGGGTAACGATAATTTTTTTACCGTGCCCTTCTCTTGCCTCGTCTATTGAGTTAGAAACAATTTCAAAAATCGAGTGTTCGCAGCCCTCAAGACCATCGGAACCAAATATAACAGCAGGGCGCTTACGAACTCGGTCTGCACCCTTTAACTTTTTGATACTGTCGTTGCCGTATTCTTTAGGTGTTTGTGCTTTTGCCATTTCTTTACCTAACCTTTCGGGAAAAATACAAAATTTTGGTATTATACAAAATATATTATACTATATATTGTGATTTAGTCAAGTGATTTCTTCTTTATTGAGGTGATAAAAGGCTATGATGAACTACATATGGCCGCTAATGATTATCTTTTCTTTTTTTGCTGCCATTGCACAAAATAATATGTCAGCACTATCCTCTGCTGTTATATCAAGTGGCAGTGATGCCATAGCACTTGCAATAAAGCTTATGGGTATGATTTGTCTTTGGAACGGACTTATTCATATTGCAGAAAAAAGTGGATTAACAAAAACTCTATGCAAGTTGTTGTCACCCGTTTTAAGGCTTCTTTTCCCAAAACTTGAAGATGAAAAAACAAAGGAATCAATGGCTATGAATATAACTGCAAATATTTTAGGATTGGACAACGCTGCAACACCGTTAGGTTTGGAGGCAATGGACAGACTTCAGAAACTTAACCCAAGTAAAACAGTTGCAGATGATAACATGGTGAGGTTTGTGGTTATAAACACTGCTTGTATACATATTGTACCTACAACGGTCGCACTATTACGTCAGCAATACGGCTCCTCTTCCCCGACAGAAATACTCTTTCCGGCACTTGTGACGTCCTTTTGTGCGCTATCGGTTGGTATGATTATGACAAGCTTATTAAAGAAGGTGTTTAAATGAACGTTTTCAGTAGCTACCTTATTCCATCTGTCGTTTTTCTTATTATCATTCACGCCATCTCAAAGGGTGTTGATATTTTTTCTGAATTTTTGAATGGTGCTAAAAATGGTTTTATAATAATACTTAATATTACCCCATCACTTATTGCACTTATATTTGCAATTAATATGCTCAAAGCCTCGGGTGGTCTTGAGGTGTTATGCTCACTATTATCACCTATTACCGGTTTTTTAGGCATACCGGAAAAACTAACACCATTAGCAATACTTTCTCCCATTTCGGGCAGTGGCTCTGTGGGAATGTATGAAAGCATATTAAAGGACGTAGGTCCCGACAGCTTTTTAGGCAGATGCGCCTCTGTTATGATGGGTTCAACAGAAACAACCTTTTACACTATGACGATATACTACGGAAGCATAGGCATAAAAAAAACACGACACACGTTGCCTTGCGCATTGTGTGCCGATTTTACCAGCTTTATTTTATCGCCTATTATAATAAATTTATTTTTTAATTAAATAACATTTGCAATTTCGGATCTTCGTACATTGAATAGACGGAATCATCGTGACCTATAATGATATGGTCTATTATTAAAATACCTAATCTTCTGAAGGTAACACAAATGGAACGTGTTGAATCCATATCGCTTGGTGAAGGTTCACAATCACCATTAGGGTGATTATGAGCAAACACAACCTTTTTCGCATCACAATCCAACGCTACCTGCAATGCTTTTCGGAAATCAATATACGAGGAGCTTTCATCACCTGAAGATAACTCAACTGCCTTTTTAAGCTTCCCTGCAGAATCCATACAAAAGATATAAATTTTTTCAACCTTTTCTGCACAAAGGTATGAAACTGCAAGAGCTTTGAAGTCATCGGGCGTTTTGTACGCAGTCTTCTTAATACGTTTGCTTTTTAAAGCTCTGTAATACACTTCACCTACAGTAGCAATTAAAACCGCTGTGTTGTCACCAACACCCTTTACCCTTTTGAGTCTGTTAATATCTGCTTTTACCAATTCCTCGAAGGTACCGAATTCGTTAAGAAGGTTATGTGCCAGCTCGTTTGTATCTGCTTGTGGAATGGCATAAAATAGGAGTAGTTCGAGGAGCTTGTGATCCTCGAACTGTGAAAAACCATTTTTGCATACATTTTCCTTAACACGTTTTCTGTGACCGGAGTGTATGTTTTTTACTTGTGTTTTACTCTCCATAATAAGTATTAATGTCTGAAATTACATTACTGCGTCCTTTTTAAGAATCTCTGCCATATCGGTCTTTTCCCAGGCAACGTCGAGATCTATTCTGCCCATATGACCATATGCAGCAAGCTGTCTGTACTGTGGCTTTCTTAACTGAAGCTTTTCAATAATTGCAGCAGGACGAAGGTCAAAGTGCTTATTAACAAGCTCTTCAAGCTTTGCATCGGAAAGCTTACCTGTACCGAAGGTATCAACACGTACAGAAACAGGACGAGCCACACCAATAGCGTAAGCAAGCTGAACCTCACACTTATCTGCAAGACCTGCAGCAACAATATTCTTTGCAACGTACCTTGATGCATAAGCAGCACTTCTGTCAACCTTTGTTGGATCCTTGCCTGAGAAGGCACCCCCACCGTGACGTGAATAACCACCATATGTATCAACAATTATCTTTCTACCAGTAAGACCACTATCACCTACAGGGCCGCCAACAACGAAGTTGCCTGTTGGATTTACATAAATCTTTGTATCTGCATCAAGATATTTTTCAGGGATAACAGGCTTAATAACCTTTTCAAAAATATCTTTTCTGAGAACTTCAATATCTACAGGATCGTGCTGAGAAGAAACAACAACTGCCTCTACTCTTACAGGCTTGTCGTTTTCGTCGTATTCTATTGTAACCTGGCTCTTACCATCAGGACGAAGGTATGGAATTGTTCCATCTTTTCTTACCTGTGTTAATTTGAGTGCAAGTTTGTGTGCAAGAGAAATCGGAAGAGGCATAAGCTCTTCTGTATCGTTACAAGCGAAGCCAAACATCATACCCTGGTCACCTGCGCCGTGAAGGTTATATTCGTCATTTTCACCATCTTTAAGTTCAAGGGATTTGTCTACACCCATAGCAATATCAGCTGACTGCTTGTCTATGGTCTGGAAAACAGCGCAAGTGTTGCCATCGAAGCCACATTCGTTATTGTCGAAGCCAATACCACACACTACCTCACGAATAATTGCAGGGATATCTACCTGAGCCTTTGTTGTGATTTCGCCCATAACCATAACCATACCGGTTGTGCAAGTTGTTTCACAAGCAACACGTGACATTTCATCCTGTTCAAGCATAGCATCAAGAATCGCGTCAGAAATCTGGTCACACACTTTGTCAGGATGACCTTCTGTTACGGATTCAGATGTAAAAAATCTTTTTGACATTGTAAAAAATCCTCCAAAACATAGTAAACCACTTTATCACGTTAATATTACACCATTCGTAATTTGTTGTCAAGTTATGTCGACATCCTTATTGATATATAATTGTATAAAATTTCTTGATATAAGCTTAAATGTATGATATATTTATATAAATGCGTGAACCTCAGGGGTGTTAAAATGATAGATAAAATTTTATCCGGCTATGGTGCTTTTATTGGTACGTGTGAGCATATAAAGCTTTACATTTACTCAAAACGTGCTTTCAAAATGCAGGAAACCTGCATCAAAAGACTTATGAGAAAAAACAAAACAACAGTTTATGGTAAGCTTCACAACTTCAAGGATGTTAAATCCATTGAAGATTACAAAAGAATTGTTCCACTTTCCGAATATGCTGACTACGACGAATACGTATGGCGTATGGCAAACGGCGAAAAGGGATTAATTACAAATATGTATGTAAGACGCTTTACCGAAAGCTCAGGTAGTACAGGAAAGCAAAAGCTTGTTCCCCTTTCATATTGGGCAGAATGGGTTTGTCAATGCTTCAGTTTCAGTGCACCAATAGGCTGTGCTGTTAAATGGTTCAGAAAGCAAGGTAGATCACTACCACCACAAAAGGGTCTTTTAACTGCAGAAACAGGTTGCAGAAAGGTTAAGGGTGGTACTATTAGCTGTCTTTCTTCTATTCCACTTCTTAACATTCGTCCCCTTGTACCTGCATTTACGACCTCACCAAAAGAAGTGCTTTTCCCTGACCCAAACAGCAATATGAATATGAACTACCTTAAGCTTCGTTTTGCCCTTGAAAACAAAAAAACAAGCTACCTTGGTACAATATTCATTACAACGCTTGAATCTATGTTTTTCTACATGGAAGAAAACTGGGAAATGCTTTGCGATGACATTGAAAAAGGTATCGTTAACGACAGCATCGAAATGCCCGAGGAATTAAGAGCAAAATATAACAAAAAACTTAAACCAAACCCCAAACGTGCAAACGAGCTTCGTGAGGAATTCAGAAAAGGATTTGACAGTTCACCTATTGTACCTCGCATATGGCCAAGGGTTGGTTGGATGTATGGTATGGGTACAGGTTCACTTAGCTTCTACGCAAAAAAGCTTCGTAGATACATTGGTGAAGATTTACCAATTCACTATTTAGGCTATACTGCAACAGAAGCATTCATGGCAGTCCCTATTGAATTAAACTCTTACGATTACGTAATTCTTCCACAGAACGGTTTCTATGAATTCAGACCAATCGAACAAGAAGGCTACGACAACCTTCTTACCATAAAGGACCTTGAAGTTGGTAAAGAGTACGAAATCATTCTTACAAATATGAGTGGCTTCTACCGTTACAGAATTATGGACGTTATAAAGGTTACAGGCTACTACAACCAGTCACCAATGATTACATTCCAATATCGTCTCAACCAGATCGCCAACATAAGTGGCGAAAAGGTAAGCTCACTTGCATTTGATGAAATGGTTGCAAACCTTTCGGAAGCAACAGGTGACCTTTATATAGGATACAGCATATACGCAGACCGTACAACCTCACCCGGACACTACAAGCTTTTCCTTGAGCTTGCTGAAGATATAAGTGACGAAAAGAAATCTACCTATGCACAGGAGTTTGAAAAGTATTTATGCAAAGGTAACGTCAGCGTAGAGCCTCTTATAAAAAGTGGTGCTTTAGGACACCCTGAAGTAAAATTCTTAAAAAAAGGCACCTATGATGCGTATCGAGAAATACTTCGTCAGCGCGGTGCAAACCTGAATCAGGTTAAGCCACTTAAGGTTATTGATACTGACGAAAAGAGAGATTTCTTCTTCGCTCATATTGAGGATTAAAATGAAAAAACTTGATTTTGAAAAAGAGTCTTTATCCCTTAAACAAAAAGGATTAACAGATGACCGTGTTATAAAAGCACTTATTGACCACAAAGCAAGCACACCATATACGCAGAAAAAAAGATTACCTACGGAAATGTATGATAAGGTCAACCTTATGTGCCGTAATTATATGGACAGAATGGCTCGTTTTGAAGTTGATTACGATTTTGTAATTGATATCGAGAAATTCAAAAATACTGTTATTTGTTGTCTTGAGTGTGCACCATTTATGCATTCACAGGTTATATACTCCCCTTTGGCACCATATTGGAAGGTTGCTGATTACCATATTGATGATATGGTTAAGGTGTTTTACGTTGATGATATTGATTCAGCGAGAGAAGAATTCCTCAAAAATTCTATTCCCTTAAAAAGCAACGTACAGATGCATATAGGTGTGTTGATTTGCGAAAACAAGACGTACGTATGCTTTTACTGGAACCATATGTTGTTTGACGGTGGAGGGTTCAAAGCTTTCTGGGCAGATATCTGCAAAAACTATAGCAAATACGTACTTGAAGATATCCCACCAGTTGACTTCTCATCAGATTCAAGAAGGTATAGTGACGTCTACAAGGATATGCCTGCAGAAAAGAAAAAAAAGGCTAAAAAACAGTTGGCAAATGTTTCTCCAAGAATCAAACGAACCCTCCCTTTTACCGATGAAAAAACGCAGAATGTTATAATTGCACACCGCGAGATAAGTAAAGAAAGTTTTTGTAAGGCGCTTTCTTACGCTAAAAGTGTTGGAGCAACTGCAACAGATGTAGTACTTTCTGCATATATTACTGCTCTTGGTAAAGTTTCAGGACTTAATGCAGATGATGAAATAAGTGTTGCGTGCGCCACAGACTTAAGACGTCATATAAAAGATTTATCTTCAATAGGTTACACAAACCACGTATCTTTTGCCCACTGCCACCTTGAGCGCAAGGGTAATGATTTCAAAGAAACACTTAAGCTTGTTGCCAACAAAACAAAGGCGCTCAAAGAAGATGAATTCATGGGCTTGCACGGCTTACCACTTCTTAATTTTGCTTACAAATCAATGACTTATGTTCAAGCAGAAACATTGGTGAAATTGTTTTACAACAATCCTATTTTATCTGTAAGTAATGTTGGTGCAATAGATACAGAAGCCTTTACACTTGCAAACAATGCACCTTTCTCTGCATTTGTTGCAGGTGCTGCGAAAAACAAACCTTGCGCAGTAATGACTTGCCTTAGCATAAACGGAATATTCAAGGCTTCCATTTGTCTGAGAGGAACACAAGAAGATAAAAAAGTGCTTGAAGAATTCTTTACAGTATTTAAAGATACAATTGATAATATATAAAAAATAGTTGATACTCAATGAGTATCAACTATTTTTATTTTATTAGTCTTTTGTAAGTAAACGAATGTATCTTTTGAAGAATGCAACACCATCTTCCAACGAAGAAACAGGGATTCTTTCGTTTGTACCATGCGTTGTAAGAAGAAGACCTGTATCCATAAGGAATGGTGAATAACGGTAAATGTTATCACAAACATCCTCGTACTGACGAGCATCTGTGCCACCCATTACGAGGTAAGGGGCAACAATTGCTTTAGGGTCCATACTTTTGCATGTTGCTTCAATAACCTTAAATGCTCTTGAATCTGTTGGAGAAATCTTTGATGGATTCTTACCTGCAAGTAATTTAACCTCTGCCTTATCACCTGCAATTTTCTTGATGTGTGCTTCAACGTCTTCAATTGTCTGACCAGGCATAATACGGAAGTTTGCAACAACACTTGCCTTCTGTGGAAGAACGTTTGGTGCAGGGCTACCCTGTGCCATTGTTACAGCTGTAGTTGTTCTCATCATGGACGCAACTGCAGGAATGTTTGAACAAATCTTTGTAACTAATGGTTTAAGAATAGGAAGGTTGCACATTACGCATCTTACAGGATATGTAGTGCTCTTACCGATTTCTGTAAACAATGACTGAAGCTGACCTGTAAGCTCTGCTTTAAATTGATGGTTTTCAAGGTCGCAAACAATTTTTGAAAGCTTACCGAGTGCACTGTGTTTTGGTGGCTGAGATGAGTGACCACCCTTTGCATTAACAGAAATCTCAAAGTCAACGTGACCTTTTTCTGCAATACCAACACCTGCAAGATGACCATCAATAACCTTATCTACTTTAACGTTAAGGATTGCACCACCCTCGTCAATAACACTGTCAAGCTTGATGCCCTTTTCTTTGAAATATTTCATCATACAGGTTGCTCCACAAGCATCACCCTCTGCCATAACCTCTTCGTTATGACCGAAGCAGATGTAAATATCTCTTTCAGGCTCGTAGCCTTCTTCAAGAAGAGTTTCAACTGCTTCCATTACACCGATAAGATGGTTTTTAATGTCAAGAGCACCTCTACCCCAAATGAAGCCGTCAGCAACTGTACCACTGAATGCAGGATATTTCCAGTCGTCCTCTGTACCTGGTGTTACAGGAACAACGTCCTGATGAGCTAACATACAAATCGGCTCTTTTTCAGGATATGGACTCTTCCAATGATACATAAGACTGCGTGTTGAAAACATCTGAAGGTCGAGTTTTTCGTGAATGAGAGGATAAGATTCCTTAAGGAAAGCGTGGAATTCATCAAACTTTGACCAGTCAACAAGGTTTTCGTCTCTGTTGCAGATTGTAGGAATCTGAATAGCCTCTGAAAGATGCTTAACGTATCTGTCAAGGTCAACTTTTTCTGCCTCAAGGTCTGATGATTCGCTTACAGGCTTTGATTTGTAAGTTGTGGCTGCACGAAGCATACTTACACCAACGCCTGCAGCTGCCAAAGCACCTACGCCCTCTAAAACATATTTTGCGATTTCGTTCATAATTGACACCTCTTATATATTACATTACATTTTAAAACAATGACATTTGGTCACTATCGGGAAGGTCCCCGAATGCTCCACAAGATTTAAGTAAATCTACAGTAGATTTACCTGCACCTGCACGAATAGCAAAATCTTCGATTGAAGAAAACTCTGTATCTTCACTATCTCGTGCTTTTGCTAACTGCTCGGCAGCAGCCTCGCCTACACCTGCCAACGCCGAAAACGGCATTCTTATTTTGCCATTCTCGGGTTCATAAGAGGATGCAGTAGATTTATAAATATCTATAGGTAAAAATTCTATTCCTCGCACCATAGCTTCGTAAACAATCATCATAATTGTTTCCTTACTCTTCTCTGCAGAAGATGCTTCTTTACCTTTTAGCTTAATATTCTGCAACAGTGCCTTAACTTCTTTTTTACCCTTTATCATAGCCTCAGCGTCAACGTCATCACCACGTACTGTAAGGTATGCACAGTAATACTCAAGTGGATAATATATTTTAAACCACGCAAGTCGTAAAGATGCGATGATATATGCTGCAGCGTGGGCTTTTGGGAACATATACTGAATTTTATCACAAGACTCAATATACCACGCAGGAACATCATGAGATTTCATAATTTCAATCATTTCAGGTGTTAAGTACTTGTTTTTCTTTCGAACAGTTTCCATTATATCGAATGCCTGTTTCGGTTCAAGTCCACAGTGCATCAGATAAACCATAATACTATCACGAGTACCTATAACCTCGGAAATTGTACAAGTACCATCTCTGATAAGATCCTGTGCGTTACCGAGCCAAACGGCAGTACCGTGGGAAAGACCAGCAATCTGAATCAAGTCTGCAAAGGTCTGTGGTCTTGCTTCAAGAAGCATTCCCTTTGTAAAGTCTGTACCCATTTCAGGAATTGAAAGCGTACCCGTAGGCCAACCTAATTCCTCTTCTGTTACACCTAAGGGTTCAGGTGAAGTACACAACTCGTAAAGCTTTCTGTCGCTTATATCAATATCAAGAACATCTATGCCTGTTAAGTCGGTGAGATGCTTATATATTGTAGGCACATCATGGCCGAGCTCGTCAAGCTTAAGAAGCGTGTCGTGCATTGAGTTAAAGTCGAAGTGAGTTGTAATAATGTCTTTTGTAACATCGTCTGCAGGACGTTGAACAGGAGTAAAATCTTCAACCTCGTACGTATTAGGAACAACAACCATACCACCTGGGTGCTGACCTGTTGTACGCTTAACACCTGTACAACCAATTGTAAGTCTGTCTATTTCTGCTTTTGTTACGTTAAGACCTCTTTCCTCAACGTACTTTTTAACAAAGCCGTACGCAGTTTTATCTGCAACACCTGAAATTGTACCTGCTTTGAAAACATAAGCCTTACCGAAAAGCTCTTCAGTATATTTATGTGACTGGCTCTGATATTCACCTGCAAAGTTAAGGTCGATATCAGGAGATTTGTCACCAAAGAAGCCGAGGAAGGTTTCAAACGGAATTTCGTGACCGTCACGTACAAGTGGTGTTCCACACTCAGGACAATTTTTTGGTGGAAGGTCAAAGCCTGAACCAACCTCGTTGTGCAAGAAGAATTCTGAATATTTACACTGTGGACAACGGTAGTGTGGCTCAAGTGGGTTAACCTCAGAAATACCTGCCATGATGGCAACGAAGGAGGAACCAACGGAGCCTCGTGAGCCTACGTAGTAACCACATTCCTCGGAATGCTTAACAAGAAGTCTTGCAATCATATAAAGACCGGCAAAGCCGTTTTTGATGATAGAGTCAAGCTCTCTTTCAAGACGTTTTGCAACAACCTCGGGTACAGGGTCACCATACCATTCTTTTGCTCTTTCCCAACAACAGTTGGTAAGGTCTTCCTCAGCACCGGGAATAACAGGGTTAAATGTACCATCAGGAATAGGTAAAATGCCCGGCTCAATCTGGTCAGCAATATAGTTAGTGTTTGTAACGACTACCTCCCGTGCAGTATCTTCTCCCAAATAGTCGAACTCTGCAAGCATTTCTGCAGTAGTTTTAAGGTACAATGGTGGCTGATTGTCTGCATCAGAAAAGCCTTGTCCCGCCTGAAGAATGGCTCTGAACTTGGCATCGTTCTTATCAAGGAAATGGACGTCACCTGTTGCAACCGTCTTTTTACCTAACTCATCACCTAATGCAATAATTGCTCTGTTGATGTTTCGAATATCATTGAAATTTTCAATATTTTCGCAACCGTCACGCTGACTTGCAATCATATATTCGTTGTTTCCAACAGGCTGAATTTCAAGATAGTCATAGAAGTTTGCAATTTCTACAAGCTTTTCGTGACTCTGACCTGTTAAGAATGCGTGGTAAAGCTCACCCTCTGAGCAAGCACTACCTATAATAAGACCTTCGCGAAGCTCGTGAATAAGACTCTTTGGCATTCTTGGTTTTTTATGGAAATAGTCAAGGTTAGAGCGAGAAACAAGCTTATAAAGATTTTTAAGACCAACTTTATTTTTTACAAGCAAAATACAATGAAAATATCTATCTGCTTTAATCTCTTCAGCCGTCTTCTTTGAGCCATCCTCGTTATAGTCATTTACAAGGTAGCATTCGCAACCATAAATAATTTTAAAGTCGCTACCCCTTGCAGTATTACAAGCCTCCGGGAATGCCTGAACACAACCATGGTCAGTAATGGCAATTGCCTTATGTCCCCACTTCATTGCTCTTTTAACAATAGATTTTGCACTGCTCATAGCATCCATTGCCGACATATTGGTATGAAGATGAAGCTCAACACGTTTTTCTTCAGCTTCGTCAACCTCGTCCACCTTATCAATAAGGGCAACGGAAACAGGCTTTATAACGTAATCTTTCTTATAGTCGTCATAGCTTAACGGGCCACGAACAATAACTGTTACGCCATCTTTAATTTTCTGATCGAGATATTCAAGCTGTTCTTTAAGGTCAAAGAACTTACAAGCAAAAGAACCTGTATTATCAGTTATATTGAATTCTATAATTGAACGCTTACCATCTTTTGTTTCACGAATTTCGTACTTGAAAACGTCACCCCATACAAGAACCTCACCATCATCATAAGAAACCTCAGACATTGGTTTGGGTTTTGCGTACTTGTATGAACCATAAATTGATTTCACACTATTGAAATCAAGCGGAACACCCTCAAAATTAGGGTTAACCTCAGGCGGTTTTACAGGCTGGTTTGCTCTGTCAATTTCTTTTTGTTTTTTTAAAAAATCTTCAGCATCACTGTTTGCACCGGTAAGCTTAACGGTAATTTGTCTGTCGAAATGCTGAAGAACGTATTCTTCTAAGAATTTATCGGCACCTGCATTTTCGCAAATATCTCTGCCATGTTTAAGGAAATTGATTGTAAAAACGTCGTCAACAAAGGTTGTTTCTACGTCATCAAGAAAACCATTTGTCTGAGGCACGCTTTTCTTAACAACCCTGAGGAGCATTGGAAAGCACTCATATTTCAATGCCTCAGGTGGTAAAACGTACTCGAACTCAACCTTTTTAAGTTGAAGTGACGCCTTCACTTCGTTAGCAACAGCCTTAAGACACATAATGTTGTCAAACATATCTACGTGTAAAAGCGCCGTTAAGCTACTGTCCTCTTTATTTATATGTAAATCCGTAAACAGTGTGTTTTTGAGCATACTGCGATATTTTTCAGTTGCAATAAATTCACCGAATATTTCCGGAAAATTATACAATTTCATATTTTATCAATTTCGTCAAGTAATTCCTTGACAATATCCTCTTCGGATACCTTTCTTAATATTTCACCTTTTTTAAATAAAACGCCGCAACCGTCACCACCGGCAACGCCAATATCTGCTTCCCTTGCTTCACCGGGACCATTAACTACACAACCCATAACGGCAATTTTTATAGGTTTTTTTATGTTTTTGACTGCTTCTTCAACCTGATTTGCTAAAGAAACCAAATCTATTTTTGTTCTGCCACAGGTAGGACACGCAACTATTCTTGGGGTTTCTACCCTAAGATTTACTGCGTTAAGTATATCCCTAGCAGCATATATCTCCTTAACAGGCGAATCTGTAATCGACACTCTGATTGTGTCACCGATTCCTTTAAGAAGAAGTGAACCGATGCCTACAGAGGATTTTACGAGAGAGCTTCTTTCCGTGCCTGCCTCTGTAACGCCTAAGTGGAGAGGATAGTCGCACCTTTCGGCAACAAGCGAATATGCCTTAACCATATTTTCAACATCCGAAGATTTAATGGATATAACCGTATTGTAAAAATCGCAATCCTCTAACATTTTCACGTGACGGAAAGCACTTTCCACCATAGCCTCAGGTGTTGCTCCACCGAATTTTTCAAGAAGGTCTTTTTCCACAGAGCCTGAATTAACACCTATTCTTATAGGCACATTTTTCAAAGCACAAGCGTCAGCAACCGCTGCTACCCTGTCCTGAGAGCCAATGTTACCGGGATTTATACGAATTTTGTCCACACCTGCCCGGAGGCTTTCAAGAGCTAATTTATAATCAAAATGAATATCTGCAACTAAAGGTATTGATGAGTTTTCTTTAAGCCTTCCTAAAACCTTAACGGCATCCATATTGGGCACAGCCATTCTTACAATTTCGCAACCTGCGTTTTCCAAATCCTTTAATTGAGCGAGATTCTTCTCAAAATCCTCTGCAGGTGCATTGAGCATAGACTGAATTGCAATTGGTGCATCGCCACCAATTTTTATACCACCAACATTTACTTGCCTTGTTACACGTCTGATCATTTAAACCACCACTAAAACTGTTTTATAATGTCACTTACTGTTATTACTGCCATAAGTGCTAACAGAAGAATTAAACCTACTGTATGCACCTTACCCTCTTTGTCTGCAGGGATTGGTTTTCTTCTTATCATCTCAATGAATATGAAGAAAAGTCTACCACCATCAAGTGCAGGTAACGGAAGAAGGTTAAACACACCTACGTTGATTGTAATCATAGATAAGAAGTTAAGAGCGGTTAAAATTTTATCGCTGAACTTTTCTGGTTCTGCTGTAGATTCGGCAATTGCAGAAATTGTTCCAACAGGACCTGAAACGTCCTTTATGCCGTATTTACCTGTAAGCATATCCACAAGACTTAACCTTACCATTTGTACAATAGAAGCAGAATCGAGAAAAGCATTTTTTATAACGTTAAATACGTTAGGCTTTTCACCCACAATTCGGAAATCCTGCGATATATACTGTCTGCCCTCAAAGGTAAACTGTTGAAACTCAACGTCCTTAAGCTCTACCTTTTTACCATTTCTGCGTACAACCATATCAATTTTATTGTCCGTATCACGAACAAGGTTAAAGGATATACCTGTACTTGAGTAAACTGGAGTATTGTTAATTTTAATAATTTCGTCCCCTGCTTTAAGACCTGATGCTTCACTTGTAGCATTTGGCATAAAGCTATGAACCTCTCTTGTGCCCACAAGCTCACTGCATGAAAGACAGATTCCTACAACAATTATACCTAATATTAAGTTTAGAATTGCACCTGCAGCAACAATTATAAAGCGTTGCCAGGCAGGTTTTTTATTGAAGGCTCTTTCGTCTGAACTTTCTTCGTCCTCGCCTTCCATGCTTACAAAGCCACCTATAGGTAAAAGACGTAAGGAATATGCTGTTTCACCTTTCTTTTTTGAAAAGATTTTAGGGCCCATACCCAAAGCAAATTCATTAACCTTTACTTTAAACAGCTTCGCGAAAGAGAAGTGACCAAACTCGTGAATAGCAATAAGAATACCGAAAAGAAATATTGCTAAAAGATATGGCCAGAAGCTACTCCATAGAGCTAAAATTTTATCCAATACAGGTACACCACCAAATTTATATTTTTGCTAATTTGCGAACTGTTTCTCGCATAAATAAATCCGTATTATAAACATCTTCCAATGTATAATTGGGTATGTTTTCGATGCATTCCGAAGCAGCTACGATTAACTGAGGAATGTCTGTAAATGATATTTTACCTTGTCTGAACAAGAGGTTCGCCTCTTCGTTAGCGCAATTCACTGCTGCAGGATAAAGTCCACCCTTTGAAATTGCAACACGACAAATATCCATACAAGGAAACGTTTCATAATCAGGCTTATAGAAGCTTAGGTTACCGACCTCCCACAAATCAAGCTGTTTTTCAGGAGATGGGAATCTTTCGGGGTAAGTTATTGCAAACTGTATAGGAAGTCGCATATCAGGATGACCTAACTGTGCAATAACTGAATTATCGTCATACTCAACAAGCGAATGAACAATGCTTTCACGGTGTACGACAATATCAATCATTTCAGGCTTAACGTCAAAAAGCCATACTGCTTCAATAAGCTCAAGACCTTTATTGCACATCGTTGCGCTGTCTATGGTGATTTTCTGTCCCATTGACCAGCTTGGATGCTTCAAAGCATCTGCAAGTGTTACTTTTTGAAGCTCATCCTTTGTTTTGCCAAAGAATGGACCACCTGAGGCAGTAAGAATTATTCTTTTGAGTGCAGAATTCTTTGGGGCACCTAAAAGACACTGGAAAATTGCCGAATGCTCACTGTCAACAGGTAAAATGGCAACATTTTTCTTCTTTGCTGCATCTGTAACGAGCTTACCACCTGCAACAAGAGTTTCCTTATTAGCAAGTGCGATTGTTTTACCTGCATTGATGGCGTCAATAGTAGGCTTAAGACCTGCCATGCCAACAACGGAGTTTAAGGTGATTTCACCCTTAGCCTCTGCGGCACAGAAGGAAATACCCTCCATACCACTCAAAACCTTAACGGGTAAATCTTTCACTCTTACTTTTAAATCTGCTGCAGCCTTTTCATCGACAAGAGCTGCATACGCAGGCTTAAATTCTCTTATTTGCTTTTCAATAATATCAACGTTCGAATATGCTGAAAGAGCCTCTATTTTATATCCATGCGCTCTTGCAACGTCTAAGGTCTGCAAACCAATTGAGCCGGTTGAGCCTAACAAATTTATACTTTTCATAAACACCTATTAAAAATTACTCATAAGATAAACAGCCGAATAAAGCACCGGCATAACGAACAACGCGCTGTCAAAACGATCCATTATGCCACCGTGACCCGGAAGGAGCTTACCGAAATCCTTGATACCGAAATTACGTTTGATTGTTGAGGCTGCAAGGTCACCACACATACTTACAACGGAAAGAACCACACTAAGGAAAACAATTGTTATGTATGATATGCTGCTTTCATCTTCAAAGAAAAACCTTTTGAACACGAAAAGCAAAAGTGTGTTTAACAATATTGCACCAACTACACCACCGATTGCACCTTCAACAGACTTTTTAGGACTGATTTTAGGACAAAGCTTACGTTTTCCAAATTTACTGCCCACAAAGTACGCAAAGGTATCCGTCATCCACGCCGCAAAGAAGGATAAAATGAGAAAAAACACACCTTCAACCTTAGTGTAGCCACCAAAATGAACGTTAATATCACGGAAAACGATCATTAATGAAAAGGAAAACGGAACACAAAGTGATGCGAAAATTGCAATTACTGCCTGTTCAAACTTCGTTGTTTCAAACTTGACAAGCATAAAAATAAGAACAAGCACTACATACACACACCCCAAAGGAGCAAACGGTACTTTGATATTAAAGTGTGTAAGAAACGGAACCATTGCAGAAAGAACAAGACTCGTAGCAAGAATAAGCTTATTTGTAAGTCCTACTGCTTTTTCAATTTCCCAAACAGCAATCACAGAAAGAAGTGCCACAAAAACGGGGAAAACAAACGTATTCATCAACAACAACGCACCAATAAATACTATTCCAAATAATAGTGCCGTTATAACTCTTTGTTTCATAAAAAACTCCTTAGAAGCATATTGATACATGCTCTTATAAAGCCGTTAAAATCCGAACGCTTAACGCATACGGATTTTACGGAAACTTTCAAAAATTATGTATTAGATTTTATACTCCACCGAATCGACGGTTTCGTTTTTGGAAATCTCTGATAATATCGTTTACGTTTTCTTCAGTGAAATCAGGCCAAAGAATGTCGGAATACCAGAATTCTGAATAAGCAGACTGCCATTGAAGGAAGTTGGAAAGCCTATACTCACCACTTGGTCTGACAATGATGTCAGGATCCGGCTGACCTGCGGTGTAGATATTATCACTTACAGTTTGTTCACTTATATCGTCAATGGACATTTCACCGTTCTGAACTTTTTTTGCAATTTCTTTTACTGCGTGAGTTATTTCTGCCCTACCACCGTAATTAAGAGCGATATTAACTGTGATTTTACTGTATTTATTTGACTGACGTTCAGCCTTTTCAATAAGCTTTAAAAGGTCTTTTGGAATACCTTCCCTTTCGCCAATGAAACGAATTCGTGATTGACGGATGTCGTTTTCACGCTCTCTGTCATCTGCTTCAAGAAGATATTCTTTAAAAAGCTTCATTAAAGCCTGAACCTCTGCCTTTGGTCTGTTCCAATTTTCTGTTGAAAAAGCATAAAACGTTACGTACTTAATGCCGATGTCGGCACAATATTCCGTAATTCTACGGAAGGTTTTTGCTCCTTCCTTATGCCCTTCGCTACGTTCAAGGCCACGTTGCTTTGCCCACCTGCCGTTGCCATCCATAATGAAGGCAATGTGCTCGGGCAAAATATCGAACTGAGGTAAATTATTAG
>JAZUPI010000031.1:0-20225 GCA_045605085.1 Acutalibacteraceae bacterium
GTACAGCCTGAGCCGCCATCACCATAGCCAAACATATTAAGTGTTTGCCCACCACTATCCTTATCAATATATGCTTCCCAGTTTTCCTGAATCTGACTTGGCATATTCCACGTTATAAAGTGTGTTGGTGGAACACATGCATACACGTCGCTGCCATCAATACCACGCCATATAAAGTTGTTATGTGGAAAACGATTCGTATCATTCCAAGTAGACATTTTGTTAGACACAAAGTAGTCTACACCACTTTTTTTAAGAATCTGAGGAAGAATCCACGAATTACCAAAAACATCAGGAAGCCAAGCATTGTTCACCCTTTTACCGAACATTCTCTCGTATGTTTTTTGCCCATATAAGCATTGACGGATAAGGCTTTCTGCATTAGGCACATTGCAATCAGGCTCCACGTACATTGCGCCTACAGGCTCAAACTGACCATTCTTAACCTTTTCTTTTAATTCTTCAAAAACATCAGGGTAATATTTTTCAAGCGTTTCGTATGTATATGGTTGAGTGTGGGCATACTTGAAATTCGGATATCTGTCCATTAATCGAAGCTGTATGAGTACAGTTCGCAGATTTTTCTGTACAGAATGAATTCTGCGCCAATAATATGCAATATCCAGGTGAGAGTGAGCAACAAGCGCTACGTCACCTGTACCCTTGTAGTTATCGTTAGCAAAAATCACGTCTTCAATATATTGCTTTGCATCAGCTACACCTGAAAGCTCATCACTATCGAAATCAATGTAATTCATAGCGTTATTAAGCTCTTTATTAAGAAATGCTCTGTAATCCTCATTAAAAAGCTCACTTTTGGCAATATCAAGAAGTAATTCAAAGTCATACGCAAGACTTTGAACGTCATCGTTTATTGTGCAAATGTAGGCACCTTCAAAAATCTGACGACAACCCCTTACAGAAAGGCTTTCAGGGTTTCTTTCGTCATCTGGCTTACTACGATTGTAGCCCATCATTTCAAAATGAAGTATATCATTTTCATTAATATACGGAGATAGAAGCATTCTATCTCTGTTAGGGTCAACGCCACCAACGTATTTTCCGTTTACCTTAACGCAGATTTCTGCTGCTGTTTTCAAAGAAAACCACAGCTCCTGACCTTTTAATTCATCAGGAATTTTTACATCTGCCTTAATAAATGCTGTACCGTCAGGTGTGAAATACATATCACCTTTTTTTAGTGGTCTGTAGGAGTCGGAATAATATTCAAACTCCATTTCGTTCACCTGACGGGCATCACGTATCTGCAAATTCTCAATTTCCCACTTTTTATTATAAATATGACGTTTGAGCCAACCAAATCGTAAATCTGTCCATTCTTCCGGACGCAACGAGCGTCTTACAACCTTTATATGTGCCATACTCTCACCTCACACGTCCTGAAAATAAGGCTTTTTGCGTATTGCAATAACCCTAACAGTTCTCTTCATATCTCTTTTAATTTCGCCTTCAATCCACTCTGTACAACGGTGAAGAATAAGACATTTTGAGCATTCACCCCTGAAAACAAGGGTAAGCTCACCATTTTTAAAGGATACAAATTCAACCCATCCACCATCACCTTGTAGCTTTGGTGCAAGTATTTTTTCTACGTAATTTTTCACAATATCGCCTCTTTCGGCTTTTAAATTAATAAAATGATACCATACACAATCATTCTTTGCAATTGAAAAAGTTGATTTCAATAATTAATTAATGTATAATATTTTCACCGAAAGGTGGTTTAAGATGAAAACAACTAAATTCAAAATATCGGGTATGTCCTGCGCCGCTTGTCAGGCTAACGTGGAAAAAGCCGTCTGCAACCTGAAGGGTACAGAATCTGCACAGGTAAACCTGCTTACAGAACAGTTAACCGTTGCCTACGACGAAAAAAAGCTTACAGAACAAAACGTAATTGATGCTATAAACAACATTGGTTATGGTGCAACTTTGTTAAATGAACAAGATAAAAAACGGAGTTTAAATGCTCAATGGGAACGAAAAAAGAACGAAGAAAACAACAAACTTTTACTTATGAAGAAAAGACTTGTTTCTTCTGTTATATTTTTGTTCTTTCTTATGTATATCTCTATGGGGCATATGTTATCACTTCCACTACCAGACTTCATTCACGGAACAGAAAACGCATTATTAAATGCATTGATTCAATTAGTTTTAACATTCCCTGTTCTTGTTATAAATAAAAAGTTTTTTATTTCAGGCTTTAAAGGTCTTGTTAAACGCGCAACTAATATGGACACCCTTGTGGCTTTGGGCTCGGGTGCTTCGTTCCTTTACGGAATATTTGCTATAGCTATGATGATTTCAGGCACCAAAAATGGTAACACCGAAATTATTGCGCACTATTCCCACCAGCTTTATTTTGAAGCAAGTGCAATGATTCTTACACTTGTTTCCGTGGGTAAATTCCTTGAAACAAAATCTAAAATCAAAACGGGTGATGCATTAGGAAAGCTTGTTGAATTGTCACCCAAAACTGCAAACGTTATACGAAACAACAAGGAATTCATAATCAATGCTGAGGATATTCAGGCTGATGACATTCTTATTATACGCCCGGGTGAAAGAATTGCTGTAGACGGAATTGTGACAGAGGGAAATGGCTTTGTCGACCAGTCAGCCGTTACAGGTGAAGGTTTACCTATTGAAAAAGCAATAGGTGACGAAGTAATCTCTGCCACTCTGAATAAAAATGGCACCTTCAGAATGAAAGCTACAAGAATCGGTGAAAACACCACCATTGCGCAAATAATACGCCTTGTTGAAGACGCGGGCTCCCAAAAGGCTCCTATTGCACGTCTTGCCGACAAGGTCAGTGCTGTTTTCGTGCCAATAGTTATGGCAATATCCCTGGTTACTTTTTTTATCTGGCTTATTGCAGACAACAACTTTGAAAATGCTTTGAACTTTGCAGTAACCGTCCTTGTTATTTCTTGCCCTTGTGCTTTAGGTCTTGCAACTCCTGTTGCAATCATGGCAGGTACAGGCAAAGCTGCAGAAAACGGGATTCTTATAAAATCTGCTGTAGCCTTAGAAAACCTTCATTCTGTTGATAAAATACTTTTAGATAAGACCGGGACTGTAACGTCAGGTGAGATGTCTGTAAGTGATATCTTCGTAAGTACACCTGATTTAAGTGAAGCTGAGTTTTTGAAAATTGCATCTTCACTGGAAAAAGGTAGTGACCACCCACTAGCTAAAGCCGTAAGAAAGAAAACATTGTCAATTTCCTGCTACAATGTATGCGATTTTCAGAATTTTGAGGGCAAGGGAATAAAGGCTACTATTAACGGTAAAACCTATCTTTCGGGTAACGTAAGGTTTTTGAGCGAAAACAATGTGGATTTCACATCTGTTGAAAACAAAATACGCGAATATTCCAACCAAGGTAAAACACCACTTATTTTCGCAATGGGAAATGAAGTCATTGGCATAATTGCTGTTTCAGACACAATAAGGAAAGACAGTGTTGATGCAATTCGGACTTTGAAAGACTCAGGTAAAGAAGTAGTTATGCTTACAGGTGACAACAAAAATGCCGCCGAATTCATAGGCAAGAAGGCAGGCATAGACCTTATTGCATCCGACCTGTTGCCACAGGACAAGGAAGAATATATTCGCAGCCAACAACAAAAGGGTTATAAAATCCTTTTCGTAGGTGACGGCATTAACGACGCCCCTGCACTTATGCGTGCAGACATTGGTATTGCTATTGGTGCCGGTACAGACATTGCTATAGATTCTGCCGATATTGTTCTCATTAAAAACACCTTAGCTGACGTCGTTAAGGCAATTGAGTTAAGCAATGCAGTTATAAAAAATATAAAAATGAATCTTTTCTGGGCGTTTTTCTACAACGCTTTAGGTATTCCCCTTGCAGCAGGTGTATTTTTCCCTTTATTCAGTTTAAGGCTTACACCAATGATAGGCTCTGCCGCAATGAGTTTGAGCTCACTTTGTGTTGTAACAAACGCTTTGAGGCTGAGATTTTTCAAATCGAAATATATTACCGAAGAAAGCAAAAAAACCTCTGCAGTAAATACCGAGGTTAATAAGAAAGGAAATAATACTATGACAAAAACTATTAAGGTAGAAGGTATGATGTGCCCTCGTTGCGAAGCACACGTAACAAAAGCACTTCTTGCAATAGACGGCGTTGAAGAGGCTACTGCAAGCCATGAAGAAAACATTGCAACAGTAACACTTTCAAAAGAGGTTGCAGATGAAGTTTTAACAAAAGCAATTGTTGATGAAGGTTATGAGGTAATTCAATAAGCAAACAAAAACGGTCAATCCGAATCGGATTGACCGTTTCTCTTTTATTCTGCCTTAAGTCCTGTAAGCTTTTCGAAAACAGGGAGCTCATAAGAAGGAAAGTATATTCCCCACTCTTCTCCATTGTGCTCAAAGCACAAAATATAATAAGGCTTAATAAGTATGTAATTATCATTGCAACCTATTTTAAACTGCTTATAATATTCTGAATTGAAAGGAACATCCTTATTCCACATAAACTTAGGAATTACAGCCCGTTTATTAACCTTTAATATTCCTTTGGTTTTGGTCAAAGGTATGCGATATTTGGCCTCAAGACTAACCAGATACAAACAATCATCACTAACATAGAATTTGTATGGGTAATTCATAACATTCGCCTGAGACATTTTGTCTGCAACAAAAGTAAGACCGTTTTTCTTTACTTTGTATTTAAAATCAAATACGTCCACCTCGGGAGTCTGCTCCTCGACTCCCAATTCAGCATAGATATTTCTACACACAACATCTACTCTGCTTGAAACAATTTCGTTTTCTTCGCTGTTCAGCACCTTTTCGCGCTTTTTCTTACCAAAAAATAAAACAGTAAATAAAATAACAACAGAAACTCCAAACGCAATAAAAAGAGCCGGAGCCTTATTCCAAAGCTCACCAGCAGACATACCATCAAATTTCAAATTAAGGTATACTCTTAAGCAAATAATGCTCACAATCATTGAAGCATACATCAAAACTTTTAAAGGCAACGGAAGTGATGCTTTTTTGAGAACATCGTTATTTTCTTCTGAAACTTTGTCAAGACTTTCTTTGTTCACCTGTGAAATACGTTGACAAAGAAACTCTTCTGCGTTTGACACATCATTGTTCTTGTTTTCTGTTACGTTAATCGCAAAAACCGGCTTTATATCAATCACCCCATATTTTCATAGTAACACAAGGAAAAACAAAAAGCAACAAAAACTTCTCTACGGAATTTAATCCACAGAGAAGTTTTTATAGTGTACAGTATTTATCAGTTGATTACCTTTTCGTCAACCTCTTTATGAGCCATGGCGCAGAAGTCTGCAACGTCCATTGTGCCCATATCACCGGCTTTTCTTGAACGTACTGCAACCTGATTATTTTCGATTTCCTTATCACCAAGAACAAGCATATATGGAATCTTCTGAAGCTGTGCTTCACGAATCTTGTAGCCTGTCTTTTCTGATCTGTCATCAACAGTTACACGGAAGCCCTCTGCCTCAAGCTTGTTTTTAAGCTCAAAGCAAGCATCGTGATGTCTTTCGGAAATCGGAAGAATTCTGAACTGCTCAGGAGCAAGCCAGAGTGGGAATGCACCTGCATACTTTTCAATAAGAAGTGCAAGGGTTCTTTCATAGCAACCGATTGACGTTCTGTGAATGATGTATGGATTTTTCTTTGTACCGTCACGGTCAACGTATTCCATACCGAATTTTTCAGCAAGCATCTGGTCAATCTGAATTGTAATAAGAGTATCCTCTTTGCCGTAAACGTTCTTAATCTGAATATCAAGCTTAGGACCGTAGAAAGCAGCCTCGCCAACACCAATCTTGTAAGTAAGACCGATATCGTCAAGAATCTCCTTCATAACTCCCTGCGCTTCATCCCACTGCTCTTTTGTACCGATATACTTTCCAGTATCTTCTGGATCCCACTGTGAAAAACGGTAGGTAACATCCTCGTAAAGACCAAGTGTTTTAAGCATGAAAATACAAAGGTCAAGACAACGCTTAAACTCGTCAGCAAGCTGTTCAGGAAGACACATTAAGTGACCTTCAGAAATTGTAAACTGACGAACACGGATAAGACCGTGCATTTCACCTGATGACTCGTTTCTGAAAAGAGTTGATGTTTCTGCAAGACGCATTGGGAGGTCACGGTATGAACGTGCTCTGTTAAGGTAAGCCTGGTACTGGAATGGACAAGTCATTGGACGCAAAGCGAACACCTCGTCGTCCTTTTCTTCGTCACCAAGCACAAACATGCCATCCTTATAATGATCCCAGTGACCTGAGATTTTATAAAGGTCGCTCTTTGCCATAAGAGGAGTTTTTGTACGTACCCAGCCTCTTCTTGCTTCTTCGTCTTCAACAAATCTCTGGAGAGTCTGCACAATAAATGTTCCCTTTGGAAGAAGAATTGGAAGTCCCTGACCGATAGTGTCAACAGTTGTGAAAATTTCAAGCTCACGACCTAATTTGTTATGGTCGCGCTTCTTTGCTTCTTCAACACGTGCAAGGTATTCTTCAAGCTCTGCATTCTTTGGAAAAGCAGTACCATAAATACGCTGAAGCATTTTGTTGTTCTGGTCACCTCTCCAGTATGCACCTGTACAAGCAGTAAGCTTAAATGCTTTTACTCTGCCTGTTGATGGAATGTGAGGACCTACACAAACGTCTGTAAACTCACCCTGCTTAAAGAAGCTGATAGGCTCGTTTTTACCTGCGTGTTCTTCAATAAGCTCAACCTTGTAGATTTCGCCGTTTTTTTTCATTATTTCAATTGCTTCAGAAGGCTCAACCTCAAATTTTTCAAGAGGTAAATCCTCCTTAACAATCTTTTTCATTTCTGCTTCGATTTTCTCAAGAATTTCAGGAGTAAATGAAGCTTCACTGTCAATATCGTAATAGAAACCGTTATCGATAGCAGGACCAATAGCAAGCTTTGCATTTGGATAAAGACGCTTTACTGCCTGTGCAAGAATGTGTGAAGCAGTATGCCAGAATGCATGCTTACCTTCGTCCGAATCAAAGGTTACAAACTCAAGCTCGCAATCCTCGTTAAGCTCTGTACGGATGTCTGCTGCAACGCCGTTGATAAGACAGGCGCATACATTTCTGTAAAGTCCCATTGAAATATCTTTACAAACGTCTGCAGCGCTTATGCCTTTGGCATATTCCTTAACATCGTCACGAAGTTTGATTTTTACCATATATATCATCCTTTCAAGTATTGTTTTGAAATTATTTAAAATAAAAAACATCCCAAATACCCTAAGGTATCTGGGATGAAGTATACTCCACGGTTCCACCCAACTTATAGTGCATATACCTGCACTATCACTCAATAAGTCTTAACGCGACTATACGGCCTTACTTATCTTGCGCTTCGTAAGGCACTCGGGAGTGGTGTTGGGGATATTTCCTTTTGTGCCTTTCACCAACCGACACACTCTCTGGAAAGGAATTATATCCTTACTGTCTCCGTCAAAGAATTGAACTGTTTTATTAACAAGATAATACTCTTGTTTTTTTGTTTTGTCAACTAATTTATTCTTCTGTTGTTTCCTGAACCTTTTTCTTTGGTTCAATTTTACCGTAAAGAGAAGATGTGCTTACATCAACCTTTTTCTCTCTTGGCTCTGTTGGTGTTGAAGGCACGTAAGGTGCTCTTTTTTCTCTGCCACGACGGTCGTTACGATAGTTACCTCTTTTTTCTCCACCTTCAGGAGTGATAACAACTCTTCGTCTGTCGCCTTCGCCTACAGAGTGTGAGATTACACCTTCAATCTCCTGAATAGCAGTGTGGATAATTCTTCTCTCGTATGGGTTCATTGGCTCAAGAGCAGTGCTTCTTGAATACTTAAGAACTCTATTTGCCTGACGTTTAGCAAGAGATTTAAGTGTTTCTTCCCTACGGCTTCTGTAATCACCAACATTGAGAGCAACTCTCTTGTTGTTATCTTCAGAACGATTTACAAAAAGTCTTGTAAGGTACTGTAAAGCGTCAAGAGTCTCACCTCTTCTGCCGATAATGTTACCATAATCTTCTTCACAGTTGATTTCAAAGAAAATGTCCTCGGCTGTCTCTTTTGCTGTAACACTTACACCCGAGAAGCCCATACCCTCAAGAATTGACTTAAGGTAAGCTGTAGCAGGAGTTTCCTTTGCTTCAATACCTGACAAATCTATTGCAGGAGCAGCTGCCTTTTTAGGAGCGTCCTTTTTGTTGTTTTCTTTTTTTGCAGGTTCTTTTTTAGGCTGAGGCTTTTTCTCTGCATTTTTCTTTTCTGCCTTAGGAGTCTTCTCCTGTGGCTTTTTCGCAGGTGTTCTTGGTGCCTCAGGCTTCTTTTCCTCTTTACCGTCATCGTAAAAAGCCTTAACCTGTGCGTCTGCACCACCGAAAAGACCTAAAACCTTTTTCTTAGGGAACGTAACAATTTCTACTTTAACGTCTGCATCTAACGGAGCATTTAAATTTTCAAGAGCCATTTTTCTGGCATCTTCAATAGTTGATGCAACACCTATTGCTTCCTTTATCATAAATTCACCTTATTTCTTTTCCATTTCAACGCGGCGCTTAACGTTATTTTCTCTTGAACGCCTTGCAACAGTTTCATCTACCATCTGTTGCGCAATAACCTTCTTGGGACTGTAAAAACTTGTAAGAACTACTTGCTGTATAAATGAAAGTATGTTTGAAATAATCCAATAAATACCAACACCTGCAGGTACTATAAAAGTAAACCACAAGGACATTGCAGGTGACATAAATGTCATACAACCCATTGTAGGATTCTTTGCCAGTTCAGGATTCTGCTTACGCTGTCTCATATACATGTACACAGATGATGCAAGAGCAGTAAGGCAAGAAAGAATCGGAATTAACCACAAAATGTTCATTGCCTTAGTGTCAGGTGTCTGTGTAAGGTCAATACCTAAGAAAGTAAAGTTTTCTTTAAGCTTTGCAAGTTCTGCAATTTCAGCTTCACTAAGAATTTCAACAAGAGAATCCTTATATTCTGAGAATTTGTTAAGAATGTTGAGTTCGTAGTAATAATCGGCATTTTTGCCATTCTTACCCTCAACAATAATCCCCATAAAGTCTCTTATTTTTTCAACAGTTGCCGTGCTGAAATTAAGAACCTTTGTAATTGGTGTACGAATAACACCAAAAAGACCAAGCATAACAAACATTGGTATTAATGCTGTTGTACAACCCATATTGCCCATACCGAAGCCCTCACGCTGATAAAGTGCCTGAGTTTCTTCCTGGATTTTCTGCTGGTTGCCCGCATATTTCTGTTTGATTTTGTTAACCTTTGTGTTAAGGCGAGTCTGCTTAGCACTATTCTTCTGCTGACTGATTGATGCAGGTAAAAGAAGAAGCTTTACGAGCACAGTCAACAAAACAATTGAAAGCACGTAGTTGTCTGTAAGACCGTAAAAGCCACTAAGCACCCAACCAAAAGGTACTGCGAGAACATCTCTCATTGTTTTGATTTCCTTTCCGTAAAATAAAGAAGACTATTTTTTCTCCTTTTTAGGCGGTACCGGGTCCACTCCACCGGGGAAGAAAATGTTGCACCTCATTAACCTTCTGACAGCAAGAAAGGAGCCTTTTAACAGACCGTGTGTTTCAATAGCCTCAATAGCGTATTGGGAACAGGTAGGATAATACCTGCATTTAGGTCCGAAAAGTGGCGATATCCTTCGCTGATAAAATTTAATGCAGGACATAATAAACTTTTTCATTAGTCCTCACTCTCCGTTTTGAGCATACCTTGTGCTTCAAAAATTTGGAGCATTATTTCTGCAAGACGGGTGCTTTTAACGTACTTCGTTTTAGTTCTTGCAACAATGACGATGTCATACTGTGGTAAAACCTTGGGACAAACACTTCTGAACGCCTCTTTTAAGAGTCGTCTTGAACGGTTTCTTTCTACTGCGTTGCCAATTTTCTTACTTGTAGTTATACCAATACGGCAAATTCCCGCGCGGTTTTTCGAATAATAAATAACCAGCGCAGGATCAGTAATACTTATGCCCCTATTATACAGCCGACGAAAGTCAGGATTACTTTTAAGTGTGACGAAGTCTGACACATCATTCTCCTTAGAGTTTACAAACCCTAAAACTCAATTAATATGTGAGCTGCTTTCTGCCTTTTTTACGACGACGTGCAAGTACCTTACGGCCGTTTCTGTCTGCCATTCTTTTACGGAAGCCGTGTTCCATCTTTCTGTGTCTTTTCTTTGGCTGATAAGTTCTTTTCATTTTTATTTCTCCTATCTATTTTCCAGGCAATTTCGAGGTTTGAGAAGTAGTAGTTACGCCTGTTATTTATAGTTTTATTTGCTATAGACAATACTCTCAGACAATAGCATATAGCATTATATAAGAATTTTGGTGAAAAGTCAATAGTAAAAAGGATTTTACTTCTTTGGTTAATTCTAAAAGGAAAAATAACATATATGAAAAAAATTGTTTGGTTAAAATTACCATAACTCATACATAATTTTCGTAGAAACACATTCTTGATTAAAACTCTCTACATATTGTATATTATAAATGTACTTAGGTAATAGGGAGGTTTACAAAATGAAAAAAGCATTTAAACTTCTTGCTTTTACACTTGCATTAATAATGTTGTTATCCCCGTTAAGTGTTTCTGCAGGAAATGCGGTTGCATCACAAAAGAAATACACAATAACAAGTCCATATGATAAAATTGACTGGGCGAATTGGAAAGCATACAAAGCCCAGCTTCACTGTCATACCACTGCAAGTGACGGATATCTTAAGATAGATGAATCCGTTCAGGCTCATTATGACAAGGGCTACGACATTCTTGCAATTACTGACCACGGTACGCTCAACAGAGGTTGGAACAATGAGCCTCAACTTATACCCGTGCTTCGTCTTGTAAAGTACGAAAGAACTCAGCTTGCTCCTGTTGTTCCCCTTCATGATAAGGTCTATAAATCATACCTTGATGGAACTGCTGCTACAACAAACAACACAAAGCGCAGAAATGGTATGATTGACGTTCCTTTGGGCATTGAGCTTAACTTCGCAACACCTTTTGCCGATTGCCACCTGACAGGCTACTACGCTGAATATGGTCAAGGTCTTATGGGTGTTTTTGGTGATTACGAAACTCCTGCCGCAGGTGTAAGAAAAGCCGGTGGTATCACAATGCTTTCTCACATAGGTGAATATGTATACCCTGACAAAGATTCAGAGGACCATGTTGGTGATCTTATCGATGAAAAGCACGTTAACAAATTTGCCCGTCTTTTCCTTGATAATGCAGGCTCAGCTGTTGGCATGGGTATAAATAGCGCAACAGATGCACACACACGTTGCGACAGAATTCTTTACGACCAAATTCTCAAGAAAACAATTCCTAACAAGGTTGTTCCTTGGGGCTTCACATTTTCAGATTCGCACGATGCAGAATCCATAAACTTTGCATACACAATGCATTATATGCCATCACTTTCCAACAAAGAGCTGAGAAAGAGTATGGAAAACGGTACATTCTTCAGCATTTCCCACTATTCAAACGGTGTGGAATTAAATGGTATGCGTGAATTACCTGAATACAAGGAAGAAGATGTTAACCACGAATCAAATGCAACACCAATGGTAACAAAGGTTGAAATTGACGAAAAAGAAGATACTATTACCATATGGGGCGAAAACTTCGACACAATCACCTGGATTGCAGACGGACATGTTATAAACAGAAAAACCAATTGTAACGAATCAAAAAGCATTACAATTGACCTTAATAAATTTGACATTGAGTATTTTGTTCGTTTTTACATCACAGGTAAGGATGGCATCTGCTATTCACAACCATTCGTTATTAAGGAAGAGAACACAAAGTACACCCCCGTTACAGTTCCGGTAACAAAAGATATTTCAACGTTCTTACGCGATTTCGTTACATGGCTCAGTGAATTTGCCTTCAATAATGAAGGTATAAGAATTTTTAAAATTGTTGCTATGGGGTATGACCCGGAAGCAGAATCTGCAAAATAATATTATATTATCCGTTGTGATTTTCCACAACGGATATTTTTTTGTTGTTAGTTGATATTTGCATTTTTTTATGTTATCATACTAAAGATATTTTAGGAGATGATTTCAATGAGTGAATGTACACACGATTGCAGCACATGTTCACAGAATTGTGCTTCAAGACAACAACCGGAAAGTTTAATTGAAAAACCACATGAGCTTTCAAATGTAAAAAAAGTTATTGGTGTTGTCAGTGGTAAGGGTGGCGTTGGCAAATCTTTGGTGACCTCCCTTCTTGCTGTAACAATGCAAAGAAGAGGTTTCAAAGCTGCAGTCCTTGACGCTGACATAACAGGACCTTCAATTCCGAAGGCATTCGGCATAAAAGAAAAAGCTTTAGGCACTGAAAACGGCATTCTTCCATGTAAAACAAAAACCGGCATAGAGATTATGTCAGTTAACCTGCTTTTAGAAAACGATACTGACCCTGTCGTATGGCGTGGTCCCGTTATTGCAGGTGCAGTAAAACAATTCTGGACAGACGTTATCTGGAATGACGTTGACTTCATGTTTGTTGATATGCCACCGGGCACAGGTGACGTACCACTTACAGTTTTCCAAAGCTTACCTGTTGACGGCATTGTTATTGTTGCATCACCACAGGAGCTTGTTGGTATGATTGTTGAAAAGGCCGTAAAAATGGCAGATTTAATGAACATTCCTATTATTGCTCTTGCAGAAAACATGGCATATTTTGAGTGTCCTGATTGTGGCAAAAAGCATGCAATTTTCGGTGAAAGTCATATTAACGAAATTGCAGAAAAGCACAGTGTAGATACTGTTTCACAAATACCAATTAACAACAAGCTTGCTGCAGCAGTAGATGCAGGTGCAATTGAACTTTTCGACGGCAATTGGCTTGACAACATTGCGGATAAATTATTAGAAACCTTATAAATCTTACCCGGGGGCTGTTTATCAGCCCCTATTTTAAACAGTGATAATATGAAAAAAATTGTTCTTATTGACCTAGATAATACTATAATAGACTTCAATGAATGTGCGCGTCACTCTATTATTGGTATTTTCGAGGACCTTGGATTTCATTACGATGAAAACGTTTTCACAACTTTTATTACCGAAAACGTTAAAATATGGAAAAAACTTGAGCTTGGTGAAATAGACAAGCCTTACTTACGAGCAAACAGATGGAATATTATATTAGAAAAGCTAGGTATTAATTACGACGGCACCATTATTGAGGAACGCTTTGAAAATGGCGTTGCAATGGGAGCGTACCCGGTTGAGGGCGCATACGAATTGTTGGAATACCTACACAAAAAATATGACGTTTACGTGGTTTCAAACGGCTTTCGCTATGTTCAGGAAAGCAGAATAAAAATAGGGAACTACGGAAAATATTTTAAAAACATTTTCCTTTCCGAAGACATCGGCATACAAAAACCCGACACAAGGTTTTTCGACTACTGTTACGAAAGCATAGGCTTTCCGCCTAAAGATGAACTGATTCTTATTGGAGACAGTCTTTCTGCAGATATAAAAGGTGGTAACAATTATGGCATTGAAACAATATGGTTTAATAAAAACGCAGACCCTGAAAGTGATACAATAAAGCCTACATACACAGTAAATAAATTAAAAGATATTGAAAAGATATTATAAAGCAAAAGGGAAATTCTTTAGAATTTCCCTTTTGCTTTTAGTCACATATATCAAAAAAATTATACTTTATAGCCTTCTCAATATCTTTTACAGCTATTTCTATCTGGTACCCTATTTTACCGGCACTAAAAAATATTTTCTCCCTGCTTTGAGCAGATGAATCTATGACTGTAGTAAAAAGCTTTTTCATTCCTAAAGGTGAGCAACCACCATGAACATACCCTGTAAGACCAAGTAAATCCTTAGATTTTATCATTTCAATATTTTTCTCCCCCACTGCAGAAGCTGCCTTTTTCAGATTTAGCTCCTTGCAGACAGGCACAAGAAAAACGTAGTTTTGCTTTGATTTACCTACTGTAACAAGTGTTTTGAACACTTCCTCAGGCTTTTCACCCAAAACCTGTGCCACATCTTCACCGGCTACCATACCGGTTTGCGAATAATTATGAACTGTGTATTCAATTTTCTTTTGGTCCAGCATTCGCATAGCATTTGTTTTATCTGCTTTACCCATTCATTACCTCTCCAAATATTAAAAAATCTGTATTTTCTTCACTGTATTCCACTTGCTTTGACCATTTTTTCAGGTTATTTATGTAGTCTGTTTCATTTAAACTTTCCTTTTTTAAAAATAAATATTTATCACAGAGCATTATAAATCTTACACTTTCAATACAAAAGCAAACTCTTTGTGCAACGCCACCGTCAAACACTGATTTAATTAGATGTCTGTACAGAATATATGCAAGAATTTTCGAGTAATATTCGTCGTTTTCTGTTTCATAAAGGTCTGTTTCCAAAGGAAGTATATCTTCTAAAGAAACCTTCAGATTTTCAACAAAAACTGTCCAATTATCATCAATAGGCTCGGTTTGAGAATAGGCTTCAACAAGTGCTTTATCGTTTTTTATTTTGCACTTTTCACCTGTAAAACGTTCTGTTTTTTCGAGTATTTTCACGAGCTTTTCAGAAAAACGCAAGGAAGAATCTGAAAGAATCTCAAAAAACAACTCTCGAAGACCGGAAATAACAATATACGTATCGGATTCTATTATATCATCTTTGCTTTCAAAATTAATTTCTTCACCATCGTTATATTCCTCAAGTGAAAACATTCCGTCTTTTTCAATAAGAAGTCTACAAGCCTCCTCGCAGCAAAGACCTAGTCCGCACTCGGTTACTCCAGGAAACCATTCATAAAAACGAGGATGCTCTCGGCAAATATCACAAAGTGAATTTTCACCACAATTTATTATTATATCGCACAGATTATCATTATTAAGAAATGCGCATCGTTCATTTTCCAACAAACGAAAGCACGTACTTCCGTCTTTATAGGATATCAGGCTGGCTTTAATTCGTTCACCAAAGTCCCCTGATATATTTCGGTATTTTGAAAGGGCTTCATCGTCAACATCAATTTCCCAACCTATGCAACAATTATCTGTGCATTTTGAGCTTGTGCACTTAAAATCGTCATAAAAAGAAGGTTTTATAAATATCATTCTATATTATCAATCCCTATAACTATAATTTTATTTTCTTTGTAAACAAACTTAATATTTGATTCCTTATAGCTTATACCGTAAACTCTTTGGGTATCCTCCTGATACTGTGGGCGTGGATCTAAAGAGAGTATTTCAGTTATTTCTTTTTTAAAATCATCTGCCATATTTATATCCTGCGAAAATTCCACACAAACATAATCTTCTTTATGTTCATCGGAAAAGCCACCCTTTGCATGGGTTACAGAATCAACGTAAGGAAGGTATGGTTTAATATCATAGATGGGTGTTTCATTTTTTAAATCGGCACCTGAAACCACAAGGCATTTCCCCTCAGGTGAATCAATAACTGTTTCGATTTTAACGCAGGACAACCCTAATCCGTTAGGTCTGAAGGGTGAACGTGTTGCAAAAACACCAACTCTTTTATTACCTCCAAGCTTTGGGGGTCTGACTGTAGCAGACCACTCTTCACCATTTTCAGAAAAACCCCAGATTAACCAAAGATGTGAATATTGCTCTATTCCCCTGAGCATATTTTCATCCTTATATTTTTCGCAAAAAACAATCTGAGATTTTATTGATTTAGCAAGACCACTTTGTCTTGGTATGCCAAATTTTTCTTTATAGCCGTTTTTTATAAAAGCTACAGGTTCAATATAAATTTTATGGTTATCACGCAAAACAAACACCACCCCACGTGATACAATTATATCACGTGGGGTGGGCAAGTCAACAATAACTCATTTAATATCTGTTTATATCCATAGTGTCGCCTAATTCCTTGACGCTTTTTCCTATTTCTTTTACAGATTTTTTTATTTCGGGATTAGTTACAACAGATTTAACAATATTTTTCATTCTATCTATGTCTTCGGTTTCAATCTGTTGATTTTGACTGTCACTTTTTTTCATTACGTTACCACACACAGGGCAAACACGGTTTCTTTTTGAAGGGTTACCCTTTTTTATCCATAAGTATACCAAATAAAATGGCCATAAGCCACAGAAAAATGTCAACACTAAAATGACCCAATCTTTCTTTGATATCATTTTTTCGGCTTCACTTGCACCAATATATCCACACTTTGAACATTGCTCCATGCCAAAACGTTCTTTGTTTTCTTCCATTACTTGAGCATAGTTGTCTACCTCAGTTCCACAAAAAGCACAAATCCCTGCACCCTCAGGTATCCAACCTCCACATTTTTTGCATTCCATATTTATATCTCCTTAATAGTATCTTATGTAGTTGACAGAATCTAACGTCCGATTTTCTATATCAATTATATCATCCATTTTTTCCAGTACCGAATCATAATATTGCTGATTTTCTTTTCTCATTTGTTCAATCTGACTGGTTTGCCTTTGTGCCTCACTTAACATTTGCTCCTTATATATATAGTCAAAGTAATCATCTGTAGCCTCTTTCAAACTAACACGCGAATTACTCACCAATATATTTTTTATATATTGCAAGGTTCCTACAGCACAAATATTATTATGAATATTATATGTCGCCTGGAGTTGTAAAGCTTTATTTCTATATTCTTCACTTACTTTCTGGTAGTAAGGAATGTAAGCATATATTCCGGAAATATCTCTCTCAACTTTCGTCCGGTCTTCAAGATTTTTCTTTTTTATCTTTTTATAAACAATTCTAAGTACAGTTATTGCAACAATAATAAAACCCAAACCTAAAACGCCCAATATTGTAAAAACAGGATCAGATTCACCTTGTGCAAAACCCATAAGACAAGAAACAATAAGGATAAAACAAACGCCCACAGGACCTTGAGCCAATATACAAAGAGCAGCCAAAGCCATATATCTGTATTTTTTATTCTTCTTAATACTTTCAGAACCTTGGTTTATTACATATTCAACCTCACTGATTTTTCTTTTAGCAGCACTTTCAACGCCCAAATAGTATGATAACTCGTCTATAACTCTTATCATTTCCTGTCGTGGAAGAGAATCTAATGTCACTTATTACCACCTCGTTTTTAATTATATGATGTGGCACTTCTTTTGTCAAGTGTACTGTTACATCATTTTAACGTGTATTACTTCATCTTATAATGTAATAAACACTTACACTTTGAGGTCCGCTATGCAAAAAGAAATAAACAAAATTCTAGGTGAACGAATTAAGCTTTTAAGAAAAATGAATAAACTTACACGTGAAGAATTTGCAGAAAAAATCTCTGTAAGTTCTAGATTTCTTGCAGATTTAGAGAGTGGTAAAGTCGGTGTATCTATATCCACCTTAAAAAATATAGCACAAAAACTAAACACATCTTCGGACTATTTACTTGGTATATCCGAAATAGATGAGACTAACTTATTAAAAATGGCCATAATCAGTAAGATAAACACTTTTTCTGACAAACAGTTACCTGAAATAGAAAAAATCATTGATGGGTTACATTCTTTAATTAAAGAGTAAAAAGCTCACATAAATTTACAAAAAACAAAAACTCCCCGACAATGTCGGGGAGTAAATTGTTAAGCTTAAATTACTTAAGTTCAACCTTTGCGCCAGCTTCTTCAAGCTTAGCCTTTGCAGCTTCAGCGTCATCCTTAGATGCAGCTTCTTTAAGAGTTGCAGGAGCACCATCAACCTTAGCCTTTGCTTCAGCAAGACCAAGACCTGTGATTTCACGAACAACCTTGATAACAGCGATCTTGTTTGCACCAACTTCTGTAAGCACGATGTCAAACTCTGTCTTTTCTTCAGCAGCAGCTGCGCCACCTTCAACAGGTGCAGCTACAGCAACAGCTGCAGCAGCTGATACGCCGAACTCGTCTTCTACAGCCTTAACAAGCTCTGAGAGCTCAAGAACTGTGAGTGTTTTTAATTCTTCAACAATAGCAGTAATCTTTTCAGATGCCATTTTATTTTCCTCCAATTTAATTGCCTTTTAATGCAAGGCTTAATATTTTATAATTTTCTTTAGCAGTAATTATTCAGCAGCTGCCTCTGCTGTTTCGCCATTTTTATCAACAATAGCCTGAACACCGCGTGCAAAAGCTGCGATAGGAGCCTGGAACACGCTGCAAACAGTAGCGAGCAATACTTCTCTTGTTGGAAGCTTTGCAAGACTGTCGATTTTTTCGACACTAATAACCTCATTATCGAGGAAACCTGTTTTAACCTTGAAGTTTTCATGTTTTGAAGCAAACTTGCAAAGGATTCTTGCAGCAGCAACGTAATCATCATTGCTTGTTGCGAGAGCAGTTGTACCTGCAAGGCTCTCACCAAGACCTTCAAGCTCTGTACCCTTGATAGCGAGTTCAATCATTGTGTTCTTGGTAACTGTGTAGTTAACACCTGCTTCACGGAGCTCTTTACGAAGAGCTGTGTCGTCAGCAACGTTGATACCCTTGTAGTCAACGATAACACCTGCACATGCATTCTGAAGTCTTTCTGCAATAGCAGCAACCTCAGCCTTTTTTGCTTCTAAAATCTTTTCGCTTGGCAAATAAATTCACCTCCGTTACATTATTTTGCCAAATTTAAATGCCCTCCCGCATAGTCGAGGGAGGGCATAATTACTCATAGTTACAGTAAATATAACAAGTAAATCAGCACATTCCTCGGCAGGCGGAATGGTTGACGACGGTCAACCACGACCATTAAACAAAATTTGCACCTGCTGTCTTTAGAACAGCACGAGTAGTTTAACACATCATTTCCGATATGTCAAGCATTATTTTATTCTTCTACAGGAGCACCTGTAAGCTTTGCAGCGTTAACACGGATACCAGGGCCCATTGTTGTTGCTACAACACATGAACGGATGTAAGTACCCTTTGTTGCTGCTGGCTTTGCCTTAATAACAGCATTAAGAAGAGCCATTGCGTTTTCAGTAAGCTTATCTGCACCGAAAGATGCCTTACCGATTGGGCAGTGGATGATGTTTGTCTTGTCAAGACGGTACTCAATCTTACCTGCTTTAGCTTCTTCAACAGCCTTAGCAGCGTCAGGAGTAACAGTACCAGCCTTTGGTGAAGGCATAAGACCTCTAGGACCAAGAACCTTACCAAGACGACCAACAACGCCCATCATATCAGGTGTTGCGATACATACGTCGAAATCCATAAAGCCGCCCTGAATCTTTTCAAGAAGATCCATATCGCCAACGAAATCTGCACCTGCAGCTTCTGCAGCCTTAGCAGCATCGCCCTTTGCGAAAACAGCTACACGAACCTTTTTACCTGTTCCGTTTGGAAGAACAACAGCGCCTCTAACCTGCTGGTCAGCGTGACGAGAGTCAACACCAAGACGGATGTGAAGCTCAACAGTTTCGTCGAACTTAGCGCTTGCAGTCTTTGTTGCAAGCTCGAGAGCCTCTGCAACCTCGTAGAGTTTTGTTTTATCTACAAGCTTTGCGCTCTCAACATATTTTTTACCATGTTTCATAATTCTTTTCCTCCCAATAGAGTGGTTAAATCGGATTTACCTCCCACCCGGGAGCATTAATCTACAACAGTAACGCCCATACTACGTGCTGTACCTGCTACCATTGAGATAGCAGCTTCGATTGAAGCAGCATTAAGGTCAGGCATTTTCTGCTCTGCGATTTTTCTTACTTGCTCACCGGTAATTGTTGCAACCTTAGTTTTATTTGGAACACCTGAACCGCTTTCGATACCGCAAGCCTTCTTAATAAGAACAGCTGCCGGTGGAGTCTTTGTGATAAATGTGAAAGAACGGTCGGCATATACAGTGATAACTACAGGAATAATGAGACCCATATCATTCTTTGTGCGTTCATTGAATTCCTTTGTAAATGCCATGATGTTTACACCATGTTGACCTAATGCAGGACCAACTGGTGGTGCTGGGGTTGCTTTACCAGCGGGAATCTGTAGTTTAATGTAACCTACAACCTTTTGAGCCATGATTTGCACCTCCAAAATTCGTGGTATGGCGGAATAAGAGCTCGCCTTACTCCTCCCACAC
>JAZUPI010000032.1:0-20163 GCA_045605085.1 Acutalibacteraceae bacterium
TATTTTAAATGGCATAATTCAACTATACAATTCCTCAACAGGAGAGGAACAACAGAGATATTTGTCATACATAGTAGCTTACTACAATTATCATGATATAAATGACGAGGTATCTAAATTATATATTGATGAGTTGAACAAACTATTAAAAAATATGGAGGACTACGAAAAAAAGTTTTGCTATAGTGATATTGACTTTGCAATATCTTGTTGGGATTGTATGTTTACAGGAACTTACAATGAAGAAATCGTTGAATATTACGACATTATGTTTAAGGACCAATCAGACTGAACCAATCAAGAGGCAGGACAGAAGGTAGCACAGGGGACCGATCATCATTAAATCAAATAATTAAAGGGAGTATATTTCGTGTTGAATATGCTTCCCTTTTTCTTTATTGCGAAATCGGAATGGTGGTGGGCAATTCTCTTTCTCTTTTTCTTCGGATGGAGAGGAGATGTTTTAAGTTTGTGAAGCATCTGTTTTTTTCTTCAATAAAACAATTGCTTATTTAATATGTTTATGGTAGAATAATATTTGTATGAGTATAACCTGAAGGAGAGTTTATTGTGAATTTTGAAATTGAAAAATCAGGTATTGGTTCTAAACGTTATCTTTGCGTTTTTCTTGCAGTGTTAATTGCTTTCAGCTGCCTTAGTCCATGTGCTGGTGCCGTTGCAGGTATTACTGACGTGCAAAACACAGACGTTCAATATGGTCAGACGTACGCAAACGCTACAGATGGTAATGCTTATGATGTTTACAAATATTTGTGCTTCGAGCTTAATGCTGATGGTGAATCTTATTACGTATCAGGTGTAACATCAGCTAATATGGTCGACGTTGTTATTCCGTTCTCTTACGAAGGCTTGCCTGTAACAGGAATTGGTGAATGCGCTTTTGAAGATTGTAAGTACATAAGAACCGTATATTACGAAGGTACACGTGAGCAGTGGGACGCCTTGACAATTGAAGAAAATGGTAATTCATATCTCATAAATGCCCAGCTTCACTATAATGTAGATGTGGTTAATTATAAAAATCACTGGGGGACACCTGTCGTAACACTTGCTCCAACCTGTACGGAGAACGGCTCTCAGGTTTTTACCTGTCCATGTGGCTATGAGATAACTGAATCTGTTAAAGCTTCCCATAAATTCTCTGAGGATTGGTTAGTAAGTGAACCAACATGTGATATGTATGGGTACGAATATAAGCAATGTGCAGATTGTGGCTATAGGTATTCCGAGAGTTATGTGAATTTTCTTGTGGATTCCTCATTGTATCCTGAATCTGAACATGACTATGCAAACTCCTTAATCAAGCCATATAGATTTAAATATGATGGTGCTAAGAGTTTGACAGTGACTTTCTCTAAGGAGACTTTTGTAGAATTTAACAAAGACTATATCCATCTTTTTGATGAAAACGGAAATGACTGTGGTAAATTTACGGGTTCAGCTCTTGCCGGTGTTACTTTAACGTTTGAGGGCAGTGCGTTCAGTATATCTATATCCTCAGATTTACAGGGTACGGGCTACGGTTTTTCTTTTGATTCAATAGTAGCGACCATTAATGGTGACGAATCAAAACCTCCTCTTGGACACGATTTGGATACAGAGTGGACAATAGATAAGCAAGCATTATGCGCTATAGATGGTAGCAAATCTCACCACTGCTTAAGATGTGGAAGTAAAGAGGACGTAACGGTTATTCCTGCAAAAGGTCACAGCTACGTTAACGGAATCTGTACAGTTTGCAATGCAGACGCAGACTTTGTTTATTTTATAGAAGACGGTTTTGCATCAATTGCAGGATACAGAGGTGACAATAAAGAAGTTGTTCTTCCTACAACCTGCAGTGGCTTACCTGTAACACGAATAGCTTCTTTAGCATTCGAAAATTGTACGAGTATTACTTCTGTTACAATTCCTGACAACATTACGTCAATAGGTGCTAATGCATTCAAAAACTGTAGTGGTCTTACCTCTATTGTGATTCCTGACAGCGTTGCTGTTATGGATGAAAGTGCCTTTGCTGATTGTACAAACCTTTTGACAGTTGTGATTGGTAAGGGTATAACAAGCTTACCAAAATCGGTGTTCAAAGGCTGTGAAAAGCTTACAACAGTTGTCATTCCAAGCACTGTTACAAAAATGGATTCATATGCTTTTATGTCCTGTTCTGAAATTGCAAACGTATATTATGAAGGAACAAAGGAGCAGTGGGAAGCTATTGAAAATGGACTTCTCAACTCCCATTTAACAAGGTCAACAATTCATCCAAATGTAGATCTGGAAAAATGGGAGCTTCACTGGGGCGATCCTGTCGAGGTCCAGAAACCTACTTGTACTCAGAGTGGATTTAAGAAGTATATCTGCCCATGTGACTTTGAAAAAATTGAAACACTTGACGCTTTAGGTCACATACTGCCTAGTACGGTTCAAACACGTCAGCCAACTTGCACCAAATCAGGCTGTAGGTACAAAAAGTGCACTGTTTGTGGTGCTGAGATTGTTGTTAACAAGGTTGAGAAAATCTTAGTTGATTCAAGTACTTATCCGGAATCTGAACACGATTATCAGAACAATACCTCCAAGACCTATGCGTTTGGTTATTCAGGCGCAGACCGTTTGATTTTGACCTTCTCTGCCATGACTTACACAGAGGAGGATAAGGACTTTATTTACATATATGACGAAAACGAGAAGCTTTATGGTAAATATTCAGGCTCCTCTCTTTCAGGTACTACAATAACACTTAACGGCAGCTCTTTTAAAATTAAGGTAACCGCTGACGACGCTAACAGAGGCTATGGTTTCTCTTTTGATTCAATTGTTGCAGTTGTGGAAGAACCAGACATTTTAGCACCTGTTCCTCACAAGCTCGGCTCATGGGAAATTGACAGTGAAACACGTGTGAAATACAGAGTGTGTACAGTTTGTAATACAAAAGTGAATTCGCAGAAAATTCCTTTGGACATTCCCGTTCTTTCAAAGGTAGAAAATGCAGTAGGCTACGTTAAGGTTTCGTGGAACAAGGTTGTTTATGCTGACGGCTACTACGTTTACCGTAAGGTTGGTACTATTGGTTCATGGAAGAACATTGCTACTGTAAAAGGTGGTTCAACATTAACCTATAAGGATACTGATGTATCAAGTGGTAAAACCTATTCATATATGCTGAAGGCATATGACGGCAAAGATATTACAGATCATTCAGAGAAGGCTCTTAAGGTGCTTTACGTAAGCGCACCGAAGCTTACAAAAATCGAAAATACTTCTTCAGGTGTAAAGGTAACGTGGGAAAAGGTTTCGGGTGCTGTAAGCTACAATGTTTACCGTAAGGTTAAGGGTGGTTCATGGGTTTACCTTGGTAACGTAAAAACAACATCTTATACAGATAAAAAAGCTAAGACAGGTACAACTTATTACTACACAGTAAGAGCAAAATCAGCCTCATCTTATAGCTTGTTTGAAACAAAAGGTATTGGCATAAAGTACGTTGCTGCACCTAAGCTTACAAAGACAGAAAACGTTGGCTCAACTGTAAAAGTTACTTGGACTAAGGTTGCCGGTGCCGACGGTTACTACGTATATCGTAATGCTCAGGGTGTTAGTGGTTGGAAAAAGGTAGCAACCATAAAGGGTAATACAAAAACAACCTATTCAGATAAAAACGTATCAAGTGGTAAAGCCTATACATATAAATTACAGGCGTATTCAGGCACAAAGGCTTCATGCGATTCAGCTTCATTTAAAATAGTTTATCTTACAACGTCTAAAATTACAAAGCTGGAAAATTCAGAAGAATCAGTTAAAATTACGTGGAGTAAGGTTGCCGGTGCCGACGGTTACTACCTGTATCGTAAGGGTCCGGGCGAAAAAACATGGAAGAGAATAGCGACTGTTGATGGCGTTACCTATAACGATACAAATGTATCAAGTGGTAGTGTGTATACTTACACAGTAAAACCATTCTCAGGCTCATCAACTACTGCCCCTGCTTCAAGTCTTAAATTGCGTTATCTTTCAACACCTGTTCTTTCAACTGCAACTTCAACTGTAAGTGGTGTTAAAATTGGTTGGGGTAAGGTTACGGGTGCAGATGGATACTACGTGTATCGAAAGACCAGGTTCGGTAACTTCCAGAGAATAGCTACTGTAAAGAGTAAGACAAGCTTTCTTGACAGCTCTGCAAAGAAGGGTACCACTTACTATTACACTGTAATTGCTTACAAAGGGACAATGCTTAGTTCGTACGATAAGGACGGAATTAAGGTTAAGGATAAATATTAATATTCAATAAAACAAACGTCGTGCTCGAAATAATCGAATACGACGTTTGTTTGTTGTATAGAAATAATGTTGGGAATTCTTTTGTTTTTTATTTAGTCAATGCACCATAATAGTGGCAAATATTTAAATCTTCTTCCATCTCAAGACCATGGGAGCCACTTTCGCCATCAATTTCATGGCAGCCGTGGTCCATTGCATAACCATAAAAGACATTGTATTTGCTCCAATATCTTTTTAGTGTATGCACGAACGTTGCAAAAGCCTCTGTGTTACACCTGAGCTCTGCTAATGCTCTTGTTCCCTCGGGACCTACCTTGTGCATAATCGAGTCATAATTGCCGTTGTAAACACAAATAACGTCGTGCTCCTCATTTGCAATAAGCTCAAGTGCTTTTGCATTTACTTCAGCTATTGTGTCGTAAATGTAGTAGTCAATTTCGCGTTCAAGGTAAATCATAGCCATACTTGACTTGGTTTCTGCAACAATTGCAACCCTTTTACCACTGCGTACTAACACATCAAAAAACGAGTCAGTTTTTATTACAGGCTTTTCATATTTTCTTATGCCGTGAATTTCAGGTTGCACACCAGTGTAAAAGGTGCCAAAGCAAACAGGGGTAACAGAGGGCATAACACTTTTCAATGGTACCTGTATTTGTGTTAATTCAAACACCTCGTTCATAAACTCAGGGTATTTTTCGCTAACCCATTGTGCAACTGCATCAGGGTTGTAAATGAACATTTTCTCTGCTTTTTTGCCATTAAAAGCATTGTCAATAAAACTGTTCATTTCATGGTTGCCTTGTGCTGCTTGTGTTGGCGCATCAATTCCCAAAGCGTAGCAAAGTGATGAACAAACAGTATCTAATGAATTTTTATTGTACATAAATCGCACCTCGCGTTTCTTGCTAAATCATACCACGTTTGTTTATTTAATTCAATAATTATATCCGTTGTTTTATACACTATACTCACTATATATTTTATATTATATATTATAAATAACTTGAAAAATTTCTTGTAATGTGGTAAGTTAGAACTATGGAAAAATATAGAAATGAGGTATCTTTTATGAAAAAGGCAAATAGACTTGTAGCTTTATTCCTCGTAGTAGCAATTTTGTTCACCTCAGCAGTCAGTGTTAACGCTGTTTCTATTGAAAAAGGGATTGAGCGTTTAAAGACACAATTCATTGCAGGAGAAGGCCCTGTTGTAGGGAAGTATTCTGTTGACTATCGTTATTTTTCGCCTGTTAAAGAAGGGGATACAACGAAATATCCTCTCGTTGTTTGGCTTCACGGTATGGGTGATGGTGAGTCAGAGGGTACACAGGTAAGAAAAAGTAATGTTGCTTATTGGGTAAGTGACGAATTTCAGGCAAGGTTCAAGCCTGCAGGTGGTGCCTTCATTCTTGCAGCACGTTCAAGGGAGGAAGACGGCATTACCTGGACAAATGAAATGATAGAACCTCTCAGAGCTGCTATTGATGATTTTATTGCTAAAAACAAAGAGAACATTGACCTTTCAAGAATCTACGTTGGTGGATATTCTATGGGTGGTAAAATGACTCTCAAAATGATTGTTGCATATCCTCAGATGTTTGCAGCTGCTGTACCAATTTGTCCTGCATGGGCACCTGACGAAAGCCTTACATCATTAATTGCAGACATTCCTGTATGGTTAGTTTCCGGTGTTAACGATCCACTTGTTAACTACACTGTTGCAGTAACTCCAACGTGGGAAAACATCATTAAGAATAGTAATGTTGCTGCAGATTGCAGATTTTCATCTCTTGAAAAGGTTTGCTATGAGGACGGAAATCCTACAAGCAGCAGCCACTACGCATGGTACGCTGTTAACCACGACATGTTCTCAGCTGAAAATGGTGACTACCCATATATGACAACTGTTAACGGCTTAGGTGATAAGGTTACGTTAACTTATCCTGACGGTATGATTTCATGGTTGTCACGGCATACATCCAATTACGACGGTACTGTTATTGAGGGTACGGGTAATATTACCGAAGAAACATCAACAGACAACGTTGTGTCAGTTCCGACTTTCCTCGACATTATCAAACAATTTTTACAGACAATTGTTGATATGATTATTGGTTGGAAATAATTCAGTAAATATAACTTGTGACAATTGAACGTATAGGTTAATTCGGTTGTTGAAGTTTAAAAATTTTTCATTTATTTTTGGAGGAATAATTATGCCAGAGTTTAAGTACGAAATTAAAGAAAATTTAGGTGTTGTTTCTGAGTCAGCAAATGGTTGGTCAAGAGAACTTAACCTCATTTCATGGAATGATGGTAAACCAAAGTATGACATTCGTGACTGGGCACCTGAACACGAAAAAATGGGTAAGGGCATTGGTCTTACAAGAGAAGAGTTAGAAAGCCTTTACGACATTATCGGTAAGGTTTTAGGTAAATAAGTTATTTTATATTTGATGCCCGATTGATTCAGAGATTGTGTCAATCGGGCTATTTTGGTTGAAATTAAGTTACATAATAATGTAAAGTATGTAGAACATAGTTAAAAGGAGGGTTCACAATGCAATATGTAGTAGCATTTCTTGAAGGAATAATAACCTTTGTTTCTCCTTGTCTTTTGCCTATGCTTCCAATATATATTTCATATTTTGCAGGTGGTAGCGAGAAAAATACCAAAAAGACAGTAAAAAATACCGTTGGCTTTGTTTTGGGATTCTCTGTTTTGTTTGTTTTAATGGGCGCTCTTGCAGGAACCTTGGGTAAGCTTCTTAATGAATATAAAGCAGTTGTTAACGTAGTAACAGGACTTATTGTCATTGTTTTTGGTCTTAACTTTTTAGGTGTTTTGAAATTCAATATCTTTAAAGGCACGAAAAATGCGAAGACACAAAACCTCGGTTTCTTTTCATCAGTTTTGTTTGGTATTGTTTTTTCAATCGGTTGGACACCATGTGTAGGCGCGTTTCTCGGTTCTGCATTAATGCTTGCAGCAAGTCAGGGTAGCGTAATACAGGGTGTTGTAATGCTTCTTTTCTACTCCTTGGGTTTGGGTATTCCGTTCTTTATCAGCTCAATTCTCATAGATAGTCTTAAAGGTGCATTCAACTTCATAAAAAGTCATTATAAGGTAATAAATACAGTTAGTGGTGTTCTTCTTATTGTTGTAGGGGTTTTAATGGTAACAGGACTTTTCGGTAAGTTCTTAGCTATATTGTCGTAAAGGTGAATTGTTATGAAAAGTAATTTAAAATTGATTATTATCACTGTTGTTCTTTTGGTTGTTGTCTTAGGTGCCGGTGCTTTATATGACAATCTCAGTAAGGATATCAGCATCGATATGCCAACGAAGACGACTTCACAGAACAACACACACTCTCCAGAAAAAGAAGAAAACACAGACTATACAGCACCAAATTTCACAGTGCTTGATTATAACGGTGAAGAGGTTCAGCTTTCTGACTTCAAGGGTAAGCCTGTTGTAATAAACTTCTGGGCAACCTGGTGCTATTACTGTAAGGAGGAAATGCCTGACTTTAATAAGGCGTTCAAGAATTATCCTGACGTACAGTTTGTAATGGTCAATGCAACTGACGGCTATCAGGAAACTGTTGCCACAGCAAAGAAATATGTTGAGGACGAGGGCTTTGATTTTAATGTGTATTTTGATACAAAAGGTGAGGCAGTTAATGCGTATTACGTAAATAGCTTCCCGACAACCTATTTTATAGAAGAAAACGGTGATTTGGTTACCTATGCTAACGGTATGCTTGACTACCAATCTCTTGAAAATGGTATTAAGATGATTATTGAATAATAGAAAATAAACCCTACTTATCCTTTCAGGTAAGTAGGGTTGTTTTTTATTCAAAACACTTAATTACATCTGAATCTGCTTTTACAAAAGCAATAAACTCGTCTATATTTGCGTTTATATCATAAGTACCTTTGGTGTAATGCTTTTTGTCTTTTGTAAGAATCCATTCACCATCGGGAATATAAACAGTTTTAACTGTTTGTCCTCTTTCTACGATAGGTGCAAATATAATGTCATCACCAAACATATATTGTGTCTCTAGGGTGTAGCAAACCTCGTCATCAGGGTATTCAAAGAACATTGGTCGCATAACAGGATAGCCTTTTTTACTTGCAATATCCATTTGCTCTTTTATGTATGGCTTCAATTTTTCTCGAGTTAAAATAAGATTTTTCAGAATCGGGAAGTTCTCGTCACCAAAGCTCCAGATTTCGTTAGGGTCTGCGCTTGGTTCTTTTAAGCCCGGTGTGGGCTCAAAATGACGGTTTCTTGTGCCGTGTAAACGCATAACAGGGCAGAAAAGTCCAAACTGAAACCAGCGTACAATTAGCTCTCTGAAATAATCTGTAGTAGTGTCACCACCATAAAAACCACCAATGTCTGTATTCCACCAAGGAATGCCACACATTGCCATATTAAGTCCTGCCTTGACTTGACATTCAAGGCTTTCGAAGGTGGATTCAATATCACCTGACCAAACAAGTGAGCCAAATTTCTGACTTCCCAAATACGCACAACGGGTGAGTGTACAAATATCGTCACGTCCTATTGATTTGAAGCCGTCATACGCCATTTTAGAGTAGTAATAGGGGTAAAGCAGGGCTACCATATCAGCTCTGCCCTTGTACCATATAAGGTTGTCAAAATGCTCTGGATGAATTTCAGGTTCTGCTTCGTCAAACCAAAGTGCATCAACGCCATTATCAATGTAGTTTTCTTTAAGCTTGCTCCATACGAAATCCCTTGTGGCAGGGTTTGTTACGTCGATTTCATTCTGCCAACCATAAAAATCAAATACTCTGTCAGGTCCTCTTGTGGTTCGCATAAGCATATTGCTGTTTCGCATATGCCAATAATTTTCACTATCATTGTTTATTGTTGGCCACATTGAAACAACAAGCTTTGTGTTCATGCTGTGCAGTTCATCCGTCATTGCTTTAACGTCAGGCCAGTATTTTGGATCAAATTTATAGTCACCTTGCTCTGTCCAATGAAAGTAGTCGGCAATAATAACAGAGAGGGGAATTCCCAGTTCCTTGTATTTTCTTGCAACCTCAAGTAAGCTTTCCTGTGTTTCGTAACGGAGTCTGCTTTGCCAAAAGCCCATTGCCCATTCAGGCATTTGAGGCGCATAGCCTGTCAAATCTGCAAGTGCTGTTGCAGTTTCCTTTGGTGTACCTGCAATAACAACAAAATCCATAAATCTGCAACAATCACAGCTCCAACGTGTACGGTTGTTTGAAAGCTCACAAAGACCTGTTGATGGATTGTTCCATATAAAGCCATAGCCTAGCGAAGAGTATACATAAGGAATGGTGCATTTAGCATTTACGTTGCGTATGTCTATTGAAGAGCCTTTAAGGTCGAAAAGGTTATCCCAGCTATGACCAAGACCGAAGAAATGCTCCTTTTCATTTGGTTCAAAGGTAACACGTGCAGACCAAAGACCACTTCCTTTGTTGTCAAAGTGACGGTAGTTACTGTGGAAGGTAAGCTCAGGCTTTTCTTCAATTATTTTTTTGTCGTCCGAATAAAAGGTAAGCTTTCCGTCAGGCTCAAGCTTTACCATTAGTTTGCCATTTGTAAGAGTAACGTGGTTGTCGTATTCTTTTATTTCTGCTTCTGTACTTTGTGGCATAAGGGTATAGTTTTCGTCTATTACCTTACAATCAGGGAAGGATTGAAATCTTATACCATTGTTTCCACAAGGAGTAATTCTTATAAGCTCGGTATATCGCATATAAAGTAATTCGTTTTTATTAACGGTAAGGTTATACACAATAAGTCACCTCAAAACATTTTTCTTTATTATATCATTTTGAAAAAGCCTATACAACCAAAATATAAAAATACCCTTACACAAACTGCGTAAGGGTAAAAAAGTTTAACTTATTTATCTTTGCTTATAACCTTTTTCTGCCAGGATTTCTGGTGACATTCAGGGCATTTCATGTATCTTGTTCTACCCATATGCAATGCTAAATTAACAGCTTTGAAGGTGGGTACGTATCTATGACCACATTTTTTGCATTCATAATATCCTGCAATCTGTTCAATTTTTAAAGCAAAACCTAAGCCAATGATTGATGGAACAAATCCTGATAAAATAAGGACAACTCTTTGCTGCTCTTCCATTTGCATAAATGAGACAATGACAGTTGGAATTAATAAAACTATTACCGAAAGTGCACCAATAACCCATTCTAGTGCAAGCAATCTTTTATCAGCTTCTTCCTTTTGTTTGACCATATCAAGTAAAGTTTTCTCAGTTTCTTTGTTGTTCATATTTAATCTCTCCCCACATAGTAATTCTGTAACGTTTATTCCAAGGATGTCGCACAGAGAAAGCATTATGGATGAATCGGGCATTGTTTTGCCTGTTTCCCATTTGGATACAGCTCTGTCGGTAATATTCAGCTTTTCTGCCAATTGCATTTGTGTCAGATTTTTTTCTTTTCTGCATGTTGCAATGAATTTACCGATTTTAATCTGGTCCATATTTCTGCCTCCTTTCAACTATATTATAGATTTCCGTCAAGAAAAAATCTACACACTGTTGGTTGAGTTGGGGAAAATAAATCAATTTAAGTCATACTTTAAGTAGATAAGGTTATCCATCGGACTGTTGTTGTAGCTTTCGATCACGTAAAAGCCAAGCTTTTTATATAAATCAATAGCAGTTGTAAGAAAGGGTAGCGTATCTAACAAAATGTGCTTGTAGCCAATTTCTTTTGCATCATCAGTAACAAGCTTAATAAGTGTACTACCTATATTTTTACCGCGATATTGTGGTTTAATGTACAAGCGTTTAAGCTCGCAATTAACCTCGTCAATTTTGCGTAAAGCTATACAACCAATAGGTGAGTTGTCAAAAAGGACGAGGTAAAGTCTGCCGTGAGGACGACCGTACTTTTTCTCCAAATTCTCAATTTCGTGGTCATAGTTTTGTAGTTCAAGATAATTTTTGAATTTTTCGTCTTTTTGAACCAACATTTCAGTGTATTCGTTAAAAAGTGATTTGATTTCGTCTTTAAAGACGTAGCCATCAACTATTTCAATATTCATTTTACTTTTTCTCATATGGATTAGAAAGCCAGTTTACTAGTGATGTGTAACAAATGGTAAGAAGAACACCAGGTAGTAATGCTGTTATAAACGGTACGATAGTTGACGCAGCTTCTGTTGACTCGTTTAAATGTTCACCTAAATGTTTTATTAATTCTTTTCGTGTTTGTACTACTGAAAATATTATTAAGAATAGTTGATATACAGGGATAACAGCACGAATCTTTGAAAGTGTTTTTCTTATTGACGTGTCAGGCATTTTTACCATAACGTATGTGTACAGTATAAGAATTACATAAAACGGAATTTCAATAATCAAGTAAGGGTTTAAGATGAAAAATGACGAAAATACAGATGGTACAAGCATTAACACTGTTGCGATTACTAAGGAATTGTCGTATCTTTTCTTTGTGAGCATAATGCTTAAAATTATTGGTGTAATGGCCACAAGAAAAGTTTTTATTGCTTCTGATATCAGTACTGAATTAACACTTTTTATTTCTGAGTAAATCGTCGGTATAATGAAAGTTGACACAAATGCAAATAAACCGGTTATACCGTTAAACATAAAAATTGCTATAGCCCATTTCGGTTTTCTGATTGTATCTGTGTACTCAACGTTTTTCTTCATAAAACTCAAACTCCTTTTATAATTTTTTACCAAACAAACGGTATCAGTCTATATTTTACCTTTTTCTTATATTCACTGTATCCTTCAAGCTCTTTTTCAAGAAGCTTTTCTTCACCCTTTATTCTTTTTGAAATTATAAAAGGGTAGGTAAGGAAAATTACAAATGAATATACAGAACCCAAAATAAGTGGAATAGATAAAAACAAAAGTAACGTTGCACTATACATAGGGTGTCTTACAATTCCGTAAAGACCAGTATCAATAACCCTCTGATTTTCCTGTACTTCAATAGTACGTGAAAGGTATGTGTTTTCTCTCATAACCTCTGCATACAAGATGTAGGACAAAAGAAACAAAACAGAGGCACCTATAGAAACACCTTTAGGTAAAACATACCATTCAAAACGAAAACCAAGACCTGCAACGATAAAACCTGCAATAAACATCAGACCACTTAGTTTTACAACAATATCCTGCTCTTTCTGAGTTTCTTTGCCTTTGAGTCGTTTTTCTAAAAGCGCAGGATTTTTAATCATCATAACAATTCCTGCAAGAGTTATGGGGATAAACAAAACGCCCATAAGTAACCAGCCATTAAAATATGTAAAGCTACCTGCAGGTAAGAATATTAATAGCCCCACAAGGACAATGCCAATCAAAAATTTAGTTAATGCACTAAGAAATAGTTTTAACGTCATATAAATTCTCCGTTATCTGTTACTGTGTACTTATTATAGCATAACGTGTTATATATTTCCATATATGTATTTTTATTTATAATATTGTTGAAATTATTTGTTTTATTAGATATAATCATCTTATAAAATTTCGAAAGGAAGAAAGAAATGATTAAAGAAAAACTTTCTAAAAAATCCTGGTTTACAATATGCCTTTTTAGTTTTATGGGTGGTATCGCGTGGAATATTGAAAATATGTATTTCAACACATTCCTCTATACCTCCGTTTATGCAAACGCCTCCGAAGCTGCTATGGCAGGTGCAATGGCACCAACTACAGCTATCAGCCGTATGGTTGCTCTTTCTGCCGTTGCTGCTGTGCTTACAACCTTTATTATGGGTACCCTCAGCGATAAAATGAAAAACAGAAAATTCTTTATTTCTGTCGGTTATATTCTTTGGGGTATTGTTACTTCACTTTTCGGCTTTATAACAAAAGAAAATGTTGCTGGTGTTTTAGGACTTACAGACGAAGCGATGATTCTTACAACAACTGTATGGGTTGTTATTGCAATGGATATCATTATGACCTTTATGGGCTCAACAAGTAATGATGCTGCATTTAATGCTTGGGTAACAGATATCACAACTCCAAAGGTAAGACCAACTATTGAGACAGCACTTACATTCGTTGGTTTCTTGGCGCTCGCTGCAGTTATGGGCGTAGGTAGCTTTGCTCAGTCAGGTGCCGTATCATATCAGACGTTCTTCGGTGTTTTAGGTCTTGTTGTTACAGCTTGTGGTGTTGCAGGCTTATTCCTTATAGATAACCCTAAGTATAAAGTTGAAGAAAATGTACCTAAGTCAAATTATTGGGCAGACCTTTTCTATGGTTTCCGTCCATCAGTTATTAAAAATAATATAAGACTTTACCTTGCTCTTTTTGCTATTGGTTTTTCAAGTATTTCTTATCAGGTTTTCTTCCCATATCTTTTGGTTTACCTTCAGTACGTAGTTATTCCTGATAATGGCGACAATCTTCTTTCAACAAGTGTTATTATTACTGCTGCAATTGTTATTGTTGCACTTATTGCAGCTTTCGTTGTTCTTCTTAAGCTTGCAAACAAAAACAAAGCATATGCACTTGTACCATGTGCAGTTTTAATGACATTAGGTTTAATTATTCTTTCTACTTCAACAGATATCCGAGTTATTCTCGTAGGTATTGTACCTGCAGTTGCAGGTAACCTTATTATGGGTATTCAGCTTAATGCTGCAATCAAAGACTTTATTCCTGAGGGAAAAGCAGGTCTTTTCCAGGGTATAAGAATGATATTTGTAGTTCTTCTTCCAATGGTTATTGGTCCTGCATTAGGTGACCTTGCTTGCCGTAACTCTGCAATCACATACAAAAATGAATATGGTGTTGATACAATCGTACCTTCAAGCAGTATGTTTATTTATGCTGCAATTGTTTCTGTATTTGTTGCTGTACCTCTTTTCTTCCTTATCAAAAAAGGCTTTGAGGTTAAAGAGGAGAAAAATTAATGGGTAGATGGAGCTTTTATACAACTAATGAGATTAAACCTCGTGGTTGGATGAAAAATCAACTCGAAATACAGGCGCGAGGTCTTAGTGGCAACCTTGATAAAATGTGGCCCGACGTCAAAGAGAGTGCATGGATAGGTGGCAACAAAGAGGGTTGGGAACGCGTTCCATATTGGTTAGATGGTTTCATTCCTTTGGCATATCTTCTTGATGATGAAGATATGAAAGTTCGTGCCCGAAAATATATTGACGCCATTATTGATGGTCAGAAGTCCGACGGTTGGATTTGCCCTTGTGAAGATAGTAAACGTGCAGAGTACGACGCTTGGGCACTTATGCTTATTGCTAAGGTGCTTACAGTGTGGTATGATTGCTCGAAAGATGAGCGTGTCCCTCGGGTGCTTTACAACGTTCTTAAGAACTATTGGTCTATGCTTTCCAAGGGTGAGACCAAACTTTTTGGTTGGGCAAAATCCCGTTGGTTTGAAACGATTGTTGCTATTAAATTTGTTTACGACAGGTACTATGAGGGGTGGCTTGTAGACCTTACCAAGCTCCTGAAAAAACAGGGCTTAGATTACAATAAGTGTATTCCTTATTGGGCATTTCGAAAAGTTGGCTGGTTTCATAAAGACCACATAGTTAATATCGGTATGATGCTCAAATACGAAGCATTGTATTGCGAAATGACAGGGGAGCCGTATTTTGACAAAGCAGAGATGCTTCGTGATGCTCTTGACAAGTTTCACGGAACAGTTTTTGAAGGCTTTACAGGAGATGAATGTCTTTCAGGTAAAAGTCCTATTCAGGGTACAGAGCTTTGTGCAATAACAGAGCAGATGTATTCATATGAGCATCTTTTTGCCTATAGTGGTGATAACAAGTGGGCAGAACGCCTCGAATTTCTTGGCTTTAATGCCTTGCCTGCAACAATAAGTGACGATATGTGGACACATCAATACGTTCAACTTGTTAATCAGATTGAATGTAGCGAGTTGAAAGGAAAGCCACATTTTAGAACTAATAGTGCTGAATCGCATCTATTTGGCCTTGAGCCTAATTATGGTTGTTGTACTGCAAATTTCAATCAAGGTTGGCCAAAGCTTATGCTTAGCGCATTTATGCACAACGGTAATGAAATTGTGAGTGCCGTTGCTATCCCGAGTGAGTTGGATACTGATAAAGCACAAATCGTACTTGAAACCAATTATCCTTTCCAAAACACTTTTACTTACACTATAAAAGCAAAAGAGGATTTTCGCTTTATTATCCGTATTCCATCATTTGCTGAAAATGTTAAGGTTAATGGTAGCATATGTGAAAAAGGTGATTTGAGTTTTGAACTTAATGCCGGACAGGTGGAAACACTCAATATAGAATTTGATGTTACGCCATTCTTTGATATAAGACCAAATAACCTTCAGGCAGTTAAGTGTGGTTCACTTATATTTTCTGTCCCTATTGAAGCGGAATGGGTTTCTAATGAATATGTAAAAGATGAAGTAGAACGAAAATTCCCTTACTGCGATTACTCGTTATTACCAAAATCTGAATGGCAATATGCTTACAGCAGTAAGGATTTAAAAGTTGTTTCAGGAGAAATTTCCGGAGTTCCTTTTTCCAGTAAAAAACCACCTGTTACAATAGAAGCAAAGGTAAAATGCATTGATTGGGGATATCATCAGTTTTTTAAAAATGTTTGTGCCAAAACTCCAAAAAGCACTCAACCTTTGTCAGAAGAAAAAACAATTTTCCTGCACCCATATGGTTGTGCAAAGTTGAGAATGACGGAAATTCCGTTTGTAAAATAAGATAAGCACTCGTTATGCTATGAGGTGTAACGAGTGCTTTTTGTTATAGTATTTCATAAATTTTTGTGGAGTGCTTTGGTAAATCAACAATTATTGTGTCAGTTTCAAATTCGCTCTCTTCGTTTTCAAAAAGTGGACGGATTTTGTGACTTCTCGGTAAAGTGATTTTTGTTTCTCCGTCTGCTACTGTGTGTATGCCGATAAAACCAGTACCACAATAAAAAACAGCGCCATCTGCATTATAACAATGAACTCCTGAATCAATAAGTAAATCTCTTAACTCGTCTGTGTGGAAAAATGGTTTTTCTTCGGTACACTCAATAAACGGTATCGATTTTTCCTTGTACAGCTCAATTGCTTTTTTGCCGTTTTTTGTAGGTTTTCCTGCAGTAAAAATTGCAAATTTATATTTATGTAAAACCTTTTCAGCATCCTCAACAAGGCACATATCGTAGGGAATTCCCGAATAACTCATTGCTATTCGATGGTGGTTGACCGAATGTAAAAGTAGACTATCGCTTGGTGTGTTGGCATATGCTTTTTCATCAATAAAAAGAACAACCTCAGTAGGTAACAAACCATCTGTATTTTTGTTTTTTGTTAAGTCGTAAATCTGTTTCATTTTTGAAAGCTCTGCCATGATTTCTTCGTCGTGATACCAGCCACCCCACATATCGAACCACCAAATGCCTGATCCTTTTGTAAGCTGGTGAGCAAATGCTTTGCGTAACGCAGAAATGGAAAGGTCTTTTGTATCGGGTCCACACCATACTGTCTTGTTACCCTTTGAATCGTATTGAAGGTATTTGTCCTCGGGGTATTTACCGGGACGTGCTTCCTGTACCTTGTGTGTCAGATGGGTACGAATATCACACTCAACAAAATATAATTTATTATGTAGCTTCAGTGAATCTGCAGTTAACATATCACCCCAGTCAGCACCAAGCTCTCTGTTATTATCATAACAACAAGGGGAGGAAAAGAAATCGATATATGGTGAGTCAATAAGGTTTGAAAGTCCATGCAGACCCCAAAGCGAAAGGTTAACATATGCATTGTAACCGTAAAAGACACCAACAATCTGCTCGTTGTTGATAATTTCTTTAAGGACTTTTGCGAAATGCTCTATTGTCTTTGAGGGTATTTCGTTGCAAAATTCGTAGTATTTTTCGGTTTCTTTCGTAAAAACGTTGTTGGTCAATTCCTTGCGACTTGGTATTTTAATATCTTTTATTCCGTACTTTTCTGAACACCACTCACGGAATTTTTTCATTCCCATCTGCGAATATGAACCCAAAAGGTCGTGGTGCATCCACTCCTGTGTTGTTCCACCACAAAGCTGATATCCTGCAATTCTATGTGAATAATCACTTGAACGTATATGTAAAACAAGCTCTTTTAAAAGCTCTGCACCATCACGTCTGAACAGGTCTGAATAAAGTGATTCTCGTGGTCCGCTCTCGGTTTCGACTGTTTCATACGGGTTTTCTTTAAGCCATTTGCGAGGCATTGCAATATTGATACGAGGAAATATAAGTGCATCAGGACATTCTTTAATGATCTTCTCTGCAAGAGCATCGAAATCTTTATAATTCGGAATTTCTTCATCAAATACACCTGAAAGGAAAGGTGTAAATCCAGACATATTGTTAATTGGTAAATCGGTAAAAGAAATATTTATAAAAAACATTTTGTATCCGTTTTTTATAAAGTCCGACCATTCACCACGCTCTTCAAAATAGGTGGTGTAGGCGAGGGGGGAGTGTAATTCACCATTAATATTTATATATGGTTTTGAGTTTTTGAACTCAACTTTACTTTTTAGCATACTATCAACTCGCAAAATTAACTAACTGCTTAAAATTATTCGGAATATACTTGCTGAGGTTGTTCCGTTATGTTATCCTTTATCTTTTTGTAAGGGTTGGAAAGCCAGTTGACAAGCTTTGTATATCCTAAAACAGGGACAAGGCTTATAAGTACAACAGGTATAACGTACGCAATAAAATCAGGCGTCCAGAGCTCGTTTAACAAATCATAACCACTGTTTTGCATTGCGTCATACATTGTTGATATGCTGTCTGTTGCAGTGATTACAGCAGCAACAAGTTGATATAAAGGGAAAATAAATCGTAATTTTGTTGCAGTTTTCTTTAAGCGTGTATCAGGCTTTTTAATTGTTAGGTATGCATATAAAGCTAACAATATATCAAAAACAATAGCAATAACCAGATTTGGTGTAATGCCACCGAAAAGTGATATCAAATTCGGTATCATCACAAGACACAAACCAACTATTGTTGCGTTATTGTATTTTTTTGCAAAGAGAACAATACATATGAACATATACGTTGCAAACCAAAGTAGAAATTTAATAATTACAAGTGGGTGCATTGTTTGCTCGGCACCTGTCATATATGACATAAGCTTTGGCATGAATAACATATAAAGGTTATTTAAACTGAAGTAAAGAAAGAACAATGCAGCGGCTATAGGTCGTCGAATTACTTTTTCATTCATAGTAAATCCTCTTTTTAATATATTGTTGATTTAATCTTTTATTCTACTTTATCACAAGCTTTTATAACGTTTCCTGAATAAGAAATTTTAACTTTATCTCCAACGTTTAATAACAACATATTTTCGTTGCTGCTTGCTTTTGCTTTAAAGATGTTGTTAGCATTGTCGATCAGATAGATGTACGTATTTCCGTCAATATCTATGTATTTTATGGAAGAAATAACAATCGTTTTTTCTTTTATTTCTGTTGTGGTTTCTTCAATTTCAATACCGAGGGCTTCCTTGTATTTTTTAATACACTCTGCCTGAGTTGTGGCTGTTGTTACAATATTATATTGCTCAACGTTTACCGTAGCGTACAATTTAACAAGACCACCGGAGTCCTTCAATACCATAATGTACGTAGGGTGACCATCTATGTTGATAAGTGAAGGGAAGGATGCCTGGTAGCCCTTTTCCTGAACTTCACCCTCTGCAGCAGCCATTGCTGACTTTTCGTCTGCACCTGCAATTGTGTAATAACGGCTTTCGCCGGTTCTTTCGTTAGCTAAAAGGAAGCCTATGTTTGAGCTGTCTCCATTAACCGAGGTAACACCTGTGTAAATCCAGATATCGCCATCCTTTGCAATGTATCCGTAGTCTGAAACAGGAGCAACATCTGACTCTTCTTCATCAGATGAATAGTAAGTTGTAACCTGTTTACAATCCTTTTTGGCAAACATACTGTTTAAATAACCGTTCTGGAACATACCGTACCAATTGTATTGCTCACATATAAGGTCACCATAGAAAACAACGTCGATCCACTTCGGAATTTCACCTACGTCATATTTTTCCACATCACCATTTACAGGGTCAAGAACAACACATCCTACTACAGTTCTTCCACCAAACAAACCAATTGTTTTTTCAATTACAGAAGCAACGTAATATGGGTTACCACTTTCGTCAATTTCAAAATGTAAATTGTCAAACATAAGTGTAGGATATTTGGTCCACAAATGTCTGTATGCGTTTTCTGAGAAGTAAGCAGAAGGAACAATTTTCATTCCTTTTGAGTTTTCAAAGGAAGCAGACATTGTAACAGGGTTAACTGTTACGTATCCCTTTATACCATTCTGCTTGTTGTTAAGCCACTTGAAAAAACCTGCGTATTCAAGGGGAGCGACCTTTATCGGCTTGCCGTTGTAGTCAATTTGTGTGTAATCATATGCAACGTTAAATTGGCTTACAACGTCCGAGAGGGCGCCAATTTCACGGTCACCAAGCATCTGTGCAGATGCGGTATCCATTAAAGCAATAGAGTCTGTACCAACAGATTCAGCTAAATCAACAGAGAAATCAGAATCTCTTACTGTTAATATTTTAGCGTAAGAAGTAGCGTTAAAAAGGGTACTGCCAACGATACCTATAACAATTATAAGGATTGTTAGAGCGACCGGTGCTATGTATGGCTTAGCGTTAAAATGAAGCTTTGTAACTGCTTTTGCGTTCTTTTTTGAGTTTTGCTTGACCGTTGTAAAGCAAAGGTCTTTTCTGCCTTGTGCAAGACGAATTACAATAATAAAAATAATAA
>JAZUPI010000033.1:0-31961 GCA_045605085.1 Acutalibacteraceae bacterium
TAAATATACAAATAAAAAAACACTCTGTATTTCTACAGAGTGTTTTAATGTTATTATTGTGTTTTTTGTCGTCATAAGTTTAATAAATCCGAGGACGAAAGTTTTTGTTCTTTTCGTTCAGATTCATCTTGTCTTATAACACGAGCAAAAATTAGTCTGCTGTGTAAGGGAGAAGAGCTATCATTCTTGCTCTCTTAATAGCTGTTGTGAGCTCTCTCTGGTGGTAAGCACATGTGCCTGTTACACGACGAGGGAGAATCTTTGCTCTGTCGGATGTGTAGCGACGAAGCTTAGCAGCATCCTTGTAATCAATCTTTTCTACCTTCTCAACACAGAAAGCGCAAACTTTTTTGCGACCCTTCTTGTTAGGACGGCGATCAGCTTTATCGTATGCCATAACTATAATTCCTCCTATTAAAATCAGAACGGTAAATCGTCATCATCAGCAAGTGCTGCAAAATCGTCAACATTACCGTTTGAGAAAGATGGAGCTGCATCTACTGTTCTTGGAGCAGCGTTGGTGCCTGATTCGCTCTTTGAGCCACAGAAACTTACGTTGTCTGCAACAATTTCAAATGTTGAACGCTTAACGCCATCTTTTTCGTATGAACCGGTCTGGATTGAGCCTTGAACTGCAATCATAGAACCTTTAGAAAAATATCTTGTAACAAATTCAGCAGTCTGTCTCCAACAAACAACGTTGATGAAGTCTGCCTTTCTTTCTTCGCCTGCTTTTACGTAGCCACGGTCAACTGCAACAGAAAAACGTGTAACAGCTACACCGTTAGGTGTCTGACGAAGCTCAGGGTCAGCTGTAAGTCTGCCCATTATAACTGCGCAATTAAGCATAGATTACACCTCTTATTTCTTAATTACCATTGAACGAAGAACGCCCTCTGTAATACCGAGAACACGCTCGAGCTCTGCAGGGAAACCTGCTTCACATGAGTGATTGTAAAGAACGTAGTAACCATCTTCTTCGTCGTTGATGAGATATGCAAGTTTACGCTTACCCCACTCGTCAACGCTGTCAACTGTACCGTTCTTTTCCATCATTGCTTTGAACTTTTCTGAAAGAGCCTTAGCAGCTTCTTCACCGTTCTTAACTGAGTAAACAATGATTGTTTCGTAGTTTGACATCGTCTGCACCTCCTTATGGACTCCGGCTCCCATATCTATTTGAGAGCAAGGAAATAATCGCCGTGGACATTCCACGACGATTACGCATTATAACACCATTTATTCAATATGTCAATAGTTTCCTGCTTATTTTATGAATTGTCCTAAGCCCATCTGATTTAATAAAGAATAGAACAAATCGAATACAAAGCTTACGATATTTGAAAGACCTACGTTCTGCAATATTTGTGCTGTATCCTGTGGAATATATTTGTCATAACCCATTGCAGAATCTGCCTGTCTGTATGGAATGTCTTCATTATATTCAACGGGAGCACCATTCATTATTTTAAAATTAAAGCGTTTGCTTCCTATTGGTGCAGCCGTGTTACCTACCAATTCGTACTTAATTTCCACCTGCATAAGAGCATTGCTTACCTGTGGAACTTTTCCTGTAACGTCTAACACAACCTGTTTACCTGGTTGAAGTGGTTTCACGCTTAAAGAATGAACAACAAGCTGTGAGCCATTAACATTTACAGACGTAATTCTTACAGGATATTCAGCTGAAATGTTCTTAATAACAAAGCCTGTATCTGCACCACTTACGTAGCCAAGAGGGCTTTTATCGAACCTTGCGTACACTGCATTGGTTGCATTTGTAGATTCGTGGAACTGAGGATACTCTTTGTTTGAATGTACATCCTTAACGGTATCTGTTAAAAGAAGCGTAAAGGCAAGAGTTTTTGAATAATCATCCTTAAACGTCATACCATGGAAAAGCTCGTCAACAAACCAAGTATTTTCTGGAAGGTATGCAGCAGAAGCATCCACCTCAAAGGATGGTGAAACGTGGTCATGGTCGGGGTTGTTACAAGAGGTTTTCACGCCTGTGTAACCGTCGCTGAAGCGTTTACCGAATGGTGCACATAATGCACCTGTTGAGTCGTTCGTACCGATAATTGCGTCAGAGTTTCTTTGCACGCCTGAAACAGATGGAACACCCGAACCTGCGATGATGCTTACCTTTATTCCGTATTTATCTCTGCACTTTTTAAGACTTTCGTGCATATTGGCAGTTATCTTATGAGAACGGTCACTCTTAGCAATAACACCTGCGTGAATTTTCGGGTCAAGGTGCTTTGCTTTTATTGCTTCATAATCCTCGTTAGGAATAAAGTCCCATATACTTCCCCAGTTACCTATTACGTTATATACATACGGAAGAAGCTCTTTAATTACATCGTCAAGGAAGCCAAGCTGCTGCGCTTCCACAAGCCACTCGTACTCGCCCTCTGCAATAAATCCGTGCTGAAGGTAATAAACAAGTGTATGCTCATCCAGATGAGCGTCACCACTCATTATGTCATACGCCAACACTGCACCACCAATTGCAGGTACAGTAAGCACTGCATTGTTTACACTCTTTTTGTATCCGTAAAGCGCAAGATATGTAGCAGTAATCTGACCTCCATGTGAAACAGCAATAATGTTAACCTTATCTTTACCTGTTATTTTCTTAACGTCTTCAATAAGCTTATCAAGGTCTTTTGCACAGTCAGTAATATTCATTCGCCAATCGGAGGCAAAGGAATATATAAGCTCTGGATCTACGTACTTTTCTGCAATTTCGTCGACAACTGCACGCTCGTTAATATATTCTTCAGGTAAACCATTTTCGAGAATATATTTCATATTTTTATCCTGCGTTTCAGGGTTAGCCACTGTAACGTTATACTTACTTGTTCCATCAGGGTTGAATTTCATATACTCAAGCTCCTGCTCAAGCTCTTCGCCTACAACCTTACCAAGGTACTGCGGCTTGCCCTCAGCAGTCATAACAAGACCTTTACCAAGGTCAACAATTCTGTTTAAAACTCTACTGATAATAGAGTCCATATTTAATCCCCAGACTTGTGTCTTGTTACCATTTTTGTCCGTAAGCACTAGCTCAGGGCTACTGTAACCGGCAACCATTATCAATGGCAAATCAGAAATTTTGCCATTCACATTGGCAGCACCTACAGTTGTGACAAACGTACTGAGTGCAATAACTACGCACAAAACCATAGCACAAATTCTTTTAAGCATTATTTCCATCTCCTTTTACGAGAATACTACAACAAGAGTATATCACACAATTTTCAAATTTTCAATTTAACACAAAAATATCTTATATATAATCTGTATATTTGTCAATTTTATTATTGAAAAGATTTTATCTGAGTGATACAATTACACCGAAAATAAACAAGGGGGATTTTTATGAAACTTGTTACAATAATTCTTAATAAAACAGAGTGTCTTGATGAATTGCTTGAGGAATTCACAGAAAACGGAATCTGTGGCGCAACCATCATAGACAGTAAGGGTATGGTTCAGGAGCTTATTGACCACGACCATGAGGATATGTTTTTCCTTATGTCCTTCAGAAGTCTTTTAGCACCATCACACCACGAAAACAAAACAATCATTATGGTTGCAAAGGATGAAGACGTAAAGAAAATTTCCGACATAGTAAACAAAGTTACCGGTGGTTTAAATAAGCCTGACACAGGCATCCTTTTCACTCTGCCTATTGATTATCTGGAGGGAATTTCACTGTAATGTTACAAGATTTTTCCTTAAATACGTTCACAAACCTTGCTTTAATGATTTTTGCAGGTATGGCTTTAGGCAGACTTGTAAAGCTCATTAAACTACCTAACGTTACAGGCTACCTTCTTGCAGGTCTTTTGCTTGGTCCTAGTGTATTGGGCATACTTAACGAGGATTTCCTTTCTTCTGCCTCACTTATTTCAGAAATGGCGTTAGGCTTCATTGCTTTTTCAATAGGTAATGAATTTAAAATATCATACTTTAAGCGCGTTGGCGCAATGCCTATTATTATTGCAACCTTCGAGTCATTATTTGCTGTTGTTTTTGTTTCAGTAGCATTAATAATTGCAGGCTTTGATGCACCATTTTCTTTGGTATTAGGCTCAATAGCTGCTGCAACTGCACCAGCTGCAACAATTATGGTAATAAAGCAATACAAAGCACGTGGTCCAGTTACGGAAACTTTGCTTTCCGTTGTTGCCATTGACGATGCAACTGCACTTATTATGTACTCCATCGCAGTAGCAATTGCAACTGCACTTTCAGGTGGTTCTGCAAACGTTTCACAGTTAGTATTAAAGCCTGTAATCGAAATTGGCGGAGCACTTGTAGTTGGTGCGATTTTAGGCTTCTTGTTCCTACTTCCTCTCAAGACCTTCAAAAAAGACGGAAACAGGCTTTCACTTACAGTTGCATTTATTTTCGTTGGCTTAGGTCTTTCTTCACTTTTTGGCTTTTCCTCACTTCTTCTTTGTATGGCAATGGGTGCGATTATTGCAAACCTCTCACCTGACGTTAACCATATTATGAAGCTTTCAGACAAGGTAACACCACCAATTTTTATGCTTTTCTTCGTAGCATCCGGTGCAGAATTAAAGCTTTCTGTATTACCAGCAGTTGGTCTTTGTGGCATAATCTATATTGTTGTGCGTGTTATTGGTAAAATGTTTGGTGCATCCCTTGGCGCAACAATGTGCAAGGCAGACAAAAACATCCGTAAGTACCTTGGTCCTGCACTTGTTCCACAGGCAGGTGTTGCTATAGGTCTTTCTCTTACTGCTTCTGCAGTTGTTCCTGAGTACGCAACAGAAATAAGAACTGTTATATTATGTGGCACACTTATTTATGAATTAGTTGGTCCTGCAATTGCAAAAACATCTTTGAAAAAAGCAGGAGAAATCAAAAAAGGTGCATAACAAAACGGCACGAAGCTGAATCAAAGCTTCGTGCCGTTATTTTTTAAAGCATTTCTTTTCTTAACTCTTCTGCACTTTTGATTGAAAGGTATGCAGGTGGAATATCGAAAACTGTTTTACAGCCCGTCATACCCTCTTTTGCCATTCTGTAGGCTGCACGAACATACGCTGTAATTACACAGGATGTAAACTCAGGGTTTGAGTCAAGCTTAAGACTATATTCAATAACGTTATTGTGCTCAAGATTTTGACCTGTTTTACCTGTTCTTATAACAAAGCCACCATGAGGAATACCCATGTGATCTCTGTCAAGCTCTTCCTGTGAAATGAAGTGAACTGTTGTATCGTACTCATCGAAATAGTTTTTCATTGTAACAATGTCATTTTCAATTCTCTTGAGGTCTGCACCCTCCTGAGCAACAACAAAGCATTCTCTTGTGTGCTTCTGACGAGTGGTAAGTGCAGGCTGCGAGCCACTTCTTACTGCTTCAAGAGCCTCTTCTACAGGAATTGTGTACTGTCTTGCGTCAATAACGCCCTCTACTCGTCGTATTGCGTCTGAGTGACCTTGACTGACACCCTTACCCCAAAATGTATAGTCGGCTCCATCTGTAAGAATGCAGCTACCATAAAGTCTGTTAAGAGAGAACATACCGGGATCCCAACCAACTGAAATAATACCTACGTTGCCACCTTCTTTGGCAGCCTTATCTACATTATCAAAATGAACAGGAATATTTTTGTGTGTGTCGAAGCTATCTACAACATTGAAATGTTTTACCATTGCAGGAGTTTGCTCAGGTAAATCTGTTGCACTACCACCACACATAACAAGAACGTCAATTTCATCCTTATGTGAAATAATATCGTCCGTTCTATAGACAGGCGCACCTGAAATTGTTGAAACGGTGCTTGGGTCACGTCTTGTAAACACACAAGAAATTGTCATATCACTATTCTGCTTAACAGCACACTCAACACCTTTTGCAATGTTTCCGTAGCCGTAAAGACCAATTTTAATCATTTGTACCACTCCGATTAATATAATAAAATCCATCCCTAATTTTATAACTATAGTTTTTTACAGTCAACCTTTTTTATAAATTATTTTCAAAAAAATATATGGAGTGCCGACACTCAACACTCCACAGTCAATAATTATTACTATATTTCTTTTACTCTGGCATTTTTTATGTCATAAAGACATTTGTCTGCTTCATCAAGATACTCACGTACGTCTGTAAATTCAGGTGAATATCGTTTGTAGCCAACACTAAAATGTAAATCATATGCTTTGCCTTCACGCTTGGCATTTTCGCTGAGTCGCTCATTGATCATATTAAGAAACTCTTTAGGCTTAAAATCTTTAGTGGTTTCACATACAATTACAAATTCATCGCCACCATAACGACAAGCAAAATAGTTGGTTCTGTCCACTATACTGCGAATTGTATTAGCAGCAATAACAATAGCTGCGTCCCCTTCAAGGTGACCAAATTCATCATTAATATGTTTGAAATAGTCGAGATCCATAATAAAAACATACAAATCCTTATTTTCTGGCTTTGATCTCATTTTGCCGTCAAGATAATCCTCCATATGAGTTCTGTTATTAAGTTGTGTCATAGGATCTATAGAAATAAGTATTTCACGTGAATTGATGTACACATGAAGCACTGCAAAGGCAATACCTCCACTAAGCACCGGTGAGCCCACAAACAACACCTGCAAAACACCTGCAGCCACAGGGAAAATGACAAAGGATGCAAGAGAGAACAGTTGATTCTTTTTAAGGTAATTTTCTTTTTTCATAGCCCTTACAAATGCTTTTATTGTGGTATGAAGAATATACCCTGCACAAACTATAATTATAATAATATAGTATTTGCCCCTACGATACTGACCATTATCGTCAATATAAAAAACCCATTGGTTAGCGTTAGAGCCTACAACAAAGCTTATAAGAACAAATAACGGCAAGAAGCTTAAAAGAATACCACTTTTACTTTTCGCAAGTCTTGAGCCCTGCTCACTTTCACTGAACAAAAACCACAGATATGCCACAACACCGGTAAAAATATGATAAACGCTGTTAACAGCAAAGGAGGCTGCAGGATACTTGTCCCAACCTATGTAATATTCAAAAACGCCCCACAAAACATCACTCGAAAGAAGAATTACGGAGGCAACAATAAACCACGCAAGCATAACCTGACTCATACGTTTATCTATACCTTTGCATATTTTACCGAAAATCATAAGAAGCTCAGCAATACAGAATGCATTAAAAGAAATATACAACAAGCCTTCCATACACCTTCTCCTTTCTTAACTGTCTTGGGCAGGGCATTTATATACCTTACTGTAATTTTATAACTATTGCACTAATTCGTCAAGCATTTCGAGAAATTTTTGTGAGTTTTACAAGAATAAAACGGAACCAGCAATAAAAAATGGCACAAAGCCACTTGCTTTGTGCCTTCTTTGTATTAACTTTCATATTGCGTTGGGCCACCTGATTACATGTGCCACATCTATAGGTTCCACACTTATTAATGAACAACAAACTTGGAGGTTGTTATATAAAAAAACACCTTTGCACCGAATTCATAATCGAATTCTCTTTTCCAATTACTATTCTTGATTTCCCAAATTTTCATAAAAGCTCCTTCAGTAAATCGAACCTACTTTTGAGACAAGAGAACAACCGTCTCGACATGGTTTGTAAACGGGAACATATCTACCGGTTGGATTTTTTTGACCTTGTAGCCGTTTTTTATAAGGTAAAACAAATCTCTCTGTTGTGTTTCCGGGTTACATGAAATGTAAACAATTTTCTGTGGTGCAAGGTGCACTGCACAGGAAAGAAACTTTTTGTCACTACCTGCCCTTGGTGGGTCCATAAAAAGCACGTCGCACTTTTCACCGTTTTCCTTCATACCTACCATAAACTCACCTGCATCGGCACAAATGAATTTTATATTCTGAATATCGTTTATTTTTGCATTTACTTTTGCATCCCTTACAGCGTCAGAATTAAGCTCACAGCCTATAACCTGACCTGCAGATTTTGATGCTATAATACCGATTGTACCAATTCCACAATAGGCGTCAATTACACTTTCTTTGCCTGTAAGTTCTGCAAATTCCACTGCCTTACCGTAAAGTGTTTCTGTTTGTACAGGATTTATCTGGTAGAAGGATTTTGGTGAAATTCTGAAGCGACAGCCACAAAGCAAGTCTTCTATATAACCCTTACCAAAAAGCACTGTTTCTCTTTCACCAAGGACCATACTTGTAAATTTATTGTTTATATTCTGTACTATGGTAGTGATTTCAGGATGAAGCTTTAAAAGCTCTTTTATAAAATCGTTTTTTGACGGAAAAACGGTAGTTCCTGTAACAAGAACAACCATAACCTCGTTAGTCTGAAAACCTCTTTTTACAAGCACGTGGCGTAAAAAACCCCGAGAATTTTTCTCATCGTATACGGTTAACTTAAAGCTTTTAACAAGCTTACGTATTGTAAGAATTATTTCATCTGCCTTCTCATCTTCTATAAGGCAAGAATCGGTTTTCACAATATTGTGGGTGCTCGACTGATACACGCCTGAAATTATTTCACCACCACGTGTTCTGCCAAAAGCAGCCTGTACCTTGTTTCTGTAATGGAAAGGCTTTTCCATGCCGATTATTGGTGAAACTCTGTGGAAGGTTCCCAAAAGCTTAACCACCTTTGCCTGCTTGTATTTCAACTGCTCCTCGTAGGTTAAGTTCATTAACTGACAACCACCACATTTACGCGAGACTGGACAAAGACGTGGCGTATCTTTTCCGGGTTTATTTTGCGACATTTTCTTTTTCCTCAACCTGTTTTTTTGCAATATCGTTTGTGTTCATACTATTTCTGTACACAACAAAACGACAATACAAGAATTCTGTTACCATATTTGTCATCATAGTACACACAAGCACAACGTACTCTGCGAACTCCCAATTTGTGTGATCCATAACCGTTTCACCAATAATTGTGGATATTGGCGTAAACACACAGTAAAACGCAAATATTTTGAGCATCGCCACAGGTACGTTTGCTGCAGATTTGAAGGTAAATTTTCTGTTAAAGGTAAAGTTCCACAAAACAGAAAGTGTAAGTGCAACAAGGTAGCACACACCATATTCTGCACTCAAAACATTCATTACAGCTTCATTGTCTATATTGATCCGTGGTAAAACAAGCTCGTTGAGAATTGTGAAGGATACTACCTGAATTATGCCTGCAGATGCAGAAAACAACGCAAACTTAATTGCTTGTAGAATGTTTTCTTTTTTATTCTTTTCCATTATGAAACCCACCTTTGTTTCAGTTTATGTGTTAATTTTATCATAGACCTTGAGATATTACAATGAAATTTTGCTAATAAATAAAGGTAACCCCATCCGGAATTACCTTTACTTTGATTTAATACTTATCCGTCACCTTCAAGCCTGACGTGTTGAAGTAGCTTACATAACTACCGTTGAAGGCTTTTACAGTATAGCGATAGGTTACACCTTTTCGGGCCGATTTATCAAGGTAACTCGCGCCACTTTTTACAGTTGCAATTTTAGTCCATTTACCTGAGGCATCTCTTCGGTAAACGTAGTAACCCTTTGCCCCTGCAACCTTATTCCACGTGAATTTCACACCACTTGTGGTTGACGTCACCTTTGTAAGTGCAGGAGTTGCAAGATAGCAAATTTTAAGTATATTAGCAGAATAATCGGACTCGCTCGCACCCGAATATGCTTTTACAGCATATGCGTAAGTTATTCCACTTGAAGCACTGGGATCCTTGTACGTGAGATTTGAATTTCCCTTTATTATACCATATTTCTGCCATTTAGTTTCACCCGGTGCTTTACGATACACGTAGTAGCCGTCTGCACCATCAACCTTACTCCAGGTAACCTGTACCCCTTTATTTACGTTTTGCACCTTCAAAAGAGTTGGTGCTGCAACATATTTTACAGATATTCCAGTTGCATCATATCTACTTGAAACTGCACCTGCTTTGGCTATTACGGTGTAACAGTAGGTTACACCTGTTTTAGGTGCTCTGTCTGTGTAATACGACGTATTTGTAGTTGCAATACGCTTCCATTTAGTATCACCTGTAAGTTTACGGTAAACGTTGTAGCTTGTGGCACCTGCCACCTGGTCCCACGTAACTTTAACCCCCGACGTTGTGTTAGCTATTGTTTTTAGTACAGGTGTTTTCAATGGTATTTTCTGAGTTTTTACAACCTCACCACAAGAACTGCAAAACTGATTTTTGGTAAGAGTTTTATAGTCATCCTCCCAACTACCTGGTGTATGACCTTTTGGCGCAATCACACCTGATTCCACTACAGCGTTACAAACCATACACACCTTCTGTTTTGAGCCAGACGTTGTACACGCTGCTTTTTCCACAACAATCCAATCGGACGTGGTATGTCCTACTGGTTCAATAGTAGAAGTTTCAACAACTGCTCCACAAACAGTGCATTCCGTATGTCTTGAACCGGTTGACGTACAGGTTGCGTTTTTGTCAACAATCCATTGGGAAATTGTATGACCTGTTTTTGAAATACTTTCGCTTTCAAGGGTTTCTCCACAGATTATACATTCCTTATGCTTTAACCCGTCTGTTGTGCAGATTGCATTTTTATCGATTATCCAATCCGTTGAAGTGTGCCCATTCGGTGAAATTGCAATCACTTCAAGTACCTCTTTACAAACAGTACATTCCGTATGCTTTGAGCCTGAGCCTGTACATGTAGGCTCACTATCTACAAACAATTCTGAAGGCATGTGGCCTGTTGCTGAAATGGAAACAGTTTCGAGAGTTGCTCCACAAACAGTACATTCCGTATGTTTCGATCCTGAATAAGTGCAAGTTGCATTTTTGTCAACAATCCATTGGGAAATTGAATGACCTGTTTTTGAAATACTTTCGCTTTCAAGGGTTTCTCCACAGATTATACATTCCTTATGCTTTAACCCGTCTGTTGTACATGCTTGTTTTTTGTGGATAACCCAATCAGAAGAAACGTGACCTGTTGGTAATATTACTGTTTCTTCGAGTACGCAACCACATTCCAAGCACTCTTTATGTCTGCTACCTGAGCTTGTACAGGTTGCATTTTTATCCACAATCCATTCGGAAGATTTGTGTCCTGAGCTCTGAAGCTCTTCACTTTCAAGAGCTTCACCACAAGCAGTGCATTCCTTGTGCTTCAGTCCGTTTGCTGTGCAGGTTGCGTTTTTGTCGGTAATCCAATCTGTTGAAATATGACCTGTTGGTGCGATTGCTACGACCTCAAGAACAGTTTTACAGCTTGTGCATTCGGTGTGCTTACTACCTGATTTTGTACAGGTTGCATTCTTATCTACAATCCATTCGGAAGTTTTGTGTCCTGAGCTCTGAAGCTCTTCACTTTCAAGAGCTTCACCACAAGCAGTGCATTCCTTGTGCTTCAATCCGTTTGCTGTGCAGGTCGCGTTTTTGTTAATAATCCAATCTGTTGAAATATGACCTGTTGGTGCGATCGCTACAACCTCAAGAACAGTTTTACAGCTTACGCATTCAGTGTGCTTACTACCTGATTTTGTACAAGTTGCCTGACTATCCACAATCCATTCGGAAGATTTGTGTCCTGAGCTCTGAAGCTCTTCACTTTCGAGAGCTTCACCACAAACGGTGCATTCCTTGTGCTTCAGTCCGTTTGCTGTGCAGGTTGCATTTTTGTCGGTAATCCAATCTGTTGAAATGTGACCTGTTGATGCGATCGCTATAACCTCAAGAACAGTTTTACAGCTTGTACATTCGGTGTGCTTACTACCTGAGCTTGTACAGGTTGCATTTTTATCTACAATCCATTCTGATGAAGCGTGTCCTGAGCTCTGAAGCTCTTCACTTTCAAGAGCTTCACCACAAATGGTACATTCTTTATGTTTTAATCCATCCATTACGCAGGTTGCTGTTTTGTCAATTACCCACTCTGAAGGGGTGTGACCCTTGGAAGCAATGGTTTGTTTTTCTTTACTTCCACAGAATTTACATTTGTAAACAGAAACACCGTTTACTGTGCACGTCGGATTCAGCTCAATTGAATCAAAAACGAACTGATGCTCTCCCTCTACAATAAGTAAAGAGATTATATCCACGGTGTTGCCGTACACGTCAACTACCTTTAGCTCTGCTTCACCCGTATTTAAAACCGTAATTTCAGGTTCTTTGGTTTCTTCGCTGATTGCTTTTTGGGAACAAAATTCAAAGCAGCAGGAATCTTTACACAAAACAGAAAGAATTTTGTTTTTAATCTGTGTCATACCTGCGCTATTCGGGTGTGCATCACCAATTATTTCGTTATAGCCCATACCACAAACTTCAACACCATAGTATTCACATACAGATTTAATCAACGCACCATATTCACAGTGACCAACATTTATAAACTGGTCAATGACAAAGATGATTTCTGATTCAGGTGCCTCTTTTTGAATAAGATCAAATATATAACAAAGTGATGGTGCTACAAGCTCCATATCCTGTGACGTCCAACCTGAATATTTGACAGCACCTAAATTGTTACCATAACCAACTCCACCCGTGCTTGTAGCAGCACATGCATCATTAACGCCACCATATATTACAAACACGTCAGGATTTTCCATTGTTGTTTCTGAGAATCGTTTTTCTACTGCTGAAACGAAGGAATTTTCCGGACTTACCAAACCACCATAGTAGGTATATGAAATACATCTACCTGCGTGGCTGTCGTTTCTTACAAGAGTCATTCCTGTATCTGCCTCAAGCTTTTTCCACCAGGTTCGTGACACATCGGTTACGTCACTTATGTACCCTGAAGGACTCTCACTTTCCGTAGAATAAAACGGAACATTACCATCAACTATGTATCCGTCAAAGGTAGAAATAGAGTCACCAAAGATTTCAAAGGTTTTTGATGTCTGAGCCACCTCTACGTTCCTTGTAAGGACAAAACGTGATGGCGAACCACCATCAATTATACCGTCTTTGGTTATGTTTTCTTCTTTAACCGTTGCTGTTATGGTTACATATGCGTCACCCTTTGAAGGATCAAGCTCTATGTTTTTAGATATATCGCAATAGCCTCTGATAAAATTCTTATCCTTATCCCATACGCAACAAGTTATGTAACGCCCAGCTATGTTTGCATCATAATTTTCCACAGCTATAAATTCGCTACCTGCCATTCCCTGTTGACCTGTAACATATTTACCTGTGTACATGTAATATTCACCATACGTAAATTTTACGTTTGCCTCGTTAACCATATCAAGCTCAACAACTTTTGTATTTGTTGTTCCTGTTGTATTCACCGAAGACGTAACACCATCAACCTGTAAAACCTTGCTATCAGACGACACAAAGCTGACATTTGAGTGTCCTGAATATGAAACAGCTACTTTATCATCTGTTGTGTAAACATTATCGTAGATTTTATCATAGTTATAGTCAGTAATAATTTGTGCATTGTTAATGCAATCATTACCATCGCCAATAGAAATATTCTGCCATAGGTCTACAGTAGACTTATAATAGATTTTTTGGAGAGATACACATTTAAAAAACGCATTTTCCCCAACTTCTTTTACGTTACCTGTAAAAAGCACTTTTTTAAGATTACGGCAATACGAAAAGGTTTGGTCCGGGATTAAATCAACACCATTTCCAAGGTTTACGTAAAAAAGGTTATAACAGGATTCAAAAACTGCGTTTCCTAATGTTTTCAAGCTATGGGGAAGAGTGATGCCTGTAACACTCCTGCAATATGAAAATGCTTGGTCCTCTATTGAAATAATACCTTCGGGGATTATAACTGAGGTAAGGTTATGGCAACCTGCAAATGCTTTAGCTGCAATGTTAGTCACAGGTAAATTGCTATATTCTGAAGGAATAACAATCTCACCACTTACGGTATTTTCGCAAGCAGCCACAGAATATGATTTACCATCTTCATTAAGTGTAAACTCCAGACCGTTTTCACTTACGGATGTTGCCTTTACTCCAATTGTAAAAAGTCCATCAAAATCAGCCTGACTAAACCCTGCATATGCAGAGCTGAAAACAATTGCTATAGCGAGCATAAAAGACACGGCTCTTTTAAGTGTCATTTTCACACAGATACCTCCCCGAAAAACTATAGAAAACACACTACCTTTTATAATAGCACAAATCCATAAAATATTCAATCAAATAAAAAAAACTACCCGAGGTTTCCCTCGGGCAAAAATGATTTTATTTTTTGTTTAATGGAATTTATACATATCTACATAATTCTGCTCACCTTTTTTGAACGAGCAAAGGCATTCTCCGTAGCAGTAGCCTATAACCACGTCATCCATATACGTAGCTCTTGAAAAATCGTAAATTGAATGCAGGCTTTCAGGGTCGTCCTTTGCTTTGTAGATATATTCGCCATCCGTTGAAAGCTTTTTGTCATTTACATTCACCTTAACCGCAAGAATACCTGCTGTATTGGTGCTTGCAAGAGTCTGACCATTTGACGATGCCCAAATTCTGTCCTGCTTACCATAAGGAATATACATTACCTTTTCTGCATCATCCCAGCAAAGAGCCTTGTGTGATGAAAATGCTTCAGATGAGAAATAAATCCATCTATCTGCAGAATTCAATCCATTAAATTCAATCTTATCTGCTTCAATGGGGTTTGTTGGGTCGGAAACGTCAAAGAGAGATACCTTCATTCCATTGCCCTGACCATCATTTGTTCCATCAACGCCTACACCAAGAAGAAGTGTATCGGAAACAGGGTGAAGATATGTTGAAAAGCCGGGTATTTTCAATTCACCTTTAACAACCGGGTTTTGTGGGTCAGTAAGGTCTATTACAAACAATGGGTCTGTCTGCACAAATGTTACAACATAGCCTGTGTTACCACTGAAGCGCACAGATTTTATTGTCTCACCCTTTGCAATACCTGTTACTTCACCTACAACCTTAAGGTCCTTATCAAGAACATAAAGCTGGTTTGTAAGGTCATCTCCCCAACTGCCTGTTGTAGTAGCAATTCGTAAATAGCCGTTGTATTCGTCTATACTGAACTGATTAAGAGCGTAACCGTTAACAGAGCCACAACAAATGTAATTGATTTTGCCGTCTTTAATGTCAAATTTATAAATATTAGTTTTTTCGGTTGTTGTGCCGAAAATCCGCTCCCCTGCTTTTTGATCCTCGTAAACGGTGCTTGCAGCATAGAGAGTTTCGGTTGTACAGTAAACGTTATTTCCTGCACCTAAAACTGCTTTTGTTTCAAGTGTTTTATCGTCTTCAATATTCACAGAAGATGCAACAAGGTAGGATGGACTGTTTATTTCGTTGCCTATAACTATGCAGTCACAGGGAACTCTGCTCATTACTCCGTCCCTTGCAGTAACCTCAGGAACACAGCTATTGAGAACTGCCTCTTCATCCTCAGTTATTGCAACATAATAGCTTGAAAGCATTACAAGCTGATTGTCTACAAGGCGTGATGAAATATAGGTTCCATCCTGGTAAACTCGCCACATTTCCTTTGCGCTTGCCTTGTCTGTAATATCAAAGCAAACTGACATTGTTATACTTTGACTATCCAGACAGTATGAGCTGTACATATACTTGAAGTGATCAGATTCAATATCATCACGGGCATAGCATTCTACAAGTGCAACAAGTCTGTTACCCTTAACGTACATTTCACGTACTATCATATGGTAAATGTTTTTAACGTTTTCCTGGGCAATAGATATTTTACCAACCTGCTGCAATTTGCCGTCAGCCTTTGGCTCAATAACAGAAATCGAGCAATCGTACTTGAGAACAGGTAACGCATCATCTTTGGGCTCTTCCTGTATGGGAGTGCCGTTTTCATCGGTAGTTTTTACTATTCCCCTGTTAGCATACAACACGTCATAGTAGCTTTCCCAATCTGCATTGTCAGGTGCAACTGCATAAATATATTTACCGTCGTTTTTAATAACGTCTGCTTCGCTTACACCCTTTACCTGCTCGTTGGTTTTGCCATAGTCTTCTGCATCTGAGCCTTTAAGCTGGGAGCCTGTTGCCGATTCCGGTGCTGCAGTTGAATTCTGTGCTATTGCATCTTCCATTATAACACCATCTAAAAGACCATTGAATGCACCATAAAATTTATTTGCTGCCCTGTAGCTTTTATAGTTAGCAACAAATCCTGAAAACTTGCTTTCAATTTCGCTGTAATCCTGTGGCTCAACGTTTTGTACAGGTGGTTGAGCGTCTACCATTGGTGGAGCCTGCTGTTTTTCCCATGGTTTGATAAGCATTATTGACGTAAACACAATAGCAAAGGATGCTGCCATCGCAACAAAACCGTACACTGCTTTTTTCACGGATTTTTTCTTATCTGCCGGTGCAGGTGGCACCCACATTGTTTCATTTTCCAAAGCCTTTGACATATTTTCTTGTGAAAGACTTTCCGGCAAATCTATTCTTTCTGATTTTTTTAGTTTATGGTTAAGATCACAAAGCTCTTCCTGGGAAAGAACTTCTTTTTCTGAATTATTATCCATTTCGCTACTCCTTTCACGATAAAAGTATTTTTAACTTTTCGAGAGCACGTTTTTGCCTTGAGCGTATGGTTGCAGGATCCATATTGTAGATTTCTGCAAGCTCATAGCTTTTAAACCCACCGATAATTGAGAGCAATATTATCTGGGCGTCGGGCGGAGTAAGACTACTGAGCGCTTCCTTCAACTCTGCGCTGTTAAAAGACTCCTCATACTCACCGTCAATAAGAAATTCATATTCCTCAACAGGCAGAATATCGGGAGCTTTATTCTTTTTCATAAGCTCGGTTTTGCATCTGTTGGAAAGGATTTTAAAAATCCAGACCTTGAAGGATGCATCTTCTCTTAAATTATGTATATTGCGCCAGGCAGAAAAAACTGCTTCCTGAACAGCATCCTCGGCATCCTGGGGGTTGCCCATCATATACAAAGAATATCTGTACAAATCCATGGCATATACAGAGTAAATTTCCGAAAAAGCACGGCTGTCCCCTTGTTTTGAACGTTCAATTAAAGCTACGATGTCTTTTTCCACACCGACACCTCCTTTTGTTTGGGTAAAAAATCACCCAAGGTTTTGCTCTCATATATATAGAGTGTTGAAATTTTCATTTTGTTGCAAAAAACTTTAATTTTTTGTACTTTCTAAATTAATGGTAGCAATTTTTCATCTGTTTGTAAATAAAAAATAAATATTTAAATTTACATTATAAATTGTTTGCAATGTGCAAATGTATATGATACAATGTTATTTGTATATTTATATTCCAATATCAATGAAAGGTCGATTACTAAATGTCTTTATTCAAAAAGCTTTTTGGTGATTACTCAACAAAAGAAATCAAACGAATTACAGGTCTTAAGGACAAGGTTCTTAACCTTGAAGATGAGTATTCATCACTTACAGATGAACAGCTTCAGGCAAAAACACAAATATTCAAGGACCGTCTTTCAAAGGGCGAAACACTTGACGACATTTTGCCAGAGGCTTTTGCTGCCTGCCGTGAGGCTGCGTGGCGTGTACTTGGTATGCGACACTACCCTGTACAGATTCTTGGTGGTATAATTCTTCACCAGGGCAGAATTGCCGAAATGAAAACAGGTGAAGGTAAAACACTTGTAGCTACTTTACCTGCATACCTTAACGCACTTTCAGGGGAAGGCGTACACATTGTTACAGTAAACGACTACCTTGCAAAGCGTGACTCTGAATGGATGGGTAAAATCTATCGTTTCATGGGTCTTACAGTTGGTCTTATTATCCACGAAAAAACAAACGAAGAAAGAAAAGAAGCCTACAATGCAGACATTACCTTTGGTACAAACAACGAAATGGGCTTTGACTACCTTCGTGACAACATGGTTATGTATGCTGAGCAGCGTGTACAAAGAGGTCACAGCTTTGCTATTGTGGATGAGGTTGACTCAATCCTCATTGACGAAGCAAGAACACCACTTATCATTTCAGGTATAGGTGAAGCATCTACAGATCTTTACAGAATGACTAACGACTTTGTTCGTCGTCTTAAAATGGTTAAGGTTAAAGAGCTTGACTCAAAAATTGATGCAGAAGACCTTGTTGCGCAAGAGGGTGGCGACTACCTTGTTGACGAAAAGGCAAAAACTGCAACACTTACAAAGTCAGGTATAGCAAAGGCTGAAGCAGCATTCAATATTGAAAACCTTATGGATGCTGAAAACCTTACACTTCAGCACCACATCAACCAGGCTCTTAAGGCTCATGGTACAATGACAAGGGACGTTGACTACGTTGTTAAAGACGGTCAGGTGCTTATTGTTGACGAATTCACAGGCCGTATTATGCTTGGCAGACGCTATAGCGAAGGTCTTCACCAGGCAATCGAAGCAAAAGAAGGCGTAAAGGTTGAAAACGAAAGCAAAACACTTGCTACAATCACCTTCCAGAACTATTTCCGTCTTTACAAAAAGCTTTCAGGTATGACAGGTACTGCTATGACCGAAAGTGAAGAATTCCAGGAAATTTACAGCCTTGATGTTGTTGAAATTCCAACAAACAAACCTCTTGCACGTAAAGACAACAACGACGTACTTTACAAAACAGAAGAAGCAAAATTTAACGCTATTGTTGACACAATTATTGAGTGCCACGAAAAAGGCCAGCCTGTACTTGTTGGTACTGTTAATATCGAAAAAAGTGAAAAGCTTTCAAAATTCCTTAAGAAAAAAGGAATCAAGCACGAGGTTCTCAACGCTAAATTCCACGAAAAGGAAGCAGAAATTGTTGCTCAGGCAGGTAAATTCGGTGCCGTTACAATTGCAACTAACATGGCAGGTCGTGGTACCGACATCATCTTAGGTGGTAACCCTGAATTCATGGCAAAAACCCAGATGAAGAAAATGGACTTCGATGACGAGCTTATTGCCGAAGCTACAGGCTTTGCAGAAACCGACAACGAAGATATCATAAACGCTCGTAACACCTTCCGTCAGCTTGAAGCAGAATTCAAAAAACAGACAACTGAAGAGGCTGAAAAGGTTCGCGAAGCAGGTGGTCTTTACATTATAGGTACAGAACGTCACGAGTCAAGACGAATTGACAACCAGCTCAGAGGTCGTTCAGGCCGTCAGGGTGACCCTGGCGAAAGCCGTTTCTTCCTTTCAGCAGAAGATGACCTTCTTCGTCTTTTCGCAGGCGACCGTTTCTATGTAACGCTCGATGCTTTCAAGAGTGTTGGTGATATGCCCATTGAAGCAAAGCTCTTTACATCTTCAATAGAAAGTGCACAGCGCAAGGTGGAAGGCAACAACTTTGCAATCCGTCGTAACGTTCTTAAGTACGACGACGTAATGAACAAACAACGTGAGGTTATTTACGGTCAGCGTAATCAGGTTCTTGATGGTGAAGATATAAGCTCACTTATCCAAAAGATGATCGTCGACACAATTTCTGAATCTGTTGATTTCTACTGTCCTGAAAAGGTTTCTGAGGACGAATGGAACAGAGCAGGACTTCTCACAAAATATGCTTGGCTTGTTAATGAAGAGGATATCAGAGATCTTCACAAGTCCGACGAAATTGCAGAAGTTCTTCTTAACAAAGCACAGGAAATATACGACAACCGTATTGAAGAGTTTGGTGAAGAAGCTGTTAAGGAGCTTGAAAGAGTTGGCCTTTTAAGAAACGTTGACATCCGTTGGATGGATCATATTGACGCTATGGATCAATTAAAGCGCAGTATGAATCTTATGGGATATGGTCAGAAAGACCCTGTTATTGTGTTCCGTGACGAAGGACTTGATATGTTCGAGGAAATGACAAACGGCATACGTGAAGGTACGGTCGACTTCGTTCTCCAGGCAAGAATCCGTAAGGAAGAGCCTGTTGAAAGAAAAGCAATAGTAAAAATCACAGCCACATCAGGCTCCGACGATGGCACAGTAAAGAAAGAGCCTAAAAAGGCAGATAAAAAGCCAGGCAGAAACGACCCATGCCCATGCGGTAGCGGAAAAAAATACAAAAAATGCTGTGGGATGAATGAATAACAAAAAGGCAAGTTCTCAAACCGAGAACTTGCCCTTTTGTTTTATAATCTTTCTTCATCCTTCAGCCTTTGCTTGCGTGAGTTTATTGCAAACGGTATGCCAAATCCAAGACCGCCGCCAACCACAAAACCGCCGAGGAGGAAAAGCCACCAAAGAGGATTTTTCTTTTCTTCCTCTTCTTTCTGCTTTTGTGCTTTTACAACCTTCTTTTCAATAACTGTTTTAACATCGTGAGTAAGTGTATATTCCTTACCGAAGGTGTCTTCATAGGTAACTGTTATAGTACCCTTCACCTCACCGATTTTCTGAGAATCCACAAGCAGATTTGCATTTGCAGTTGCTTTTTCTTGTGGCTGAATTTCACCCACAAAGCTACTGCCACCTGCATCAAGACCTTCAATTGAAAAATCAACCTTACAATTAAAAAGTGGTGTTTTACCGATATTCATAAGATTTATATTGAGAGTAACAGTTTCATCCTGCACCACCTTTACAGGTAGCTTTGCGCCATCAAAACTGAGTTCAGCCGGTTGGTGCACCTCAACTCTGAGAATATCATTTGCACCATAACCCGAACCGTTCCCATCCTCATATTCACAAGAGAAACTGAGCTTGTGTTCACCTACTGTTGCAGTATGAACTGCCTTGAGCTCAACAACCCAAATATAGTATTCACCTGCACCTATTAAAGAAACATACTTTGTTCCCATACCATTGGGACGGATTTCATCTGTATCCTCGGAAAGTGAAAGCTTTATGTTGCTTACTGACTTTGATGTATGCATATTTTTTATAGTTATGGTGATTTTCTTTGTCGCTTCAGGACTGATATAACCGTCCTCTATTTCATAATCTGTTACCATAAGGCGCGGTTGAGAGTTGTCCACCGTTTCCGGCTCTTGCGGAACAACAGGAATTTTAACATCCTCTTTTTCTATTGTCTTTTCTTGTGTGGCAGGCTCAACAATCTGTGTAGTTAGTTCAGACTTTTGGGTTATTTCTTCTTTTTGTGTTGTTGGTTCTGCCTTTTTCGTGGCAGATTCCACATTTACTGTGGTGGATTCATCCTTTTTTGTGGAATGCTCTCCCTTTTCGGTAGTCTTCCTCGTTGTAGTAACTTCCGTTGCAACCTTTGTTGTCTCAGGCTGATTTCTCTCAGAAGTCGTATCTTCAGTTTTTCCTTCTTTCACTGCAAAACACGGCATAACGCACACCATTAAGCAGAGCATAAATATAAATAATTTTTTCATAATATCACCTGTCACTTTGCGCTTTGCATTTTGCACTTTTACAGTTCTCTAATATTCTCAACAATACTGTTCTTCATTTCTTTTCTGATTTTTGAGTAGATACTCAAAGAGCAGATTACAAATAAAACGAAGCCGAAGGCTAACGTAATCCACGGATTAAATACCATTTGACCGGTTAAGCCCTTTGTTTCGGGTATCAGATGCAAAACAAGATACGATGCACCAAATAAACCAAAGCCAAACCCAAAACCCCACTTAAACATTGATAAGAACTGAATAATGTATGAAAGACTTATTTCTTTTTTATTGGCACCTACTGCACGAAGGGTGCCGATTTTCTTTTTATCTTCTTTAACATTTGCTGAAATTGTGTTATTTATAATACTTGCACAAATCGTAAAAAGGAGTATTACCATAGCGCAAACAATCATACAGAAATTTTGAATATCTTTTTTCTGCTCCATCTGATAATCGTAATTTGAACTGTAATCAGCACTATCTACACAAGACGCTACGGAATCGAGAAGAGCAGTAATTCCCTTATTTACTTCTTCTGTGCAATCATCCTTCAAATCAAAGGAAAGGTGCTTGTACCTTGCCTTTGGGAAGAAGTGCTCCATTCCTTCTATTGAGGTTATGATAACATCGTCGCTTACCGAATACATGAGTATTTCTGTAAATTCGCTTATTTCATTTAATACAGCACCTATTTCAACCTGAACATTATTAACATCCAACTTTTCCTTGGAAACCTTTGGTGTGCCGTCAAGTTCAAAATCAGGATTATACTCTTCACAGTATAGAACACTTAAATCAAGCTTTTCTCCTGCTTTGTAATCGCATGGGGCAGAGGTAATGATTTTAATATCCTCGCCCATTTCCATATTTACATCAATGTGAGAGCGCTGGCTATATGTACTGAGCATTGAGTTACCATAGGAATCGGTATGAACTGCCAGAATAACCTCTTCAGGAGCAACAAAAATTACCTGCTGACCGCTGTTGATTTTACCCATATCAATTTCGCCATCAACAACTTTTTTGCTAATAATCTTTATTAAATCTTCACTTAACGCTACTATTTCGAAGGGTAGATAATCACCTTTGTATCCGGCTGCGCTTTTTAACTGCTTATTTTCTGCATTTACGACCCCGGGGTTAAGCTTATTTCTGAAATTGTTTTCGTCAAGCTCTTTTAAATCTGCGCCCAACTCAGAGCCGGAATGGTAAAAATTATTGTGTGAAATATATCTGTAATTAGAAAGCTCTTTTGCGTTATCCACAAGAATATTCACATTTGCCCTCTTCAACCCGTTAGCAGACACAATATTTTCATTTGAAAGCACTGTCTGAAGGTGGTTTTCCGTAAAGCCGTTATTCCCTGTAGGATAATTCACTGTACCATACATAGAATCCATATACAGATGCAGTTCGTAATCATTGGCAAGTTTATGAATATCATTAATTGCATATGTCATAGCAGAAAGAGCATATGAAGAAAACAGAATTGTAACCACAAGAAAAACGCTGACAATTATTTGCTTGCTTTTTGAAACAGTAAGGTTTCTTTTAGCAAGAAGCTTTGATACGCTAAAGTTTTTTTGAGTTTTAACCCTTTTATTTTTAAGCTTTCTTGCAGTTTCAATATTTCTGATAGCTTGCATAGGTGTAATTCGTGAGGCGGCAAACAATGGTATAAGCGAAGCAAGCATAACACTAATAACGCTAAAAGCTCCGCATATAAGAAGCACCCATATATTCGGTGAAAAGTATGCTTTTTCAAAAACATATCCTATAACAAGCCTGACCGCCAAATATGATATAACAAGGCTTACGGGTGTGCAAATAGCACTCAGAATAAATGCTTCTCGTCCGAAAAGCTTCAAAATCTGCCTTTTAGTTGCACCGACTGCCCTGTAATAACCTATCTGCTTTTTTCGCTCTTTAAGGTTTGTGGTAAATGCATTTATTATACCTATTGAAGAAGCAAGCCACAACATACACACAACAATCATTACAAGCGAAAATGAAAGCCATTCATCTGAATCAAAGTTAAAGGTTTCGTGAAACGAATTAACACATTCCAGATTTTCTATACCCAGCTTATCTCTAGCTTGGTACACCTTTCCAAAGCCGTTTTCTGTAAGAATGCTGTATACAACTGTTTTTTGTTTGCCACCTAAATCTATTTTTTCATTTTCACTTACAATTGCAGCAGGCAGAACTCTTTTTTCTTCGAAACCACTTGCAACATTGTTACGCTTATCAACCATTATTCCTGATAGCGTGTAGGTTTTCTCCTTGATTTCATCAAGCAATTCATTATCGTTTTGATTCTGAAATTTAAGCGTAATTTTATCGCCTGCTTCTGCCGTAATACCCATTTGCAGAAGAGTGGTTTGTTCAATTGCAATTTCGCCTTTTTTCTCCGGATATGTACCGCTGATAAAAATCGGATTCACAAGCTCTTGAGAAACCTTATCCAGCTTTACAATTGATGTACCCGACAATGTGTCATCTTCATCTGCAAAAATATAACCGAGAACATATCCGTAACCGATTTTCTCAAATGTATCTGTGTGATGAAGCTCTTCAAAAAGCTGCTCATCATATTTGCTGAAGTACATACTATAAAACCCAAGCTCTGTAGCATTCTTTTGCGCTGATGTATCGTAAGCACTAAAGGCAAAATAGATAATTCCCGAAGAAAACACCATTGATAAAACAATACCCAGAATCATTACAATGTATTGCTTCTTCTTTTTCTTCAGATTTCCCATTGCAAGAGAGGTGTATGTTAATTTTTTCTTTTTCATAAAATCACCTGCACTTTGCGATTGATTTTTATAATTCTCTTATATTCTCAACAATACTGTTCTTCATTTCTTTTCTAATCTTCACAACCATATTAATTGTACAGCTTACAAACAGAAGGACAACTCCAACAAGAGTTTCAATAATGGTTACCTTGTAATCATTAGGTGAATCGCCCAATGAAATAAACACAAGATAATAAAGACCATAGTATATGAAGAATGCTACAAAGCCTGTAAGAACACCCCAACCAAGAATTGAGAATATCTGACGAAAATAGGAGTTATTTATATCCTTTTGTGTTGCACCAACAGCACGTAGCGTTCCTATTTCTCTTTTACTTTCTCTTATCCTTGCAGTAATAGCGTTATTCACTAAACTACCGCAAGCAGTAAAGAAAAGCGCTGCAACTGCTATTATTATAATGAGCGAAGCTCTTATATCGTCTAACTCCTGTTGCCTTTTTTCGTAGGATGAATTCACCACTCCTGTTGTACCTGCAGAAACCTTTGAAAGAAGGGTGTTCATTTCTTTGTTGATTTCTTCCGTACACTCTTTATTAAGCTCTACTCCTACATGGTTATATTGAATATTCCCGTTTGTGAGCTTATCAAAGCCCTCTGTAGTTGTAATAACCCTTGCTCTGCCCCAGAATGACAGCTCACCTATTATTGAATCACGTGATTTATATGGTACGCCGTGAAGCATTGAGCCGATTTTGGTATCGGTAACAAGTTTTTCGTAGCTTATGGGCTTTTGGTCCTTTGCAAGATGATAGATGTCTCCTTCGAATTTAGGCTTATCCTCTGCATATAACCAGCCTACAGATATATCCTGACCTACCTTGAAATCACAGGCAGACTGGTGAAGGAAAATATCTTCCTTAGCAAGGTAAGACTCTTTCTCCAAGGTTGTGTTGTAAGCGTGAATATACGAATACTTTGTTGTTTCCTCTAAATGGGAAGCAGTAAGGAGTATGTTATCCGGCACCATAACGATTACTTCCTCACCTGAATTCAGCTTATCAATATCAATTTTGCCTGCTACAACGTATTCAGAAAGCTGTTTTACTGTCTCTTCATCATAACCGATAAGCTCAAACTGAACCACGTCATCCTGAATCTGTGCACACTTTTTTACAAACATCTCTTCAGCAGAGAGCTGAGCGTGCTGCTTGTAATTCTCCTGTGTAACCCACACGTTTTCAGGGTCACAGTTATACTGACTATTAAAATAACACAAATCCTGCATATACCCGGTAAACTCATCAGTTTGAACGTAAGCATTTGTAATTTTCTGTGTACTTATTTTCTCCACGTTTTCATTAAGAATAATCTCGGAAAGATTGTTTTCGGAAAGACCTCTGTTACGTGGCTTATAGTTTGAAAACCAACCGTTATACTCATAAAAGCCTGACATAATCGTGTAATCGTAATCATAAGTGTACAAATCATCCTCAAGAGCATTCACAACGGAAAAACCGAACAAAGATACAAATACTGCAACGCACACTATAATACTCGTCACAACTCCCTTACCTCTGAAAAGGGTAATATTTCTTTTAGCAAGAAGTCTTGAGGTATCAAATTCTTTTTGTGTTTTAATTTTTTTATTTTTAAACTTTCTGCCAAGCTCTGTATTTCTGATTGCCTGCATAGGTGAAATTCTTGAAGCTGAAACAAGAGGGATAAAGGATGCTATAAGCACAAAAATTATACTTAAAGCAATACTTACGGGAACAACCCAGATTTCCGGCTTAAACACGTAGTTTTCGCCTAAAAACGGCACTATCGCACTTATAATACCAAAAGAAATAAGCACACTTATAGGAGCGCACAAAAGACAAAGAATAAAGCTTTCTCTTCCATATATTTTTATTATTTGGTGTTTTGTTGCACCAACACTTCTCAAAAGACCGATTTGCTTTTTACGTTCCTTAAGGCTTGCGCTGAAGGCGTTTATAATGCCGATATCTGCCACAAACATAAAAACAACTGAAAGCACCACAAGAAGTGTGCCGGGTGCCGCAAGACCTGTAAACTTCATAATTATATCATAATTTGCAAGTGCAGATATTTCGTACATGAGAACGTGACCGTTGCCATCGCCATAGCTTTCTAAAAAGGCTGAAAACTGTTCATTATATTCCTTCCGGTCTAAAAATGCTTCAGCAGAAACAAAAGCCATAACAGATTCCTTGCCACCTGCCGCAATAATATAGTTCTGCGATACTATTGCACCCGGAATATCTTCAACACCCAAAACCGTATGTTTTTCAATGTTTTGTCTTTTGTTTTCAAGAATACCAGTAATCACAAATGTAGCCTTACTTGATTTCTTCGATATTTCATTACCTACTTTAGGGAACAAATCAAGAGTGATGATATCTCCCACCTTTGCCTCAAGATTCATTCTGAATAATGCTTCTTCCTCAAGGGCTATCTCATTTTCAGCCTGTGGCAACTTACCTTCTTTAAGAGATATGTACATATCCCTTGATTCTTCATCGAAGCTTGCAATACACACACCCGTTCCACTTTCAGCTTTGGGATTTGAAAGGTATCCGTAAACAGTTGCATAGCCTACTCTGGAAAAGGTTTTTTCAAGGTGCTCCTCACAGTTACGATATGAACTCACGTTAGGAATGAGAATATCCTCTGAACCATAAAGATAAATCTTAGTTGCCTCTGCAGATGAAAGAGCACTTGAAATTAAAAAAGGAACGCTCGCAGAAAACACCATTGAAAGAATGATACCTAATACAAGCAATGTATACTGCTTTTTTCTGTGCTTCAGATTTCCTAAAGCAAGGGCATTAAAGGTTAATTTTTTGTTTTTCATAAAATCACCTTCTTTTATTGATTAAATTTACTATCCTCAACAACAGCGCCGTCTTCGATTCTGATAACTCGGTCTGCCTGCTCTGCAACGTGCAAATCGTGGGTAACAAGAATAAGCGTTACACCTAATTCTTTACTTACATATTTAAGTAAAGACAGCACCTCTCTACCACTTTTACCATCAAGGTTACCCGTAGGTTCATCGGCAAAAAGGATTGATGGTTTGTTTGCAAGTGCTCTTGCAATAGCAATTCTCTGTTGCTGACCACCGGAAAGAGCAGATGGCAAATGAGAAAGTCTGTCTTCAATGCCGAGAATATCAATAATTTTCTTCAGATACTCTTCATCGGGTTTCTTTTTATCAAGCATAATTGGAAGAAGAATATTCTCGTAACCTGTTAATTCTTCCACAAGGTTATATGCCTGGAAAACGAAGCCGAAGCGTCTTCTTCTGAGGATTGAAAGCTGATTATCGTTATACTTTTTAAGGCTTTCGTTGTTATAAATAACCTCGCCCGAGGTTGCATTTTCAAGACTGCTTAAAACGTGTAAAAAAGTTGACTTACCTGAACCTGAAGGACCTGTTATTGCACAGAACTCCCCTTTTTCGAATTCTAATGACACATCGTTAAGTGCCACAACTGTATTTTCACCGCTTAAATATTCCTTTGTGAGATTTTTGCATTCGATAATATTCATAGAAAACTCTCCTTTGAATTTGATTTTGAGAATACTAATCCTCTATGTTGACTCTATTGTAAAACACCAATCTTAATTTTAAGTGACTTTTATCTTAAGATTTCGTAAGATTATAAAAAACTCTCTCTTTGTAAAATCAAAGGGAGAGTTTTTTCTCGTGCCGTAAGGCACATATCGCACCGAAGGTATATCGCATCGTCAGATATATCGCAAATCCACCAGGATTTATATCGCCATGCTATTTATTTTTGATTATTTTTTGCTGTTGTTATTGATGCTATAAGCTTTCTGCGAATTGTACCACATTTACTATTAAGATTCTTATATACTTCAGCATCTAACAATTTCACTTTATAAAGGATTTCAAGCCAATACTCAGTTTCATATGTTTCTTTTAGAGCTATCTCCATTTTATGTATAAAATCCGCTCTACTTTGAGCATATTTGGCTTCGTGGGAATTTGCACCTATCGATGAACATGCCCTTAGAAGTTGATTAACATACACACTTCGTCCTTTTATGTTATCGCAAACAGCAGTTATTTCAACTGTTAACTCTATTGCTAATTCTTTGATTGTTTTGTTATCCATAACATTCCCTTTCTGCGATATATTTTGTTTACACAAAATGCGATATAATCGACATATTGCCGATTGCGATATATTTGCTTTGCAAATGCGATATGATATAAATCCTCTTTCTCGTGCCGTAAGGCACATATCGCACCGAAGGTATATCGCATCGTCAGATATATCGCAAATCCGCCAGGATTTATATCGCTGCCAAGTTATACTTGGCAATCAAATAGCTTGATACCCATCAATATGCGGGAAACACATTATAATATCAAGTCCCGTTGCAGTATTTACGGCACTTATTGTTCCGTGGTGCTTTTCAATAATAGCCTTGGTAATTGCAAGACCGATTCCTGCACTCTGGGGCTTGGCGTTTTTAGCTCTATGGAATCTCTTAAAGAGCTTACCAACATCGTCTTTATCAACACCACCACCGTTATCGGAAACAGTAACAATTGTGGAGCGTTCATTTTCTTCAATAGTTATATTGATTTTGCCATTGTTATCCGTGTGCTCGCAGGCGTTTTTAATAACATTTCCTAAGGCTTCTGTCAGCCATTCTTTATCACATCTCATTCGGCTTTTGCCAACAATACCGAACTGCTTTTCAGGAAAAATATGCTTCATATCAAGGAGTATGCTTTTTAGGATTTCGCTGATTTCATAAAACTGAAAATCCATAACATATGTATCGCTCTTTATCTTTTCAAGGCGTAAAAGCTTCGCAACAAGCTCTTCAGTTTTCTCCACAAGCTGAAGCTCTTTTTCTGTATGCTCAGTAGGATTCTGAGCATTGTCCATTTCAAGATAAAGGCGAAGTCCTGCAAGAGGAGTTTTTAACTGGTGAGAAACATCGGCAATAAAATCCGGATTCTTTTTAGTTTCGGACTCGGTGTTTTGCTTTTGCACTTCAAGAGCATTTTCCAAATCGCAGACTGCATTCTGAAGAGGCGCAAAGTTGTCATCCTTTGTGCTGAATTTTGTCAATTGACCTTTTTCAAGATATTCATTTATGCTTTTAGTAAGCTTTTTCACGTTTCGTTTGTTTTTAGTGAGGATAATACTCAAAATCAATACAACAAAAAGTAATAAACAAACAGAAATAATCAGACAGATTTCAAAAGGAGTCATTTACCGTCCTCCCACCTGTAACCGATACCTCTGACAGTAACGATATGCTCAGGACCGATTTTCTCACGAAGTCGGCTGACGTGAACGGAAAGAGTGTTATCATCAATAAATGAACCACCCTCATCCCAGATATTTTCTAATAAAATTGCTCTTGTCACAATTACACCGCTGTTTCTTATAAGAGTGGAAAGAATCTGGAACTCCGTTGGAGTAACAAAAACATTTTCGCCATCCTTTTTAACAGTCATTGTGTTTATATCAATAACAATATTCTCGCAACTATATACGGTTGATTTGTTTCTTCTTAAAAGAGCACGGATTCTTGAAAGCAACTCAAGAAGCTTGAAGGGTTTTGTAACATAATCGTCCGCACCTGCATCAAGACCACGAACAACCTGAACCTCATCATCGCAAGCAGTTAAAAAGAGTATGGGCACATCTTCGTTTTTTGAGCGAATGAAGCCACACATATCAAAGCCGTTACCATCAGGAAGCATAACGTCAAGGATTATAAGGTTAAAGTTTTCTTTCGAGAAACTTGCCTTTGCATCCTCTATTGTCCCTGCAGCAACAACGTCATAGCCCTCTTTTTTGAGCATTTCACAAAGCCCGTCACGAAGAAAATCATCATCTTCAGTTACAAGAATTTTCGCAGCCATATTCACCCCGCCTTTTTTCATCTATATTTATTGAAAATTCAACCATACCTCAATTTAAAACTACTGCACCAAGAGAAACTCTTGATGCAGTTTTGTGTTTTAATAATTATTTGTCTTCCTCATCCTCATCTGAGTTTTCCTGCAAAGGAGTGATTTCGACTTTGATTTTTTCTATTCTTCTGTCTTCAACACTTAAAACAGTAAACTTAACATTTTCGAAAATAACCTCGTTCATTTCCCCGTCCTTAGGGATGCACTGAAGTTCATCCATTATGAAGCCTGCAAGTGTTTCGTAGCCACCCTCAGGAAGCTCTTTCCCGATAAGCTCGTCGATTTCTTCAATGTCGATTGTACCATCAACCGTGAAGGTATTTTCATCGATTTTTGAAATTTCGTCTTCCTCGTGGTCGTATTCGTCCTGAATATTACCCATAATGGCTTCAACAATATCCTCAAGTGTAATAATACCTGCTGTGCCACCATATTCGTCAACAACAACAGCCATCTGTATTTTCTTCGAGCTCATTTCCTTGAAGAGCTCACCACAGGATTTGGTTTCCGGAATAAAGTAAGGCTCACGCATAATGTTTTTAAGCGTACCCTTTGCCTTAACCTCTTTACCAACGTACTTGAGCAGGTCTTTTACGTAAACAATACCCACAATGTTATCGATATCTTCGTCATAAAGTGGAATACGTGACCTACCGTGTTCTATAGCAAGAGCCATAAACTCTTCAAGATTTGTATCGTTAATATCTGCTGCAACAACGTCTGTACGGTGAGTCATAATGTCACCTGCGTCCATATCGTCGAACTCAAAGATGTTGTTAATCATTTCCTTCTGAGCATCTTCAATAACGCCCTTTTCACCACCAACATCCACCATCATACGGATTTCTTCTTCAGTAACCGTCGCCTCGTCGGCATTAGGGTCAAAACCAAAAAGTCTGACAATAGCGTTTGTTGAAAAGGAAAGGAATTTTACAAACGGAGCAGTAATTTTTGAAATAACAAGCAAGGGCTTAACAACTGCAAAAGCTACCTTTTCTGACGCCTGCATACCGATTTTTTTAGGTGCAAGCTCGCCTAACACAAGTGAAAAATAAGACGTGATTAAGGTGATAACAACAACAGATACACCTGAAATAAGACTTGTTGAAAGACTTGGTACAAGGTTCTTGATTGCATCTGTAAGCATTGCTGCAAAGGCAGTTGATGCAGATGCAGATGACAAGAAGCCGGCTAACGTAACGCCAATCTGGATAGTTGACAAAAAACGTGTTGAGTTGCTTGTGAGCTTCAAAACCATTTTAGCCTTTTTGTGACCTTCCTCTGCCATTCTCTCGATTTTTGTATCGTTAAGAGAAATTATTGCAATTTCTGACATTGCAAAAAAGGCGTTGACAAGAATAAGCACAAGAAGAAGTAAGATTTTGAAAATCAAACCGTCTGTTGCAGAGGTTGCTTCTGCGAGATTTAAAAATTGGGCCAAAATAAAATCAGGTCCGGGATCATCCATGGTTGGGATAGGCTCCTTTCAGGAAATAGTTTTGTGGATATTATACACCACATTAGGATATATTATTGCAAATATTTAGCATTTTGTCAACTGTTATGGCTCCACAACGTGGATTTTACTTGCTTTTTTCCGTAAAATACTGTTTTCCCCAAAAATATCCTGATTAATTGGAAAAAAATCGTGAAATTTTTAACTTTTTCTAGTTTACAAGTCGGGAAATAAGTGTTAATATATCTATTGGTGTTTTAATAATACTTATAATTAACATTTTTATAGGAGGCAAAAAACTATGGCTAGAAAAATGAAAACCATGGACGGTAACAATGCCGCTGCTTATGTGTCATACGCTTTCACAGAAGTTGCAGGTATTTACCCAATCACACCTTCAAGCCCAATGGCAGACTATGTTGACCAGTGGTCAG
>JAZUPI010000034.1:0-10046 GCA_045605085.1 Acutalibacteraceae bacterium
ATTGAACCCTTGATAGCGATAAGATTGTTTTCGCTGTCAACCTTAACTACGCTGAGATTCTGAACAGTTACACGCTCTGAACCGAGGTGACCTGCCATCTTCTTGCCTTTGAAAATACGAGCAGGGTCAATAACACCTAAAGAACCACCGTGTCTTGCAACAGGACCTGTACCATGGCTCTCTCTGAGTCTACCGAAGTTCCAACGTTTGATAACGCCGGCAGTACCTTTACCCTTGCTTGTGCCTACAACGTCAACGAAATCACCCGCAGCAAAGATGTCTGCCTTGATGATGTCACCAACGTTTAAAGAAGATGTGTCAGCGAGTCTGAACTCTTTGAGTACCTTCTTTGGAGCTACGTCAGCTTTCTTGAAGTGACCAGCCATTGGCTTGTTCACTCTCTGAACCTTCTTGTCGCCGTAACCAATCTGTACAGCTTCGTAGCCATCGTTTTCAGTTGTCTTTTTCTGAACAACTACACATGGACCAGCTTCAACAACTGTTACAGGGATCATATTACCCTTTTCGTCGAAGATCTGTGTCATGCCGATCTTTTTTCCGATAAGACCTTTTTTCATTTTTATTTCCTCCTGTCAGATTATTGGTTGAGTTGCCTCAACATGACCTGCAACCTACTATATATATAATAGGTATATTCAAAATCAGCTTTATATCGGATTAAAGCTTGATCTCAAAATCAACACCAGCTGGGAGCTCAAGACCTGTAAGAGCTTCAACAGTTTTGTTTGAAGGTCTGAGAATGTCAATGAGTCTCTTGTGTGTGTGCTGTTCGAACTGCTCACGAGAATCTTTGTACTTGTGAACTGCACGAAGCACTGTGATTACCTCTTTCTCTGTTGGAAGAGGAATTGGGCCTGAAACCTGAGCGCCTGTGCGCTTTGCTGTTTCTACGATCTTTTCTGCTGCTTTGTCAACGAGGTTATGATCGTAACCTTTGAGTCTGATTCTGATTTTTTCCTTAACTGCCATTTGTAACGCCTCCTATTTTTTTTGGCGGGCTACGCATTTTTTCTCAACGGCTCCGGGCTTATCACCCTCACCATTTAAAAACCGGAATAGTTATTCCGGGATATAATGCGTTCCGAGACAAGCCGATGCCACAGTTAAGGATGGCGTACGGTTTGTTTATCGGTATTTGATCGCCCGGTTTTAAATCGGACATACTCCGCGGAAATTCCCTGCCTCAGTGGGCAGCCACCTCCCGCATCATCGCATATCTGCTCGCATCAGGGCATAAAAAGATAGGGACACGCCCTTCGCGCGCCCTATCATAATAGCACAATGGTTTCAATAATGCAAGTGTTTTTTAGTATTTTTTCAAGAATTTTTCAAACTTTTTTTGTTACATAGTTACAAGGGTTTTTAACCAACAAAAGTGTGGATTTATTGTTCACTTTGCTGAAAATGAATTTATTTCTTTAATCCGGTAAAATAATTAGGATACTGTTCCATTACAACAGCCTTTACCAAGCCCATACATAAAACACTTTCGCCGTAAGAAACACCTTCATTGCCCTCTTCTTTTCCTGTGGCAACCTTAATGTTTCTTTGTAAATCAATCTGATAAACCTTTTCTAAGGTGTCGGGGCTTTTTACGTACTTGCCGCTTATATCCTTCTTGCCACTAAACTGTAGCACAAAGTTTGTTCCCGAATCAGGAACACTGTATATAGCAACAAGCAAATCTGTGTCAACTTTATACTTCTGGGCAACTAGCTTTATAAATTCATTATCATAATGATCTGAAAGCTTATTTTCACCATTTGGCGAAAGCTGCTCATAGTGCTCAATTATTTCATTCTTAGTTGTTTTCTCAGGCGCCTGTTGTTGAACCTGCTCTGTTACAGGAGCCTCTGTTTCTACATCTGTCTGAACACCAGTATTTATTCCTAAGATAGAGTTTAGATACTCTTCATCTGTTGTACTCTCTGTAAGGTAGTTTGTTGTCATCTCGTAGCGAGTTGTGTTCTCAGTCTTTTTCAAACTTGCAACTGCGCTTATAAGTATAATAGTTAAAACAATTGCACAAAGTACAATTGCCACTGCAAGAACTATTATTATATTTTTCCTTTTACTTTCGTCACGTTGATTTTCATCAACCTTAAAAAAATCGTTTTTCTCTTCCATTTCAAGCCTCTATATATAATATGTATATAAAATCAAAGAAAAAGAGTGTGGTTGCCCACACTCTTCCGTGAAAACTATTGCAATAATTCACACTACATAAGTGTAGTCTGTCTACAACTTAAAGGATTGTCTCTGCTGTTGTTTCAACAACCTTTGTTGTAAGCTCTGAGTCTGGTGCGAAATCACCGAATGCGCCAAGGATACCACCTACGAGTGGAAGGTTTGCTATAGGCTGAAGCAGACCACCAACGATGTTACCTTTTTCATCAACTTCGATAAGAGATCTGATTGAATCACCGATTTCATGAACATCAAGACCAAAGTTCATAAGAAGTTGCCAAATCTGATCTAACATTATATGCCTCCTCCTTTCCCAATTATTCACTAGTATAATAACATATGTTTTTGTATTCTTTTTTCTAAAAAAGAAATTAAAAGTTTTTTTTTACATTTCTTGTATATATTTTTTCCTTTCAGGAACAAAAGGTTTATCATTAATAATACTCATTGGGTTTGTAATTGCTATTTTATTTATCAGCTCTTCAGACACTGTATATGGATACTCATCAAACAAAGACAACATATCTGTATTTCTCACATTAATTCTGTGGGCATCAGATCCAACAAAATCGACGTACCCTGCCTCAAGCATTTTACAAGATATATTCATAGCTGTGCTACCAAACACACCTGCAGGAGAGCCTGCATTAATTTGAAACAAAACTCCCATATCCGAAAACCTATCAAGACAAGCTATGTTATCATCTACAAAACCATATCTTTCCGGGTGGGCTATTACTGGAACCAATCCAAAAGATTTGAGATATTTACACCACGCCTCAACGTCAGATGCTGCAGTTTTATAAAAATCAAACTCTATTAATATATAGCGAGATTCATTCAATGTGTATGGTTTGAAATACTTAACATCAAATATATCGTCATCGCACAGAATTTCAAAACCTTTTTTTATTATAAGCTCCGAGCCTCTATCATACAAGGCATCACAAAGACGTTCCGCCTTCTCATCACGAACGTCACAAAGCTCTTCTGCCTGATCCCAATACATAAGATGTGGGGTTACCATCAGAATTGACGTATCGTTATCTTCTGCGCAATCACACATTGCCAAGGTTTCTTTAAAGCTTGTTGAACCATCGTCCACCCCCCACAAAGAATGGGAATGTACGTCTATAAAACCATCAATCATCCGACTCACCTGTTTCCACCATTGGCTGATGACTTCTGACACCGATAACGCCTTCGTCATACATAAGTTTCGTAATAATAACGGTCAAAGGAAGTAAGAGAATACCAAATGCACCGAAAAGTCTCGCACCAAGGAACATAGCCATAATTGTAACAATTGAAGGAAGTCCGACCTGGTTAGCCACAAGCTTAGGTTCAATAATTTGACGTAAAACAGTAATTACAGCATAAAGTATAACCAAGCCTATACCAAAACCGATATTACCTGTAAAGAGAGAATATATAGCCCATGGTATAACAACTGTACCAGTACCCATGACAGGTATGATATCCACAATACAAGTAACAAAGGAAATGATTACAATATATCCACCGTCATACACGCCAATAAGCTTCATAAGATTAAGGCCAAGAAACACCTCTGTAAATGTTATGAGCATAATGGTAGCATAGGCTTTAAAAAGCTTCCCTACGCCTCTTGTAATTGTATTTTTTGCTTTAATTAACTTCTTACCCTTTTCCTCTGAAAGTATACCAAGAATCATATCTCGTATAAGATCATATTCCGAGGTCATAAACACACATGAAATGATGGTTACGATAACACCAACAACAAGAGATGGCAAGCTTTTCACTACGCCCCATGCCCCACTTAACGGCGCAGAAAGCATACTAAAATCAAGACCTGCACTTTGCATAGAGAAATTATTAAAGAAGTTTACAACCTTGTCACTCACCACTGCACCTATACCCTTTGGCAGTAACACAACAATGCTTAAAACCCACTTTTCAATTTCATCAAGGAAAGCATCAATGCTTGAAAATTTACTGAAGAAAACTTGCAAGAGTGATTTTAATTCACCAATTATTCCACCAATTGCACCTATCAATGCACCAATAATAAGCACAACGATCAAAAGCACCAATATAGTAGATACAAAGCCGTGGGCTTTTATATTAAGTTTTGTGCTTATTTTACGTACCGGATTTTGTATAAACACTGCTAATGTTGCTGCAAAAACAAAAGGAAACACATACCAGAAGGCATAGTTGATTACAAAGTAATACAATCCGATAATTATTGCAAAATATATAAAATTAATTATAAATGACTTTCTGTCGGCAATAGCTTTTTCCACAGATAGTACCTCCCCAAACGAGAATATAACCTATATTATCTTATTTTAAACCATTATTTTAAATATTACAATTATATATTGGAAATTTTTTGTAAAATATTTTGTTGATTTTTCAAATTTTCTCTTTATTATCTTGAAGGAATATGATACAATATCATGGATTACATTTACCTTGGAGGTAGACATATGAAAATTGCTATAATGGGCTTCGGCACAATAGGTTCCGGTGTTGCTGAACTTTTAATGAAAAACAAAAAGAGTATTGTTGCTAAAAGCACACAAAACACACTTGATATTAAATACATACTCGATATCCGTGATTTTTCAAACCACGAGCTTGGAGAATATTTCACAACAGACTTCAACGACATTCTTAACGATGCTTCTGTAGGCATTGTTGTTGAGTGTATGGGTGGTACAAGCCCTGCTTACGAATACGTTTCAAGCTGTCTTAAAGCAGGTAAAAGCGTTGTTTCTTCAAACAAAGAGCTTGTTGCTGCGAAAGGTCACGAGCTTTTAGAGCTTGCAAAGGAAAATAACGTTAACTTCTTATTTGAAGCAAGTGTTGGTGGTGGCATTCCAATTATCAGACCAATAAGCCAGTGCCTTGCAGCTAACGAAATCTGTGAAATTGCAGGTATTCTTAATGGAACGACAAACTTTATTCTTACCATGATGATTGAAGAAGGTATGGCATTTGACGAAGCACTTAAGCTTGCTCAGGATAACGGCTATGCAGAAAGAGATCCATCTGCCGACATCTTAGGTCACGATGCAGCTCGAAAAATCTGCATTCTTGCATCTCTTTGCTTCGGTAAACACGTTTACCCTGATGCTGTTGAAACTTCAGGGATTACAGAAATCACACCAGAGGATGTTGCTTACGCTAAAAACTGGGGTGGCGTTATAAAGCTTATAGGTAGAGCAGTACAGAACGACAACGATAAAATTATAATTACCGTCGGTCCTTCTCTTATACAGAACCACAGCCAGCTTGCATCTGTTGACGACGTATTCAACGCAATCCTCGTTCGTGGTGACGCTATCGGCGACGTTGTTTTCTATGGTAAAGGTGCAGGTAAGCTTCCAACAGCAAGTGCTGTTGTTGCTGACGTTATTGACTGTGCAAAACACACTGCGAAGAGAAAAGCCTTTGGTTGGGGCCCAGCCGAGGATAATTACGTTATTGCTCCTAACCTTAACAACGGTGCTCTTTACGTAAGAGCAACAACAGATGATTATGTTGCTGCATTTAATGAAATTAACAAGGTTTTCGAATCTGCTACAATCCTTCATCGCGAGGACGAGCCTAAAACTGAAATTGCTTTCATAACACCTGTTATGCGTGAAAAAGAAGCAAGAGAAGTAATCGAAAAGCTTCCTATTAACGCACAATTAGTGCTCAGAGTTCTTGACTATTAATATGAAAGGTTGATTTGCTATGGCATTATGTCCTAATTGCTATGCAATCCTTAATTTTTGGGATATAAAGGCAGAGTGTCCTCATTGTGGCGTCAATATTCCTAACTATAACTGGGAAGGCAGACTTGATGAAGATGCGAGAAATGCTGAAATCGCCTGGACTAAGTTCAGAAAGTTCACAGGAAATTTCAAAAGTGCTTTGTTTGGTAATAAATTAAGAATAATCCGTTTTATTTGCACCTTTTTGCCATTAGTTGCGCTAGTTCTTCCTTTGGCAAAATACTCTGTGAATCTCCCATTTTTAAGTGAATCGGAAAGCGATTTCACGTTATTAGATTTTACTCTTAATAAGTTTCTTACTCTTAACTGGGGTTCATTGATCAACCTTGCCGGCGCAGAAAACTTAGGCGTACCATTGCTTCTTGTAATGCTTTGCGTATTGTGCCTGTATCTTGCAGTTGTTTTTGGTGTATTGAACTTTTTATTTGTTTTAATAAAAGCGCCCTCACTTAAAGCAGGGGTAAATATTGTTCTTTGTTTTCTTTCAGATCTATGCTTTATTTTACCGGGCATTTTCTTTACAATTGCAACCAACACAATAAGCAGTTCATCTGCAGCATTTATTGATGGTAGTGTTCAGTTTGGTTTGTTTGTAGGTATTGCATTATTCTCTCTTAATGTAGTACTTAATACAGTAGTAAACCAAACATTTAAAACTCAACGCGCTGACCAAAAATAAAAACACTAAAAAATCACCAATCCTGTTGGATTGGTGATTTTTTAAATTCAGAAAACTATATCGCTTTCGTACTCTGCAAGTCTTACGTCGTAAGCTTTGTTTATTTCCTTTTCAAAAACTAATGTTGGATTTTCTACACCCAAAAGCTTCATAAGATACTTAGTAAAATCAGGATTATAGATCAAAAATGGTCCAAGCAAATACGTACCGAAAAGATTGTTACGTTTTATGCCTTCTGTTTTGCTTTCCTTAAATGAGCCATAACCCTTTGCTACATTTATAAAGGAATCTTCCTTTGCAATATCGTAGCTATGGGAAAATCTGCTTGTGTAGCCTACAATTTTCATACCCTCAAACTCACCTAAAACAAGTGAATTGTGACGGTCCGGTATTGTTCTTTGAGAATAGAAATCAAAAATACCAAGTGCTTCGATTTTCTTTCCGTCGGAATCTAAAATATAGTTACCCATAATTTCAAAGGTGTTACCTGTCATAAGGAATATCACACCTTTGTCTATAAGTTCTTTTATTCGGTCTTCTTTGCCCTTGAGTCTGTCAATAATTCGTTCCTGAGTTGACTCACTACAGGAGCCGAAGTAGACCATATCCACGTCCTCTGTTAAAAACAATGGCATTTCGCTTACAGGAGTTTTTACAAACTCAGCATCAGGCAGACACATTTCGAAATAACGCATATTTGCCTTATCTCCGAACAAGCAACAAATCTCAGGATATAATACCTCAATTTTCATTATTGCTCACCGCCTTTACTCTTGTGCGCTGCATTAAAAACAGATACAAGCTTTTCTTCTACCTTAAGTGAATGCTCATAGGTAGATGGATCGTGTATGAAATAGAGCTTGTCGATATCCGTATTCATAACATCAACTGCAGCCAATTCATCTTCACAGCAAACGATTTTATCCTCACTCAAACCTGCAATAAGAAGTCTGAGCTTATAATCGTAGCAACGAGGTCCTGCAATAACAATCTGAGTAAGATTAGGAGTATTGAAAAACTCAAAATCCACGTCGTATATCCAACCGATAACCTCGGAAGAATTTTTACGGTCGAACCAGTCGTCAATCATCATAAATATTGAAAACTCGCCACTTTCATGACCAACAAAATCTGCAGTTCTTGAACAAGAAACAGAGTTCTGACCTTTAGCCATAGTTCTGATTATCTCTGTTTTGCCTGCCTTAAGCTCTTTATAGCGTGTCTTGGTAACGCCAATTTTATTTATCTGCGCCTTCACCATTTCTTTATCTGCGCCGAACTCTGTAAGAACTGAAATAGCAGCAAGCTCGTTGTAGATATTGTAAAGCGCTTTGTTTACGATAGGATAAGTATCCTCTTCATCATCATGCTTTATTGTGATTGTATTATTTTCATAATCAATTTTAGTAAGGTGATACTTAGCCTCGTTTGATTTGAAGCCACACTTAGGACAATAAGCATTGCCAATATGATGATAACGAAGGTAGTTATACTGAAGTTTTTCGTCGCAAACAGGACAAATTGAAAAGTCGTTAATAAGATTTATACATTCCGTTACGTCTGTGTCAAGCTTATCTATAGCAAAATAAACTCTGTCATTTTCTTTACAAAGCTGTGAAGAAAGAAGACAGTCCGCATTCAACACAAGCTTCGTATTTTTCGGAACGTACGTATCAAGAATATTAAAGATAAACTCAGGATGAGCGTTTCTTCTCATAGAATCCCTGAAAAGATTTGTACAAACAAGAAAATCCGGTTTAATAAACGGAAGAATAAGTCTTGAATATTTCTCGTCCACTTCCAGTACCAAGGCATCTACCTTTGGTTTACCGAACACGTTAACACTATGTGTAAGAGCAGTTGCAACACCTGTGTTGATATTAGAGCCATATCTGTTTGACACAATGTTCATTCCACCTGAGGAAAGAATGTCTGCTACCATATTGGTTGTGGTGGTTTTACCATTAGTGCCTGTAACGCATATTACGTGTGGTGATTTTCTAGTTCTGCCTAAATAATCAGGACATATTTTCAACGCAATATAGCCCGGGTACATTGTGGCATTTTTGCCTATGATTCGAAGCAGCCTATAACCAAGCTTCGCAGCCCATAAGGCAATAAAATATCTGAGTTTTCCCATTACTATTATTCAACCTCTGAAGTACAGTTAGGGCAACGAGTTGCCTCAACGTTAATTTCACTCTTACAGAAAGGACAAACCTTTGTTGTCGGTGCTTCTTCTGCCTCTTCCTTTTTGCCCATTTCTCTAATTTTATTAATACCCTTAACAAGCAAGAAAATAACAAATGCAGTAATAAGGAAATCAATAATGCCCTGGATAAATACACCATAACTGAGAACTGCTGCACCTGCGTCTGTTGCTTCTGCAAGTGTTGCATACTCTGCACCGTCAAGAGCAATAAACTTTTCTGTAAAAGCTACGTTCTTAGTAAGTAAAGAAATGAGTGGTGTTATAACGTTTTCTACAAGGCTTTTTACAATATTGGAAAAAGCACCACCGATAATAACACCGACTGCAAGGTCGATTACGTTACCTTTTGCTATAAACTCTTTGAATTCGCCAAAAAACTTTTTCATAAAGACATCTCCTTAAATAAATTTTACTGAGAAATTATACCACATATCGACACTCTTTTAAAGTCCTTTATTATATGTTTTTAAAATTTTATTGCGCAAAACGTTAAAATGTAGTATAATTTTTGTCCGAAGGAACTGTACCACGTCCGGTTTCGTACACAAGCACTAAAATAAAGGGGATGTTTTTGTGATTTTAGTAGCTGATATAGGTAACACAAATATAACTTTAGGCATCTACGATAATGATGAACCTGTGTGCATTTCAAGACTTGCAACACAACGTCACAGAACGAGCGAGCAATATGCTATTGAATTAGATGCGATTTTCAAGCTCGAAAACCTTGACAAAAAAATCAAAGGTGCTATAATCAGCTCCGTTGTTCCGGAGCTTACACGTATTTTCAAGAACGCAATTGAAAAGGTTACAGGCTGTGAAGCTTTGGTTGTTGCAGCTGGTCTTAAAAACGGTTTAAAAATAATAACAGACAACCCGAAAGAGTTAGGTGCTGACCTTGTAGCAGGTGCCGTAGGTGCCATAAGCCAATACGAGCTCCCCTGTCTTGTTATGGATTTGGGTACAGCCACAAAAATTTCTGTTATAGATGAGGGTGGAGTGTTTGCCGGTTGTACTATTGCACCGGGAATAGGCATATCTTTAGATGCTCTCTCTATGAGAACGTCACAGCTCCCGGCAATTGAGCTTTCTGCACCTGACAATGCAATTGGCACAAACACCATTGAATGTATTCGTTCAGGAACAGTATTAGGCAACGCAGCAATGCTTGACGGTA
>JAZUPI010000035.1:0-24880 GCA_045605085.1 Acutalibacteraceae bacterium
ATTTCATAAGGCATATCAAAGACGTTGTTTGTTATTTGAGCATGTTTTAAGTACTCAAGGTGGAACAAATGCTCGTTTTCAACAGGATTTTTAAAGATGTTACCGTCAATAATCAATTTACCATGCACGAATTCCGTCGAGCTTTCGTCCATAACCTTTGGTGAATACCTGATTGAAGGTGAGCCTGGGTACATTTTTCTGTAATCACAGCAATCAACAACATTGTTTTTGAAAACAACCTCTGTTGTGTAGCCGGATTCGAACCAGAAATTACAATCATCCTCAAGCAGCAATGCAGGTCCCCATATATTCTTGAAAATATTATTCTCAATCAAAACTTTTCCTCTTGTGGTACACAAAATACCGCGTCCACAGGTAAGTCCGAATTCGCAATTACACACGTGTAGGTCAGGTGTCCACGTAGCATTTTCTAAGACATCCTTACCTAAAACAACCTCGTTCGGAATCTCTTTGTCAAGGTAAAGCCTGATATCCGTATCGTTTAACCTTTTGTAATCAAGCACTGTTGCTTTAAAGTAAGGCTGTAAGGTATCCCAACGTATGTAGTCAACCACGTCGCCTTTTTCAAAAGCCTGAAAGCCCCAGCTTTCGTGGTGCATAAAACGAACCGTAACAGTCTTTTTACGCCTGTTTTTTCTGATTATACGAAGATGTGTACCATGAACGTTTACGTAGTCATCGTGGGCGCCATATGCTTCAACGGAGTCAATTGTAATCTGACCTTTACAGCCTGAAAACTGAAAGAAATCTGCAGTGGATGCCGCAGTTCTGTTTTCAGCAGGGGTGAAGTCGCAATTTTTATAAGTAATATTCTCACAGAATTGGGAGACCATACCCAAACCGTGCATAAACTTTACGCGTAAATTTTCAAAATATAAGTCCTTACAACGTTGAAAAAGACTGCCTGTCTGGTCTCTGACAATATTTCTTGTCTGAATTACACTGTCAACAGGGAAGAAAACGTCTTTGTTCTTTAATTCAACAAGAAGAATATTATTACCCATATTTTTAATTGATTTGAATTCAATATCGTTACGGCTAAAATCAATATAAAGCTTTGTTTGCGGATCTTTAAGCTTATAGTGACGCTTGTTTCCTATATAGCTGTCTTTCCAGTAATATTTTCCGTTTGCACTTTTTTCACCATGCCAGAAAAGCTCTTTTTTATAAACATCATACAGACATTCGTCGTTGATTTTGATTTCGCAAATGCCATTGTTGTTAGATAAAACCGTAAATTCACTCATTGTAGGGCAAGCGTAGTCAATTGTAAGGTTTTTTACAACAATATTTGAACATTGATCAAATAACAATGGTGTCATTTTCCCATGAACAAGTATTTCTGCACCATTACCATCAATGACAACATCCTTTTTATCTTTTAAATAAACAGCAGTCCTGCGCAAGCCTGTACGATTTTCGTTTTTTCTTGCAGTGTTTGAGCAGTAGTAGCCATTAAGTTCAAAGGAATCGTCTTGACAAACGTGGTAAACCTTATCTTTTTCAAGGATGAGTGTATCACCGTCGTTAATTTTACTTATTAAAGCGCTTAATTCGTTCATAAAACCAACCTTAAATTATTTTATATACTCATTATACTTGAACATAGAAAAAAATCAATTAGTTAATTTGCGTCTTACAGTTGCAAATGCCTAAAAAAGCTATATAATTAAACTATACTTTCTTGTGGGAGCATACTATGAAGATTATTGCAACAGATTACGATGGTACCTTAAACCATAACGGCATTGATGATGTTAAAAGACGAGCTATTTCCAACTGGCGTAGCAAGGGGAACCTTTTCGGTGTTGTCAGTGGACGTGGACTTAAATCTTTGTCAGAGGTTATTAAGGATAAGGCTTTCGAGTACGACTACCTTATTGTTAACAATGGCGCAATAGTATGCGACCAAAACTGCAACATACTTAAAGAGTATAGGTGTAAGGGAACTGTTGCCAAGCCTTTCATAAAGGATTTGTTTTCGTGGGGCTGTCCCTTTGCTAATATTGATAAAGACGTTTCAATTATGATTCAGGCAGATGGCTTGCCTTGTGATGAAGGGGAAATACATATTGATGAATTGCCAGAAATTGAATATTTTAATCAGATAAACACTATGCTTGATACCTACGAAGAGGCAGAACGTGTTGTTGGAAAAATCAAAGAAAAATATTCAGATGTATTAAATCCACTTCAAAACGGGAATTGTATTGATATTACACCTTATGGCGTAAACAAAGCGTCTGGTATTTATGCTCTGCTGACCTTTGTTGGTGGTAAACACGGGGATGTAATTGCTGTTGGTGACAACGTCAACGATAAAGATATGATTGCTGAATTTAAGTCTTATGCCATGGAAAATGGTGTTGATTTCATTAAAAAGCTTGCAGATTTCACTACCTTGGGAATTACTGAATTAATTAATAAGGAGTTAAGCTGAATCGAACCGAAGTCTATTGAAAACTGAGTATCTTTGTGTTAAAATATAACAAGATTTTTTATCGGAGGAAAAATATATGTTAAAAGTTGGCTTAGTAGGTGTAGGTGGCATTAGTGGTGCACACATACCGGCATGGGAAGAAAGAGCAGATGCAGAGCTTGTTGCTCTTTGCGATATAAGACCTGAAAGAATGGAAAAATTCTCTTCTAAGCGATGCTATACAGATTTTGATGAAATGCTTAATAATGAAGAGCTTGATGTATTGGATATTTGTCTTCCAACTTATCTTCACGCAGATTTTGCAGTTAAAGCAATGGAAAAAGGTATTAATGTAATTTGCGAAAAACCAATTTCTTTAAAAATCGAGGACGTTGACAGAGTTTACTCTTGTGCAGAAAAGAACAATGTTAAGTTTATGGTTGCACAGGTTTTAAGATTCTGGCCTGAATACGAGCTTGTTAAAGAGATTTATGATACACAGAAGTATGGTAAGCTTCTCTCAGGTACAATGACAAGACTTGGTTGTTACCCACGTTGGAGCTGGGATGGCTGGATGATGGACGAAAAGCGTAGTGGTCTTGTGCCTTATGATTTACATATTCACGACCTTGATTTTCTTGTTTACGCTTTTGGTCAACCAAAGGTTGCGAACAAATTCCGTTCAAAGCTTCCTGATCAGGATTTCATAAGTCTTACATATAATTTTGGCGATTTTTCAATTAATACAGAGGCCTCATGGTACGCTACCTGCTACCCATTTACTGCTCAGTTCCGTTTTCAGTTTGAAAACGCACTCGTTGTTAACGAGGGTGGCAAAATGATGATTTACTTACGTGACGACAAAAAAATCGACCTTTCGCAACAGGCAGAAGGCGACACGGGTAGCATTAATTTACCAAAGAGTGACGCTTACGCAAACGAAATTAACTACTTTGCGGATTGTGTTGTAAACGACACTCCTGTTGAAAAGGTTAAGCCTGAACAGCTTAGCTGTGTTATTGAAATTCTTAACAGTTTGTAATAACTTAAAGCCACTATTCAAAATAGTGGCTTAGTTTTTTAACGTAATATGAATAATTAATTACAGTTACATTACAATTGTTGACTGTGGTATCCATTGTAATTATAATATAAAACAATCCTACTAAAATGAGGTGGTAAAGTGAGCTTTATAAAATTCAAAGAATATATAGAGAGTAAGGAAGACGTTTGTCGCAAAAACGACAGTATTAATCCAGAGTTGTTTAAAGAATACTCTGTTAATAAAGGCTTAAGAGATATAAACGGTAACGGTGTTGTTACAGGTCTTACCAATGTATCTAAAATTGTATCAAATAAAGTTGTTGATGGTGTAAAAGAGCCTTGTGACGGTCAGCTGTGGTACAGAGGCTACAAGGTAGAAAATTTAATAAATTCTATTGGTGAAAACGAGTTCGGCTTTGAAAAGATTGCGTATTTACTTCTTTTAGGTGAAATGCCTGACGATAATGAGCTTAAAACTTTTTCAAAATACATTGGCGAGTGCAGACAGCTTCCACCAAACTTCACACGTGACGTTATAATGAAGGCGCCTACACAGGACATTATGAACTCAATGACGCGTAGTATTCTTACACTTTCTTCGTACGACAAGAAGGCACTTGATACTACAATTCCAAACGTGTTAAGACAGTCAGTTCAGCTTATTGCAGAATTTCCTTTATTAGCTATTTATGGCTACCATGCATACAATTACTCTGAAAAAGGCGAAAGTATGATTATACATCGTCCTGATCCTAAGCTTTCTACAGCTGAAAACATTCTTATGATGCTTCGCCCTGACAAGAAATACACCAAGACAGAGGCAAAGGTGCTTGACGCAGCACTTATTCTTCATATGGAGCATGGTGGTGGTAACAACTCTACCTTTACAACACGTGTTGTTACTTCTTCGGGTTCAGATACATACTCAACAATTGCTGCAGCAATGTCATCACTCAAAGGACCGAAGCACGGTGGTGCTAATTTTAAGGTTATGGAAATGATTGATGACATTAAAACGAATTCCGAGGATTATACAGACAAGGACAAGCTTGAAAGATATCTTGTTAAAATTATCGATAAAGAGGTTTACGATAAAAAAGGCTTAATTTATGGTATGGGACACGCTGTTTATTCGTTATCTGACCCTCGTGAGCGTGTTTTCAGAAGCTTTGTTGAAGACCTTGCAAAGGAAAAGGGCAGAGAGGTTGATTTACAGCTTTACGAAAACATTGAAGACCTTGCGCCAAAGCTTATTGCACAAAAGCGTAGAATCTATAAAGGCGTCAGCCCTAACGTTGACTTCTATAGTGGTTTTGTTTACGATATGCTCGGCATTCCCAAAGAGCTTTACACTGCAATTTTTGCTATTGCAAGAATCGTCGGCTGGAGTGCTCACAGGGTAGAGGAGCTTATTGGTGCAGACAAAATTATACGTCCTGCATACATCAGCGTTATGGAAGAAAATGATAAATAGTTTAATATATTGTTAAACATTATATTTTTTATTGAAATATAATTTCCAGCAGTATATAATACCCTATGAAAATAATAAGAAAGAGGTATTGTTATGAAAAAGGTTATTTGTAAAGTTACTTATGACACAGAAGCTGCAGAGCTTATAAAAAAGACAACGTCAGGTGAGTTTGGTGACCCTGCAGGTTACGAGGAAACTCTTTACAAAACAGCTGACGGAAAATTCTTCCTTTATGTAAATGGTGGCGAAGAGTCAATTTACCCTGAGGAAAACATCAAAAGATTGTCTTCAGCAAAAGCTGAAGAATGGCTTAATGCATAATTGAAGCTAAAAACGAAAACAGTTACAGAGTTTTTTCTGTAACTGTTTTTTCTTGTTTTAAATTATATTATTTAAAGTTATTATGGTACACAGTATGAAATACAGGTGAACAGTAATGAAGCTTATGCTTCCGAATAGCTGTCGGGATACCCTTTTTATTATATTATCGTTTAAATCGAGACTATTGTCCTTTTTTGCGTTCTTTTTGAATACAGAGGGTAATAACCACCCTAATGTCAAAAGCTCATACACGGCAGTATAAAGCACAAAGGTAGCAATTGCAGAAAGTTTTACGTCAAACGCTAACTGACACAAAAGGATTACTAAACCAACAACACTGAACAATGCTTTAATTAAATAGTTCTTGATTTTTGAGTATTGTTTTTCGAAGCTGATTTCCTGAGCAAGCACCCAATAAAGCAAGAAGAACGATGTTAACTCTGTTGCTATCTGTGAACCCAGACAGATTAAAATAAATGGGATTGCTGCGTAAACGACGAATTCATAGGCTTCTGTTTTTTTGTTGAATTTATATCTGAACTCTTTTGAATCAACTTGTGCATAAAAGATTTTTGCATTGTATTTCTTATCAGAAAGCTTACCATTTGAATGTAATGCTTTTAATTCTTGAATTGAGTGCGGTGGTTTAACAAAATAGTGCACCATATCGATCGACAATAAAATTAACCAAGCGTAAGTTAAAACCCTTGAAAGCTCAGCGTTGAACGGTAAAAGACCACCGTTAATTTCAAGGCTGAAAACAGCTTTCTTAAATAAGGGGAAAGTAACAATAAACGCAATGGCACACCCAAGACCACCAATTGCACCGAGGGTACATTCCATTGCTTTCCATGACTCAAGATACTTGTTGTTTACTATTTTTTTAATTATTTTAAAGTCCGAGCACTTACCGTAGTGGACGATGTAAATCTGCACACCTTGTCCGCAAACCCAACCTATGCCACCGAAAATACCACAAATAAGGGTGAATATAAGTGAAAAAGGGTTAAGCTTTATAATATTGACAATGCAAAGTGCAAGAACAATGCCAACCATTGCACCCCAATATTCTTTTCTTGTTTTAGAAAAATATATTTTAGGGTACTTTGCTTCGCGAACATTGTGTGGTCGGTTGAGTTTGTTTAAGCAAAGAATTGCAAGTGTAGGTGTTAAAACAAATATCAGACATAAATCAAGGGGACTATAAACCTTTGAAATGGCGTTTACACCTGTAGAGAATATTGCGCCAAACCCTGCAAACCACAAAAAGCCTTTAACAAACAGAGCAGTTAAGCCTTTTTTCATATCTACGGCAGGCTTTGCACTCATTGACAAGGAAAGTGTTTCACCGTAGGTCATACAACCACCGAAATACATTGCAATAGAACCTAGGGCTGAGAATATGTAAAAATGCTCCTGTACTATAAATATTCCACTGAATAACGCAAGCAATCCACCAATTATTGCACCCGGAAGCATAGCACCTTTCTCACCACCAATTGTTGTGCCACGCATACCCCAACCGTAAGATGCTGCAGGAATTATGGTAAGTATTAAAACAAAAGCCAGAACAATATCCATCTAAAACCACCCAACGAGGATTTTTTTAATCTTTCTGTAATTATAGCCTTATTTTGTCAAAAAGTCTATTTATTTTTGCTTTTCTATGTGTTAAAATACACGAGAAAGAGGTGTTAATATGAAAAATATTAATAATGGTGTATATCCAACAATGGTAACTCCTTTTACAGAGGACAACAAAATTGATTACGTTGGCGTTAAAAAAATTATAGATTGGTATGCAGAAAAGGGTGTTGACGGAATTTTTGCAATCTGTCAGAGTAGTGAAATTTTCTTCTTATCATTCGAGGAAAGACTTGAGCTTTTAAAGTTTGTTATGGCCAATAAGCCTGAAGGAATGTCAATTGTCGCATCAGGACACACTTCAGATGATTTAGAAGTGCAAATTAAAGAGGCCAAAGCATTTATTGAAACGGGTATTGATGCATATGTGTTCATTTCAAACAGATTTGCATCTGCAGACGAAAGCGACGACGTTTTGTTTGAAAGAATGGAATATGTTGCAAACGCTTTACCTGACGTTGCTTTCGGTGTGTACGAGTGTCCATATCCATATAAAAGAGAGCTTACGCCATATCTTTTAAAGAAAATGGCTGAAAGCGGCAAATATACTTTTATTAAAGATACTTGCTGTAACCTTGGAAAAATCAAAGATAAGTTGGATGCCATAAAGGGTAGTCCGATTAAGCTTTACAACGCAAACTCTGCTACCTTACTTGAAAGCTTAAGGTTAGGTTGTCATGGCTTCTCAGGTGTTATGGCAAACTTCCACCCTGATTTTTATTCAGCATTAATTAAAGCCTTTAACGATGGTGACAACGAAAAAGCTGAGTTAATTCAGAATATTGTTGGCTTCTTCTCTGTTGCAGAGTGCCAGTGCTATCCTATTAATGCAAAGTATTATATGGGACTTGACGGCTTAGGCATTACCCACAATGCACGTGTACGTTCAGTAGACGAGTTTACACAGACAAGAAGGTATGAAATAGAGCAGATGTATGCTTTAACAAAGAAATTACAGAAGGATTATAACATCTAATTTTCATTGAAAAACCCCCGTATCTAACGATACAGGGGTTTTTGTTATATTCAGTTAATTTTTTTACCCTTGCAGTAAACTTCAATGTTTGAAACATCGCCATCAAGGTTGTATGATTTTAATTCACCATTTTCCCACTCAACATCAACAGTAATGTTTCCCATAGCCTTAAGGCCTGTAACCTTACCATTTTTCCAAAGGGTTGGAAGGGCAGGAAGAAGGAATATTTTGCCTTTTCTTGACTGCATAAGCATTTCGGCAACACCACTTGTGCAACCGTAGTTACCATCGATCTGGAATGGTGGGTGAGCGTCGAAGAGGTTAGGGTAAGTTCCGCCACCACGATATCTTACTGCCTTTGATGGAACAGGGGAAAGCTGAATGTCAAGGAGCTTTAACGCATGGTCACCATCCCAAAGACGTGCCCACATATTAATTTTCCAACCAAGACTCCAGCCTGTACCGTTGTCACCACGAAGTTCAAGGGAGCGAATGCAAGCCTTTGCAAGGTCAGGTGTTTCATCAGGTGTAATAAGCTGACCCGGATGTAAACCATAAAGATGTGATTTGTGTCTGTGGTCAGGCTCGTGCTCTTTAAGCTCCTTGTACCACTCCAAGAGCTCACCACGTGAGCCTACCTTGAATGGTAACAGTTTAGCAAGCTTTTCCTCAAGCTCTGCTTTAAGCTCTTTATCAACATCAAGAATTGTAAGAACTTCAATCATGTTACCGAACAACTCTTTAACAATTGTCATTGTCATTGTAGTTGTTTCACTTACAGATGCCGCAACGCCATCAATGAGGAATTCATTTTCCGGAGATGTTGATGGTGCAAGAATGAGGTAGCCGTCTTTATCCTCAATAAGTAAATCGAGCATAAATTCTGTTGCTTTCTTCATTATGGGGTAAGCAGTTTCTTCAAGATATTTTTTATCTAATGTATAGAGGTAGTGGTTGTAGATGTGCTGACAGAACCAGCCACCTGCCATCTGCCAATAACCCCACTGTGTGTCACCACTTGCAGGGTCGCAGAAACGCCAGATATCTACATTATGGAAAACGCAGAAGCCACGGGCATTGAAAATCTTTTGTGCAGGTACTTCACCACGTACAGCAAGCTCTTTAACGAACTGAATAAGAGGCTGGTTGAACTCTGTAAGGTTGCACATAAGAACAGGCCAGTAGTTCATTTCTGTGTTGATATTAACTGTGTAGTTCGAGCTCCATGGTGGGGCAATCTTGTTGTTCCAGATACCCTGGAGTGTTGTTGGCTGTGTGCCTTCGCGTGAGCCACTGATTATAAGGTATCTGCCGAAGTTGAATATAAGAGTATAAAGACCTAAATCCTGCTTGCCGTTTGCATGTTGAATAAGGCGCTTGTGGGTTGGGATGTTACCCTTGTTATCTGTGCCAAGGTCAAGTGAAACTCTGTTAAAATAGCCCGAGAAGGTATCAACGTGGTCTTTCTTCATATCCTCGTATGCATCAGCCTTTTCAATAGCCTCTGCAAGGTGGTTAAGGCAGGCGTTTTTGTATTCCTTACCCTCTAAGGCAGGGTGCTTATCAAAGCCGTTGAAGGAGTTTTCGGTCGCGAAAACAAGAGTAACATAAGATGCATCGTTTACAGATATGCTGTCGCTATTAACTGTAACAGTACCGTCGGAAAGCACCTTGATTGCGCATCTGAAGGAAATACCCTGAAGCTCTTTTTTATCCGGGTAAAGAGAACCCTTCATTGCTGCATAGGTTTCCTGGTTAGCAGGTGAGTCTGACGGAGCAATACCATCAAGAATAAGTGTATCGTTTTCTGTAAAGGATTCACCCTTAAGCTTGGTTTTCATTGATACAGTAAGGCTTACTTTTTTACCATTAAGGCATGTAATGTTATCTATGTAAGCATCGTCATTAAATGAAACAAAGCTCTCTCTTTTAAAGTTGTACTCACCGCGGGAGTATTCAACTGTATTTACACCTGTTTCAAGATTTAAAACTCTTGAATAATTTTTAAGGAAGCCACAGCTTGCATATGAAATACGTATATCACAAAGTGGCATATATGCCTGTGAACAGTTTGAAAGTACCTTATCCTCAAGAAGACGTTTTGCCTCGTAGTATTTTTCGTCCATTGTAAGCTCGCGGGCTTTTAAAAACGCCTCGTGTGCACCGTTTTTGATAGCAGTTTCCCTTGGGAAGCCTGTCCAAAGTGTGTCTGAGTTCATTGCGATAGTTTCGTTGCGTGTATCACCATAAACCATTGCACCTGTTGAGCCATTACCTAAAGGCAATGCTTCAAGCCAGTTTTTGGCGCTTTTTTTGTAAAATAAATTTTTGGAATCGTTCAACATTTTACAACCACCTATAAATTTTTTGTTAAAATGTATTTTACATTATTATTTAATCAAAATCAATATATTTAGCAGTATAACTGTTGTAAATTTATGAAATATGTGTTATATTATTCGTATTCGTGGAAGGGAATGATATGGAATGAAAACTTTTCTCAGTAAATTTGATGCCTCCAAAATAAATATGGAGTCATCTGTTAAGTACATGGTAAAAACAATTACCGATATTTGCGAAAAAATTGGTCCTCGTGCACCTGGTAGTGAGGCAGAATTTAAGGCTCAGCAGTACATGGGTGAGGATTTGAAGAAATGGTCTGACAAAGTTGAATCTGAAGAATTTATTGTTCACCGTCAGGCGTTTATGGGCTTTATTCCATTTACTGTTACAATGGCAATTATTGCAACAATTGTCTTTTTTACAGACTATCCGTTAATCAGCTTTATTCTTACAATTTTAGGCTTTATTCCACTTGTGCTTGAGTTTGTAATGTACAAACAGTTTGTTGATCCACTTTTCATTGGTCACACGTCACATAACCTTATTGCCACAAGAAGCCCTAAGGGTGAGGTTAAAAAGAGGGTTATTCTCGTTGCTCATGCCGATTCACAGTACGAGTGGATTCTTAACTACAAGCTTGGTGGAGCAGGCATGAAGGCTTTCCTTATTCCCGGCGTTGTAGGTTTAATTTGTTGCAGTATTGCAAGCCTTGTTAAAGGTATTGTTGTTGATTTTAAAGGAATTGACACACCTGCATCAAACACCTTCTTCCTTGTTGTAGGAATCATTCTTTGCATTTTTATTATTCCATACATAGGCTTCTTTTTCTTACAGAGCTACACAAAGAGCGTTCCCGGTGCTAACGACAACCTTTCCGGCTGCCTTGGCTGTATGTCAGTTTTAAAGCACCTTGAGGAAGCAGGTGTACGCTTCGAAAACACAGAGGTACGCGTTATTCTTTCAGGCTCTGAGGAGGCAGGTCTTCGTGGTGCTAAGGCATATGCAAAGGCACATAAGGAAGAGCTTAAGGATGTTGAAACAATCGTAATTGCATGCGATACACTTCGCGACCTTAAGGATATGGCAGTTTATGACAGAGATTTAAGTGGTACATTGAAGCACGATAAACAGGTTAAACAGCTTGTTAAAAAGGCTGCACTTAACTGTGGTCACGACTTACCTTATGCTTCCATTTACCTTGGTGCTTGCGACGCTGCAGCGTTCACACAGGCAGGCATTAAAGCAACAGGCTTTGCTGCTATGGATCCAACTCCACCAAGATATTACCACACAAGACTTGACACACCTGACAAGCTTTGTCCTGATGCGTTGCAGGTTGGTGCAGAAATACTTCTGGAAACAGTCTGCCTTTACGACGAGGAAGGCTTAGAATAATTTCAGTTTATGACCGTTGCATATGCTTCGGTCATAAGTTATGTTTTAATTGGAGAAGAAAATGAACTACATTATAATGGACCTTGAATGGAACAATGCCTATTGTAAAAAGAAAAAAGGGTTTATTAATGAGATAATTGAAATCGGTGCAGTTAAGCTTGATGAAAATCTCAGGGTTGTGGACACCTTTTCTATGTTCATTAAGGCACAGCTTGGTAAAAAGCTTCATTCAAGAGTTAAAGAGCTTACCAATATTACAAACGACGACATAAGCAGTGGTACACCATTTTCGCAGACTATGGCTTTGTTTCGTAAATGGTCTTCGGGTAACGACAATGTTATTCTTACCTGGGGCGATACAGACATTCGCGTATTGATTGAAAACTTCAGGTACTTTAACGGTATTTCCTTTATTCCGTTTTTAAGTAACTATGTAAATCTTCAGAAATATGCTCAGGCCTTTATGAACATTTCGAAGGCAGACCAGATTGGTCTTTCGGTTGCTGCAGAAAAGCTTGGCATTGATGTTGAAAGCTACAGTCTGCACAGAGCCCTTGACGACAGCCTTTTAACTGCTGACCTTTTCAAAAAGATTTACAACGAGCATATGCTTCAGTCGTATACCTTGGTTTGCGACACGTCCTTCTATTCAAAAATCACCTTTAAGCCAAAGGTAATTACGGACATCAACAGTCCACTCATTGACAAATCAAAAATGCGTTGCCTTTGCGACGTTTGTGGTGGTCAGTGCGAAAGAATCAGCGAATGGCGTGTAATGAATCAAGCATTCAGAGCAGTTTTTCAGTGTAGAAAGTGTAAGAGGAAAATCAGATTCACAATCCGATTCAAAGAATATTACGACAGAGTTGATATAAAATCATCATCTGTTCCGTTTATTGAAAAGAAAGAAATAAGCGTTGTTGCAGTTGAAAGTAGCGCAGACAAAAACGCAGACAAGGGCAACGTAATTACGGAGGAAACAGAATGAACACACCAATTAAATTAAAACCTGTATTTAAAGAAATTGTATGGGGCGGTAACCGTCTTAAAGACGACTATGGCTTCAAATCCGATTTAAATAACATTGCTGAGGCTTGGATGCTTTGTGCACGTAACGACGGCGACAACCTTATTGATAATGGTGCATTAAAAGGTGAGAGCTTCACAAAGTTTATCAATGAAAACAAAAAACTTCTCGGCTCAAAGGGTGCAAAATACGAGGAATTTCCTCTTTTAATTAAATTTATTGATGCTAAGGCTGATTTGTCTGTTCAGGTTCACCCTGACGACGAATACGCACGTGTTCATGAGAACAGCTACGGCAAAACAGAGGCATGGTACATTCTTGATTGCGACGAAGGTGCTGAGTTAATTTACGGCTTCAATAAAGAGCTTTCATCAGAAGAATTTAAAAAATCAATTGAAAATAATACCTTCCTTGACCACGTCAACAAGGTTAAGGTTAAAAAGGGTGACGTGTTCTTTATTGCTGCAGGTACACTTCACGCAATCGGAAGTGGTATCCTTTTAGCAGAGGTACAGCAAAACTGCAACACAACCTACCGTGTATACGACTATAATCGTTTAGTTGATGGTAAGCCTCGTGAATTGCACGTTGAAAAGGCAATTGACGTTACAGATACAGTTCCACCAACACGTAATGGTGACCCTGACTGTGCACCTGTTGTTAAAGGTGATGCAACAGAGCAGGCTCTTTGTCAGTGCGAGTTCTTCAAGATGGATACTGTTGAGGTCAATGGAAAATACACATTATCTGTTACAGAGGAAAGCTTTGCATCTGTTCTTGTTTTAAGTGGCTGTGGTAAGCTTTCTGCAAACGGTGAAACACTTGATTTGACTGCAGGGGATAGTATTTTCCTTCCTGCAGATTGTGGTGACACACTTATTGAAGGTAACGTTAAGGTATTAGTTAGTACATTATAATTTCAGTGGTGAGTTAAATGTCTTTATTGACTGCTCAAAACTTAACATTTGGTTTTTTGGACGGCGTCTTATTTAAAGGCGCCGCTTTTAAGGTGGAAGAAACTGACAGAATTGGTCTTATTGGTGCAAACGGCTCGGGTAAAACTTCACTTTTTCGTCTTATAACGGGCAAATATTCACCCAACGAGGGTGGCATTGTACGAGGTAAGGACGTACGAATCGGCTATATGGAGCAGTACCTTGAATGTGACCAGAGTCAGACACTCTACGGTGAGGCTTTAACTGTTTTTAACGATGTAATTGAAATGGAAATTGAGCTTGAGGAAATCACCCAAAGGCTTATGAATGACAGCAGCATTGAGTTAATTGAAAAGCAACTCAGACTTACAGAAGAAATCGAGCGTCGTGATGGTCTTGTTTACCAGGCAAAAACCAAATCTGCTTTGTTAGGTCTTGGCTTTAAGGAAGAGGACTTAACTCAAAGGGTATCAAACTTATCAGGTGGACAACGCTCAAAGCTTTCCCTTTGCAAGCTGTTGTTATCAAATGCCAACCTCTTGCTACTTGACGAGCCTACAAACAATCTTGACGTAGATGCAATTAACTGGCTTGAAGACTACCTTGCAAAGTACAAGGGTGCCTTTATTGTTGTTTCCCATGACAGATATTTTCTTGACAAGGTTACAACGTCCGTAATGGAAATTGCTCATCAAAAATTAATTCATACAAACGGCAACTACACTGTCTTCCAAAAGCTTAAGGCTGAAAGAGAGTTAACCGTTGAGCGTGAATATGAAAAAACAATGACTGAAATAAAGCGTATTGAGGGCATAATTGAGCAACAAAAACGCTTTAATCAGGCTCACAACTACGTAACAATTGCAAGTAAAGAAAAGCAAATTGAACGTCTTAAGGAGACACTCGTAGCACCCGAAAAGGCATTAAAAAGCGTTCATTTCAGCTTCAAAACAGAGTGCAGAACAGGGGACGAGGTGTTATCTGTTGTCAATCTCGAAAAAGCCTTCCCCGAAAAGCCTTTGTTCAGAAATTTCGACTTATCAATCCAAAGAGAAGACAAGGTTTTTCTACTTGGACCTAACGGGTGTGGAAAATCTACCTTCCTTAAAATTTTAAATAAAGAGATTCTACAGGACAACGGCACGATAAGATATGGCTCAAACGTTAAAATTGGTTACTTTGACCAGAATATAGATAAGCTCAATTCCGACAAAACTGTCCTTGACGAAGTGTGGGATATGTTCCGTTATATGACCGAAACACAAATACGTTCAGCCTTGGCTATGTTCCTTTTTACAGGTGAAGACGTATTTAAAAAGGTGTCGTCCTTAAGTGGTGGTGAAAGGGCAAAGCTTTCACTACTAAAGATAATGCTTGCAAAACCCAATTTCCTTATTCTTGACGAGCCCACAAACCACCTTGACATTGTTTCAAGAGAGGTGCTTGAAAATGCCCTTCTTGACTTTGATGGTACGTTGCTTGTGGTTTCCCACGACCGTTATTTTATAAATAAGCTTGCAACAAAAATTGTTCACTTAACCCACACCGGCGGGGTGCTTATCGATGGAAACTACGACACATATATAGCATATACAGAAAATCAGGCTATTACACCTACAAAAGCTGCTACAAAGCCTATAGTAAACGATTATAAGCTTCGTAAGGAGCAAGCAAAGGAGGAGCGTCAGAGAAAGACACGAATCAATAAAATAGAGGCTGAAATTACTGCACTTGAAGAACAGATTTCTCATATTGAGGAACTATTGCAGTTGCCGGAGGTTTCTGCCGATTACGAAAAGCTTTTAGAACACACTCAGCTTTTAAACGACAGTAAAGAAAAGCTTGACATATTATATGCTGAATGGGAAGAACTACAGATATAGTAATAATTTTAAAGTCATCCACATATTCTTTTGTGGGTGATTTTTTATGAAGCAAAAGAAAAAAGACTATTTAATATATACACTTACATTTCAGTTTATTGTCTGTGCTTTCTTATTTGGTGCAATTTATGGTTTAAAGAGAATAAATTCTGATATATATTTAACTCTTAAAAGTGATTATTACGACCAAATTACAGAAAATTTTTCATTTCTTGATGCTGCCGCAAAGTCTGAAAACAACACTGACAATGATGTTACTGCAACTGAATCTGTTACAAAAACAAAAGAAGAAAAAACTAAAACAAAGCCATCAAAACCTAGCGAAAGTGACGTAACAGAGGAACCCTCTGAAATAGTTGATGAAACAGAGCTTTCTGCAGAAATAAAGGCCGAGGGTGGTCAGGATTATTCTATAAGTAGCATCGATGAAGTACCATCAAACGTTTCTGTAAATTCATATACATTAAATAAAAATATGGTTTTACCCGTAAAAGGTGAAATTTCTTCAGGTTTCGGTGTGAGAAATCATCCTATAACAAATCAATTAAGCTTTCATGCAGGTGTTGACCTTGCTGCAGACACAGGTACACCTATTTATTCAGCATTTTCAGGCACAGTTATTGTTGCAGATTATGACGATTGGAACGGATATTATTTAAAGATTCAGCACGACGGAGATATTTTGACCGTTTACTGCCATTGTCAGAAGCTTAACGTCAAAGAGGGTGACGTTGTCGAAGCAGGGGACGTTATTGCGTACGTAGGTTCAACAGGCTCCTCTACAGGCCCACATCTACACTTTGAACTGAGGATAGGAAACGTGTCGTACGATCCACAAACCGCCTTGAATGAGGCTATAAATGCAGTTTAAAGTAAAAGAAATCAGCGTTAAGGTCAGCTTCAGCTTCCTTGCGCTGATTTTATATTTTATTGTTACGGATAACATAAGAATTTACTTAATAACCTTATTTTCTGCAATTGTACACGAAAGTGTGCATATTATTGTGATTTATCTCTTTAAAGGAAACATTAAAAGCATAGTTTTTTCAGCCTCAGGCGGCAATATCGGACGTGAAACAAGCCTTGATTTTTCCTTTTTAAAAGAAGCAATGGTGAATGTGTCGGCGCCTGTGATAAATATAATTCTGGGTATTGTTTTTTGTTATTGGGGAAGTGCTTTAAAGGACTTTTCAATAGTCAATTTTATGCTTGGTGCTTTTAATCTTTTACCCTTCCACAGCTTTGACGGTGGACGTTTTCTTGAGAATATTCTGATGTATTTCTTTGATTACAAGAAGGTAAAGGTTGTTACAGATTCTATTTCTGTTCTTGTTGCTGTATTTTTTACAATAGTCAGCATTCTTATATTTGTAAAATACGAAAAAAACTATTTTCTTATTCTGTTTTCACTGTATATGATTCTGTCGATTATACTTGATTATTGACGTTTAATATTGTAAAATAAACTATATATAATCATTTGGAGTTGAAACAATGCTTAAGGACAGAATTGAAGCTATTTTACCACTTGTTCAGAAGCCTGCAAGGTATACGGGTGGGGAACTGAATTCGGTTGTAAAGGACAAAAAGGCTATTGATATACGATTTGCTTTCTGTTTCCCTGATACATACGAAATCGGTATGAGTCACCTGGGAATGAAGATACTTTATAGTCTTATAAATTCAAAAGAAAATTACTGGTGCGAAAGAGTTTTCGCACCTGATACTGATATGGAAGAAATAATGCGACAGAGGGATATTCCTCTTTTTGCATTGGAAAGCAGAGATGCCATCATTGACTTTGATGTTGTGGGCTTTACACTTCAGTACGAGCTTTCTTTTACAAATGTATTAAATATGCTTAATTTAGCGAAAATTCCATTAAGGTCAAGGGACAGAGGAGATTCGTTGGACGTGCCGATTATTATTGCAGGTGGTCCTTGCGTATGCAACCCTGAGCCTTTAGCTGACTTTATTGACGCTTTTCAGATTGGTGAAGGCGAGGAGATGATGCTTGATTTCCTTGCACTTCTTGAAAAGGCAAAGAAAGAGAATAAATCAAGAAAAGAGTTTCTTATTGAAGCTAGTAAAATAGAGGGCATTTATGTTCCATCACTGTACCAAGTATCGTACAATGAAGATGGTACAATAAGTGAAGTCAAAGCAACGGACGGTGCTCCTCAGGTTGTAAACAAAAGGGTAGTTGCGGACCTCGATAAGATTTTTTATCCCGAAAAGTTTGTGGTACCTTTCGTTGAGGTTGTTCACGACCGGGTTGTTCACGAAATTTTCCGTGGCTGTATACGTGGCTGTAGATTTTGTCAGGCAGGCTTCTGGTACAGACCTATACGTGAAAAATGCGTTGAAACAATAAGTAAGCAAAGCAAACATCTTGCATGTACAAGTGGTTATGATGAGCTTTCTCTTTGCTCTTTATCTACTAGTGACTACACAAAAATAACAGAGCTTTTAGAGGAGCTTTTAGGTTGGACAATCCCTGATAAAATAAACGTTTCATTGCCATCCTTAAGAATTGACAACTTCTCAGATGAATTAAAAGAAAAGCTGGCTCTCGTACGTAGGTCAGGTCTTACCTTTGCTGCAGAGGCAGGCACACAGCGTATGCGTGACGTTATTAATAAAAACATCAGTGAAGAGGAAATTCTTTCAACCTGTCGCAAAGCGTTTGTTGGTGGTTGGACTGCAGTTAAATTGTACTTTATGATTGGTCTTCCTACAGAAACAGATGATGACGTCGTTGGAATTAATGTGCTTTCACAGAAGGTTGTCAATGAGTTTTACAATAACCCTGACAAGCCAAAGGGCAAGGGTTGTACAGTAAGTGCAGGTGTTTCTTCGTTTGTGCCTAAGCCATGTACACCATTCCAGTGGGCACCAATGGATACAAAAGAAGAGCTTAAGCGTAAGCAACAGCTTCTTCTTGAAAGCTGCACAACTAAAAAAATTACCTTCCGTTTCCACGACACAGAACTAACCTTCCTTGAGGGCGTTTTTGCACGTGGTGACAGAAAGCTTTGTGACGTTATTGAGGCTGCATATAAAAATGGTTGTACATTTGATAGCTGGGATGACAAAATCAATCTTGACGGCTGGGCAAAGGCATTTGAAGACTGTAATATCGATACTGCATTCTACACTAACCGTCAGCGTTCCTACGATGAGATTCTGCCTTGGGATCACATTAACTCAGGCATTACAAAAGCATTCTTAATTAAAGAAAACGAGAAAGCAAAGAATGCAGAAACGACTAAGAATTGCCGTCAGCAGTGTGCAGGCTGTGGCTCAAACAAATTAAACGGAGGTAAATGCCATGCGCTCAGTGAGAATCTGGTTTAATAAAAAAGACACTGCAAAATACATCTCACATCTCGATATGACAAGATGTATGACAAGGGCGTTCAGGCGTACTGATATTCCGTTGTGGTACACTGAGGGCTTCAATCCACATCCTTACCTTGTGTTTGCGCTTTCATTACCATTAGGTGTGGAGGCTTTAAGAGAGCCTCTTGACATACGATTGAACGACGACAATTACCCTATGGAAAGAGTTGTTGAGCAGTTAAATTCTGTTATGGTTCCCGGTATTGAATTCCTCGAAATTGCCGAGCCTCAGAACAAGGCATCCGAGGTGGTAAAGGGGGATTATAGCGTTGAAATTCCTTGCGAAAATCCAAAGGAATTGTGCGAAAAAATTAAAGATACAGTTGAAAATACTGAAATCACCTTTGAAAAGAAAACAAAAAAGAAAACCTTTAAAACGATTAACGTAAGTGAACACATTTCTGACTTCAGGGCGGTTTACCATGACGACAAAGTTATGTTGTACTTTAAATTGCCTGCAGGAAACGACTTCACAATTAACCCTGTAAGCTTCTGCAATACACTTTTCGAGCTTATTGGTGAAAAGGATATTTTACACAGAATAACAAGACATAGTCTTTTAATGAAGGACAACAAGGAGTTCAGATAATAAATTCGGGCCGTAAAACATAAACTTTATTGGTGATTTTTTTGAAAAAGTTATATATTTCGGCTACAATACTTTTCATTTTCTTGTTTTTCCTTACCTTTAACGGATGCGCTGTCGAAGAAAAGCTCTATAATGCTGTCAGTACAGACAGCAAACAGCCTGAACCTACAATAATTATAGATGCCGGTCACGGTGGCTTTGATGGTGGAGCCTCCACGAAAGACGGAGTTCCTGAAAAGAATATTAACCTGTCCATTTCCTTGTATCTTAATGATTACCTTAAAGCCTTTGGCTTTAACACAGTTCTTACAAGGGTCGATGACAGTTCACTTGAGAACGACGGTTTAAATACAATCCGTAAGAAGAAAAGGTCGGATCTTCACAACAGAATGAAGCTTATGGAAAAGACCAATAACGCTGTTTTTATAAGCATTCATCAAAACTCTTTCCCTGTTGAAAAATACAATGGTATGCAGGTCTTTTATACTGAAATGTTTCCTGAGGAAAGTTCACGTCTTGCTCAGCTTATTCAGGACAACACAGTAAAGCTTGTTCAAAAGAACAACACACGACAAATCAAGCCCTGTGGCACGTCTGTCTACCTTATTTACAACGCCAAAAAGCCTGCTTGTCTTGTTGAATGCGGCTTTCTGTCCAACAACGAAGAAGCACAAAAATTAAAAACAGAGCAATATCAGAAGCAGATTGCATTTTGTATTGCTCTTGGTATACAGGAATTTTTCTATATTAAGGATTGATAAAATGGCAAAAAGCAAAACAATATTTGTCTGTAACCAGTGTGGCTACGAATCTGCCAAATGGTACGGTAAATGTCCGGGATGTGGTGAATGGGACTCTTTGAACGAAGAGCAGATTATTACCGAATCCATTAAAAATGCCAAAAACAAAATATCTGCAAAAACAAATCTTGCGTTGCCACTGTCGAAGATAGATTCAAGCATTGAATTACGCTACGATACAGGCGTCAAAGAGCTTAACCGGGTGCTTGGTGGTGGACTTGTAAAAGGCTCGCTAGTGCTTTTGTGTGGTGATCCCGGTATTGGTAAATCAACAATTTTACTGCAAATTTGCGAAAAGATTTCAAAAGGCTTTTCAATTCTTTACGTTTCAGGTGAAGAGTCTGCCTACCAGATTAAAATGCGTGCAAAACGACTCGGAGTTTCAAACGAAAGTCTTGCAATAATGTGCGAAACAGATGCTGAAATTATATGTGAATACATAAAAACACAAAAGCCCGATATTGTTATTGTTGACTCGGTGCAGACAATGTGCATTTCCGACGTAAATTCTGCATCGGGTAGCGTTACCCAGGTAAGAGAATGTACAAATCTCTTTATGCGTACTGCAAAGCAGAACGACGTTTCAATTATACTTGTTGGTCACGTAAATAAGGATGGAAACATTGCAGGACCAAAGGTTTTGGAGCATATAGTTGATACGGTTATGTATTTTGAGGGCGAAAGAAACCTTTCGTATAGGATTTTAAGAGCTGTCAAAAATAGATTTGGTTCAACAAATGAAATAGGCGTTTTCGAAATGACAAACAAAGGTCTTGTTGAAATAGAAAGTCCGTCACTTGCTATGATAAGTGGAAGACCATTAAATGTTTCAGGCACTTGCATTACATGTCTTGTTGAAGGCTCACGTCCAATTCTTGCAGAGGTGCAGGGTCTTGCTACAACCTCAAGCTTTGGTAATTCTCGCAGAATGGCTACAGGCTTTGATTACAACAGAATGGCAATGTTAATTGCAATACTTGAAAAAAGGGCAGGTTATTTCCTGGGAAATATGGATTGCTACGTAAACATTGTCGGTGGCTTACGTGCAGACGAGCCTGCATGCGACCTTGCAGTTGCTCTTTCCATTATTTCAAGTCTAAAGGATGCTGTAATAAATAGCGAAACAATCGTCTTTGGTGAAATTGGTCTTGCAGGTGAAATACGTACCGTAAATAACTGCGAACAAAGAATCCGTGAATCCGAAAGACTCGGTTTTAAAAGATGTATTATACCAAGACAAAACATTAAAAATCTTCCTAAGGATGAATTTAAGAATATTGAAATTATCGGTGTAAGAAACATCCGTGAAGCCTTCGAGTCAGCAGTTGAGTAATATGACAGAAAGAATTAAAAAATGCCTTATTGGTGCTAAATATACAGAGGAAGCACAAGAATTCAAGGAGCTTGGGATCGACGTAATTACACTTCCTTTAAGCCCTTTGCTTGATGAAGAAATCAACAACCACGCCGATATGCTCAGCTTTAACTGTAATAACGAATTTTTAATTGCAGACAAGCACATAAAAGGGGAGTTGGACAGGCTTTTACCTGGTGTAAAGACAGTTGAATGTAACGATATTGCTTCACCGTACCCAAATGACGTAAGGCTTAACGCAACGCTTCTCGGTGACAGGCTTATATGCAATAAACAGTACGCAAGTAAAGAACTATTGCAGTGGGCACAAAACAATTCAATTGAGGTTATTTCAACAAAACAAGGCTATTGTAAATGCAACTTGTGTGTTCTTAACAACAGTGCCGTAATTACGGAAGATGACAGCCTCGCCTATTTGTTAAAAATTTATCAAATTAATGTTTTGAAGATTTCAAAGGGCTACGTTTCACTTTCAGACAAGCATTACGGCTTCATTGGTGGCGCATCTGCAAAGATTTCTGAAACTGAAATATACTTCAGTGGGGATTTAAGCACACATCCTGACTATGACGAAATGTGTGAATTTATGAACCAATACAACATTTCACCAATATTTAACAAAAACCGTAAATTAAATGATTTTGGTGGAATTGTTTCAATTAATTAATATAATTTCTTAACACGTTGATTATTATCCGTTTTATTTTAATGTTTCTTATTAAAACATGTTTTATTATAGCGTGATTATCTGATTTTACAAAAAATCAAAAAAATCCCATCGAATAGAAATTTTCAAAATGATACTCAGGTCGTTTCAAAAAAACTGAGTGGATGAGAAAGGAAAGAAATTTATGAAGAACCCTGAAAAGAATGCTGCTGCAAAGCTTGGCTACACAATTACAATGGTTGTGGTAACAACTGCAATTTTAATATGTATGAAAAAATATAAAGACTAATTTAAATGAACATAGCAAACATAAATTAAAATTACACAATTAATAGTAATCCGTTATTTGTAAAAAATCATCAGACTTTTGGATTGTGAGCCTGATACCGTATTTTCAGTTATATAAAATACAGGCGTACACTAAATGTGTTAATGTAATTAAACTAATAGAAAAGCAACCACAATACGTTTTACGCTAATTCCACACCCAAACCCCTAACCCCACTTATACAAAACTTTTATTTTGTATAAGTGGATATGTACTTTTGGTTAAGCTACACTATACGCGACTACTGCATTTGTACAATTTAAACGAGCTAATTGATTAAGCTTAGAGGTCAACCACTCGTTAACTACACTCTCATCAGAATGACTGTATGAGAGTGTTTTTTTATATCCACTACACGTTTGATACGTAATAGTAGCTATAAACAAATAAAATCACTCCTTATTAAAATCATGAAGAAAATTAACTAACTGTAAAAGCTTCTGCTCAAAAGCTCTGTGGTATTCCAGGTTAAATTTCAACTCCTGCAGTTCCAAGAGGTCAAGACAATCGAAATCACGAAATATAGTGTACTTGTTTTTCATTTCTATAATTCGATTTTCAAGCTCTGAATCACAACGCTGCAGAAGTCTATGTATCTGAGCTATATCAAATTCAGTCATTATCTCCCCTCTTTCCAATGACGTTTAGAACGGATTTTTGTGGAAATATAACCATGATATCGAGGCAAAAGCCTAAACCAGGTATCAGGATAATTAAGACGGCAATATTCATCGAATTTATCAAACTCAGTAAACCCTTGCTCATCAATACATTTCGCCATTTGCTCAAGAAATAGAAAAGCCTGCTCATCAATGTACTTGTGTGGATTGAAACCACCAAGCAGCATAATGGCTTGAGGGTCATATTTTACTTTATCCTCAGAGTCAAGATGGCAAAGATATCGGTAATATGATGCAAGGCATTGTACCGGTTCAGGACGAGTAAAACCACAATTTTTACCGTTTACAGATAAATTATCTTCTATAAGCTCCTTAACCTGTTCGTAGCTCTTTTTACCGTCAAAGGAGAAAATAACATGGTAATGATCTTTCTGACCCGGCTTACCTTCGAGAATCATATCATGCAAGGGTGATATAGCAATTGGTATGTGAAGGTCGTCCAAAATAGCATACCAATCAAGAGTACCGGGAAGATCTCCGGGATAAATAAGAAAAGTCCACGCACGGTAGCGTCTATCTATATTTTGAACTGCCATTATGGAATCACCTCAATTATTTTATTGATAATCCACTTAATAGGTTTATATAAATGATTAACAGCAAAAAGACCTGCAGCTAAACTAACATATGGAGTTAAATTAATAGGTAAAAACAAAGGAATAAAAGTCTGAGCGTAATCAAGTGAATCAAGAAAAAATGTTAAATTTGAAACCATCTCAGGTGGACTTTCGGGAAAATTAATACCGGAAAAAACAAGCTTAAGAAAAGACAAAAGAAGATTTAATAAAGCTTCAATGATCATTTTGAATCCACCACACCATCATAAATTTTTAAACCATAACCAGAAAGAAGAAAAATACACATACCATGAAGAGAAACCTTATATAAGCTATACATAAGAGAGAATCCAGGTATTGTATTTAAAAATGCAAAACTAAGTGTGATATCATCCCACAACTCAATATGATAGCCGAGAAAATCAAAGTCTAAACCGGGAAATGTAAATGAAAAAGTACCAGAGGCATTAGTGCCAAGAATAGAAATAAGCTTGTCAAATACGTCTCCAACAAAGGTGCTTATATCATAAGCAAAACCAAGACTGTCCGAAAAAATTTTAGAAACGTTAATTTTAAAATTATTTAAGAATTCCTGGTCAGGAACGAATAAATCTTTTAAACCGTTAAGAAGATCATTTTTAAGATCAGTTAACCAGGTTTGAATCTGCCCTATTTTGTTTTTTACATCATCGAGCTTGCTTTGGAGACCTTCTTTAACGTTAGTTAAACCACTGCTTATGCTTTCGCCAAGGTTAACAAAAAAATTACTAATACGGTCGCCAAGACCACTAAGGCCAGTAGTAATTTTACTACCTAAATTTGAAAAAGAAGTTCCTATGGCGTCAAACTTCTCTTGAAACCATTCAAAAAGACGTGAAAAGAAACCTTCTTCATCCTCAGCTGAGTTATTAACCAAAGACATACTACCTTCAATAAAAAGCTGAGAAGTGGCCCAATCATTATAAGACCAAATATAAATACCAGGATTAGAAGCACTATA
>JAZUPI010000036.1:0-28300 GCA_045605085.1 Acutalibacteraceae bacterium
TATTTTCGTTACACTCAAATTCGATATGTTTTGCATTGCAAAACGAGAACTTTACAAAACAAGGAATTAGGAGTTTCGGGAAAGCTACACTTCCGAACATTATAAGATTCGCATACACTTAGTTTACTGATTAACTGAAGTTATGCGAAGCCTATCCCTTTTTCGAAAAAGGGGGGACCATTTCACAATGGTACTGTTGTTTTAGTTTAAGTATATTACGGGTGATATATTAAATTTCACATTCAGGCTTGGGCGAAATGGTGGGATATTCTCGGTACCGAAGGTGCCGTTTTGCCGTAAGGCAAAAAGTTACAATAAACTCAATGTTAGTTACCAATTTTATTACATAGGTCGCACCTTCGGTACAATTTAAGTGAGGGTTTCACCTTCGGTGAAATCGTTGCTACTCAACGAAGAATATCCCACCGTTCCGCTCAAACTATGTTTTACAATTATTTTATATCCCGTGGTCAACTTACCATAACAGCAACTTAATTCGAGAACGGTCCCCCCTTTTTCGAAAAAGGGATAGGCTTCGCAAAATTTGAGATTTATTCTTTTTTAGTTATTATTTATTCTTCATTCTTTAAAAATTTGTTCTTTCCACCTGAAGAATAACAGTTAGAGAACTACCCGGTACCATTCCGATAAAAGTTAAAAATAGAAGATAGTACATTCCACGGAATATACTATCCTCTAACTTTTATTTTATTGAAGAATGGTCCCCATCTCTACACTATAGAGGTATAAGCTGTCGCATTACAACAGCTTCTTTGAATTAACGCGTTAACTTCCCAAAAACTCCTTGTTTTTCTTTGCAAAGTTCTCGTTTTGCATTGCGAAACATATCGACAAATATCGATATACCTTCGGTTCGATTTAAGTGAGGGTTTCACCTTCGGTGAAATCGTTGCTTCGCAACGAAGAATATCCCACCGTTCCGTCCGAACTATGTTTTTATGATTTACTTATATCCCGAAGTAAATCTATCATAACAACAACTCCATTTAGGAACGGTCCCCCCTTTTTCGAAAAAGGGATAGGCTTCGCATAACTTTAGTTTTTCGATAAATTTATTTTCTGCGAAGCTCTGGCATCTGGCGACTGGCATCTGGCATCTGGTATCTGGTATCTGGCATCTGGCATCTTTATAATCGCAACGCAGTTACGAAATTTTGAATTTTTAATTTTAACTTTCTCACTTTGCAAAAAAAGAAGGCTTTCGCCTTCTTTCTTTTTTATTTCATCTGATTCTTAAGGAATTCTACTGCTGCGCGAATATCTCTTTCAGGATCGTCGCCAACTTCTCTTTCAATTGTAAGGAAGCCGTTGCAACCGATGTCCTCAAGTGCTTTAAGGTAATCCGGCCAAACAACGCTACCCTCTCCTAACGGAACCTCAATAAAGGAATCGTCTGTAACAATAACGTCCTTCTTAATTCCGTAAACAATTTCAGGGTCACGGTAGAAAATCTGCTTACCGTCCTTAGCGTGAGTGTGTACTATGTATTTTTTAAGGTTATGAACAGCTTTAACAGGATCGTCACCTGTAACCATAACAAGGTTTGCAGGGTCAAGGTTAACGCCTACACCTGTTGACTCAAGGCTGTCAAGAAAAACCTTAAGGTCTGCGCTTGTTTCAGGACCTGTTTCAACTGCAAAGTGAGCATCAATAGAATCTGCATACTCTGCAAGCTCACGGCAAGCCTCTTGCATAATTTTAAACCTGTCGTGGTTTGGATCGGATGGTACAACACCAATGTGAGTTGTAACGATGTCTGTCTCAAGCTCTTTGGCAAGGTCGAGAATTCTCTTTGAGTAGTCTACTCTATCTCTGTTTAAATCCTTGTGGATAAATCCACCGCCACCTAAATCTCCACAAAGGGCAGATATTACAAGGCCATTAGATTTAACAATATCAAGAAATTCCTTTCTTTTTGCACCTACAAGCTCGTCAGGGCTCATAGCACCTCTTGTAGCGTAAACCTGAATACCCTGTGCACCACAAGCAGCAGCCTTTTTAACTGCTGTAGGAATGTCTGTTCTGAAGCTGTCAACAATTACACCAATTGGAAACTTTTTCATTTTGAATCACCTTTTTTTAATTTTATCCCAATATTCCTTGGCGGCTTGCTCTTGCTTGTTGTCACCATAGAAATAATACTGAGTGTTTTTAAGTACATCGGGTAAATATTGTTGGTCTACCCAATGATTTTCGAAGCTGTGAGGGTACTTATAGAATTGTCCCTTAACAGCTGCATCGTCACCATCAAAATGCTTATTCTGAAGCTGACGTGGAATTGGACCACTTTTACCACTTTGAAGGTCCTGCATTGCCATATTTATAGCATCGTGCCCTGTTGTAGATTTAGGTGAGTTGCATACTAAAATAACAGCGTCTGCAAGGGGAATTCGTGCTTCTGGCATGCCTACCTGTAACGCAATGTCCGTCGCTGCCTTTACAATAGGCAAAATCATGGGGTATGCAAGTCCCACATCCTCTGCTGCACAAACTAAAAGTCTGCGTATTGCAGAGGTCATATCCCCTGCCTCTAAAAGTCTGCCTAAGTAATGCACTGCTGCGTCAGGGTCAGAGCCTCGCATAGACTTCTGGAAAGCAGAAAGAATATCGTAATGCTCGTCACCTTCCCTATCGTACCTCATAGCGCTTTTCTGTGTAAGACTTTTTGCGCTTTCAAGGGAAATAACTCTCTTTTCATTTTCAAGTGGCTTTTTAGCAGCAAGAACACAAAGCTCCACTGCATTAAGTGATTTTCTTACGTCGCCACCACAAGCTGTTGCAATATGGCCACATACCCCGTCTTCAATGTCAAATTCTTCCTTTTTCTCTTCTGCTAAAAGACGGAATCCCCTTTTAACTGCACCCTCAACGTCCTCAGGTGAAACGTGCTTGAATTCAAACACACTGGAACGGCTTAAAATAGCGCTGTAAACGTAAAAATACGGGTTTTCCGTAGTAGAGGCAATAAGAGTAATGGATCCGTTTTCTATGTACTCTAAAAGCGTCTGTTGTTGGCGCTTGTTAAAATACTGAATTTCGTCAAGGTAAAGCAGAATTCCGTTAGGCGCAGTAAATGCGTTAAGGTCGTCAACAATATCTCTTATATCCTGCGTGCTTGCCGTTGTACAGTTAAGCTTTCTGAGAGTTCTTTCTGTTTTTTGGGCAATCATACGGGCAAGAGTTGTTTTGCCTGTACCTGACGGTCCGTAAAAAATCATATTAGGAAGCTCCCCTGATTCAATAATATTTCTCAGGGGTTTTCCTTCACCTATTAAATGCTTTTGTCCTACAATATCGTCAAGTGATTTAGGACGGATTCTGTCTGCTAAAGGTGTATGCATATCTTTTTCCTACAAATAAAATTTAATAAATTGTCAGCCACTCAAAGATGCCGATAATTACGGGAATAAACAGAGGAACAATACCCTTTTTTCTGAAAATGTACATTTTCAGCTTATCGTCCGTAAGGCCCTTGCTCTCCCCTTTTTCTATGGTTTTTTTTATGGATTTCATATATTCCCTGTTAGCCTTGATACCCATAAAAATACGGCAAGCCATAAGAAGCACAGTAAACGAAACACTTACGTATGAAGGTGGTATGACACCTTCCATTGCTTTAATAAGCTCCTGCTGCTTTACGGTAAGTGTAACGTCTGCACCTGACGTATAAAGAGCAATATTTTCAAGGTAATTCGGGTCTTCTTCATAGCAAGCTGTAGTTGCTTTTACAAAGTCATCGTTTGAAAAATAGAAGTACCCTGTCACGCCAATAATGAGCATATAAATTGCAAGAATAATTGCTGCAAATTTATACATTTTTCTGTAAACGCTCCATGCAAGAGGAACAAGGAAGGCCCAGAAATTCCAGGAAATTATTTTCTTATTCTGACTCATAGCCATAAAGCACGGAATGTAGTAATTCTGATTTTTTCTTACGGCAATATCATAGTAAACGGAAAACTTTCCGTCAATTAAAAACGACTGTGCAGGATCAATTTTAAGCTCTCCGTTTTCGTTGAAGCCGAAAGGGTTTTCAGCATTGACCTGTTCCGATTTTATTTCAATAGAAAAAGGTTTTTCAGGCTTCTGTGTTTCTTCAATTTCAGCCTCATCTGTGCGCTTGAAATTTTCTCTGAGATTTCCTTCTGAGCCGTGATTTTCACTGTTAAAGCATTTGCCTTTTTTATGCCAGCACTCACGGTGATGAGGTGTGCCACAATCAGGGCAAACAACTACATCATCGTCCTCTGTAAAGTTTTCGTTACATACAGGGCAGAAATATTTTTTATAGTCCATTTTACACTCTTTTCTTATATCTTTATATGAAAATTTTTACATTTTTAACTTACTTTAAATATTACAGTATCCCTTGTAAAAATGCAATACGCAAATATTGAATTTTGTTTGAATTTTTGAACATTTTTTGTCAGTTATTTATTGTTTTGGGTTGAAATAGTACTATTTGTATGATATAATTTAATGGCATATATATTGTTTATTATAAATACCTATAAATACAAAAAATATGAGCTTAAACAATTCACGTGGGGTGAGAAAAAATGGATAATATTTATGAACTCTGGTCAGCAGTTATGCAAGAGCTGACAGGTTCAGTTTCAACTGCAATAATGTCTACCTGGATAAAGACTCTCGTTCCAATTTCATTCGATGCAGAGTGTCTTGTTCTTGAAACCTCTTCAGGCTTTAAAAAGGACATTATTGACAGACGCTTTAAGGACGAAATTAAAGCTGCTGCTTCCGAAGTAATGGGCTTTTCAATAGAGGTTGAAATCGTTGTGGACGAGCATGAGCAGCAAATGCAGGAAAAAATTGCAAAAGAAGCAAGCAACACTCCAATAAACGTTCCGGCAGGTAAAGATATTGAACCATCAAGCTTCGAGCCTACCTTCAGTAACTTTATTGTTGGTTCAACAAACCAGTTTGCTTACGTTGCAGCCGTTGCAGTAACTAACAACCCGGGTAGTGTACATAACCCGTTGTTTATTTATGGTGAATCCGGTCTTGGTAAAACCCATCTTCTTAAAGCCATCAGGGCAGAGCTTAAAAGGACAAGACCAAATATGAACATTCTTTTCACAAGTGGTGAAAATTTCCTTAACGAAATGATTACCCATATGGGTGAAAAAAGTATGTCAGACTTTCACAACAAATACAGAAATGCTGACATTTTACTTATGGACGATATTCAGTTCATTGGTAAAACAAGTGTTGCACAGGAAGAATTCTTTTACACCTTTGAAGCACTCATAAATCAGGGCAAACAGATTGTTCTTACATCTGACCGTCCACCGAAGGACATTCCTACCCTTGAGGAAAGACTTCGTTCAAGATTTGTTCAGGGACTTCTTGCAGATATTCAGCCACCAATGCTTGAAACACGAATTGCAATTATTCGTCGTAAAGCACAGGCTTTTGAAATGAATATTCCTGACGACGTAGTTGAATTCATTGCAGAAAGACTTAAAAATAACGTACGACAGATTGAAGGCGTTGTTAATAAGCTTTACGCAGTTTATTCAATAGATGGCTCAACACCGACAATAGGTGTTGCAAACGATATAATTAAAGACATTATTTACTATGCACAACCTACCGAGGTTACAATTAACAATATTATTCAGAAGGTTGCACAAGCTTTCGGTGTTTCTTCAGAGGACATCAGGTCTGAAAAGAAAAAAGCAGAAATTTCAAATGCAAGACAATTTGCAATGTACATTATGCGTGAGGTTACAAACCTTACCTTTGAGGAAATAGGTGCCGAGTTTGGTGGTAAAAAGCACTCTACGGTTATTTATTCCATTGAGGCTGCCGAAAGTAAAATGGAGGACAACCCTCAACTTAAAAATTCCGTTTACGATATTCTTAAAAGTATCAAGGACGAAAGAAATGAGTAAAATATATTAATACTTTTAGCTTTACAGGAAACCCCCGGCGAGGGTTTCCTACGATAAAACAGTCACACCGGACTGTTTTATCTACCTTCCTGCGCTTTATATAAAAGATGTTTCGCATTCTGCGGAATGCGACAAGGGCTTTGCCCCTTGACCCCAAAGCCTTTTAAAAAAGGCTTGCGAAAATTTTATTTTTGAACTTTTTAAACATCAATGTTCAGAAAGTTATGAACAATGTAAACAGTGCCTTTTTTGATGGCTTGTTTACTAACATTAATTAACATTTTTCCTACAGAACGGAAAAAACGGATAAGCCTTGAAAATACGCCGTTGTTTTCCACTTTCTACAAACTGACAGTTACTACTACTGCTACTGTTTAATTTATTATTTTTCCCGTAAAAATTATTTTTATTCCAAATCTGGAGGTTTAACTATGAAATTTACATGTAACACATCCGTATTTGCAGAAGCTTGTAATATAGTTCAAAGAGGTGTTCCTCAGAAAAGCACAATCCCTTCAACTGAAGGTATTTTTATGCAAGCAAAAAATTCAAGACTTACGCTTACAGGTTATGATCTTGAAGTTGGTATTACTACTTCTATTGACTGCTCAATAGAGCAGGAGGGTAGCATTGTTTTAAATGCACGTCTTCTTTGCGATATTTTAAGAAGACTTCCTGCAGCTGCTGTTACACTTAACGTAGACAGCCACAACCTTTGCAAAATCAAATCAGGAGAATCTGAATTTTCTCTTGTAGGCATTCCTGCAAACGATTATCCTGAGCTGCCAACTGTTTCAGGTGGTATTCCTTTCTCAATTAAACAAGGAATTCTTCGTGATATGGTAAAGCAGACAATTTTTGCCGTTGCCGTACAGGATATCAAGCCTGTTCACAAGGGTATTAAATTTGAAGTAGAGAATAATAACTTAAGACTTATTTCCTGCGACGGGTTCCGTTTAGCAATCAGAAACGAAACAATTGACTATGCAGGTGAAGATATGACCTTTGTTGTACCTGCAAAAACTCTTTCAGAGGTTGTTAAGCTTGCAGATGATGACGAAGAAAACGTTACCTTCTCAATCGGAAAGAAATTTATTCTTTTCGAGATTGGTAATTACAGAATCATTTCCCGTCTTTTAGAGGGTGAATTCTTTAACTATAAAAATGCAATCCCTGCAGAAAGCTCGACTAAGACGAGAGTTAATCTTAAACTCATTCTTGAAAGCGTTGAAAGAACTTCACTTCTTATTACAAGTAAAATAAAAAGCCCTGTTCGTTGCGTTTTTGACGATAATACTATAAGAATTTCAAGTGCTACTGCTTTAGGTGCTGCAAACGACAAAATTCCTGCAGCAATTGAAGGCAAAAAGGTAGAAATCGGCTTCAATAACACATATCTTACAGACTGTTTGAAAACTGTTGATGTTGACGAGGTCTTAATTGAGCTTTCAAGCCCCGTTTCACCAATAATTGTTAAGCCTGTTGAAGGTGATAACTTCATTTTCCTTATTATTCCTATGAGATTGAAGAACGAAAATATTGGCTAAGTCGCCAGTCGTCAGGGCTTCGCAGAAAATTCAAAATTTTAAAACTGCGTTGCGATTGTAAAGATGCCAGTTACCAGATGCCAGAGCTTCGCAAGAATTAAATTTATCGAAAAACTAAAGTTATGCGATAGCCTACCCCTTTTTCGAAAAAGGGGGGCAAGGAACACGACCGCCGCCTGTGGCGGATGCAGGGAGTGTGAGTTGGCGTAGTGGTCAAAATTGTGCGAAGTGAACAACGAGCAAACAATTTTGGGTACCACAAGAGGACTCAACATTACTTACCTAAACAATAAACTATCAAGCAAGATTTTTATGATAGATGTATTACGGGTGATATATTAATTTTCACATTCAGGCTCGGACGAAATGGTAGGATATTCTTCGTTGCGAAGCAACGATTTCACCGAAAGGTGAAACCCTTACTAAAATTGTACCTAAGTGATGTTTCCCGTAAGGCAAAAAGTTGCAATAAACTGATTGTTGTGGGAAAGCTATACCTCCCTGCTTTAACTTATTGAAATAGGAAGAGAAACCTCGCGAAAGGCTTAGTAAGTATCTCTCTTTCCTCTTTTCTTTAATAAAAATTTAAAACAATCTACAAAACTTTGAAAGAATGTTCAAAAAATATGAAAATTAAATTAAAAGTAATACCAAAAGAGCATCAGAAATTCATTTTAAACAGTGAATATATAAGGCTTGATGACCTTTTAAAGAACGTGTCCGTTGTTAACACAGGTGGCCACGCAAAAATCGTTATCCAGAATGGTGAAGTAAAAGTAAATAATGAGGTCTGCACTATGCGAGGTAAAAAGCTTCGTTCAGGGGATTTCGTTGAATACGAACATATAATTTATGACATAAAGTAAATTTTTCTTAAAATCCATAAACGGAGGATATTATGAGAGTTAATTCAATTCAATTGAATAATTTTAGAAATATATCTTCCGTTAAATTGGATGCAGATTGTGGCGTAAACGTAATTTACGGTGAAAACGCTCAAGGGAAAACTAATATAGTTGAAGGAATATGGCTTTTTACGGGGTGTAAAAGCTTCCGTGGTTCAAAGGATTCCGAGCTTATTAAATTTGGTGAGGATTTTTCAAGGCTTAATCTTCATTTTTCAGACTCTTTAAGGGAAAAAAAGAGTGAAATCTTAATAAGCGACAAAAAGAAAAGCATATCATTAAATGACATTGCTCTTAAATCAACAGGGGAGTTAATAGGTAATTTTTACGCCGTTATATTTTCTCCCGACCATCTATCTTTAATTAAAGACGGTCCGACAGAAAGAAGAAAGTTTTTAGACACTGCACTTTGTCAGCTTAAGCCCTCCTATGCAAAGGCGCTTTCAGGGTACAGAAGGGCGCTTCTTCAAAGAAATTCTTTGCTTAAAGATTTACATCTTAATTCAGAGCTTTACGACATTTTAGATACCTGGGATGACCAGCTTGCAAAATATTCCGCTATGGTCATAAGTGAAAGACTTAAATACATAAATATTCTTTCACAGTACAGTAAACAAATTTATTCGGGAATCTCCGAAAACAAAGAAGAAATCAGCGTTAAATATTCTCTTAGTGATATTTTAGATAAAAATGTTTCAGTAAACGATATATATGCATTTCAAAAAGAGAATTTATTAAAATCACGCAAAGATGACGTTATTTTTAAATCAACCTCTGTGGGTCCACACAGGGATGATATTGAAATTCTAATAAACAATAACAGCGCCAGGTCCTTTGGGTCACAAGGGCAACAAAGGTCTTGTGCCTTGGCTCTCAAATTAGGGGAGTCGGAAATAATAAAAAAAATAACAGGTGAAACCCCTGTTGCACTTTTAGACGACGTTATGAGTGAGCTTGACGAAAAACGTCAGGACTACGTGCTTAACCATATAAAAGACAGACAGGTTTTCTTAACCTGCTGTGACCCATCGCAGGTTTTAAGGCTTTGTGGTGGTAAATCCTTCCTTGTGAAAGGTGGGGAATTAGTCTGATGTTTATTCATATTGGACACGATACAGTTATTATCGATAAAGAAATAATAGGTATTTTTGATATGGAAAATACTACGGTTATGAAAAAAACGGTAGATTTTCTTAATTCTGCAGAAAAGAAAAAGCAAGTAAAAAACGTTGCACCATATGAGCTTCCAAAATCGTTTATTGTTTGCAAGGAGCCTGAGGGGAATGTAATTTACATTTCACCTGTTTCTGTAGGTACCATTTTAAAAAGAATAGAAGCAGCAAAAAAGGCAAATTTTTAATTTTTAGTTAGTAGTTTATTAAAATAAATGTTTTAAAATTTATACGGAGGTCAGTATTTTGGACGAAATTATTAAAACTCAGGAAGAGCTTTTGGAAGAGGCACGAGAAAATGAAGTAATTCTTGATGAAAGCGGCGAAATTGATACTGTTGTTACAGAAAAGTACGATGCCAGTGCAATCCAGGTTCTTGAAGGACTTGAGGCTGTACGTAAAAGACCCGGTATGTACATCGGTTCAACAGGACCAAAAGGACTTCACCACCTTGTTTATGAGATTGTTGACAACTCCATAGACGAGGCTTTAGCAGGTTTCTGTACAGATATTCAGGTGGAAATTCTTCCCGGTGACGTTATTACAGTACGTGACAACGGTCGTGGTATTCCTGTTGGTATAAACGAACAGCAAGGTCTTCCTGCAGTTACTGTTGTACTTACAGTTCTTCACGCAGGTGGTAAATTCGGTGGTAGTGGTTACAAGGTTTCAGGTGGTCTTCATGGTGTTGGTTCATCTGTTGTTAACGCCCTTTCAGAGTGGTTTGAGGTTGAGGTTTCTCAGGACGGCCACGTTCATTACCAGAGGTTTGAAAGAGGTATACCAACCTGTGACCTTAAGGTTATTGGTGATACTGACCAGACAGGTACTCTTATAAGATTTAAGGCTGACCCCGAAATCTTTACAGAAACAACTGTTTATACCTTTGAAACTCTTGAAACAAGACTTCGTGAGCAGGCATTTCTTAATGCAGGTCTTTCAATTTCTCTTACAGACAAAAGAGATCCTGAAAATATAATAGAACAAATCCACTGCTATGAGGGTGGTATTTCTTCCTTCGTTGAGTTTGAAACAAACAAAAGAGGACTTAAAGCCCTTCACGAAAACCCAATACATTTTTCTGCAGTAAGTGGTGACAGAGAGGCAAACATTGCTCTTATGTACAACGACAGCTATAACGAGCTTCTTTTAAGCTTTGCAAACAACGTTCGTACAATTGATGGTGGTACCCACGAAAACGGTTTTAAAACTGCACTTACAAGAGTATTTAACGAATATGGCAGAAAATATAAGCTTCTTAAAGATAACGACAAAAACCTTTCAGGTGACGACGTTCGTGAAGGTCTTACAGCAGTTATCAGTGTTAAGTTAACAGAGGCTCAGTTTGAAGGACAGACAAAGGGTAAGTTAGGTAATACCGACATTACACCAATTGTTTCAAAATGTGTTTATGAAAAGCTTTCTACATATTTTGAAGAAAATCCTGCAGAGGCTAAAGTAATTTTCAGCAAAGCACTTGATGCATCCCGTGCAAGGGAAGCAGCCCGTAAGGCAAGAGACAGTGCAAGAAAATCTGTTCTTAAGAGCAACTCCTTACCGGGTAAGCTTGCAGACTGTATTGAAAAAGACGCAAGTAAAACAGAAATTTACATCGTCGAGGGTGATTCTGCGGGTGGCTCTGCAAAGGCAGGTCGTGACAGAATGATTCAGGCAATTCTCCCACTTTGGGGAAAAATGCTTAACGTTGAAAAGGCAAGGGTAGACAAGGTTATTGGTAACGATAAGCTTACACCTGTTGTTCTTGCCTTAGGTACAGGCTTAGGTGAAGATTTTGACATCAGTAAGCTCCGTTACGACAAAATTATTATTATGGCCGATGCCGACGTTGACGGTGCCCACATCAGAACACTTCTTCTTACCTTCTTCTTCAGGTATATGCCTGAGCTTATAAAGGAAGGTCATATATACCTTGCTCAGCCACCACTTTACAGGTTGAGTAAAGGACAAAAGCACCATTATGCATATTCCGACGAGGAAAGAGATGAAATAATGGAAGAATTAGGTGGTTCAGGCTTCTCAATTCAGCGTTATAAAGGTCTTGGTGAAATGGACCCTGAACAGCTTTGGGAAACAACAATGAACCCTGAAACAAGACTTATGCTTCGCGTTACTGTTGAGGATGCTGAAAAAGCAGACGAAACCTTCTCAATTCTTATGGGTGACAATGTTGAGCCTAGAAGAGAATTTATTGAGAAAAACGCTAAATTTGTTAAGAATCTTGATATTTAAGAAAGGGAGGCTTAGAAAATGGACGAATTTAATGAAAAGAATGAAGGAGTCACACAGGGAATAAATAATCTTCCTGATCCTTATGTAAATCAAAAAATTATAAACGTTGAAATCAATAACGAAGTCAGAACAGCCTTCCTGGATTATTCAATGTCAGTTATTACAGCCCGTGCACTTCCTGACGTAAGGGACGGACTTAAGCCTGTTCACAGAAGAATTCTTTACACAATGTATGAGAATAATCTTACACCTGACAAGGCTCACCGTAAGTGCGCTGACACAGTTGGTTCAGTTCTTGGTAGGTACCATCCACATGGTGACGCATCTGTTTACGATGCGATGGTACGTCTTGCACAGGATTTCTCAATGAGATATATGCTTGTTGATGGTCACGGTAACTTCGGTTCTATTGACGGTGACCCACCTGCTGCTTACCGTTATACAGAGTCAAGAATGAGCAAAATGTCTTTAGAAATGCTTACAGATATTGAAAAAAATACTGTTGACTTTGTTCCAAACTACGACGACAGACTTAAAGAACCTACAGTTTTACCTTCACGTTTTCCAAACCTTCTTGTAAACGGTTCACAGGGTATTGCTGTTGGTATGGCAACAAACATTCCACCTCACAACCTTGGTGAGGTTTGTGGTGCTATTGAATGCCTTATTGATAACCCTGATGCAGAGCTTGAGGACCTTATGGAGCATATTAAAGGTCCCGACTTTCCAACAGGTGGTATTATCATGGGACGTTCTGCCATTCGTGCTGCATATGCAACAGGTAGGGCAAAGATTATTGTCCGTGCAAAGTGCGAAATTGTTGAAGGTAAAAATGGCAGATTCAAAATTGTTGTAACAGAAATTCCATATATGGTTAACAAGGCTCGTCTTATTGAGTCTATTGCAGAGCTTGTTAAGGATAAGAGAGTTGAAGGTATTGACGATATTAACGACTATTCATCTGATAAAACAGGTATGCACATTGAAATTGACATCAAGCGTGATGCCAATGCTCAGGTTGTTTTGAATAAGCTTTATTCATATACACAGCTACAGTCAACCTGTGGTACAATTCTTCTTGCCCTTGTTAATGGTGAGCCAAAGATTCTTACACTTAAAGAGATTCTTCAGCATTACATTGACCACCAGAGCAACGTTATTGTAAGAAGAACACAGTTTGACCTTAAAAAAGCACAGGACAGAGCTCATATTCTTGATGGTCTTGCAAAAGCAATTGATATTGTTGACGACATCATTGCAACAATTCGTGCTTGTAAAGGTGGTCAGGCAGAGGCTAAGACTGCTATTATGGAAAAATTCGACTTTGATGATGCACAGGCAGCTGCTATCGTTGCATTCCGTTTAGGTCAGTTGGCAGGTCTTGAAATTCTTAAGATTACTAACGAGCTCAATGAATTAAAAGAAAAAATCAAAGATTACGAAGGTATTCTTGCTTCTCACGACAGAGTATTGCAGATTGTTAAGGATGAGTTAAAAGCAATCAGCGACAAATTCTCTGACCAGCGTCGTACTGCTATTGAAAACGTAAGTGGTGAGGTTGACATTGAAGACCTTATCCCTGAAGAAAAGTGCGTTTATACTTACACACATCGTGGTTATATCAAACGTCAGCCTGTTGAAATTTTCTCTATTCAGAATCGTGGTGGCAGAGGCGTTAAGGGTATGTCACGTATAGAGGACGACTATGCAGAAACAATGTTCGTCGCATCCTCACACGACGTTATTATGTTCTTTACAACACGTGGTAGAGCATATCGTCTTAAGGGATATGAAATTCCTGAAGGCAGCAGAACAAGTAAGGGTACAAATATTGTAAACATTCTTCCACTTGAGCCGGAAGAAAAGGTTTCTGCAATGATTCAGGTGCCAAAGGATGCAGAAGGCTTGTACCTTTGCATGGCAACACGTAAGGGTCTTATTAAACGTTCATCACTTGATTTGTTCCAGAATATAAGAAAATCAGGTATTATTGCCGTTAACCTTCGTGAAGATGACGAGCTTGCCTGGGTTAAGCTTACAACAGGTAACGATAATTTACTTGTTGCTACAAGAAAGGGTATGTGTATACGTTTCAATGAAGCAGATGCAAGACCTTTAGGTAGAACTGCAAGTGGTGTTAAGGCAATTACGCTTAATAGTGGTGACGAGGTTATTGGTATGACTATTATGACCGAAGACGGTAAGCTTCTTACGGTCAGCGAAACAGGTTATGGTCGAATCAGTGAAAATAACAATTACCGTACTCAGTCAAGAGGTGGTAAGGGACTTAAAAACTACCATATCGACAAATACGGCGAGGTTGCTGCAATAAGTGAAATCAACGAGGAAGACGATATTATTCTTATTTCCCAGGATGGTATTATTATCAGAATTCCTGCAAGTGCAGTAAGAATCTGTGCACGTCCTTCAAAGGGCGTTAAGGTTATGAGGTTAGGTGAGGGCGACAAGGTTGTAACCCTTTCTACTACTGAACATGACGAGGAAGAAATAAATGGTGAGGTAGAGGACGATGGCTCTGCAGAAGATGGTGCAGGGGACACATCGGAAGATAAACCTGATACACCAACAGAAGATACCGGTGACGAATCAACGGAGGAATAATTTATGTCGAACGATAACAATCGAAACGATGGTCTTCAGGATTATTTAGATCTTTTACAGGAATATGCAAACAGAGAACCTGTTGAAGAGCCAAATACTCAAGCTCCTACAGACGAGGAAGAACTGCAGATAGACACAGAAAATCTTGCAGACGTTGTAGATGCTGACTTTTTTGACAATTTTAAGGTTGAAATACAGCCTGAGGAAGAAGAACCCTTCAATATTTCATTTACTAAAAAAATGGAAAACATTGAAAGTGTAAGTGAGCCTCATAAAATTCTTCAGATGAATCAAACACTTGAAATAGAGAAGGATGAGGTTGTAAGTGGCAGCACAATGCCGTACCAGATAGTTTCTGACTCTAAAACAATGCCTTACGACATAGTTTCCGACTCTTCAATGCTTTACGACGAGCAACAGCCTGAAGAAAAACAAAAGAAAAAAGGTCTTATCGCTAAATTTAAGGCACTTCCTAAGAAAAAGAAAATTGCTTTGAGCATTGTGGCAGCACTTCTTGCATTTTTCATTGCAATTGTTTCTTTTATTGGTATTTTTGTTATACAAAAGGTTATGCTTATTGGTGATAACTCTGAAACTGTTGAGCAACAACAGGGAACAGAAGAAAATGAAAATCCGGAAGAGGAAATTGGTGATATTGTAATTAATATTGGCTCTGAAAGCTTTAAACAGGCGCTTATAGACTGGTCAACATCAGGCAACGACAAACATATGAGAAGTAAAAACGTTATAAACGTTCTTCTTATTGGTGCCGACAGCCGTAGGGGTAGAAATGAAGGCAATACTGACGTTATGATGCTTTTGTCTGTAAACAAAAAAACAAAACAGCTTAAAATGGTGTCATTCCTCAGAGACAGCTACCTTTACGTAGAGGGTGATAATCACTCTTATTGCACAAAGCTTAACGCTGCATACTCAATGGGTGGTCCTGATTGTCTTATTAACACAATAGAAAATAACTACAAAATTGAAATTGATAGCTATGTTATGGTTAACTTCGAGTCATTCGAGGATATTATCAACGCTATGGGTGGAATTACAGTTGACGTTGAGGGCTATGTTGCAAATTACATTGAAAGAACACTTGAAACAGATATGCCTTCAGGTGAAAATGTTACACTTAACGGACAGCAGGCGTTGGCATTCTGCCGTGTAAGAGGCTGTGACGTAGATGGTGACGTAAGCCGTACAGAGCGTCAGCGTCAGGTAATCGACAGTATGGTTTCAAGAGTTACAAGCTCTTCAATCAGTGAAATAAACAAATATATCGATATTCTTTTACCATACGTAGACACAGGCTACACAGAAACAGAGATTATTTCTCTTGGTATTAAAGCAATTACAGGTGGCTGGGCATTATTTGACAGAACTCAGATTTCTGTTCCTGATGAAGAAGACAGAATACCGGGCGATGCAAATATGTGGATTTGGGTTATTGACTACCAGAAGGCTGCCCACAAGCTTCAAAAAGAGCTTTACGGTGAAACAAACATCGTTTTAAGTGAAGACAGGGTCTCAATTATAGATAATTATTAATGTATTTATAACCCACGGAGGTTAAAATGAAAAAAAATAAGGAATATGTGAAAAAGCGTAAAAGCTATTACGGCTTTTCACGCTACTACCCCGGACGAATAGGCTCCAAAAGCTATATAATAGGGGACAGTATTACAGAAAAAAAGAGAGAAATTAACAGGAGAGTTCTTATTGCACTCTTGATTATCCTTCTTTTTATAGTAACCTTTGTTGTAACCTCCGTTTTTCTTAATATTTCTGAAATGAAGCCATAAAAAAAGCCTCCCGGACGGGAGGCTTTTTAAGTGAAAAGGTAAGAGTGAATAGTGAAGAAGCTTAAAGTCAAAATTGAAAATTCAAAATTAAGGGTCTGCAACGCAATTCTTAAATTCTGAATTTCACGCGACGCTATACAATAACTGAGTAGCGCCGTAGCTCCAAATAAAAAAAGGTGGTCATTAGACCACCTTTTAAAAATTTCATTCTTCTTCGTAGCAACCACAGTCGCCATCGCATTCGCAATCACATTCGTCGAAATCGATGTCTAATTCGAGCTTTTCGCCACAACCTGGGCACTCAATAACTTCTTCGTCGAGCATTTCGTCGTCAAGAAGAATTTCTTCGCCGCAAAGAGGACATTCAACCTCGTAAAGCTCTTCGTCGTCGCAGCAACAGCAATCATCGTCGTCCATATCGTCGAAGATGAACTGCTCAAGCTCTTCAAGATCTTCATCGATAGCGTCAACAAGATCTTCACAAGCGCTGAGGTCTTCGTCAATATCTGTAACTGTGAGTGCTAAATCCTCAAGTACGTCGAACATTGCTTCAAAGATTTTAGCTTCTTTTGTGTCTTTGTCAAGGTCAAGACCTGCTGCAAGACCTTTAAGATATGCAACTTTTTCTGTAAGTGTCATTTTACTGACCTCCTGTTAAGTTATTAGGCAATTATGCTCTTGAGAGATATTCGCCTGTTCTTGTATCAATCTGGATAACTTCGCCTTCTTCAATGAAGAGAGGAACCTTGATTTCTGCACCTGTTTCAAGAACTGCCGGTTTTGTAGCGTTAGTTGCTGTGTTACCTGCAAAGCCCGGATCAGTTTTTGCAATAGCAAGGTTTACGAATGTTGGTGGCTCAACGCCGAAAACGTTACCCTTGTAGGAAAGGATTTTACAAACCATATTTTCCTTAACAAACTTGAAGTTGTCAGAAAGGTTTGCTGCATCAACAGGAACCATATCGTATGTTTCCTGGTCCATAAAGTAGTAAAGACCACCATCTTCGTAAGAATATTCCATATCTTTTCTTTCAATGAAAGCAGTTGGGAATTTCTCTGTAGGGCTGAAAGTTTTTTCTGTAACGCTACCGTTGATTACGTCACGGATTTTTGTACGAACAAAAGCTGCGCCCTTACCTGGTTTAACGTGCTGGAATTCGATGATGGAGTAAACCTTACCATCCATTTCGAATGTAACGCCGTTTTTAAAATCGCCTGCTGTTACCATAAGTATGTCCTCCGAAAAAATTAAATTTAAACATAATAATTTTATACTATATTACCCTTATTTTCAAGTGTTTTTGAGAAAATAAGGCTTAAAACCTGTGTAAAACAAAGGATTTTAAGGTGTTTTTATTCCTTTTCGCCTTTGTCGATGCAAATGCCAAGCTCTTCAAGCTGAACGTCGTCAACTATGGATGGACATTCTGTCATAGGCTCGCTTGCATTCTGTACCTTAGGGAATGCAATAACATCACGAAGGGAATCTGCCTTAACAAGCTGCATAATAAGTCTGTCAAGACCAATACCCATACCACCGTGTGGTGGTGGACCAAACTTAAATGCATCAAGAAGGTAGCCGAATTTCTGCTGTGCTTCTTCATCTGAAAGTCCAAGGAGCTTGAACATTCTGTCCTGAAGCTCAGGGTTTGTAATACGAATAGAGCCTGAAGAGAGCTCAATACCGTTAAGAACAAGGTCGTATGCCTCTGCTCTTACTGCTGCCTTATCTGTTTCAAGGTAAGGTAAGCACTCAGGAAGAGGTGAGGTGAATGGATGGTGCATTGCAACAAACTGACCTGCATCCTCATCCCAATCAAAGAATGGGAATTCAACAATCCAGAGAAGATTGAAGCCGTCACCGATAATGTCCAGCTTTTTAGCAGCCTCGTTACGAAGTGCACCAAGGACGGAAAGAACAGAATTATTTTTTGTATCTGCAACAATAAATACAACGTCGCCCTTTTCTGCACCTGCTTTTTCGAGTATAGCAGCCATTTCTTCCTCTGTCATAAACTTAGCAAAGCTTGAAGCAATGCCGTCGTCTGTAAGACGAATCCATGCAAGACCTTTTGCACCGATACCCTTTGCAAACTCGGTAAGCTTATCTACCTCTTTACGGGTATAGGTTGTAACTGCATTTTTTGCAGTAATACCACGTACGGAGCCACCACCTGCAACTGCACCTGAGAAAACAGAGAAGCCACAGTCCTTAACAATATCGGTAAGGTCGAAAATTTCCATACCAAAGCGTGTGTCGGGCTTGTCTGAGCCGTAACGCTCCATAGCTTCCTTGTAAGTAAGTCTTGGAAGTGGAAGTGGAATTTCTACACCTAAAGCCTCTTTAAAAACTCTTGCAATGTAGCCTTCACCGATTGAAAGAACATCTTCCATTGTAACGAAAGACATTTCAAGGTCAATCTGTGTAAATTCAGGCTGACGGTCTGCCCTTAAGTCTTCGTCACGGAAGCAACGTGCAATCTGCATATAACGGTCAAAGCCTGCAACCATAGAAAGCTGCTTATAAAGCTGTGGTGACTGTGGAAGGGCATAGAAGGTACCCTGGTGGATACGGCTTGGAACAAGGAAATCTCTTGCGCCTTCAGGAGTTGACTTAATAAGCATTGGCGTTTCAATTTCAACGAAGCCGTTTTCATCAAAATAATCTCTTGTAATTTTAGTTACTTTATGACGGAAAAGAATATTTTTCTGTAAATCAGGTCTTCTCAGGTCAAGATAACGGTATTTAAGACGTGTAAGCTCTGCTGTCTGACAATTTTCAACAATGTCAAATGGTGGAGTTTCACTTTTTGAGAGTACTCTTAAATCCTTAACGTCAATTTCAACGTCACCTGTAGGGATTTCGCTGTTTTTTGAAGATCTTTCGCGAACAATACCCTTAGCCATAAGAACATATTCACTTCTTACGGCAAAAGCCTTGTCGAAAATGTCCTTTGCTGTGTTTTCGTCAAAGGCTAGCTGTACAATACCTGTTTTGTCACGTAAATCAACGAAAATCAAAGCACCAAGGTCACGTTGCTTTGCAACCCAACCACAAACAGTAACCTCTTGTCCGATGTTTTCTGCACGAAGGTCGCCACAGAAAATGGAACGCTTAAGGCCGTTCATATTATCCATATATATCGTCCTTTCGGAATAAATTTTAAATTCATTTTGTATTTCATTTGGTGATGAAGGGTTTCATCTGTAAAATACAATTCATTGCTTTCCTTACTTAACGTTAACGTAGTTTTTGGCAAGGAATACAACAGGGAAGCTAAGGGCTACACCTGCGATAAGTCTGAAAATTGGACCTGTAAAGTTCATTTTAATTGCATTTTTGCCTGCTTCGGCAAGTGCCGTTACGGTATCTGTAGTAAAGGTTATTGTTTTAGGAGAAACAACCATACCAATAGGTAACAGCTCCGAAACTCCTACAGAAAGTGTCTGTACAACGTAAAAACAAAGGAAGCAACCTAAAATTGCACCAATAACCCCGAATTTTGAGAAGGGTTTTACGTTTGAAAGAGTTATGCCGAAATAAAGGCACTGAATTATCATCAATGCAGAAACTGCAAGTGAGAAGATGAAGAAAATACAAACAATTGCAATCATTTTAAATGAAGGCATACCTAAAAGTGAGAAAAGCATTTCTGCACTGTTGACTGTTTCTTCACCTACAAAGTCTTTAATCTGGTAAATCCACAAGAAGCAGGCCCCTAAAAAGAGTAAGTAAATTAAATATGTCCAGATAAGACCTGAAACTGTTTTGGACCAGATAAGCTTACCGGTTTTTACAGGAAGTGTAAGAGTGAGGTAGCCTGCTCTGCCGAACATTGTTTTGTTGAACAAAATTGTAACTGCAACAATAACGAAAATGCAGGCAAACAAAAGTGAAAGCACAGTTGCAAGGCCACCAAATACCTTTGCTATAGCAGTATCGTTAAAAATCGCAAAAAGCTCACCTGCAACAGCAATAATTACAGAACAGAGGAAAATTGCAGACATTGACTGCCATTGTGCCTTAAGGTCATTTTTAAGAAGCTTACCAAACATTTGCAAATACCTCCTTAAAAACGTCTTCAATAGATTTGCCGTTTTTTGTAATTTCGTTTACGTTGTCATTCAAAAGAGCCTTACCATTGCCTATAAACAAGGCGTGGGTAAAAATATTTTCAAGGTCGTTTATGAGATGTGTTGAAATAAGCATTGTTGACTTCTGTGCGTAGTTCTCCATAATAAAGCCTAAAATGGCACTACGTGAGGCAGGGTCCACACCACCCATAGGCTCGTCAAGAATGTAAAGTTCAGCATTACGTGACATTGTGAGGGAAAGAAGTAATTTTTCCTGCATACCCTTTGACATTGTCTTAGCCTTCTGCTTTCTGTCAAGACCGAATCTGTCAAGCATATCAAGTGCTTTGTTTTTGTCAAAATCGGTAAAAAAGTCATTGAAATAATCAATGGCGTCAATGTTTCTCATCCAATCGTGAACAAAGGTCTGCTCAGGAAGGTAGGCAGTAATTTTTTTAGTTTCTTCACCGGGCTTGTTGCCGTTAATAAGCACTTTGCCGTCGTAATCGTGAATAAGACCTGTAAGAATTTTCATAAGGGTAGTTTTACCACAGCCGTTAGGTCCGAAAAGACCAATTATTTCACCCTGAGGAAGAGTGAAATTCATATTCTTCAAAACAGGCTTACTACCATAGGACTTTGAAAGACCTTCAACAGTTATAATAGCCAAAATTCAACACTCCAGAAGATGTTTTAGTAAATTTAAACGATAAATTACTAATTATATATTTTACACTATATACTTATAATTAGTCAAGTAATATGGCTCATTTAAGGGTTTACAAGTCAAAAAAATAAGACTCCCTCCGAAGAGAGAGTCAATTCTTAACCAATTAGTTAAAAAGACCACCGAAGAAGCTGCTTACAGTGTCAACAACACTGCTGATGTTGTACTCTGCAGTTGAGCCCTTAAGAGAGTCAAGAACTGCTAAAAGGTCTGCACCTTCAAAAAGATTGTAAAGGATACCTAAGATTGATTCCATACTTTTCGCCTCCTATAGCGTTATTACTACGAAAAACATACCACAATTTTCCGAAAAAGTCAACTATTTATTGATATTTACAAATATTACCTGCTTATTTTGGTTATTATTGTGTCCTGTTTAATGTTGCTTTTGGTGTGTTTTTATGATACCATCTTTTAAATACTCATAAACAAAGGAAGTGACCCGATGAGCACTGTAAACACAAAAAATTTATCAAACACAGAGAAGAAGCACGTTGGTAAAAGTGAATTTGTTCTGTATTTGATGGGTGTATTTTTCTACACCACAATGACAGGTATGGTTGGTGGTAACCGAAGTGCATACCTTGTTAACGTTTTAAGACTTCCCGAAGAGCAGACTTCACTCTTCAACCTTTTAACAGGCATTATTCCATTTGTACTTAACTTCTTTATTGTTATGTACATTGACGGACGAAGAATGGGTAAGGGTGGTAAATTCCGTCCTGTAGCAATGCTGGTTGCTGTACCTATGGCAATTGTTATGATGCTTTCCTTCTGGGCACCACCCGGACTTTCAGGCACAATTCTTTTCATATATATTATTACAATTGCAGTTCTCTGGTCTGTTTTCTGCACCTTTGGTAACTCAATCAATATGATTGCAAACGTTATGACGCCTAACCTTAAAGAGCGTGACCAGGTGCTTTCCTTCCGTTCAATCTCCTCTGCCATTGGTAACTCTGCACCAATTGTTATTCTTCTTGTTATTGGTCTTATATGGAGTAAGGATAACCCTGAGCTTGTTGAGGCAGTTACAGGCACAAGCATACGAAGTGTTGAAGGTCTTCAGTACATAATTTCTGCAGCACTTTGCAGTGTCGTTGGTGTTATTACCGTTTTACTTGGTATGAAGCTTGTTCGCGAAAGAACAGTTTACACCTCAGAAAGAAAAAATCCACTTATCGGCTTTGTTGATGTTATTAAAAACAAATACGCATGGACAATTATCATTTCTGAATTTTTAAAGAGCTTTCGTGGTATTGCAACCTTTATGGAAGCATTTATGGCAGCAGCCGTTCTTGGTGACATTTCAAAGAAGATTCTTTTCGTTCTTCCTGTTGGTATCGGTACTGCAGTAGGTATGCTTGTAATTAATTTTCTTTTAAAGAAGTTCGACGCAAGACAGCTTTACATTGCAAGTGGTATTTACTCACTTTGCGCAAACTGTATTGCTTTTGGCGTGGGCTACGCTTACTTTACAACAGGCAACGCAGCATTACAGGTTGTATTCATTATTTTCCTCTTCCTTATCGGCTTGCAGTTTGGTGCATCCAACCTTCTTCCAAGTATGTTCCAGGCAGATGTGCTTGAAACAATCGAGCTTAAAACAGGTAAACGTCTTGACGCATCCTTCCCATTTGTTATTGGTATCGGAACACTCATCAGTGGTACAATCGCAAGCACAGTTGCACCACTTATCCTCTATGGTGAGGGCTCAATAATCGGTTACATTCAGCCAACCGACCTTATGCCAAACCCGGTACAGAGCCTTGGCACAAAGGTTACGCTCCTCTTCTTCTATACAATTATGCACGGTATTATGATGTTCCTTGCAGGTGTTCCATTCTTCTTCTACAAGCTTACGGGCAAAACAAAAGAAGATATCCACAACCAGGTTCTTGCAAAGAGAGAACAGCTTTCTAAGTAAGAGAAAACTCCCTCGGATGAGGGAGTTTTTTAGTTAGGAATGAGGAATTAGGAATTAGGAATTGAGGGACCTGCGGTCGGCATTGTAAGTGCGGAATGCGAAATGCAAAGCGCAAAGTATTAGCCGCCAGTCGCCAGTTGCCAGATACCAGATGCCAGTGCTTCGCAGGAATTAAATTTATCGAAAGACTAAAGTTATGTGATAGCTTTACTGGGTAGTTCTCTTACCTCTATTCTTCAGTTGGAGAGAAAAATTTTTTAAGTTATGCGAAGCCTATCCCTTTTTCAAAAAAGGGGGGGACCGTTCTCGAATTAAGTTGTTGTTATGGTAAGTTGACCACGGGATATAAAATAATTGTAAAATATAGTTTGAGCGGAACGGTGGGATATTCTTCGTTGCGTAGCAACGATTTCACCGAAGGTGAAACCCTCACTTAAATCGTACCGAAGGTACTACCTTTGTTATATAGTTATATACAACAATAAATTTGTTACAACTTTTTGCCTTACGGCAAAACGGCACCTTCGGTGCCGAGAATATCCCACCATTTCGCCCGAGCCTGAATGTGAAATTTAATATATCACCCGTAATATATTTAAACTAAAACAACAGTACCATTGTGAAATGGTCCCCCCTTTTTCGAAAAAGGGATAAGCTTCGCAAAATTTGAGATTTATTCTTTTTTAGTTATTATTTATTCTTCATTCTTTAAAAATTTGTTCTATCCAACTGAAGAAGAACAGTTAGAGAACCACCCAGTAAAGCTATCACATAACTTTAGTCTTTCGATAAATTTAATTCCTGCGAAGCTCTGGCATCCGGCATCTGGTAACCGGCATCTTTATAATCAACGCGTAGCGTTCCGAAATTTTCAATTTTGAATTTTGTATTTTGCATTTCCTTCAAGGCTTTCTCACCTCAATTAAAGCTTACCCTTGAAAATAGCTTATCTACCTCATTTTCAAGACTTTGGCGTTCTTCTGGAGAAATATCCACAGTGCAGTTAATAATCTCTTTTGCAGAATTCTGTGCTTCATACAAAATGCGGGTATCTGTCATAAGGTTTGCAACTCGCATATCAGGAAGACCGTGTTGACGGGAGCCGAAGAAGTCACCGGGTCCACGCATTTCAAGGTCTTTTTTAGCAATCTCAAAGCCGTCGGTGGTTTTGCACATAATATCAAAACGCTCGGTGGCGTCTTCATTTTGTGCATCCGAAAGCAAGATACAGGTGCTTTCCTCTGTACCTCTGCCTATACGTCCCCTTAACTGATGAAGCTGTGAAAGACCGAAGCGTTCAGCATTTTCAATTGCCATAACTGTTGCGTTAGGCACATCAACGCCAACCTCAATAACAACGGTGGAAATAAGCAAATCAATTTCACCATCGTAAAATCTTTTCATAACTGCATCCTTGTCCTTAGGCTTCATCTGTCCGTGAAGAAGTCCTAAGGTGCAATTTGCAAAGTGGGTGGATTTTAAATAATCGTAATATTCCGTAGCAGGTACAAGGTCGCTGTCGGATTCTTCAACAAGGGGACAAACAATGTAACCCTGTCTGCCTTGTGCAATGTTTTTCTTCAAAAAATTATATATTCTTTCGTGGTAGCTTGTAGGCACACAAAAGGTTTTTACAGGCTGTCTGCCTTTTGGAAGCTCATCAAGCACGGAAATGTCAAGGTCGCCATAAATCATCATTGCAAGGGTACGTGGAATAGGTGTAGCCGACATAACAAGTGTGTGTGGGTTATTGCCCTTGTCGGAAAGTGATGCTCTCTGACCAACACCGAAACGGTGCTGCTCGTCTGTAATAACAAGACCGAGCTTGAAAAACTCCACGTCATTCTGAATAATTGCATGGGTACCAACAACAATGTGGCAGGTTCCATATTTGAGCTTTTCGCGTATTTCACGTTTGTTTTTGGCAGTAACCGAGCCTGTAAGAAGCTGGATTTCAACCTGGTCGCCAAAAAATTTTTTAAGTGTTTTGTAGTGCTGGTTTGCAAGGACCTCGGTTGGTGCCATAAGTGCAGCCTGATAGCCGTTTTTTACGGCGTTAAACATAATTGCAGCAGCCACGGCAGTTTTACCCGAGCCAACGTCACCCTGTAAAAGTCGATTCATAGGTCGGCTTTTTTTCATATCCTCAACGGCTTCACCAACTGCCCTTTTTTGCGCGTTAGTTGGTTCAAAGGGGAGTGAGGAGAAAAATTCTTCACTGAAATCTACAAGCATTTTTGGTCCTATGCGACCTGTTGAAGAAGATTTTTCCCACAAAAGTCCCATTTGTAAAAGAAGTAATTCCTCAAAAATCAGTCTGCGCTTTGCAAGTGTTAACTCCTTTTCACTCTGGGGGAAATGGATTGCTCTTAAAGCATCCTCAAATCCCATAAGACGATATTTTTTTATCAGATATTCCGGAATAATTTCAGGAATATTACCTTCAATTTCTTTAAGAGCAGTTTCAACAATTCTTTCTGTTGTTTTGGAGGGTAACGAAGAGGTAGCCTTGTAAATAGGTCTTATTCTTTGCTTTTCACCTGCTTTTTCAAAGCGTGGGGAAAGCATGGTTTTAGAGCCGTATTTGTCTAAGGTTACTTTACCAAAGAAAAGGTATTCCTCATCTTCTTTTAACTGATCCTTAACATACTTGTTGTTAAAGAAAACAATGTGCATATAGTCTGTGCCGTCGGCAATGGCAGTTTTCACAAGGATTCTACCACCATTGACCTTAACTACGGAAGGTCTTTCTGCCACAATGGCTTTAAGGCAAACGTTTTCGTTTACCTGGGCATCTCTTATAGGTGTTACAAAATTCCAATCCTCGTAGGTGCGTGGGTAATTCCTTAAAAGGTCTGAAACACTGTAAATATTTTGTTTTGCAAAGACCTTTGCACGTGCTTCACCAACACCCTTAAGGAATTGAATGCGACTGTCAAGGTTAACCACGTAATCACCACCAATTAAAGAATAGAATAACAAACAATTAATGCAATATGTAAAATAGTTATAATGGGTAAGCCTATCATAAAGCTTTTGTGCTTAGTTTTATGTCGAATTTTCTTCATAACCAAAAATTCTGCAAGCGCCCCACCCAAAAGAGCAAGTAAAATAAGCATAGCCTCACTTACTCTGCGCTTAGGATACCTTACGGCAGCCTTTTTGTCGTAAAAGGTTACCACTGCTGTAGTAATAGAGATTAAAAGAATGTATATTGATATAAAAATTACACCATTATTCATAAAACCACCTGACTATAGTATAGTATAAAAATAATATTAACACAAGAAAAACTACCCGAAAATATCGGGTAGCTTTCATTTTATAATTATATTAAATTATCAATCGTTTTCTTCTGCAACCTTTTTGACGATTTCATCAGGAACAGCTTCACCGTGTTTAACGAAGAGGATGAAGAGTATGCTGAGAATGAACATAATCGGGCTGTATACGAAAAGTGAAAGGTATGTGCCCGAAAGCATACGAACTATACCGTAGATAATTGGTGATGCAATCTGTGCAGAGAAGGTTGCTGTGTAGTAGTAGCCTGTGAAGGTACCAACCTTATCAATACCACCGATGTCAAGAACAAGTGGAAGTGTGTTAACGGTGATAAGCATATTTGCGAAGCCACCGAAGATAAGTGCAACCCAGATAAGAGCCATGCTGCCTGTAAGCACGTACATAAGGAAAACAGCCATAAAGATAACAAGACCAATAAGGATTGTTTTCTTTCTGCCAAGCTTTTTACCCATTTTACCTGCAGGGATAGCAGCAATTGCAGAGCAAACTGCAAAGAGAGTTGTCATAATTGTTGCTTCACTTGTAGATTTGCCCAGTACTTCAGATGCAAAGAGGGCAAAGAAGGTTGTAATTGCGTTTGTACCACAGAAGAGGAAGAAAAGACCACCGAGCATACAAATAAGGCTCTTTCTTTCGCTCTTTGAAAGCTTTTGAGCTTTTCTTGCTTCTTTTTCTGCCTTTTTAGCTTTCTTTTCTGCTTCTGCCTGAGCTTTAGCATTTGCTGCTTCCATTCTTGCAACGCCTTCGTCGATTTTGCTTGAAGGCTCTTTAACCTTTGTAAGAATAACAAGCATACCAATAACCATAACAATAGCGCCCACAAGGAAAACGTATGGGAAAATTGTTGTCTGCTCGTTTTCAGCAGAGGATCTAACACCTGTAAAGAGAAGGTAAAGTGCGCTCACAAGGGAACCTGCAACCATACCTACAACAGAGCCAACGCCACCCATAAGGTTGATGATAGCGTTACCCTCACTACGAAGTGCAGGTGGTGTAAGTGCAGGCATAAGTGCAACTGCAGGAGCACGCCACAATGACATTGAGAATACGAAAAGGATGATGAATATCATTGTTGCAGGAAGGGAGTTTGTTAATGCAACCCATGGAATAATTGCAAATAAAATTGCAGATACAGGTGCACCGAAAACGATAAACGGACGACGTTTACCAAGCTTTGAACGACAACGGTCAGAAAGCTTACCAAAGGTTGGCTGGAAAATAACACCGAAGATATTATCGAATGTCATAATGATACCGATAAATAATGGAACAAGAGTAATGCCACCGCCTGCTGTGTTAACGTCCTGACCTTGTGTTTTTGCAAATTCTGCAAGAACAGGGAAAGCCTCGTTAAGCTTCTGGCTAAGACCGGTTATCCATTCGGACTCTGTAAGCAATCTGTTAAGTATTTTTGTAATGTATGGATCATAAATTGCCCATGCAATTGAAGATGCAAGAAAAGCAAAGCCTGTAAGAATAGTATGACCAACGTGAAGCTTGCCATTTTTCTCGCAAAAGAGTTCTTTTTTACTCATGATTTTCCTCCTTTTGTGGTAGACCACAATTATACAAATACTATTCTACCACACAAATATCCAAAAGCAAACAAAATAACAACTGGTAAATTATTTTTGTAGCTTTCAATAAATAAATAAGAGGTATTTTGGTTAATATTTTATTTTCTGACGGGTTATTTGAAATTCAAAATACAAAATTTCAGAACTGTGTTGCAATTATAAAAGATGCCAGTCGCCAGATGCCGGAGCTACGCAGGAAATTGAAAATACAAAATTCAAAATTCCTCACGGTATTGTAAAGCTTTACGATTGGAATAATTAAAGCTTCGACAGGTGCTATCTGAGTTTAACATGCAAAAAAGCGAGGACATACATGAAATGATATAGTGATAGTAGACACTAAAAAAGTGTCTACTATCATTTTTTATGTTAAGATAAAGAAAAGGAGATGAAAGATATGGGTAGACCAAAAGGTGGAACAAACAAAAGTCATACAAAAGAAGAAAAACTTA
>JAZUPI010000037.1:0-29689 GCA_045605085.1 Acutalibacteraceae bacterium
TATTTTAAATGGCATAATTCAACTATACAATTCCTCAACAGGAGAGGAACAACAGAGATATTTGTCATACATAGTAGCTTACTACAATTATCATGATATAAATGACGAGGTATCTAAATTATATATTGATGAGTTGAACAATCTATTAAAAAATATGGAGGACTACGAAAAAAAGTTTTGCTATAGTGATATTGACTTTGCAATATCTTGTTGGGATTGTATGTTTACAGGAACTTACAATGAAGAAATCGTTGAATATTACGACATTATGTTTAAGTACCAATCAGAACAGGACACAACCAATCAGGGCGTAAGACAGGAGACGGTTCTGTGTCTTGTTTCGAAAGGCCCTGATTTTTCCACGCACAGGACAGGGGACGGTTCTGTGTCCCGCTCTGGAAAGTCTTGAAAATCCTTTAAGATCAAGGATTTGACCAAGACAAGGGACAGTTAGCGTGAAAACCTAATTGAAAAAGTAAAAAAAGGCAACAAAAAACAGGAAGCAAACGCTTCCTGTTTTTGTTTTCTGTTATGGATTTTATCTTATGTTACCTGTATTTGTCTTAAGTGTAACGTCATGTGCGCCGCCTTCAACAATACTTGTAGCACTAACAAGAGTAAGCTTTGCATCTCTCTGAAGGTCAGGGATTGTAAGAACACCACAGTTGCACATTGTGGATTTAACCTTGTAAAGACTCTTTGTAACGTTGTCGTGGAGAGAGCCGGCATATGTTACATATGAGTCAACACCTTCCTCGAAAGAAAGCTTTGACTGACCACCGAGGTCATATCTCTGCCAGTTACGTGCTCTGTTTGAGCCTTCGCCCCAGTACTCTTTAACGTATGTGCCGTTAATGTTGAGCTTTGGTGTTGGGCTTTCATCAAAACGAGCGAAGTATCTGCCAAGCATCATAAAGTCTGCACCCATTGCAAGTGCGAGTGTCATATGGTAGTCGTGTACAATACCACCGTCTGAGCAGATAGGTACGTAAACGCCTGTTTCTTTGTAATATTCATCACGAGCAGCAGCAACCTCAATAAGTGCAGTAGCCTGTCCACGACCAATACCCTTTGTCTCACGTGTTATACAGATTGAACCGCCGCCGATACCAACCTTAATAAAGTCTGCGCCTGCATCTGCAAGGAAACGGAAGCCATCTCTGTCAACAACGTTGCCTGCGCCAACCTTGACTGTGTCACCATATTTTTCTCTGATGAATGCGATTGTGCGTTTCTGCCATTCTGTGTAGCCTTCGGAAGAGTCTATGCAAAGAACGTCTGCACCTGCTTCAACAAGGGCAGGAACTCTTTCTTCGTAGTCACGTGTGTTGATACCTGCACCAACCATGTAACGCTTCTGGTTGTCAAGAATTTCCTGTGGATTTTCCTTGTGCTGAGAGTAGTCCTTACGGAAAACAAAGTAAAGAAGGTTACCGTTGTCATCTATAATTGGAAGAGAGTTAAGCTTGTGCTCCCAGATGATGTCGTTTGCTTCCTTAAGGGAAGTAGAAGCAGGAGCAGTAATAAGCTTTTCGAGAGGAGTCATAAACTCTGTTACCTTTAAGTCTAAAGGCATACGGCTGATTCTGTAATCTCTTGAAGTAACAACACCAAGAAGCTTGCCTGTTGCTGTGCCATCAGCAGTAACAGCCATTGTAGAGTGTCCGAGCTTCTCATAAAGTGCAACAACGTCATTTAATGTGCTGTCTGCGCAAAGGTTAGAGTCGGATACCACAAAACCGGCTTTGTAATTCTTTACTTTAGCAACCATTGCTGCTTCGTCTTCAATTGACTGTGAACCAAAGATGAAGGACATACCACCTTCCTTAGCCAATGCAATAGCAAGTGTGTCGTTTGAAACAGATTGCATAATTGCAGAAACCATAGGGATGTTAAGTGTGATAGGTGATTCTTCTTCGCCTTTTCTGTACTTGCAAAGAGGGGTGCTGAGGTCTACGTTGTTTGGTATGCAGTCAGGACCTGTGTAACCCGGAATGAGCAAATACTCGCTGAATGTTCTTGAAGGTTCTTTACAATAATGAGCCATTCTTATCTCTCCTTTTTGCGCTATAATTATTACCTTTTATTTTACTTTTTTATTTACGTAAAGTCAACTATAAAATATAACGATTTATGGACTATTTTTGACAATAAATTATTGTAATATGCCATATTCTATGCTAGAATTATTGAAATTGTAGTTTTGTTTTATGGGGTGTAGCTATGGCGCATTTTGAAATTGATTTTCACGATAAAAATAGTGAAAGACTTATGCTGTGCAAAAGAGTCGACCAGATTCTTAAAGATTTAAACAGCAAATTTGTTATTGCTGACAGCATCAGCACAGGTGATTTCCTTTTTCGTGATGGTCAGTACACTATTGAAGATATAAATGAAGGTGAATGGACACCTTTTAAAGCCGGTGAAGATTTCTGGGGTTACCGGGAGTGCTATTGCTGGTTTAAACAGACAATTAAAATTCCCGAAAATTTCAAGGGACAGCACGTTATTTATAAGCTTGTACCTTACGAAAGAAGCTGGAATGAGGTTAATCCACAGTTTATTATTTTCGTAAATGGTGAAGTAATTCAGGGTGGTGATAGTAACCACCAATACGTAACACTTACTAATTGTGCACAGGGTGGAGAGGAGTTCGAAATTGCCATTAATGCGTACTCTGACCAACACGAGTGGCGTGGTAAAATTCAGTTGTCTGCACAGCTTCAGGTAATGGATGACGTTGCAGTTGACGTTTACTTCGATATGCTTACACCTCTTAAGGTAGCAAAATATCACGGTGAAGATAGCGACGCACGTGTTAATATCATTAAAGCTCTTAACGAGGCTTGCAATATTCTCGATATTGATACAGACGACCGTGAAGTGTTCCACGAATCAGCTAAAGAAACACAAAAATTCCTTGAAGAAAACCTTTATGGCAAGTTTGAGGAAGCAACCTGCTGGAGTGTAGGACACACTCACATTGACGTGGCATGGCTTTGGCGTCTTCGTCAGACAAGAGAAAAGTCCTGCCGTTCCTTTGCGACTGTTTTAAAGCTTATGGACGAGTACCCTGAGTATAAGTTTATGTCATCTCAGGCTCAGCTTTACGATTATGTGAAACAGGACTATCCTGAGGTATTTGAAAAAATCAAAGAAAAAGTCAAAGAAGGCAGATGGGAAGCAGAAGGCTCTATGTGGGTTGAGGCAGATACAAACGTTGCCTCCGGTGAAGCTTTAGTTCGTCAGTTTATGGTAGGTAAGCGCTTCTTCCGTGACGAATTCGGTGTAGATAACAAAATTATGTGGCTTCCTGACGTTTTTGGTTATTCTGCAGCTATTCCACAGCTTATTAAAAAGTGTGGAATGAAGTACTTTATGACAACAAAAATCAGCTGGAATGAGTACAACAAATTTCCTTACGATACTTTCAAATGGCGTGGTATAGACGGCACAGAGGTTCTTTCACATTTCCCACCAAGCTGTCATGCAACTGTTGACGAAAGAAAAGAGTGGCAGACCACTTACAACAGTAAGTTAAGACCACTTTACGTTATCGGTGGTTACAAGAGATATTCACAAAAAGATTTAGGCAAAGACTTCCTTATGAGCTATGGCTTTGGCGACGGTGGCGGTGGACCAACTGTCGAAATGCTTGAGTACGGCAGACGTATGTCAAAGGGTATTCAGGGTTGTCCTGTAGTTAAACAGGCAAGCTCTCTTGATTTCTTTGAAAATCTTGACAAACAGGTGTCAGGCAACAAGCATCTTCCAACATGGTGTGGTGAATTGTACCTTGAATTCCACAGGGGTACACTTACAAGTCAGGCAAGAAACAAGAAATATAATCGTAAGAGCGAGTGCTTGTACCACGATGTCGAAACCCTTTGTGCTATTGCTAACAAGGAGGTCGGTTTAAGCTATCCGAGAGAAAAACTTCTTGAAAACTGGAAGCTTATCCTTCTTAACCAGTTCCACGATATTCTTCCCGGTTCTTCAATCAAAGAGGTTTATGAGGACAGTAAAGAGGATTACGAAAAGGTGCTTGCAGCAGGTTGCGAAATGGCAGGGGATGCTCAGGCAGCAATTATTTCAAAAATTAATCTTGAAGAGGACAGCATTGTCGTTTTTAACACCACAGGCTTCGACAGATGTGATGCAGTTGTTTGCGATGCTCCTTGCGATGACGAGTTCGCCTTGTTTGACGTTCACGGCAACGAAGTAACGTATCAGAAAACACACGACGGTAAAATTGTTTTCTTAGCATCTGTACCATCAAAGGGTTACACCTCTTTCTCTGTGAAAAAATGCAAGCCTGCAGAGGTTGAGCTTGTTGAGGCTACAGAAAAGAAGGCTTCCACACCATCTTTTGAGGTTGAATTTGACGATGAATTTAACATTTCAAAGCTTGTTCACAAGCCTTCTGGCAGAAGCGTTGCACCTGCAGGTGAAACAGTAGGTAAGGTTATTGCATATCAGGACAGACCACACAACCACGAAGCATGGGACATTAAGTGCTACTTCGACGAAAAGAGCTGGAACCTCGATTTCAACAAAGCAGAGCTTGTTGAGGTTGGTCCTGTAAGAGCAGTTTACAAGGTTGACAGAACCTTTAGAAAATCAACCTTTACAGAGTATTACTATATCTACAAAGAGCTTGAAAGAATTGACGTGGATTACGAGGCAGACTGGCACGAGGATCACGTTGTGCTTAAAGCAGACTACCCTGTAGACGTAAATGCAACAAAGGCAACATTTGATATTCAGTTCGGTAACGTTGAACGTTCAACAACTACAAATACAACCTGGGAATTTGCTCAGTTTGAAGAGTCAATGCACAAGTGGGTTGACCTTTCAGATAACAGCTTTGGTCTTTCAATTATTAACGATTGTAAGTATGGCTGTGATGTTAAGGATGGCCGTATCCGTCCCACACTTTTCCGTTGTGCTACAAGACCAAATACAATTCAGGACAGAGAGTTCCATTCATTTACATTCTCAATTTATCCACACGAATATGCTGCGAAGGATTCTGCAGTTGTAAGAGAAGCATATAACGTAAACTTCCCGATGTATGCAGTTCCTGTAAAAGCACAGAAGGGTACCTTGAGTAATGAGTATTCTCTTGTCAGCGCTATGGATGACAATGTTGTTATTGAAACAGTGAAGGTTGCAGAGGATAGCGACGAAATTATTGTACGTGCATACGAAACATGGAATGCACAGACATCTACACGTATCAGCTTCTGTGACGAAATTGAGTCTGCAACAGAATGTAACCTCCTTGAAGAAGACGACGTTGCTGTTGATTTTGTTAACAACAGCTTTGAAACAACCTTCAAGCCATTTGAAATCAAAACATTTAAAATCAAATTTAAAAAATAAGGTAAGTTTAATATGAACAACAGTTTTTTTGCGATGGTTTCGCGAATGAAATACATTGATCGTTGGGCATTGATGAGAAATACCGAAAAAGAAAGCCTTGACAGTCATTCAAAAGAAGTGGCTGTCATAGCTCATGCACTAGCTGTTATAGGTAACAAACGCTTCGGCAAAAGCTATAATGCAGACAGAGCAGCAGTTTTAGGTCTTTACCACGATGCACACGAAATTATAACAGGGGATATGCCAACACCTGTCAAGTACGATAACGAGGTGCTTACAACTGCCTTTAAAGCTGTGGAGGAAGCAGCAAACGAAAAGCTTGCATCTAAGCTCCCAGAGGATTTAAGAGATGCTTTTAAAGCCCTGTTAACAGGTGATGATGACGAAGAGTTAAAGCCACTTGTAAAGGTGGCAGACAAGCTCAGTGCCCTTATAAAATGCATAGATGAAAGAAAAGCAGGTAACACAGAATTTAAAGAGGCAGAGGAAGCAACAAGACAACGTATAATTGATGCTGACGTGCCTGAGGCAAACGTGTTTCTTAATGAATTTATCCCTGCATATGAATTAACACTTGATAAACTATAAAAGAATCCACACTCTCACCTGAGAGTGTGGATTCTTTTTAAAATAAATCAGTTCATCATAAAGTCCCAGAATTTCTGGAAGAACAACGAAAGCAGCTTCATAATGTTGAAAAAGCTCGTTTGCTCTCTTGCGTCCTTCACTGCTTCCTGAATATCTGTGCCCTCTCTTTCAACTCTGTAGAAGGATTGGTGAACAGTATCATTCTGCATAAACTGTGGATATTCTTCCATATCGTGTACAGTCAACTGCTTTTTGCTCTTGTAAAGAATTCTGTAGAACACGTCGTGTCCGTCGTGACACGTAGAGTGTAGCATATCCTTAATAAACCAGGTCTGCTCAGGTAACGCACAGGTTGAAGCGTCAATTACTCTGTCGGGTGAAATGTAGTTGTATTCACCCGGCACAGCCTGCTTGTAGTCTTCAGGAAGGTGCTCACCGATGTATGCACACGTTCCACCAACTGAGGCATACTGTGTGTCTACGGTGCCATCGGAATTGTTTTTATATGCTTCAACAAGAGGTGTTCTTTGCATATTGTAGCCTGCAACAATGTATACGTTTGTACCATCTTTCTGTGCTGCTTTTAATAAGTTACCTGCTTGTGATTGCACCTGGTAGTGATAGAAATCAAGCTTTTCAAGAAGAACGCTATGTGTTTCTTCGTCAAGCTTCATAAAGTCTTTTGCGCTTTCGTAATATTCATCGGGAACAAAGCTCCATATACCTGGCATTGTGCCAAAAATCGGAATAAGTGCTTCATCAAAAACTCTGTCTTTAAGATTTGCTACAAGACCATCTGCGAGGTCTACAAGTCCAAGCCATACACCACCAGCTTCAAGCATATCTATAAGTGAATAAAGAATACCTGCAAAAAAGTCGCTATCCATGGAAGGAAGCGCACCCTGTGCATAACGTAAAAGAGCGTCCTTGTCAATGTGCACCTTGCCGTTATAAAGCTCACCTGCGACTGCAGTACCCTGTAACGGGCAGTTCTGAAGAATTATTGTATCAATACCCTTTGAGCCGTAAAGCTTTAAGTAAGCAAGTGTTGTAACACCACCCATTGAAGATGCGCGCATACGTACAGTATCGTGCTTTGTAATTCTTTTAACCTCTTCAATATAGGTGTGAAGCTTTTTTGCGTTTTCAATAGGGTCTTCACGGAAGTCGTAGCCGAAATAGTAGCTGTAGTCAATGCCGTGCTCGTCAGTATCAGGGTAGAATTTTTCTGTTGTAACGTTTGGTAAGGATTTACCCTCTTCGTCCATTGCGAGCATACCGAAGGACTTGTTTACGCAGTCAATAAGAACGTCACCAAAAGCGTCGTAGTTGCCGTTAGAAATCAGCTTTCCGGCTGCAGGTACGAGTGGTGCGAAGTCAGCAAGCACGTCGTCTGTATTAGGTCTGAAAAGCTGTCTTTCATTTTCCGTACCTTCGTCAAGGTAAACAGAGCCACTACCAAGGGCTGCAACATATATGATAGGTGCTTCACCACAGGTGCATTTCTGCGTTGCTGCAAAGCAAGGGAGAACTCCTACGCACATAATGATTGTTGCTAACAAAATAGAAAATATTTTTTTCACAATAATTCACTCCAACCATATTTTGTTAACAATATATTAACACAAAAAACAGGCTGTTTGAAATGTGCAAAGTTTACAAATTTATATGAGTCTTTTTGACATTGTGAAAACAACCATATGTTGTAGAAATGGAAAAAATATGGTAAAATATATTATCTTAATCAGGAGGTAGTTATGTCTTATTCTTCATTTGCAAGTGTTTATGACGATTTAACCTTTAACGTAGATTACAAAAAACGTGCAGAATATATTGCAGGTATTCTTGCTGATTTTAATATTAAAGACGGACTTTTGCTTGACCTTGCTTGTGGCACGGGCTCTCTTTCCGTTGAGTTCTCGAAAATGGGCTATGAGGTTATTGCAACAGACGCTTCACCCGATATGCTTATGGAGGCTCAGAGCAAAGCCTACCAGCAGGAGCAAAGTATAATGTTCCTTTGTCAGAAAATGCAGGAAACAGATCTTTATGGTACGGTAAGGGCAATAGTTTGTGCTTTAGATAGCATAAATCATCTGGAAAGTGTAGATGACCTTAACAAAACCTTTTCAGTTCTTAAAAACTTCATCGATGATAAAGGCATAATGGTTTTTGATGTGAACACACTTTATAAGCATCGCGAGATTCTTGCAAACAATACGTTTATATACGACGAAAAAAACGTATATTGCGTGTGGCAAAACAGACTTTTGAAGGATAATAAAACTGTAAATATCAACCTTGATTTCTTCGTTAAAACAGGTAATAAATATGAACGATTTAACGAAAATTTCTGCGAAATTGCATTCAGCGATGAGGAAATTGTGAATGCAGTTGAAAACGCAGGATTTAAGGTTGTTAAACGCTATAAGGATTTAAGCTGTAGTGCACCTTGTGAAGACACACAGCGTGTTTATTACGTAATAAGGAGAGAATATTGATGGATAATTTAATGTACTTTAAAAGTGGCACGGACATTCGTGGCACAGCCATAGAAAAGGACGGTAAGCCTGTAGATTTGACAGACGAGCGTCTTGAAAGCATTGTCAATTCACTTGTTGTTTTCCTTAAGAAAAAGCTTAATAAAGAAGAGCTTACAGTTTCTGTAGGCTATGATTCACGAGTGTCATCTGAAAGAATTTTTGAAGCAGTGACAAAGACCTTGTTGTCTGTCGGTGTGAAGGTGTACGATTGTGGTCTTGCTTCAACACCATCAATGTTTATGTCAATAATAAATTTCTCATTGGATGCAGCCATAGAAATTACTGCAAGCCATCTTCCTATGGAAATGAATGGTCTTAAATTCTTCACCCGTCAGGGTGGCTTTTCAGGGGGAGACATAAAAGAAATTCTTGAGTATGCCCAGAGCAATTCGTATAAGTCACAGCCTGTATCAGCAGTGGCTGAAAAGCTTCCTAGTATGGACAAATATTGCGAAAATCTCTGCGCTATGATAAAAGAGGGCGTTAACGCACCGGATTACGAAAAACCTCTCAAAAACCTTAAAATTGTTGTGGATGCAGGTAATGGTGTAGGGGCTTTTTATGCGAAAAAGGTGCTTAAAGTGTTAGGTGCTGATACAGAGGGTAGTCAATTCCTTGAGCCTGACGGTACTTTCCCTAACCATATCCCAAATCCTGAAAACAAGGCAGCAATGGAAGCTATCTGTAAGGCTGTGGAAGATGCGAAAGCAGACTTTGGTGTTATATTTGATACGGACTGCGACAGAGCTGCTTGCGTTGACGAAAATGCACAAGAAATCAATAGGAACAAGCTTGTTGCTTTAGCTTCATACATAGCTCTGAAAAATGTAAGGGGTGGCGTAATTGTTACAGACTCTGTAACCTCGGACGGTCTTAACGAGTTTATTGAAAAGGACCTTGGGGGAGAGCATCATCGTTTTAAGCGTGGCTACAAAAATGTTATAGATGAGGCGATTCGACTTGTAGAGGAAGAGGGGAAAAACGCACCTCTCGCAATTGAAACCTCAGGTCATGCAGCATTTTCAGAAAACTATTACCTTGATGACGGCGCGTACCTTATTACAAAGATAATAATAGAACTTGCAAAGCTCAATAAAGAGGGCAAATCTATCGAGGACGTTATAAAGAATTTAAAAACACCCTTAGAAGAAAAAGAAATTCGTTTTAAAATCAATCTTCAGGATTTTAAAGATTACGGCAACGCTGTAATTTCGGATTTGAAAGCTCTTGCAGAAAAAGAGGAATTCACAACAATTGCTCATACAAACTACGAGGGTATAAGAATCAACTTTGACGAAAACACAGGTAATGGGTGGTTGCTTTTAAGAATGAGCGTTCACGAGCCTTTGCTTGTGCTTAACTGCGAAAGTAATGAAATTGGTGGAGTAGAAAAAATACTTAACTACTTTAAGCCATTCATTAAAAGTTATGATAAATTAGATTGCTCAAAAATATAAAAAACAAAGGGAAGAATCCACGAAGGAATCTTCCTTTTGCCTTTTTGTATAACAAAACCATACGTTGGTAAGTGAATAGCTGTTGTTTTGTTTGCATAAAACCGGCTGTTGAAAATTGTGCAATTATACAAATCGCAAAAAATCACAAAAAATTTCTTAAAAAAAGTGAAGTAATTTGAAATTTTTGACATATATAAGTGGAATCAAATTTCAGAGGGTTTCAATCATGTTTCAAAATTAGTGGAAGGAAAGGACGAAAATGTATGTCAAAATCTAAAAAAGCAATGGCAATGTTACTTAGTGTGGTGTTGTAGCTACGTATAATGCATTTTTGTTGCTGTGCATCATAACGGTGAACAGTTTATGGGATATAATGTTTGCAGTGGTAATACCAGTGCGGTGCCTCTTGGCAACAGTATCGGCACAATAGTGTATCCTAATGAAGACCAGACTGTATGTGCGGCTAAAGCTATGATTACAGTAGAAAAACAAGAAAACAATAGTCATTATTAAATAAGGAGTTGCATTATGAGGAAAACAAATAAAATAATTTCATTGGTATTGTCTTTGCTTTTGATATTATCTATTATTCCTGTAACAGTAAGTGCTGTAGAGTATAGTGGCACTTGTGGTAAAAATCTAACATGGCATTTGGATGATGCTACGGGTGTATTAACCATATCCGGTACAGGTGATATGAGAAATTACAATTCAATAACCACATTTCCGGAATGGAAAGCCCTGAAACCAGACATAGTGTCTGTTTGTATAGAAGAAGGCGTTACATCAATAGGTAATTGTGCTTTTCGAGCCTGTGACGCGTTAGAAAATGTACAGATTCCCGACAGTGTTACAAAAATTGGTTCGTCTGCCTTTCAAAACTGTAGCTCGTTAGAAAATGTACAGATTCCCGACAGTGTTACAGAAATTGGTTCGTCTGCATTCGAAGGCGACTATGGTATTCCAAAAATAACTATTGGTACCAGTGTGGTGAAGATTGGTTGGTCAGCCATACCCAAAACTGTGCCGATTTTTTACAAGGGTACGTTAGAGGAATGGTATAAGGTTGAAGAAAATAGCAAAAACAGCTATTCGGCATCCGGTTATTATAGTGTTCATTGTTCCGATGCTGATTTTTATCCCAGAGGGGTATATAGCGATAGCATAACCTGGGAATTTAATGACATTACAGGCATCTTGTCGTTTTCCGGAACAGGTGATATGGTTGGTTACGAAGATGCGTCTGAGTCAATAGATGCTCCTTATAAGGGATATGTAGGTAGAGCTAAAAAAATCGTTTTGTCTGAGGGAATAACATCAATAGGTAATTACGAATTTTATGACATTTCTAGTATGACTATTGTGATTCCTAGTAGCGTAACAACAATTAGTTCGACCGCATTTTATAGATATGGATCGATGTATTGTATTGCTGAGGTATATTATGGCGGTACCATAGCACAGTGGAAAGAGATTGAAAGCACCTTTGATTATTGGTACGATGACGACCTTGTAGTTCATTGTGTTGATGGTGATATGCCTATAAAAGGTACTTGTGGGGAAAACCTGGTGTGGCAGTTTGATAGTGGTACAGGTGTTTTAACAATTTCAGGCTCAGGGGCAATGGACGATTATCATGGTAATTATGATGATCGTGCACCTTGGGTGAAATATGTTGGATTGATAAAAAGTGTTATAATAGAGGAAGGGGTTGAAACGATAGGCGAATATGCTTTTTACTGTATTGCCCCAAAAGTTGTTTCTATTCCCGAGACTGTAAAAACAATTAGTGATTATGCATTTTATTACTGTGGTACAACAGAAATTTCTATACCTGAGGGTGTTACAACAATTGGTCAATATGCTTTGACAGGCGTTGAAAATATTACGATTCCGGAAAGTGTAACAAAAATCGGAATGTATAATTTTGTTGATTCAACAACAATACACTATGCAGGCACTAAAAAACAGTGGCAAACGCTCGAAAAAGAGCATAAAGGCTTGTTTACATCATACCATCGTGTATATTGTTCTGATGGTGAACTGCTTCCATCGGGTGTGTGTGGAGAGAACGCTACCTGGGTTTTTGATGATGCTACAGGTATTTTAACTATATCTGGTTCAGGGAATATAGATGATTCTGAGTACAGTGAAAACGGATCCGCATATTTTGACCAACCATGGATGTTCTACCAAAATGATATAAAAGTTGTCAATGTAGAGGAAGGCATAACCTCAATTTGTGCAAGAGCTTTTGACGGCTTATTTAATCTTCAATCCGCTACATTACCAAGTACATTAAAAATAATTGGTAGCTACGCTTTCTGGGCTTGTCTCTCTCTTTCGAACGTTGTCATTCCAGACGGCGTTACATATATTGATTCTAATGCTTTCCAAAATTGCCCGACACTTAAAAGTATAACAATACCTGTTAGTGTTACATCTGTGGGAAAATATGCTTTTGGTGGGAATAATGTGGGAACCAACAGTGCTATTGAGGATATATACTATATGGGTAGTATGGATCAATGGTATGCAATTGAAAATGTAACCTATGGACTTGATGATACAAAAGTTCATTATAATAGCAAAATAACAGAGTATGCAGGAACATGCACAAAACCTGGTTATATTGAATATACTTGTGACTCTTGTGGAGTGTGTAAAACAGAAAAAATAGAAGCAACAGGTCATAAGTATATAGGTACAACATTTGAAGCCACATGCACAAAGCATGGCTATACGAAATATACCTGTGATGAATGTGGTCATTATTATAATGACTACACAGCAAACCCAACCGGCCACAAAATAAACGCTGACGGTGTATGCGAAAGCTGTGGTAAAACCGAAGTAGTAAATACAACTGCTTCAAACAATCAACTGTTAAGCTTCGACAGCATTTTGCAATTGATTATGAATCTTATGAACAAGATTTTTGATGCTATCCTTGTGGTGTAAATATAGTATATCCGTTAGCTTTGATTTAACAAAACCACCGTATCGTTCACAAAAAGACACGGTGGTTTGTTTTTACTTTGTTCTTTGAATTTTGTCCTCTGCACTTTAGTTTATGTCTTTAAATTCTACCTCAGTATAGCCATTATCGTCCTTGTTTTCAGTTTTAAGGGTAATGGTTTCTTTTGCTTTTATGGTAACGATTACACCAACAATAATTAACGCGAAGCCTAAAAACGAAGTAACGGTTTCTGCAAATGCAAAGGGTGCGCCCATAATTCCTGCACCAATAATAACGGCAATTACGGAAATGACCTTCGAAAACAGACCACCGGGCTTGAGAAAAGCAACAATACCGTAAACTATTACGCCGAAGCCTATAAACGATGGGATTATAGAAATAAGCTTGACAGGATGTAAAATAAGAGCAAAGGCAGCGAAAAGAACGAAAATTATAGATATTAAATCTTTGGTTTTTTCTGTTCCGTTCTGCTTTGCCTTAACGTAGTCAATAAGCTTAACAAGACCTTTTGCTGCAACACCTACGCCTAAAATATAGCAAACTGTTGTAAGGGAAGAGCCGGGTAATATTAAAAGTATTATACCTGAAAATATAACACCGATGCCGAAAAGTATACCAATATTCTGTAGCTTTAAAATTTCTTTTAGTTTTTTCATTTTAATTCTCACTTGCGAATTCAACGTGTTTTTTATTTATCTGCTTTGTAATGTTTTCCATAAACTCACCGTGGAGCTTGTATTTTGTTGAGAAAACAATAAGTGAAAGGGTAACGAGAATAATAGGACAAACAAGCATCATAAAGGTCACTGCACTTTGCTCAGCCTGTGTGTAAACAAGCTTTTCTGCACTTCTTGGAGCGTAGTCGGAAATAATAAGACCAGAGAAAAGAATGATTGTCTGAATTGTGTATGCCATTTTCTGTAAGAAGCCTTTCATAGAGAAGGTGACAGATTCAGCACGGTTACCCATTTTGATTTCACCATAGTCAACAATGTCTGCAAGGAATACGGTTTGTGAAACAAACATAGATGCAACCCCTATAGATGCAAGCAGGTAGCAGAAATTCATTACCATATAAGCTTTTGCATTAGCACAAATAAGCATACCTATGAAGCCTGCAAGAACAAGACAGAGGGAAACTTGATATGTTCTTTTTCTTGAAATGAACTTCGTCAGAATAGGTACAACTGCAAGACCAAGTACAGAGCCTACAGCACCAATAAGGTTAAAGGTGGATTGCTTTGAAGGGTCGCCCACGACAACGTCAAAGAAGTAAACACTTACGCCTGAAATCATATAATAACCTGCGTTCGAAAGCATTGCGAAAAGCATAAATGTACGCAATTGATCGTTTGCACCAATAACCTTGAAAATCTTTTTGAATGAGAATTTTTCCTTTGGTGTTGTAATAACTCTTTCCTTTGTCTGCGAAACAGAAAGAGCTGAAAAGCCTATAAGTGCAGCTGCACAAATAATTGCCCATGTGCTGTAGCCTTTTGCGTCGGCAACCTTTTCACCATTAAGTATTGTGACGCTGAAAATCGGAAGCATTACAGGTGTAAGTATGGAAATTATTCCCTGACCAAGACCTGAAAATGTTCTTGCAATTGTTGCAATAATGTTTCGCTCGTTAGGGTCACTTGTGAATGATGGCACCATTGACCAGTAAGGAATATCAGCCATAGTGTTTGTCATTCCCCATAACACGTAGAAAATTGCAACGTAAATATGAATACCTAAACCATCTGTTGCAAGTCCTGGATTTGTAAACAAAAGTGAAAGTACAACAGCGTTACAACATGCACCAATAAGAATCCAAGGTCGGTATTTACCCATTTTTGTTCTTGTGTTGTCAACAATTGTACCCATCATAGGGTCATTTATGCCGTCCCATATACGTGCAACAGGTGTTAACAATAAAAGGAACCAATAGTTAAGGTCAAGAGTATCGGTAAAATATTTTGCAAGGTACGAGTAGAAAAGACCATAGCTTAAGTCAAGACCTATGGCACCTACACCATAGCATAGCTTGTTTTTTAGATTTTTCATATAAATTTCTCCCCAAAAGATTGATTACATTTCAATGGTCTTGATGCTGAAAGCAAATTCAATATGCTTATCGTTGAGAAGTCTTGGGTTTTGTGGGTCTATATCAAGCTCGCCCCACTCACTGAGAGCAGTGAATCTTGCATCAATGTTGAAAAATGTTTTGTGCTCGTTTTCAAGTTCAAAGTCATGCTTTTTCTCTGTTAACTGTTCAGCGGAAATGTGTGAAGCATTGAATGAGAAATCCTTTGTTTCGTTTGCACCCTCAACAAAAATACCTGCGCCACCTTTTTTGCCAACACAAGCTCTGCGTGTTTTGTAGTGTGATGAATTTTCCTGAGGACGTACGTAGTGAACAAAGTTTTCTGTAACAGTAAGCTCATATTCACCAAACCTTGCAGCCTTGTATTTGTCTGGGTAAGTTTCAATTGTGCCTAAGCCGAAGTATTTGATGTACTCATTTTCCTCATGCATTACAAGCTCAATGCCAAGTCTTGGAAGGGTAGGTGCATTTTCACGCACGTCACCTGAGAAACTGATTTCAACTGTGCCATCGTTTTTGAAGGTGTAATCAACGTCTGCTTTGAGAATAGGTGGGTTTGCAGGTCCACCCAAAGCGATTTTTGTTTTAATAACAACGTTTTCTTCGTTATTTATAACCTGAGATGAATAAGTTTTCTGATAAATATGGTTAAGGTGGTTTGCTACCCATTCAGGTGATGAACCTACATTATATGTAGGTGCGTGCCACATTTTAAACTTAGCTGGCTCCTTAAGTAAAGAAGTGTCGTTATTTTTTATATCGTGAATTCTGCCGTAAGCCTTGTCAAAGCAATATTCTGCATTGGCACAAAGAATGGTTACAAAACGGTCTGTTTCTGTAAGAGTGAGTACAGCAGGTTCTGCGTTGTTGCACTCTTTCTTTGCATCAACTTCAAACTGCATAAAGCCGATTTCGTAACCTGCATCTGCCCATGGAGTAGACTTTTTCTGATGAACTGTTGCCGTAATGAAACAGTCACCACAAAGGTCATAGTCTGAAAGGTTTAAGAGATTGTATGATTTTTCTTCCTGTGGAAGAATATCAAGACTTTCAATTTCACCACTTGCAACTACTTTTTCGTTTTGTGTTAATTCCCACTTGAGCATATAGTCAGCTAAGCTTTCGAAATACTGTACACTCTTTATTGTAAGTGTGCCATCTTTGAAGGTGCTTCTGAAAGGCTCATAAACCTTCTTCATATCGTAATAGCCTGGGCGTTCTTCTCTGTTTGAGAAAACAAGACCGTCAAGACAGCAGATGTTATCATTAGGGAATTCACCAAAGTCACCACCGTAGTAGTAATGTGGATTTCCGTTTTCGTCAGGAATATTTACATTGTGATCACACCATTCCCAAATGCATCCACCACAGAAATTGTCGTATTTGTCAACTAATTCCCAGAACGGATAAACGTCACCTGTAGAAATTGAGTCAACGTATTCGCACATGTAGAAAGGTTTTGTGTATTCGGGGTTGTTAAGGTAGTCTATTGTGTATTGGTAACCTGGGTACATTCTGCTTTCAACGTCGGAAATGTCCACCCAGCTTTCACCTTCAGGTACTGCAGTAAACTGAAGATGTGCGTTTTCGTAATGAACAATAGCCTTTTCGTCACGGCTTTTTATGTACTCTCTCATTGCTCTGTGGTTGTAGCCGCAGCCGCTTTCGTTACCAAGTGACCACATAATAACGGAGCCATGGTTTTTATCTCTTTCAAAAAGACGAGCAGCTCTGTCAACGTATGCCTCACGCCATTCAGGTACGGTTGAAAGCATACTCCAACGTGTCCAATCCCAGTCTGCATCAGTGTTGAAGCCCATGCCGTGTGTTTCGATATCTGCCTCGTCAATAAAGTAGAATCCGAGAGCCTCTGCCAAATCGTAAAAACGTGGGTCGTTAGGGTAGTGTGAAGTTCTTATAGCGTTAACGTTTGCGCGTTTCATCATAAGAAGGTCACGTTTCATATGATCAAGGTCAACAGCGTAGCCTGTGTCAGGAGATGAATCGTGACGATTGATACCCTTAAGCTTAATTGCTTTGTTATTTATAAGAAGCTTTTTATCTTTAATATCAATTTTTCTTAATGCAAGCTGGAAAGGAATAATTTCATCCTCAACTGTAATGAAGAGGGTATATACGTATGGCTTTTCATCGTTCCACAAAAGAGGATTATCTATTTCAATAGTGAAATCACTGTTTTCGCTTTCACCATTTTTGATAACTGTTCCGTCAGGTGCAGTAAGACCATAAAGCACAGGTGCATTTTCAGTTAATTTGCATTGAACGTTGAGTGTGCATTTAGATAAATCATCGCTAACGTTCTGTTTGATGTAAGCGTCAATAAGACGGACAGGGTTTCTTGAAAGAATGTAAACCTCTCTGAAGATGCCTGTAAATCTGAAATAGTCCTGGTCCTCAAGGTAAGAACCGTCGCACCACTTAACAACAAGAACACAGATTCTGTTTGTACCTTCTTTAAGGTATTTAGAAATATTGAACTCGCTCGTGCAGTGGCTTACCTGACTGTAACCAACAAATTCACCATTGATCCATAAGTAAAAGCAGGATGAAACGCCTTCAAATGTAATAATATTATCTCTTTCAAGCATTTCTGCAGAAACCTCAAAGTCGCGTATATGGTATGCGCAGGGGTTATCCTCAGGAACGAAAGGTGGGTCAACAGAGAATGGGTATTTTAGGTTTGAGTAAAGAGGTGTATCTGTAATTTCAGGTAAGTTGTAAAGCTGAATAACACCCGGAACTTTTACCTCTGCCAAAGCATCTGTGTTGTAGTCAGCAGCATAAAGCTCCTCGTTTAAGTCTTCAAAGCTTTCAAAATATTTGAACTTCCAATTGCCACAAAGGTTTGTTAAATAGTACGACGTGTTACGGTCACCTGAAAGAGCATCCTGTAAATTGTCGTAAGGTATAAAATACGCACGAGGCTTTTCTGTTCCTACGTGAAGAGTGTTAAGGTCTTTGTGAAATGCTTTAAAATTCATAATCTATTCCTCTTTTGCTAATTATTTTAAAGTTTTTAAAAATTCGTCGTCACTGTCAAAACAGCATTTTACTTCACTACGCATAGCCTCAAAACAGCCGTATGTAGCAAGACAGTCGGATAAAGCACGGTGTGCACTCTCGTTTTCCTGGTTGTAAAAGTTAACCATATCAGAAAGCCGGTGGTGTAAAAGGTTTGGATGAAGCTTTCTGAAAATCCTCATAGTGTCAATGTACGTGTTTTTGAATTCACCATTTGATGCAGCAATAAATCTTGCGTCAAACAAAACGTTGTGTCCTATTACAATATCGTCACCGACAAAATCCAAAAAGTCAGGCAAAACCTTGCGTGGATTAGGTGAAAATCGCACCATTTCGGATGTTATGCCTGTAATTGACTCAATTTGTGGTGGTATAGGAAAACCGGGGTCGCACAGACTCTGGAATTTGTCTACAATCTTGTTGTCACGAACCTTAACAGCAGCAAATTCAATTATTAAATCTGTTGATGGGTTAAGACCTGTGGTCTCAAGGTCAAGCACGGTATAGTCTGCCGGGAAGCCGATTACACTGTCGCCTAAAAGAGGGTTTTTCTTTTTTGAATGGCAAAGAAAAACGTGACATCCGTTTTCAGTTTTTAACATTAAAAATCACCTAGTTTATAATACCATATTACTGATAACTGTTTCAATAATAAAAAGAGAACAGACTGTAGAAACAAAGTGTTATAATTTGGTTAAGTTGACAAAATATAGGGAGTTAAATATTTTTTGAATATCTCTTGATTTTTCCTTTTTCTTTAGTTATAATATCAAGGTCTTGTAAGACAGTTTATAATATTTTATTTGAACAGATGGAGAGTTGTCCGAGCTGGTCGAAGGAGCACGATTGGAAATCGTGTAAACGGCCAAAACCGTTTCGAGGGTTCGAATCCCTTGCTCTCCGCCAAATATAGAGAGTATTACCGAATGGTGATGCTCTTTATTTTTATATATTGCACAAACGTTATATCTGTGATATAATCATGTTATAAATTTATCAATCTTCAAACGAGGTGTATGTATGGGTAGATATGCAATTTACGGTGCAGGCTCTTTGGGTACTGTGCTTGGCGCTTTTATTACAAAAAATGGTGGTCAGGTTGACCTTATCAACAGAAATAAAGCTCACGTTGCAGCACTTAACGAGAAGGGTGCTCAAATTAAGGGCACAGTAGAAATGACGGTTCCTGTTAAAGCTATTACTCCTGATGAAATGACGGGTAAGTACGACGTAATTGTTCTCCTTACAAAACAGCTTTTCAATAAAGAGGTTGTTACAAACCTTAAGAATTTTTTATCTGAAAAAGGCGTTATTGTAACTCTTCAGAATGGTATCCCTGAACCGGGTATTGCAGAAATCGTAGGTGCAGATCACACTATGGGTTGCGCAGTTGAATGGGGCGCAGCATTAGTTGAGCCGGGCGTTTGTGAGCTTACAAGCGACAAAGATAGCCTTTCTTTCCATATGGGTAAGTTAGATGGTATTACAGATGAGCAGTTCAAAATGGTTAAAGACCTTTTAGAGCTTATGTGCCCTGTGCACGAGGAACCAAACCTTATGGGCGCACGTTGGTCAAAGCTTCTTATTAACGCTACTTTCTCAGGTCTTGGTACAGTTGTAGGTGGCGTTTTCGGCGATGTTTCTGAAAATAAAGAGGCAAGCAAGGTTGCCATCCGTTGCATGAAGGAATGTATAGATGTTGGCCATGCCGCAGGTGTTGAATTTGCTCCTGTTCAAGGCAAAAATATTACAAAGCTTTTCTATTATACAAACTCTTTTAAACGTGCAATCGGTACAATGCTTATTCCTATTGCTATGAAAAAGCATCGTGACATCGAGCCATCTATGCTTCAGGATTTAAAGCACGGCAAGGCTTGTGAAATTGATGCAATTAATGGTGTTGTTTGCGAGTGGGGTAGAAAATGTAACGTACCTACACCTATTAATGATCGCATTGTTGAGATTGTTAAAAAGTGTCAGGCAGGGGAATTAAAGCCTGAGCCAGCAAATATCAAGCTTTTCAACGACTTGCTTGAATAATTTAAAAATACAAATTCGAAGAGGTAATACGGACAAAATCCGTATTACCTCTGTTTTTTACATTTTTTCGTTGTCGTAAACTGCTCTTTCACCACCAATAAATTTTGGTCTTACTCTTGCACCTAACACAGTCGCTTCACCGATTTTGTTGTTTTTAAGTCTTACAGGCACTGCAACCTTTTTGAGGTGCATACCAATCATTGTGAAGCCTATATCTATACCTGCATCTGCTTTGATTTCTTCTACAGCTACAGGTTTTTTAAATGAATTGTATGCCGTTGTTGCAAAGGAACCACCTGCTTTGGGTTGAGGTACAACGTTGCATATCTCTGCACCCTTTACAGCATCTTTTTCGATTATTATTGCCCTGTTAAGATGTTCGCAGCACTGTGCTGCAATAAAAACACCTGCTTCGTCAGCAGCCTTTTTTATTCCTTCAAAAAGCTCTTTTGCAGTTTCCGGACTTGAGTCTGTGCCAATTTTACTGCCTAATACCTCACTGGTTGAACAGCCTACAACAAGCACGTCGCCCTCATTCAGCTTTGCAGATTCAATTATTTCGCAAGCACAAGCATATGCTTCATTAAAAATATTATTCATTTTGGTGTCTCCGTTAAAAAAGTGTTTAAAAATATTTTACACTCTTTTTACGAAAAGTAAAGAATTATTTTGTAATATATTGAAAATGTGCAGGAAATCATATATTCTATAAGAGATAACAAGCATATGAGGTGATACTATGGCAGTAAGGTTAAATGAAGATAAAGCCGTTGTTGAAAGAATCAAAGAAGGTTTAAAGGCAAAGGACGGCTACTGTCCTTGCAGACTTCAAAAAACGCCTGAAAATAAGTGCATTTGTAAAGAATTTCGCGAGCAGATAGCAGACCCTGATTTTGAAGGGTATTGCCATTGTATGCTTTACTATAAATCAAAAGATTGAAAGGATTGAAAATTATGGCAGAATTAAAAATTACCGGTGCAAATTTTGAGGAATTGGTTTTGAAAAGTGAAAAGCCCGTGCTTCTTGACTTCTGGGCAACCTGGTGTGGTCCTTGTCAGATGATAGCACCAACAATAGAAAAAATTGCAAAAGAAAATGATGATATTGTTGTTGGTAAAGTAAATGTTGACGAGGAAATGTCACTTGCAGTGGCATTCGGTATTGAAAGCATACCAACTCTTCTTGTTTTCAAAAACGGAAAGCTTGTGGACAAAGGTGTAGGTGTTATGAAGGAAGATAAGATTTTACAGCTTGTAAAGGATTGAAATAAGAGGGTGAAAAGCACTTTTGAGGTTTTCCTCAAGGGTGCTTTTTTTAAGAAATAATTAAGAAAACACGAAAAGTTTCTAAATTTATTAAACATTATTTGACAGAAAAGACGTTTTATAGTATTATTTAATAGTATAAGTATAATTATGTCTATTTGAAAGGATAATAGCTTTAAATGGGTATTTTTGTTGATTTAGAGGGATTGGATGGTAGTGGTAAAACTACCCAGACCGAGCTTGTTTGCAAAAGACTTTCGCAGGATGGCATAGACTTCAAACAAATCAAGCTTCCTGATTATGAAAGCGATTCAAGTATACTTGTCCGTAAATATCTTGCAGGTGATTTCGGTAAAAATGCAGGTGACGTAAACGCCTATGCTGCATCTGTTTTGTACGCTGCCGACAGGTTTGCTTCATTTACAGAAAAATGGGGTAAGGACTATAAACGTGGCAAGCTTATTTTTGCTGACAGGTATACGCCTGCTAACGCCCTTTATCAGATGACCAAGCTTGACAAAAAAGATTGGGATCCATATTTAGAATGGCTTTTTGATTTTGAATATAATAAAATTGGAATCCCTGCACCAGATAAGGTCATTTTTCTCGATATGCCTGTTGAGGTTTCTCAGCGCCTTATGACTGAAAGGTACAATGGCGACGAAACAAAGAAGGACGTTCACGAAGCAAACGTAGAGTTTCTGAACGCTTGTCGCGAGGCTGCCCTTTACGCTGCACAAAAGTGTGGCTGGGACGTTATAAACTGTGCTGAAAATGGTGAACCTCTTTCAATAGAAGAAATTAATGATAAAGTCTATAGTCTTGTTTTGGAGATAGTAAAAAATAATATATGTTCGAGTTAAGACATTTAAAAATTGAAGACAAGGATTTGTTGGAAAAGTATATCCCTGGTTGTTGTAAGAGAATGTGCGATTTCACTTTCGGTAACCTTTATGCGTGGAGTACTGTCGAGCATACGGAAATTGCAGAAAAAAACGGCTTCTTGTTTCTTCGTTGTACCTTCAATGGCGTAACCTCGTACGCTTTCCCTTGGGGTGAAGGTAACGTGAACGGTGCATTGGAAGAAATTGTTAAGGATGCCGAGGAACGTTCTGCAGATTTAAGCTTTTTCTGTGTTGCGGAAGAGCAGGTGCCTTTTCTGGAAAAGTATTTTGGCAACAAGCTTTTCTTGAAGGAACAAAGAGATTATTTTGATTACGTTTATTCTTCAGAAAGGTTAGCGTCTCTTTCAGGTCGTAAGCTTCATTCCAAGAAAAACCACGTAAATTCATTCAACAGAAAATACAAATATACCTTCGAAGACATAAACGAGCAAAATATAGAAGAATGTCTTGCTTTTTCAAATAGTTGGTTTATGGAAAACCAAAGCACACAGCGTCTTGAGGCAGAACGACAGGTTATTGCCTGTGCCTTTAAAAACTTTTTTAAGATTGGTTTTTTGGGTGGTGTGCTTAAGGTTGATGGCAACGTTGTTGCTTACTGTATGGGTGAGGCAATGACAGATGGTGAAACCTTCTGCACTCACTTTGAAAAAGCGTCTAAAGAGTTTTCTTCTGCATATGCTGTAGTTAACAAGCTTTTTGCAGAAAAGCTCATGAATAAATACAAATATATAAACAGGGAAGATGATGCAGGAGTTGAAAGCCTCAGAAAGGCTAAAACGTCCTATCAACCCGAATTTCTTGTTAAAAAATACTATGCAAAAATCATTTAGTTTTGGAAATCCGAAGGTTAAAGATTTCCCACAGTTAAAAAAAATGTGGGCAGACGTCTTTGGTGATTCTGACGCTGTAATTAACAATTTTTTTGAGAACACAGCAGAAGCACAAAATATATTTTGTGCTTTTTGTAACGGTAAGCCTGTAAGCGTGTTGTATGCAATAGACTCTACCATTGCTTTTTGTGATGACGCTTATAAAGCATATTATGTTTATGCAGTGTGCACTGAAAAAGAGTATCGTGGAAAAGGACTTATGAAGGCTCTTTTCGACGAGCTTGAAAAGGCTGCAAAAAGCCGAAACGTTTCCTATTTGTTTCTTGTACCTGCTGAAAATAGTTTGTTTTCTATGTATGAGAAAATCGGCTTTAAGGTGGGTTTTACTTACAAGGAGCGTCAGGTAAGTGTGTCAGCATGCGAGATGGCAGACGCACAAGAGGATTTATCTTTTGAAACGTATAAGCGTTTTAAACATACAAATGGTAGTGTTCCTGTAGCACTTTTGAACGAAAAGGGATTTAGCAGTTTTTATAGACCCGTAGAAGCTGTCGGTTGTGTTTCGGTGAATGATGCAGGTTACGTAGTTTTTGAAAGAGATAACGGCTACGTAGTTGTTCACGAGCTTTTTGGTGATGAAGAGATTCTTTTGTCACATATTTCGAAAATAACAAACGAAGGTGAATTCTTGTTAAGGGAAGCGTGTGCCCAGGGTGGCAAGCCTTATGGTATGCTTAAAGCCTTGGACAGTTCACTTTATTTCGATAACGGATTTTTTGGTGTCCCATACGGAGGTTAATATGATTTACGTTTTTTTAGCGAACGGCTTTGAAGAAGTGGAAGCATTAGCACCTGTAGATGTGCTCAGACGCGCAGGCGTTGAAACAGTACTTGTTGGTGTGGATGGTGATGTTGTAAGCAGTACTCACGGAATAAAGGTGTGTGCTGATGTTCATATAAATGATGTGGAGTTTAATGACAAGCTTCAGGGTATTATCCTTCCGGGTGGAATGCCAGGGGCAGACAACCTTAATAACTCTGCAGCCGTTCATAAGGCTATTGATTACTGTGTGGAAAACGGGAAAATTGTTTCTGCAATTTGCGCTGCACCATACGTTTTGGGCGAAAAGGGTGTGCTTGCTGGTAAAGCTGCAACCTGCTACCCGGGTTATGAAAAGTGTCTTACTGGTGCAAAGGTAAAGGATGAAGGCGTAGTTGTAGATGGTAATATAATAACTGCACGTGGTGCAGGTGTTGCCTGGGAGTTTGGGGCAGAAATTGCAGCTAAACTCGTAGGCACAGAAAAAAGTTATTCAATACTTAAGGCAATTCAATGGAAAAGATAATAGATATACGACCTTTAAAAAAGAAACTGAGAGCCGACGCAAGGGCGATGCGACGCTCGATGAGTCCGGAAAGCAAAATGGTGCTTGATAGGAAAATAAAAAACAAGCTGCTTAACCTTTGGGCTATACGAGAGGCACAAACGGTGCTTTGTTACGTATCTACTGAAATTGAGGTTGATACCCGTGAGTTTATAAACGCACTTCTGCAAATGGGCAAACGCGTAGCAGTTCCAAGGTGCGAGGGTGAAAGGTCTGAAATGAATTTTTACTATATAAATTCACTGGATGAACTTTCACCAGGTAGCTTCGGTGTGGATGAACCCGACCCTCAGAAAAGTGTTATGGTGGGAATTACAGAGGGTAGCGTATGTATAGTTCCTGCATTTATGTTTGATGAAAGTGGTTACCGTCTTGGGTATGGTAAGGGCTACTACGACAGGTACCTTTCCCGATACAAAGGCTCCACTGTTGGTGTGTGTTACAACGCAAATATGCAAAAAGAGTTGTTTCACGGTAAGTATGACAGGTCTGTTGACCTTGTAGTTACCGATAAAGAGATTCTTACAATCCGAAAGGAGAATTGTGATGGATAACAAAGAGTACGAAGGACTTTTAAGCTCCTTTGAAGAAGAGATGGCTGAAAAAGAAAAAAATGCAAAAAAAGAACCTGAAGATATTTTTTCTTCTTCGGATCCCAAGGATCGTAATCTGGCTATGGGTGCAAAAAAGCCTGCACCACCACCGATAAAAGATAACAGGACATCTATGTCCAGAAGATTTAACGGACCAATGGAGGATATAAGCTCATCATCTTTAGCACCTGAAAATAACGGCAAAAAGAGTGGCGTGTATTTTTCTAATCCACCGAGGACAATAAAGAATCAGGCTGCCCGTGAACAGGGCATTGCTATTAATGCTGAAACAAAGCGTAAGGTAAGTAAACGTTCTGCTGCACTGAAGGAAAGTGCACAGACTAAGAGCAAGAAGAAAACAGATAAAATCAAAACAGCAGCAATAATGCTTGCGATAATTGTTGGTGTAAGTGCAATTCTATGCTTTTATGGTATTCGATGCATTAACGACGTGCTTGCTCTTAATGTTGAGGATAAGTCAATAGAAGTAAGAGTTGAAAAGGGTATGACAGATGCCGAGGTTATTGACATCCTTCACGAAAACGACCTCATAAATAACAAATTGTTCTGCAAGCTGTTTATTAAATTCTTTAATAAAGACGGTGAATATATTTCAGGTATTTATACTTTGACACCAAGTCTTGGCGTGGAAAAAATGATATCTACAATGAAAACCGACTTCAAGAGCGCAGAAACAATTACGCTTACCTTCCCTGAAGGCTGGACTATAGAGCAAATTGCCGAAAAGCTCGAAACTAACGAGGTTTGTACGGCGTCAAGCTTTATTTCTACTCTTCAGACAGTGGATTTTTCAGATGAGTACAAATTCATCAAAGCAATTCCGGATAAGGAGAAGCGTTTCCGTATAATGGAAGGTTATATATACCCTGACACCTACGAATTCTACGTCGGTGAAAATGCTTCCAGTGTTGTTCGTCGTTTCCTTAATAACTTTAACAGTAAATGGACTGCTGAGTATCAGGAGCAGGCAGAGGCAAGAGATCTTACTGTAGATGAAGTAATTATAATGGCGTCAATTATTCAGAAGGAAGCTGCTAATAAAAAACAGATGGGACCAATTTCAGGTATACTTTACAATCGTATCGAAAAGCCGGATGCCTTCCCGCTTTTACAGTGTGACTCAACAGAAGATTATCTTTTGAAAACAATTAAACCCAAGCTTACTAACTCTGTTGAGGATACGCAGAAGTATCTTCAGTATCGCGACAACTACGATACTTACAGTGATGCCTGCGTAGGTCTTCCTGTAGGTGCCATAGCAAACCCCGGCGACGATGCTATTAAGGCTGCACTTTTCCCTGATGAAACAGATTACCTGTACTTCAGACACGACGTTGAAGGTGGCATTTACTATGCAAACACTTTGGCAGAGCATGAAGAAAACGGTAGACTTGCTGCTAAAGTAGGGGATTAACCAAAAATAAAAAACGATCGTTGGACAAGCCAACGGGCGTTTTGCTTATGTTAAATGAACGCTGCGATTATTGTGTTTGAAATCAGAAAGCCTTTTCTTGTTAAAGAGAGATTTTCACCATCAAAATTTACTAGTCCCTTTTCTTTTAATAAAGGGGCTTTTTTTATTATCTTTTCAGTATGGCTTGTACTGTAGCGAGATGCTAATTCTTTTAAATTAAGACCTTTGCTTAGTCTTAATTTTAACATTATGTACTCTTCTGCATCGTTACCAAAGCTGTCAAAAATTGCCTTTTCACCATTGATGAATTTATCTGTGTCACTTTCAAAGTAAAATCTTTTACCATTCACAAATGAATGAGCAGCAGCACCTATGCCCAGATAATTGTCAAGGTTCCAATACTTTGTGTTGTGTCTGCTCTGGAAACCTTCTTTTGCGAAATTAGATATTTCGTAATGGTTAAAGCCTGCGTTCACTAAGTATTCACAACAAAATTCATATAGGTCACAGGCGTCGTCTTCTGTGGGGAAGTTGAAACGTTCTCTGTGAGTGTCAAAGAAAGTGCCTTCTTCAATTTTTAAAATATACGCACTTACGTGGGAAACGTGGCATTCTTGAATGAAGTCGAGGGTTTTCTTAAGACTTTCTTTAGTCTGTTCGGGGACGCCAAGCATAACATCCAATGAAATGTTGCTTATTCCGTTTGCTTTAAGTAAGTCTACAACATCTTTTACCCTGTTGCTGTCAGAGGTACGACCAAGTAAACGTCGTTCTTTATCAACAGCAGATTGTAAGCCTAAAGACACTCTGTTTATACCACAATTTTTAAAGTGTGATATAAGCTCTTCCATGGGTGAGCCGGGGTTACATTCTATTGTTATTTCAGCATTCGCTACTATGTTGAATTTTTCTTTTGCTGCAAAGATTATTTTTTCTATTTGTTCACCACTTAATACAGACGGTGTACCACCACCAAGGTACAAGGTGTCTACGTCTGAAAAGTCACAGCTTATGAAATCCTTGACGCCATTTAAGGTTTCGATTTCTCTGAGTAAAGCCTTGACGTAAGCGTCCTGTTGTTGGTTGTTACATCTGTGGGAATGAAAGTCGCAATAGGGACACTTGGATTTGCAGAATGGTACGTGAATGTAAACTCCGTTCAATTTCTCACCACCTTGTTGAAGATATATTGATTATACTATTCTCTGTTGTTGTTTTCAACACAGTTTTCGATTCGTTTTTTTATATATGAATTAAGACAACCACCATTGAGAGTTTCACACTTGTGGGCGTTTAGACAACGGATTTTTTTGCAGCCGTTGTGGAAGGTTGTTTCCTCAAGAATAATGTTTCTGCCAATAATGTTACAATATTGTTCAAATGTAAATGAATGTTTTTTCATAGTGCACCTCGTTAGTTTTGATTCATATTTATATTATGCTCTGCACAGCAAGTATATAATCTGTAATATAATCTGATTTTAAAACATAATTTTTAATGAAATAATAAATATCTTTAAATAAAAACTTAAGGATGTGTTTTTTTGCTTTACGTTATAGGTGCATTTTTATTGTTGACAGGCTTGATAATATTTAAAAACAGTGGTTCGTTTTTTAAATCGGTTTTCACAAGTGCAATAGGTGGTGTAGGTGCGCTGTGTGCAGTAAGTGCAGTTTCGTATTTTATTCCACTTACAGTAGGGTTGAATTGGTACACACTTGCATTTTCAACAGTGTTTTCTGTGCCTGGAGTGATTTTCCTCCTTGTATCAAAAACTTTTTTATTCTAAAAAGAAAGCCTCAAAGGAAGCTGAGTCCTTTGAGGCTTTAGGTTTGTTTATTGTAGATAGCTTTTTGCTAAAAAGAAGCATACCCATAGGGCAATTACGAACGCACCCTCTGCAGGAATTGCGAGCTTAGTGTAAGGACATTTCCAGCCCTTGTCAACGCAAAGGAAAACAGACCTTGTAACAAAAACTGTTGTGGCAAAAAACATGCCACCAACAAGTGAATGGAAGGCTGTGCCGGTTGCAAATGCTAAGTACAAAAGGAAAGCACCTAAAGCAAAAGAAATACCACCATAGTAAACTCTTATTTCTGTTTTGCCGGCATTGTCTACAGGCTTAATTGAAAAGCTTTCTGCATTTTTTAACGGAGATGAAATAAAAACAACTGCCATTCCGAAAAAGTAAAGTGCCAAACAAATTGTAGCAAAAGCAGCCGGGGGATTGATTGCCCATATTTCTTTGATTATTGTCATAAATTAACACCACCTTGACCCAATTGTAGCACACGTGGTGGAAGAAAACAATGTCAGAGAGAAAAATACAGAAAATTGTAAATAAAAAATGGTAAAAAGTATTGCAACGGCTTATGCAGCTTTGGTGTGGAGTTATAGTGCCGTTAGGTACGTATAATAAAATCTTTTACCGAATTGTAAATGTTAGTTCGGCTTCGCCGAGGGAGTTCGAGTCTCTCTCGGTACAAAAAAATAAACCCTACACAACCAAATGGTTGCATAGGATTTATTTGGCGCAGAAGGAGAGACTCGAAGGGCTATGCCCTTCGCACTCGCTAAGCTCGTTATCCCATTGTGTTCGGCTTCGCCGAGGGAGTCCGAGTCTCTCTCGGTACAAAAAAATAAACCCTACACAACCAAATGGTTGTATAGGATTTATTTGGCGCAGAAGGAGAGACTCGAACTCTCGCGCCGGTTTCCCGACCTACGCCCTTAGCAGGGGCGCCTCGTCACCAACTTGAGTACTTCTGCATTGGTAACAATTTAATGTTATTAAATTCCCAAAATGCTGCAGACGAACTGCAGCATTTTGTTTGTGGCGCAGAGAGTGGGATTCGAACCCACGGTACGTTGCCGTACGACGGTTTTCAAGACCGTTCCGTTATAACCACTTCGGTATCTCTGCATTTGATAGCCTTGATATATTATCATATCATTTATAAAAAGTCAACAGGTTTTTTAATTTTAATATTATTTTCTGCTTTTTCTATATAATTAAACGTTGAAGCAATAAATTTGAAATTAATTTTATTATGTATAATGTGTGTTTTTTGTAATATATAAAAAATAAGAAATATATTTTTCTCTTACAGTTGATTTTGTGTCGTTTTTAGTGTAAAATGTATAAATAGAT
>JAZUPI010000038.1:0-19301 GCA_045605085.1 Acutalibacteraceae bacterium
GCCTCCGACTTAATGTGTATATCCCGCAAATAAAGCAACTCTTTCAGGAACAACAGCAACACCTGTTTTTGAACTTGATTCTTGTGGTTTCTTAGGTTCAATGACAGTTTCCATTTTTTGTGCAACAGCTAATTCGGATATATTCTATGCATTGAATGGCGCAGAAACGTACATAAAATATACAGGTCCATTCTCTGTTGATAAGACAACCACTATTTCTGCTTTTGCAATATCAAGTACAGGTAACAATAGCGACAGTAAGACTGTGAAATATACACTGGGTAGTGGTGACGCCTCTGACTATACTGTAGACGAGACCAAAACACTTATCGGTTATAATGGAGATGCAGTTATAGTTAACGTTCCGTCGTACGTGAATGGCAGACGTGTTGCGAGTGTTGCAGATTCTGCATTTTCCAATAATAAAAATATAACAAACATAACTTTTGAAGGTTCACTTACATCCATTGGTGTAAATGCATTTATTGGTTGTGACGAACTTGTTACAGTTACTGCACCAAAGTGTGTGGAAATAGGAGAGGGTGCATTCAAGGGATGTCAGAAATTCCAACGGTTTACATCCGGCGCGCTTAGAGATATCAGGGCTGAGGCATTTATGGATTGTCCTGCATTCGTTGGATTCTCTGATACGGATAATATTGTCAGTGTTGGTGACAGTGCGTTTGAAAATGCAGAATCTTTACTTGGCTTTTCTTCGGTTACAATTGAATCAATAGGCAATTGTGCTTTCAAAAACTCGAAAATTTCATCCTTAGGCATAAGCACGGCAACGTTTATTGGTAATAGTGCTTTTTACGGATGCTCAGGTTTAACAGAGGTCATTTTGACAAACGCATTGACACTTGGTGTAAGTGCGTTTGAAAATTGCGTTAAATTAACAACCGTTTCTGCGACTTCTGTAGAACAGATTTCTGATGCATGCTTTAGAGGCTGTGCTTTGTTATCATCAATACAATTCAGTAGTGCAAAAACCATTGGTTCATACGCCTTTGAAAATTGTAAAAAAGTTGCAAAGTTCAATTTCGCAGGAGTTGAAGTAGTAAAAACACACGCCTTTGACGGAACAACCATTTCGTCAGTATCAAGTGACACAATTACAACTCTTGAGCCGTATGCATTTTATAATTGCTGGAATCTTACAAGCATAACACTCAATGGTCTTGAATCTGTTGATTTTGCAATGTTTGAGGGTGCTTCCTACGTTAAGAACTTTACCTTTAATAAAGCTACAGAGCTTATTGTTCCTGAAGGTGGTATTGTTAAGGTTTGCGACAATATTTCAAGCTTTACTGCACCCTTGCTTACAGCACTTCCGGACAACACGTTTAATGGTTGTCTCGAACTAAAAACATGTGCCACAGAAAAGCTTTCAACCGTTGGGGAAAACGCTTTTTGTAGTACTGCAATAACAACGTTGAATTTTTCTAATCTTTCTGAAATCGGTGCAGGTGCTTTTTCAAATATGAAACAGCTTACAACTGTAAAAATTGATTCTCCTGATGTGGAAATAACAACAGATATGTTTGCGGGTGATACAGCCGTTAAAACTGTTGAATTGAATGGTATTGTAAGCTTTTCTGAAGGCTTGTATGTCAGGGGTATGTTCCCAAACATTCAGAGTTTTACTGCAAAAGATGCTGAGGAGTTACCTGACAGAATGTTCGCTGATTGTACGAGCCTTACTACCATCACTTTGCCTGAATTATATACTCTAGGTGATGAGGTTTTCAAAAATTGTAATCTGAGCGATGTCGTTATATATGCTGACGATATCGGTGTTAACGCCTTTGACGGTAACCCGTTAACAACTGCAAGATTTGATTATCTTGAAAAAATCGAGTGCGATATTTTCGGTTCCTCAAAAAGTGTGATTGAAGATTTAAAAATGATGCGATTAACAGACGCTAACGGATTTAATCTCAGCACCTTTAAGTCACTTGAAAATGCAGAGTTTGATTCATTACCTGCTGTTCCGCACGATTTCTTTAATGGTTGCATAAGTCTTAGAAGAGTTAATCTTCCGGCTGCTAAAACAATCGGTTACAATGCTTTTTATAATTGTTCAGCATTACAGATAGTTTTAATTGATGCAACTAAATCGATAGGTGGAAATGCTTTTTACAATTGTAAAGGCTTAACAGAATTTTATGCGGAATCACTTGAAGAAATAGATTCAGGTGTTTTTGACGGATGTGAAAATCTTAAAACAATTGCCATTGATTCTGTAAAAGCCCTTCCCTCCGGAAATGGTGCGGCTTGCTTCGGTGAATTAAGAGCTCTTGAATGCTTTTATGCCGATTCTGTGACATCAATTCCTGATAATGCATTTATGAATTGTCTTTCTCTTAAGACTATTTCGTTTAAAAAAGCAACTGAAATAGGTGACTATGCGTTTAAAGGTACATCGTTAGTTGATTATAGCTTTGGCTCACTTACCCATATCGGCAAATATGCCTTTAGTGGTACAGCCATCACCAGTTTTCCTTCAGCTACTGTTGTAAGCATAGGCGACGGAGCTTTCCATAATTGTTCGGAGTTGGGAAGTGTAACATTAAAAAATATAGCCGAAATACCTGCATATGCTTTTTATAATACGCCTAAACTTGTTTCGGTTTCTTTTGGTAATCTCACATCCATAGGGGATTACGCATTTGCTTATTGCAGTAAGTTGACAGGCTTTACATACAACAAGACTGCTGTGGAAATAGGCGAACGCGCTTTTTATAACTGTTCATTAATAAATCCGTTAGTATATGTTAAACCATCGTCAATTGGCAGAGAAGCCTTTTATGGTTCAAAGCAAAGTGCTAGCTCTGCATTTGAACTTAGTGATTTGAAAAATGTAAAAAGCGGTGCCTTTGATGGTGTGTTGTGCGATACTCTTATACTTGAAAATGTAGAAGAGATATATGACGTTCCTGAAAATGCCAAGGTTTTAATTGGCACAGATGTTAAAGCCGGTGATATAGATAAAGGTACAACCTCTACAATTTATTCTCCTGCAGGTTCGGTTGTTTCAAATTATTGCCTTGCCAATGGTGTGAATTATGTTGAATTTAACGAGAAGAGTACAATAACAACCAATACACCCAAATATTCTATAGGATACGGAACAAGATTTAATTTTAAAGCATTTGGCTTTAATCTTAAATATAACTGGTACGCTTGTAATGAAGAAGATGGCTCAGATGCAGTTCTGATTTACAGCGACGTGACTCAGATAGCACCTTTCGGAACAACAGGAATGAAATTTGATGAGTGGGATTATAAATATATTTTCTGCGTTGCTACAAGCACCGAAAACGGAAATGTTGTTGAAATCAAAAGTAATATGATTCGTAATACTTTTACGTATGTCAATACCAAAAACGATAAAAACGAATTGTGGTATGATAGTACAGGCTCTATGACTGGTGAGATTTATTCCTCTGAAAAATCGATAGATGATTTTTATGCTAATATGTATTTTGAAGAGGGTGCCTGTGAATTTATTCCATCAGACACATCAGGTAACAATAAGCTTTACGGAACCGGGGCAGGCGTGGATGTATATGTTGACGGTAATAAAAGCTATACGTATACGCTCGTTTTAGAGGGTGACGTAAATGGTGACGGTTATGTTGATGCTCTTGATTGTGCTACAGTTGCATCTGTTGCTAACGGAAAGGATTATTTTACAGATGGATATCAATTGTTGGCAGCAACAATTTTTGATGAAATTTATGATGTAACTGTAGATGACTATCAGGCGATTGTGAACAAAGCGATTTCATAAAATCACTTTTATATCTAAAACCCCCAAAGGATTAATTAAATCCTTCGGGGGTTTCTTCATTTAAAACTCAATAAAATAATTGTTATTATCCAACGGTCCGCCTGTCATAAGCTCAGGTGCAGCGTTTTTGAGGTGGGTAAGTGTGCGGATAAGACCACCATTTTTAATTTTAAGCTTTTTAACAAGCGTTAACGGGAAGGACAAAGCCTGTGTAAATACTGTGTAGTATGCAGAGCCTTCTTCGTGCTTTGTTAAGGAGCCGTCAAGTATTGAGTGGAAGGTGCTGTAAACAATTTCCATTACCTTAACGTTGCCTATTTCCTTTGCAGCCTTTTTATCAATAGCCTTGCCAAAAGAAATGAAATTCATTATTCTTGCAGCTTTTTTCACGGTTAATTTATCGAGCCACTTCAGAGCAGGACGTGCAATAAGCCATATCTTGTTTGCTTTTTCTTCATTAACGCCAAGACAAGCAATCAAAGCGGAGAAATCTCTCTTTTCGTTTTTTACTGCAGCTTCAATAACTTTTGTGAAAAGCCTTGTTGCGTGAGCCTTAAGGTAATCGTTTGTGTACGTTTCACCGTTATATATAAAGCTTTGAAGATGCTCTGTTTTTACGTCCAGTCCATTTTCGTATGCATCAACGTAAACAATAGGGGCAGGGTAACCACTTATTGAAGCTACGTTAAACTCATAAAATGGTTTACCACTTTTACTGTCAAGCTTTCTTAAGTGCTGCATATGAGAGTGGCCTGTAAACATAACAGGGAAACCGATTTCAGCAAATTTGTTGCAAAGTCTTTCTCTGTACTCTACAGAGCCTCTGCCGTTAATTACTCTGTCAAATTCTGTTAAATGTAAATGGTGATGCTGCATACCAAAAACAATATCGCCACGTTTTTTTGCATTTTCTGTCTGTTCTGTTATCCAACGGAAGTGCTCCTCGGAATAACCTGAGCCACCTTCACCATTTTGGTCATCATCAAGACAGAATACCGTTACACCCTCGCAAGGTCTTACAACGTAAGATACCTTGTCCTGATGTGTATGGAATTCAGATAACGCTTCGCTTGGTCCAAAGTCCTTATAAAAATCATAAAGTTCGTCGGGGCCTATTGTTTCAACGTCGTGGTAAATATTTTCACCATCATATCTTCTTGGGTTGCCATCACAGCACCAGTCGTGTGTCGCAGTGATAACGTAAACCGGCATATGCTTTTTAAATTCGTAAAGCACCTCACGAATTTCCTCGTGTGAGCACCTTTCGCCATCGTTTGAAAGGTCGCCTGCAATCATAAGAAATTGAGCACCTGAGTTTTTTATTGCTTCAAGTGCTGCAGCTACAGTGCCTTTTGAAGGTGCAAGCATCTTCTGGTCGGAGCCTGCGCGTCTTTCGTATGCAGGACCGGAGCAACCAAGCTTTTCTGAATAATAGTGAGGGTCTGCTATAACAGCAAATCTTGTTAGTTTACTCATATGTTAACCTCACTTAAGCTCAAGACCTTCAGGAAGAGGTCCCCATATAATTCTGATTCTTGAACCTGCACGTTTGTATCTGATAGGGTTTAATATTGCTTTGGATTGTGCCTCTTTTAAAGCATATAAAAAGGCTGTTGCCATTGTGTTATCTGTAAACTTTAATGTTATATCCATTGTTGTTGTTGCAGGTATTCCCATATGGAAAACCTTGAAGCCTGTAAGCCACCAATGCTTTTCAGGACCTCTTGAGAAAACGTATTCACCCATATTATAAAAGTCGAACTGCATTTCAATAAGCTCTTCGTCATCAGCGCAATCGTACTGCATAACCTTGTCCTTTGAACGACTGTAAAGACCTATTTCAGCACCTGCTGTAATGCCATACTGACCTTTCCAGAGCTGAACCATCCATTCTTTGTCATTATATTCAAACTCAATTCGCTGGGTGTCGTAAATCATACCCGCCATAGGTGCAGCCATATCATATACAACGTTAAATCCAAATTTTCTTTGAAGTGGATTCATAGAAGAATAGAAAATACCTTGTTCTTCATCATATTCAAAGCCTGCAGCAGTAAGGATTTCTGTCGCTTTGTTAGGATCGTTAGTGAAAAGTAAGTCCTGAATATCCTTAACATTGTCTTCTCTTTCGCCAATGCCGTTTGTTGTACGTTCAGCAGTAGTCGGTTCAGTAGAGCTTACTTCTGTTTCTACCTGAATAGGTGCCTGGGTAGTTGGCACGGTTGTCTGCTGAGAAGTTACAATAGGCTTTGCTGTTGTTGCTACCGGTGCCTGTGTTGTTGGTGGCGCTGCATGCTGCTGTGTAGGAGCATCGGTTTGTGGCTGTGTTGTAATACTTCCTGTTACTGCTTCGGGCTCTTTAGAAACAAGTGACCTTGTGAAATCTACCAATCCACAACCCGAAAAACACATTACAACTGCCAGAATAAGAGCAATAACTGAGGTTATTCTTGCAATTTTTTTCATTTCGTTCATCCTTTCGAACATGACATATTTACAGTAGTATATCATATAGCAATATAAATGTCATTAACTTTTTATTAAATTTATCTGCATTGACAAAGTGCTTTAGTAAGTTATATAATTTATTTAATTATGTAGTAAATGTATAGGTGGTTAATGATGTATAACGAGTTAAGAAAAAAAGTTTGTGAAGCAAACGTAGAGTTGCACAATCACGGTCTTGCACCGTTTACCTGGGGAAATGTTTCACAGGTGGATCGTGAAAAAGGCGTTTTTGCAATAAAACCATCGGGTGTGCCATATAGTGAGCTGACACCTGAAAAAATTGTTATTGTTTCTTTAGTGGATGGTAGCATTGTCGACGGTGATTACAATCCGTCTTCAGATACACCTACACACTATGTTCTGTATAAAGAGTTTGAGGACCTTAATGCAGTTGTGCATACACATTCTGTGAATGCATCATCTTTTGCACAGGCAGGTAGAGCAATACCTGCATACGGTACAACCCACGCAGATTTTTCATATACGTCTGTGCCTTGTGCAAGGGCACTTACTGAAGACGAGGTTAAAACAGAATATGAACTCAACACCGGTAAGGTTATTGTTGACCATTTCAGGAAAAATGACCTTGATGTTCAGTCAACACCTGCAGTTTTGGTAAGGTCACACGCGCCATTCGTGTTTGGTAAAAACGCAAGTGATGCGGTGCACAACGCTGCCGTTCTGGAAATTGTGGCAGAAATGGCACTTAAAACAGAAATACTAAAAAAAGACGTTGCATCAATAGATAAATATCTTTCAGATAAGCATTATTTCAGAAAACACGGTAAGGATGCCTATTACGGTCAGAAGTGAATAATATGACAAATTTTACACACTTACATTTGCATACAGAATATAGCCTTCTCGATGGTGCTTGTCGTATAGGGGAGTTGATTTCCTATGCAAAAAATTCAGGGCACAAAAGCCTTGCAATAACAGACCACGGCGTATTGTATGGTGCCGTTGCGTTTTATAAGGAGTGTAAAAAACAGGGCATAAAGCCAATTATCGGTTGTGAGGTTTACGTTGCTCCACGTAGCCGTTTTGACAAGGTGCATGGTATAGACAGTCAAAGGTATCACCTTATTTTGCTTTGTAAAGATGAAATAGGCTACAAAAATCTTTTGAAGCTTGTGTCATCTGCTTGGGTAGATGGTTTTTATACAAAGCCACGTGTGGACAGGGAACTACTTGAAAAGCACCACGAGGGTTTAATTGCGCTTTCGGGCTGTCTTTTCGGTGAGGTGGCACAGAAAATATCTCAAAGAAACCTGGGCGAAGCCAAGGCTACTGCAGAATGGTACAATAAAACCTTCGGTGCCGGAAACTATTACCTTGAGATACAAGATCACGGTATGGTTGAAGAAAAAGAGGTTATTGACGGTGTGCTCGCTATTAGCAGAGAGTTGAATATACCATTTGTTGCTACAAACGACGTGCATTACGTTGAACGTCGTGATGCCGACATTCAGAATGTTTTGATTGCCATACAAACCAACAAGGTTGTGGGCGAAGAAAACGGTCTCGAATTTTCTGGCGATGAATTTTACCTTAAAAGTGCCGAGGAAATGGCAGAAATTTTTACCGATTATCCTGAAGCTATTGCAAACACACAGATTATTGCTGACCAATGTAACTTTAACTTTGAGTTTGGTGTTACAAAGCTTCCTCTTTTTGATATTCCAGACCCTGACCACAAAGCATATTTAAAAAAAGAATGCCTTAAAGGTCTTGAAAGCACAAAAGGAAGTGTACCACAGGAGTATTTAACAAGACTTGAATATGAACTTTCCGTTATTGACCAGATGGGCTTTAACGACTATTTCCTTATTGTTTCTGACTTTATAAGATTTGCAAAATCTAAGGGTATTCCTGTAGGTCCCGGAAGAGGTTCTGCTGCAGGTAGCCTTGCTGCGTATGCGTTAGGCATTACGGGTATTGACCCTATAGAAAATAAACTTCTTTTTGAAAGATTTTTAAATCCTGAAAGAGTAAGTATGCCTGATATTGATATTGACTTCTGCTACGAACGCAGGGGTGAGGTTATAGATTACGTTACACGTAAGTATGGTGCAGACAGAGTAGCCCAAATTGTAACCTTTGGAACACTTCAAGCAAAGGCAGCAGTACGAGATGTAGCGAGGGCTTTAGGGTTGCCGTATAGCGTTGGTGATATTGTTGCTAAACAGATTACGAGAGATTACCACGATATTAAAGATGCACTTAATAAAAATAACGACCTCAAAGCGTTGTATGACAGTGATGAAAGCATTAAAAAGCTTATAGATACTGCTATAAGGGTTGAAGGTATGCCACGTCATGCATCAACCCATGCTGCAGGTGTGGTTATTACACGGGACGAGGTTTCAAGCTACGTGCCACTTGCTAAAAACGGAGACCAGACCGTAACACAGTTTACAATGACCGAAATTGAGCAGTTAGGTCTTTTGAAAATGGATTTCCTTGGTCTTCGTACGCTGACAGTGATAAACGACGCTGTTGAAGAAATCAAGAAGACGGAGCCGGAGTTCAATATTACTACAATACCTCTTGACAGTAAGGACGTTTTTGAAGAAATGTCAAAGGGTAATACTGTGGGCGTTTTTCAGTGTGAAAGTGGTGGTATGACAAATCTTATTGTCAATATGAAGCCTGAACGGTTTTCGGATATTGCTGCTGCAGTTGCACTTTACAGACCTGGTCCAATGTTCTTTATTGACACGTATCTTGACAACAGGAAGAATCCTGAACATATAAAATACAGAACACCATTGCTTAAAGATATTCTTGATGAAACTAACGGATGTATGGTTTATCAGGAACAGGTTATGCAGGTTTTCAGGACTCTTGCAGGTTATTCCTATGGCAGAGCTGACGTTGTAAGACGTGCAATGAGCAAAAAGAAACGCGACGTTATGGAAAGTGAGAGAGAAATTTTCATAAACGGCTTAAAGAATGAATATGGTGAGTACGTCATTAATGGTGCAGTCCGTAATGGAATTGACGCTGCAACGGCAGATGCTGTTTTCTCGGATATGATTTCTTTCGCGTCCTATGGCTTTAATAAAAGTCATACGGCTGCATATGGTCTTATTGCGTACCAGACTGCATACCTTAAAACTAAATATCCTAGAGCATTTATGGCGGCTTTGCTAACAAGTGTTATAGGCGACGTGGGTAAAACCGTTGTTTATATGAATGAGTGTAATCGTCTTAAAATCAACGTTTTACCACCGCATGTAAATAGAAGTACGGCAAAGTTTGACGTGGTAGGGAATGAAATATATTTCTCATTGCTTGGCATTAAAAATATCGGCAGAGCACTTATTGACAAAATTGTTGCTTCAAGAAAAATTGATGGTAAGTTCAGTAGCTATTGGGATTTCTGTAAACGTATCAGTGGTCAGGAACTGAATCGCAGAGCTTTAGAGTGCCTTATTAAAGCAGGCGCTTTAGATGGGCTTGATATGAATCGTAAGGAAATGCTTCAGAACCTTGACCTTGCAATAGAAAGTGCTGCCAAGGAAAACGATATGTACGCAGGTGGTCAGCTTGACTTGTTCTCATCCTTTGGGGGTGAAGGCTTTTCAAATACACCTGTCTTTGCAAGCTTTGACGAGCTGCCAAAGAACGAGCTTTTAAGCTTCGAAAAAGAGGTAGCAGGACTTTATTTTTCAGGTCATCCACTTGAAGCGTACAGAGAAGTAAGTCAGGCGCTTGATTGTCCTAAAACAATTGAACTTCAGGAGCTTGCTGCAGCAGAAACAATTGACGAAATTGACAACAAACAGGTCAGATTCCTTTGTATTGTGGAAAGTACGAAAAAGAAGGTAACAAAGCGTGACGAAACAATGGCGTTTTCTGTTGTTGAGGATTTGTACGGTGACCTTGAAATGATTGTTTTTCCAAAAACGTTTTTAGCATATTCAGCTCTTTTGTCAGCAGGTAATATTATTCTTGTGGACGGCAAAATTTCCGTTAAGGATGACCAGGTTAAGCTTATTGCAGAACGAATAAGTCAGGCGCCAAAAACAACGGAAGGATTGGCTGTTTCGGCAGAGCGTAAAGTAAGTCAACCAACTGAAAGTACTAAGAAAAAGGGCGTGTTTTTAAGGGTTGATTCTCAGGGGTCATCATCCCTTGAAGGTGTTAAAAATCTTCTTTCAATTTTCGAGGGTGATTTACCGGTTTACGTTTTTTATAAGGATACACAGAGGTACGAGTTTTTGGGTAAGGATTTAATGATAAGTGTTAATACGCCACTCAAAAACGAGCTTGTGCGTATTTTAGGAGATGAAAACGTAGTAATACGAGAATAATTTGTATTTAAATGTCTATTTTTAACAAATTCTCTTGTAAGATTATATTTTGTATGTTATAATCTCAAAGATTTGATAAACATACATATATGTTTGGTTTTGGAGGTACGTGAAAGTGAAAACAATTGGTGTTCTTACAAGTGGTGGAGACGCTCCCGGCATGAATGCTGCCATTCGTGCAGTTGTCAGAAGTGGTTGCGAAAGTGGTATGCGCGTAATGGGTATCCGTCGTGGCTATAAAGGTCTTTGCGAGGGAGATATGTACGAAATGAATCTTCGCTCAGTTTCCGACATTATCCATCGAGGTGGTACAATGCTTTATTCAGCACGTTGTCCTGAATTTGCTGAATCTGAAGTACAGGATAAGGCAGTTGAAGTATGTAAGGAATTCGGTCTTGACGGTATTGTTACAATCGGTGGTGACGGCACGTTTAAGGGTGCGCGCGCGCTTACTCTTAAGGGTATTCCTTGTATTGGTATCCCAGGCACAATCGACAACGATATCGCATCTTGCGAATACACAATCGGTTACGACACAGCTTTAAATACAGTTATGGATATGGTTGACAGAATTCGTGATACAACAGAATCTCACGACAGATGTTCAATCGTTGAAGTTATGGGTAGGAATGCAGGTTATCTTGCGCTTAATGCGGGTATTGCTGTTGGTGCAACATGCATCCTTATTCCTGAGGTTGATTATGATATTGATTCATACATCATCGAAAGAATGAAGAGAACTCAGAAAACTGGCAAAGAGCACTTTGTTATCGTTGTTGCTGAGGGTGTTAAGGGCATTGATTCTGCTTCACTTGCTAAATATATCGAGCAGAAAACAGGTGTAGAAAGCCGTGCAACAGTTCTTGGTCACGTACAGCGAGGTGGTTCACCATCTGTTCGTGACAGAGTTCTTGCAAGTAAAATGGGTTACCATGCTGTTCAGCTTCTTAAGCAGGACATTGGTAACAGAGTTGTTGCAACAAAGCACGACCAGATTGTTGATTACGATATTATTGAGGCTCTTAATATGAAGAAGACAATAGACCTTGAGCTTTACAACATTGCAAACGAAATTTCTATCTGATTTTTTCTGAAATTTAACAATTCTTAAAAAACAACCTTGCATCAGCAAGGTTGTTTTTTTGCTTATTTTTACATTTTTAAAACCTTTACATTTGTGCAAATTAATTTTGTGGTGTGGAGGTGCAAGGATGAAAACAAGAAAAATTTTGATGTCTTTTTTTTCAATATTATTAAGTGGTGTTTTTATGTTCACTGTTTTTTCGTCTTCCGTTTATAAAAAACCTGCCCAGGCAAACGTGAAAATTGATGGTGTAAAAGGTAAAATATACGAGTTCAGTGAAAATATAATCGATAAATTCAACTATCCTCAGGAACATGAAAACAATAACAACAACCGTGAAATTACAAGGGTTTGTCTTGGTGGCTTTCCTGTTGGACTTAAGCTTTATGCAAACGGTGTTGTGGTTGTGGATACGGAAAGTGTAGATACTCAGGAGGGGATGGTAGATACTGCAAAAAGGGCAGGTATTATGGTTGGGGATCTTATAAAAAAAGTGAACGGAATAACAGTAACCTCAAATAAAGAGGTGTCAGATATGATAGAACAAAGTAACGGTGAAGAAATGAAATTTCAGATTGAAAGAAATGGCGCCACCTTGAATCTTGTTTTCAAAACAGAGTTTTCTGTGTCGGAGAATAAATATAAGGCAGGCATATGGATAAGAGATAGCTCTGCAGGTATAGGTACCGTAACCTTTTGTACACAGGAAGGCTTTTTTGCATCTCTGGGCCATGCAGTGTGTGACATTGACACAAAACAGGTAATTCCCATAGCGCAGGGTGACACAACAGACGTAACAATAGTAGATTTCGTTAAGGGCAGAAGTGGTGCTGCAGGTGAGTTGTGTGGTTACCTGGAAAGCGAAAAAACAGGTGATGTTTACTACAATGGTGATTTAGGCGTTTATGGCAGGTTTGATGAATTACCACCGACTTCAATATGCGAAATCGCTTTTTCGGACGAGATTGAAACAGGGGACGCCTTGATGTATACAACTGTAGAAAATGGTGAAATTCAGGCGTATAATATTCAAATTACCGATATAGAAAAAAATTCGTCAGATAATAAAAATCTTGTAGTGAAAGTAGTCGACAAAGAGCTTATAAACAAAACGGGCGGCATAATTCAGGGGATGAGTGGCAGTCCCATTGTGCAAAATGGGAAGCTGGTTGGTGCAGTTACCCACGTTTTTCTTGATGATGCTACAGGAGGGTATGGAATATTTGCCCAAACAATGCTGGAAAACGTTAAAAGTATTTCTCAGGAGCAATTAAAAAAAGTCTCGTAAACCAAGGATGTTCACCGTCCTTGGTTTATCTGTTGCAATCCCATATTTTTCTTGATATTTATTTTGGTGTATGTTAAAATTATTTCAAATAAAATATTGAGGAGTTTTTCAATGAAAAAGTTATATTTTATTACAGGTAGCCAGGATTTATATGGTGAAGAAACTTTAAAGCAGGTTGCCGTTGATAGTAAAGAAATGGTTGAATTTCTTAATGATAAAATCGAAAAAGCAGAAATTGTGTGGAAGCCTACCGTACGTAGCAGTGAAGAAGCAGAGGACGTTTTAATTGAAGCTTCTGCAGACAAGGATTGCATCGGTGTTATTACGTGGATGCACACTTTTTCACCTGCAAAAATGTGGATAAAAGGCTTGCAGGCATTAACAAAACCACTTCTTCATTTACATACTCAATACAACAGAGCCTTGCCATATAAAACAATAGATATGGACTTTATGAACCTTAACCAGTCAGCTCACGGTGACAGAGAATTCGGTTTTATTTGCACACGACTTGGCATAAATCGCGAGGTAGTTGCAGGTTACTATAAAAACGAAGGTGTTCTTAACAGAATCAGACGTTTTGTTGACGTTGCAGGTGCAATGAACTATTCACATAACCTTAAGGTCGCAATGTTTGGTAACAATATGCGCGACGTAGCTGTTACAGATGGTGACAGGGTAGAAAGTGAAATTCGTTTCGGTTGGAACGTTAACTATTACGGTATTGGTGATTTAGTTAATATTATTGATGCTGTTACAGCTTCAGAGGTTGATGCGAAACTTCAGGAGTTAACAGGTAAATATCAGATGGATACACACAACCTTGACGCTGTTAAAGAGCAGGTTAAATACATAGTTGCATTTGAAAAATTCTTTGAAGCAAATAAAATTGGTGCATTTACAGATACTTTCGAGGATTTACATGGTCTTAAACAGCTTCCTGGACTTGCATCTCAGGAAATGATGTCAAAGGGTGTGGGCTTCGGTCCCGAAGGTGACTATAAAACAAGTGCTTTGATGGCTGTGCTTTGCAATATGGCACAGGGCAGAGAGGGTGCAACTGCCTTCCTTGAGGACTATACCTATGACCTTACTGAAGGCGAAGAGCTTGAGCTTGCATCACATATGCTTGAGGTAAGTCCTGTCTTTGCAGCAACAAAGCCAAAAATTCAGGTTCACCCTCTTGGTATAGGTGGTAAGGCTGACCCTGCAAGACTTGTTTTCGATGGTATTCAGGGTAAAGGTATTGCAGTTTCAATGGTAGATATGGGTACACACTTCCGTCTTATCTGTGCAGATATTGAGCTCACAAAGCAGCCTGAAGAAATGCCAAAGCTTCCTGTTGCACGTGTGATGTGGAAAATACTTCCTGACTTTGCAAATGGTGCAGAAAAATGGATTTATGCAGGTGGCGCACACCATGCAGTTGTTTCCACGGCATTAACAAAAGAAGATATTGAGCTTTTTGCCAAGCTTACAAATACAGAAGTTATCTTTATTGGTTAAGACAACAAAACTCCCTACTCGCTTGAGTAGGGAGTTTTTTATTCATCCAACATCTTACCTGCAAGGTTATCTACTATTTCTTTTGATTTTTCATCAAGTTTATCGTAATATTCCAGACTAAAATCATCAAAGTAATTGTATTGGTAGCGTTGTATATCGATTTCACCTTTATCGTAAGCTGTCAGATAGTCGTCAAGTCTTATACCATTTACGTAGGCATCTTTCAAAATAAATCTTCCGTTGTGTACAGTCAGTTCAGCATAAGCCTCTGTTTCAGGACCCTCGCATACGTGGTGAGCTATATTTGAGGCTTCATTTTCTCTGTCGTAAAGAACCATATAGTAATCACCAAATCTTGAAAACTCTCCTTTCAGAGGCTTCGTCATAGAGTAAAGCTCATAGTAGTTCGCATATCTTACATATTTGTTGTGGTTTGGTTTTTCGTTTGAGTAACTATATCTGGAGTATTCAGTTTCGCTATCTTCAAATATAATATAAGAAAACTCGTCTATGTTTCCGCTATCTTCATTTACAAAGTAACCAGTGTCATAATCAATTTCGAATTGTATTTCAATTGTTTCGGTATCTACACCTATTGATGCTATTTTTATTCGCACATTTGGTTCCATATTATCAAGTTTTTTTTGTATGTTTGATTGATATAACAGTAAACCCAAAGGTAAAATTAATTGAACTATCACAACAAAAATCAAAATGTATTTTCCTTTATTCTTGAACATTACTTTCACCTCCGTCAGTTTGTGGTGTAGTGGTTTTTTCTTTTTTTGCTTTTTTTAGTAATGCAAGGTTAGTTGCAAGTAAGGCTACACCTGAAACGAGGAATATAATTGCAAGCAGGAGAATGTCATCACTTAACATTAAAATTATTCTTATTATGCAGATAAGTAACGCTAACAGACCAATATTAAAGTCCAGAAATTTATTATCCTTGGTGCCAGAAAGCATAAATACTACTGAGGTAAGCATTGCTATTATTATAAAAATAACAGATGCTTCATCAAGGAAAATGAATGAAACTATTGTTGTTATGATACCTGAGATGCATTTCAATAGTTTTAACTTGTTTTCCTTAATAGATTTGTTGTGGAGCAAAAAGCCTGCAGTTATCATAGCTGTACTTAATACCCATTTGAAAATGAGTGTTAATACAGAGGGAAGGGTATGTTCTATCGTGAATATGTTGGTTGCATTATAACCGGGATCACATAAAAAAGTTAGTACAAGTATTGTTCCCATTAAACCTAATGAGCCTATAGCGTTAATAACTTTATTGTCTTTGTTGCCATACGCCACAAGCCCTGTGAAATAAGCTGCGAATAAAACAGTCCAACTTGAATAATAGTTTATGTTATCCAAAGAAACTGTGTAAAGAAACAATAAACCGAAGAATGCAATACATGAAATAATCACACCAAATTGTCTGCGTAAGGTATCGTCTTTTTTTCTTGCGCAAATTGTGTATAAAATACCTACGCCTATAAAAATAGTTGAAAGTACACAAGACAAAAGATTGTACTTATAAAATTCATTTGATATTACGTTGCTGAAAGAAAGCGATAGTGCAAAATAAGGTATCAAAGGTGATACAGCATCAAAAATATAAATTGCCGGTAAGATGGTTAGACAAACAGCTACAAGAAAAAGTGTAGACGAAATATTTATGTTATATATTCCATTTATGAGCGCAAACGTGGATATTACACCAACACACCACAGTATTGCACTGCTTTCGCGCCAGGGAACCTTGTCAATTTTCTTGAAGTAGGTGAATAAAGCAAAGCCTTGACCTGCTAATAACGGTAAAAAGCTGAAAATACTTTTTACGGTTAAACTGAAGTTTTCCCAGCCTATCAACAAGAAGAAAACCAAAGACAATCCCACAAATAAAGAACCAAGTACAGAGAACACAATAATAAAGTTTTTGTTTATATGTGGAGCTGCCTCGTTATCAATTTCAACTTTTCTTTTTTCGCCATAAATCAATTCTTCGATTGAAACATTGAACACTTCCGAAAGCTTGCTAATCATTTCAATATCAGGTTGAGTCCTGTTGTTTTCCCAAGAGGAAACAGCCTGTCGGGAAACAAACAATTTTTCTGCCAACTCTTCCTGACTTAGGTTCTGAGCCACGCGAAGTCGTTTTATACTTTTTGCAATTTTGTTCATTGAATCACCTCGTTATTTTAAATGTTTTCTATATTTATTAAATCACAAAAAAATATCTTTGTCATTAAAAACCACCAAATTGCCCCTGATACATTTTGTAGCACATTAAAATATGGTAATTTGAACAATGTTTTACACAAATTTATTGTTTTCTTTTTGTGAATGTCAAAACATTCGACAAAATTCGACAAAATCGCCGGGAATGCCTGTATTTTCAAGGGTTATAAAGCTTTTTATTTTGTCTAAAACAACGATTATTGCATAACACTATTGAATATATTTGCCTGTAATGGTATAATTTAGTCACTTTATAGGAGGTGTCGCCAATGGTGAGTAATTTATCTGTTTTGCTTACCGATGAAAAGGATGAGGCAACACAAAAGCTGTCATTCGTTCTTCGTAACAATAAAATGGATGTAAGGCTTTGTGCCAAAAACGGAGCAGAGCTTTTAAAGTTATATGAGGAGTATCATCCCGAGGTTATAATTATGGATGCTTTTTTACAGCATATTGATGCAATGGGCGTAATATCCCGTATCAATATGATGGACCCTGTAAACAGGCCACTTATAATTGTAACGTCAGGTATAGATAACCCGAATTTCGAAAGAGAAATCACAAAATGTGGTGTGGATTATTTCTTCCTTAAACCTGTTGACCCACAGATGATGGCGGAAAGAATTATACAGATTTCCAGCTGGAAGGGTGTAGGCATAACTGCTCATTATGAAGTACAGCAGGATCTTAACGTTGTTATAACAGAAATCCTTCATCAGATTGGCGTACCTGCACACATAAAAGGGTATCAGTACGTACGTGAAGCAATCCGTTTAACTGTAGAGAATCCTGAAATGCTTAACTCTGTTACGAAGATACTTTATCCGACTGTTGCAAAAAGCTTTAAAAGTACGTCCTCACGCGTGGAAAGGGCAATACGTCACGCAATAGAGGTTGCCTGGGACAGAGGTGACGTAGACGTTCTTAACTCTTACTTTGGCTACACAATACAATCTCAAAGAGGAAAACCCACAAACTCGGAATTTGTTGCAATGATTTCTGATAAAATACGTCTTAAAAGACGTGTTTCATAAAAACAAGGTCAGCTCATATTGATTATGGGCCGGCCTTTTTTTCATACCTCTATTTTTGTTGTATATTATATATATAAATATTCTATTAATTTTAGTTATTTGACTATTTACAAGAGTTTACATTTATTGTAAAATAATATAGAAAATTTATGCCGTTAATTAACGGTTGAAAGGGGAAATAAGATGGAACCCGTTTATAAACGACTTCTTCTTAAACTAAGTGGTGAAGTTCTTGCAGGTGAGGCAGGTCATGGTTTTGACTTTAACGTCATTAACGAGGTCTGCTGCGCTGTTAAAGAAGTAACCGATAAAGGCGTTCAGGTGGGTATTGTTGTTGGTGGCGGCAATTTCTGGCGTGGCCGTAGCAGTGGCGATATGGACAGAACAAGGGCAGATAGCATTGGTATGCTTGCAACAGTTATGAATTCACTTGCTTTACAGCAAGGCTTTCTCGATATCGGTGTTGAAGCAAGGGTAATGTCAGCAGTTCAGATTACAGGTGTTGTAGAAACCTTTATGCGTGATAAGGCAGTTTCTCACCTCGAAAAAGGCAGAGTTGTAATTTTCGCTGGTGGTACAGGTAATCCGTTCTTCTCAACAGACTCAGGCGCAGCACTCAGAGCAGCACAGATCAATGCAGACGTTTATCTTAAAGCAACAAACGTTGATGGCATTTACGATAAAGATCCAAACAAGTTCAGCGATGCAGTTAAATTTGACAGAATTACTCATAACGAGCTTCTCGAAAGACACCTTGCAGTTATGGATACTGCAGCTGCAGCAATATGTCAGGAAAACAACATTCCTATTCTTGTTTTTAATCTTAACGATCCTGAAAACATCAACAGAGCAGTCTGTGGTGAAAATGCAGGAACAGTTGTAACAAATTCATAATTAATTTTGGAGGTTTATTTTATGGAATCAGTATTTAGTTTAGCAAGAGAAAAAATGGAGAAAACACTCTCATCTCTCAAATATGAATATAACGGCATAAGAGCAGGTCGTGCAAACGCAGCAGTTCTTGATAAAATACAGGTTGACTACTATGGTTGCCCAACACCTATAAACCAGATGGCTGCAATCTCTGTGCCTGAAGCACGAATTCTTGCAATTCAGCCATGGGATACATCAACACTTTCTCTTATCGAAAAAGCTATTCAGGCATCTGACATCGGCATTAACCCATCAAACGATGGTAGAGTTATCCGTCTTGTTTTCCCTGCACTTACAGAGGAACGCAGAAAACAGATCTCAAAGGAAGTTTCTCAGTTTGCAGAAGAAGCAAAGGTTGGCGTTCGTAACATCAGAAGAGATTGTATTGACAAAATTAAGGCAATGAAAAAGAATTCTGAAATCACAGAAGACGACCAGAAATACGCAGAAGAGAAAATTCAGAAGATTACCGACGAATTCATCAAAAAGGTTGATGAAATTGCAGACGGTAAGACGAAGGAAATAATGGAAATCTGATTATGGCTAATAATTTACCTCAGTTCGATATTTTGCCCGAGCACATTGCCTT
>JAZUPI010000039.1:0-41773 GCA_045605085.1 Acutalibacteraceae bacterium
GCTGTGCCACCACGGAAAAGGTTTGCACGGAGCTTTCTCTCAAGGTCGTCAAGGTCGCCGGGGAAGAATTCCTGTGTATGCTTAAAGAGGTAAAGTGGAACACCACTTGCCTGTGTGAATTTTGAACCGGGAACACGGATACCGTAACCTAACTGATCTGACCAGCCGTGGTATGCGCCACCCATTTTGATAATGTTCTTTTTGCCTGTTGCAAGACGAGCAACACGAACAGCAGTCATACAAGCCTCTGTACCTGAGCCCTGCATACGGAACATTTCAACTGTTTCAACGCTGTCAGCAATCTTTTTAGCAAGCTTATATTCAAACTCGTGGAAAAGACCTGTTGAAGGACCACATGTGTTAAGAAGATCAATAACCTGATCTCTTACAACCTTAGGGTTAGAACCAAGAACTGTTGGTCCACCTGCCTGAAGGAAGTCGAAGTACTCGTTGCCGTCAATGTCGTAAAGCTTCATGCCTTCTGCTTTTGTGAAAACAAGAGGGAAAGGATAGTTGAAAGCAAGGTTGTGCTGAACGCCGCCTGGAATAACCTGCTTTGCTTCTGCAATCATTTCTTTACTCTTGGCACATTTCTTATCGTAATACTCTTCTTCGTACTTTTTAAGAACGTCCGGTTTAATAGTGTGAATTGGTTGTTTAATGAGCTCGTCAAGCTGTCTGTTTATGGCAGCAGCGTCATGATACTCACTAATAGCAAATCTTGTGTCCATTATGTTTCCTCCTTAGAGTGAATTTTGATTCACTTTTTATTATACATTATAATATAGCCTTGTCAAGAGAAAATCGCAGCTCTCATTAAATCGTGTGAAAGTTTAACAAAAAATTAACAATAAATTTATGCATTATTTCTGACGAAAAGCAAAAACATTTCTTTGTATCGAAAAATACGATCATTTGTAGATATTTTTACTAAAACAATCAGAAATTTTAATTTATCATTTGTTGACAATACACCATTGGTCTGTTAAAATAAAACAGATAATAAATTGATTTTGTTCAATGCAAAAAAGGAGGATGTTTGTTTTGCAAAATCTTATGGATTCAAAAACACTTGCCTACATAAACATGTTTGGTATTCTCGGCACATTGGAAAACCTTTGTGAAATTGTACCTGAAGCTTCTGAGCTACTTGAAGGCAAAAAGCCAATTTCAATCGGCTTTGACGTTAAAAATGGTCCAAGTGCTACCCTTTACTTCAAAAATGGTAAATGCCGTATGGAGCAGGGCTGTGGCGCATGCGACGTAAAGCTTCCGTTTTCAAGCTGCGAAAAGTTTAACGGTCTTATTGATGGTACAGTTACACCTATTCCATCAAAGGGCTTCCAGCACATTAATTTTCTTTTGAAAACATTCACAGCTCTTACAGATCTTCTTACAAAATATATGAGAGCATCTGAAGAGGACCTTAAGGACCCTGTTTTCTTCCAGCGTAGTACAGAGCTTATGCTCTACACAATCGGTGTTACAATTTCTCAGATTGCAAACAACGACCAGGTTGGTAAATTCAGCGCAAAGGCTATTGAAGATGGCAGCGTTCTTATTGCTATTAAAAACGGTCCTGCAGTTGAGCTTGTTTGTAAGGACCACCGTCTTATTACCCTTAAAAAGGCACCTGAAAAATATCGTGCAGCCATGATTTTCGATTCTATTGAAACTGCACGTGGTCTTTTTGATGGTGAGCTTAACGCACTTGCTTGTATCGGTACAGGCAAAATTGAAATGCACGGTCTTGTAAGTATGCTTGATAATGTTAACCGTATACTTGACAGAGTTGCATTATACATAGGATAAGGAGGCAGTAAAATGAGCAATAAATATCCATTATACAAAACTACAAAATCAGACGAATATTTTCAGCGCGCTGCCAAGGTTATCCCTGCAGGCGTTTATGGTCACTTAGGCCCTGCTGAAGGTCAGTTTATTCCTGTTAACAGATGGCCTCGTTTTTCAGAGAAGGCTAAAGGCTCATATTTCTGGGACGTTGACGGTAACCAGTATATTGACTATATGTGTGCATACGGACCTAACATTTTGGGCTATTGCGACGAGGATGTTGATGCAGCTGCTATTGAGCAGATTAAAAAGGGCAACTGCGTTACATCTCCTGATAAAATTATGATTGAGTGTGCAGAACTTCTCGTTGATACAGTTGCTACAGCTGATTGGGCATTCTTTGCAAAGAACGGTAACGACGCAACTCAGGGTGCTATCCTCACAGCACGTGCACATACCCACAGAAAGAAGCTTGTTTTCTTCAATAACTTCTACCATGGTGTTTCTCCAATGGTGCAGAAAATCGACTATCCGGGTGTTACTCCCGAGGACGTTGCTAACAACCTCTATGCTCGTTGGGACGATATCGAAGGTCTCAAGAAAATCATTGCAGAAAATGAGAATGAAATTGCTGCAATTATTGCACAGCCATACAACCACGGTAACTTTATTGACAACACTTTCCCTGTTGACGGCTTCTGGAAAGAGGTAAGAGAGCTTTGCACAAAGCACGGCATTGTTCTTATTGTTGACGACGTTCGTTGTGGTTTCCGTCTTGACCTTGCAGGCTCAGACCATTTCTTTGGCTTTGAGGCAGACATTATCTGCTTCTGTAAGGCACTTGCAAACGGCTACAATATGTCTGCTTTCTGTGGTAAAGAGTTCTTAAGAAATGCTGCATCAAGCCTTTCTTACACAGGCTCTTACTGGATGAGTGCAGTTCCTTTTGCTGCTTGTATTGCATGTATCAACAAGCTTAAAGCAATCAACGCTCCAAAGCTCTTTGACGAAATGGGCAGACAGCTTACAGACGGCTTTGTTGCTGCAGGTAAGGAGCACGGCTTTGACCTTAGGGTAACAGGTGCACCTGCACTCTTCTACTTAAGAATTGCAAACGATGATTCACTTCTTCTTCACCAGGATTGGGTTGCAGAGTGTGTTAACCGTGGTATGTTCATTACATCTCACCACAACCATTTCATTAATGCATCTCTTACACAGGAAGACATTAACAGATCTATTGAAATTGCAGAGGATGCATTTAAGGCTGTTAAGAAGAATCACCCCGAATTAGCATAATCAAGTTAATTTAACCGATGTTTATCGGCTCTATATAATTTAAATTTAGGAGGAATAAAAATGGCTCTTTCAAAACAGGAGTGGCTTGCTCTTGAAAAGAAAGCAAACGATCTCCGTAACCTTTGCCTTGATACAACATACTGGGCAGGCAGCGGGCACATCGGTGGTGGTATGAGCGTTATGGATATTATGAGAGTGTGCTACCACAAATACATGCACATTAAGGTTGAGGATCCGAATTGGGAGGATCGCGATCGCTTTATTCTCAGTAAAGGTCATGCAGGTATTGCTTATGCACCTGTACTTTGCGACCTTGGCTTCAACGACAAGGAAATGCTTAAAACATTTAACCTTTCGGGCTCAAAAATGGGTATGCACCTTGACTCAAACAAGGTTGTTGGTGTTGACGCATCAACAGGCTCACTTGGTCATGGTCTTTCAATCGGTGTAGGTACAGCCCTCGCTGCAAGACTTCTTAAAAAAGATTACAAAACTTTCGTCGTTCTCGGTGACGGCGAGCTTGACGAAGGCTCAAACTGGGAAGCAGCAATGAGCGCAGCTCACTATAAGCTCACAAACCTTATTACTTTTGTTGACCGTAACCACAATATGATTGACGGAAACACAGAAGACGTTATGGCTCTTGAGCCGCTTGCAGACAAGTGGGAAGCTTTCGGATTTATCGTTAAGAAAATTGACGGTAACAACATTAAAGAGCTTTGCGAAGCTATTGACTTTGCTTACGAAAACGATACAGATAAGCCTGTACTTATCCTTTGCGATACAGTTAAGGGCTGTGGTATCGACTTCATCGAAGGCGATTTCAGATGGCACTACGGTGCATTTGTCGACGAAAAATATGCAAATGGTAAAAAAGCTCTTGAAGCAACATATGCAAAAAGAGTTGAACGTGCAGAGAAGGAGGGCAAATAATTATGGCAGGCGGATTATCATATACAGCTGAGCAGTCAACATCACTCTCAACAGCTGAAATTTACGGTCAGGCTCTTGTTGAGCTTGCAGAAGCTCATCCTGAGGTTGTTGCTCTCACGGCTGACCTTGCAAAATCAACAAAAATCGGTGATTTCCAGAAGAAATTCCCTGATAGATTCTTTAACGTAGGTATTGCAGAGCAGAATATGTTCGGTGTAGCTGCAGGTATGGCAAAGGCAGGACTTGTTCCTTTCCTTTCAACATTCTCACAGTTTGCATCTTTCCGTTCAGCAGACCAGCTTCACACAGACCTTTGCTACCAGAATGTTAATGCAAAAGTTATTGCTACACATTCAGGTACATCATTTGGTCAGGCAGGCTCTACTCACCACGCTATCTGCGACCTTGCATTAACACGTTCTATTCCTAACCTTACAGTTATCTGCCCTGCAGATGGTTATGAAACATATAATGCTGTTATGGCAGCTTATAACACACCAGGCCCATTCTATATCAGAATTAACCGTGGCTTTGACCGTGTTCTTTATAAGGATGCAAACTATGGCTTTGAGCTTGGTAAGGCTGTAGAAGTTCACGAAGGCTCAGATCTTACAATTATTGCTTGTGGCTCTTGCGTATTCCAGGCTTTCCAGGCTGCAGAATTCCTTGAGAAGGCAGACGGTCTTAAGATTCGTGTTCTTGATATGCACACAATTAAGCCACTCGACAAGGAAGCTGTTCTTAAAGCAGTTATGGATACACGCCGTATTATCACAGTTGAAGACCATACAGTTATCGGTGGTCTTGGCTCAGCAGTAGCAGAGGTTGTTGTTGAATCAGGTAAGGGCTGTGCATTCAAGAAGCTCGGTGTTCAGGATACATTTGCACCAATCGGTCTCCACGAGGATATTATGTCTACTCTCGGTATCGACTCTAACGGTATTATCGAAGCTGTTCGTGAGGTTATGAAGGCAGACTTCGAAGAAGATAACGACTGGGACGACGAGTTCTAAGAGGAGGAATATTTATGGCTACTACACAAGAAGCACTTTTCACCAATAAAATATTCCTTTGTGGTGCTTTGCCTCTTTTAAAGACAATTGTTGCAGACGTGCCTTCTCTTAAATCAAAGTTTGAGAACATACACTGTATTTATCAGGTAAGCTGTCTTGACCCTGAAGCACCTGAAGGAAAATATGCAACACATTTCGTTGTTAATGGTGATGAATGGCTTGTTCACGCAAACAAGGTTGCGTACCAGATTAACAACCAGAAGTTCGTTGAGCTTCAGTTTAAATCTGTTGACACAATGAATGCCTTTTTCAAAGGTAAAATTGGTCCTGCAACCCTTCCCAAATTCATCGGCTTAAAAAACATTAAAGAATTAGGCGCATTTATGATGGCTCTTCTTAAAATGTCAAGCCTTTTGACTGCAAATACTCCACCTGAAAAGGAAGAGGATAAACGCCTTACTGTTAAGTGCTATTTCTACCTTCTTTCTTCAGGTATCAGTACCCTTAACAAAATGGGTCATCCTGCGATTCATGACTGGACTTCAAAGAGCCCTGACCGTGTTTACGCATGGAAGGTTGACGGTGAGGATTCTGTTTCTGCTTATATCCGTATTAAAGCAGGTAAGAGTAAGGCTGGTCGTGGCGAATACAAACGTGCACTTCCATTCTTCACTATGCGCTTCAACAACCTTGACAGCGCTCTCGGTATCCTTATGTCCATCGACGATATGATCGAATCCGTTCAGAAAGGCAAGCTCATCATGGAAGGCGCACCTGAATTTGGTGCTCAGATTGGTGGGTTTATGATGGAAATCGGCGCTATGGCAAAATAATAGTACAATCTTGGGTGCATAGCTTGTTTTTTCATTACTCGCTGTATCTATATACAGCTTCGCAATTCAAAACTGCGCTCTGCAGCCCAATCTTGCACTATTATTACCTTGACAGAAGGTAAAGGAAAACTTAAAGGAAGGAGTTGTTCTCCTTCCTTTTTTTACTCGCTGTATCTATATACAGCTTCGCAATTCAAAACTGCGCTCTGCAGCCCAATCCTGCACTATTATTACCTTGACAGAAAATTAATCTTATATTTAGAGGAAGGAGAAAAACTCCTTCCTTTATTTTTTATATCTTTTATTTATTTCGTTTAAAAAAGTGTCTTTCTCATCCTTATCTCATATCGTTATTACCTTGACCGAAAGCTCCAATAATTTTAACTCCCGCGAAGCCTATCCCCTTTTTCGAAAAAGGGATAGGCTTCGCATAACTTTAGTTTTTCGATAAATTTAATTCTTGCGAAGCCCTGGCATCTGGCATCTGGTAACTGGCATCTTTATAATCGCAACGCAGTTCCTCAATTTTGCATTTTGCTTTTCTCGCGAAGCTCTGGCATCTGGTATCTGGCATCTGGCATCTTGACAACCTCTCGCTTTTTATATAAACTCATTATTATCTTTTTATATATGGAGTATAAAATGAAAAAGAAAAAACAAAAGGAGCCACGTCAAAAGGCGCATATAATTAAAAATACGGCTTTTATGTTGGGATGTGGGTTAAAAAGCGCACCTCTTCATATGCTTATGATTTATTTTGCATATGTAGCAGAAAACGTATACTATGCAGTAGTAATAAACGTAATGTTTCTTGAAACTGCCCTTTCTATTATTGAAGGTAATGGGACGTTTTCGGAGTTTGCTTTAAGAATGTGTCTTATTGTCGTAGGTAAGCTGCTTATTGACCTTATAGGCTACATAAATGTTTACACAGTAAGAATAAGGTTTGAAATCAAGTGTGAAAGCTACATAAACTCACTCATATTCAAAAAAGCACAGCAGGTAGAGCTTGGGTGCTATGAAAACCCTGAATTCTTCGACAAATACAACCGTGCAACGTGGGTAGTTGAACAAAACGGCTTTAAGAGAATTATTGAAGGCTCTGCCTGGGTTTTAGGTTCAATTGTCAGTCTTGTAACGCTTGTTTTTTACCTCATTTCCATAGATCCGGTATTGCTTGTTTTTATTCTTTGTCCTGTTATTGTTATTGCATTCAGGGTTGCGAAAAACAACTTAGAGCTTGAAAAAGAAAAGGATATGACTCCTTACGAAAGGGAAAAGGATTACGTAAGAAGAACTATCCTTTTAAAGGATTTTGCAAAAGAAATCAAAACAACCAATATTTTCGTCGTATTGGAAAAACGCTTCCGTAGTGCCATAGATAAGAATATTGCAGTCATAAAAAAATATGGTTGGAAAATAGCTGTTTTAGAAATGATTTCTGACTATTTTGCAGAAATAATTCCTGTTACGGGTGGGTTTTTATATGGTTGCTACAGACTTATGGTAGCGCAGAATATTGCAATTTCAGATTTTTCTGTGCTCGTATCTGCAATATCAACCTGCCGAAATAAGCTTAATCACCTTGCACATTATTTTGCAATGCAACAAAAGCACTGCCTTTGGGTGCAGAATTTAAGAGATTTTCTCAATTATGAGCCGAAGCTACAGGGTGGTACTATAGAGCCTGGAGAATTCTCATCCCTTGAGTTTAAAAACGTCAGCTTCAGGTATGGTGACGACAAGGATTACGTATTAAAGGACGTATCGTTTAAAATAGAAAAAGGTCAGACTATTGCAGTAGTAGGTCACAACGGAGCAGGTAAAACTACTCTTTCAAAGCTACTTTTACGCTTTTATGACGCAACACAGGGTGAAATTCTTTATAATGGAATAAATATCAAGGAATATGACCTTTTAAAATATCGTGAAAAATTCTCATCTGTTTTTCAGGATTATCGCGTTTTTGCTATGACTGTAGCAGAAAACGTTCTTACTGAAGAGGTTACCGAAGAAAACAAGCAATTGGCAGTAGAAGCCCTTAAGCAGTCGGGTGCATACGAAAAAATCGGTTCACTTCCTTACAAGGAGGACTCACTTCTTACAAAGGAATTCGACTCTGAGGGTATACTTCTTTCAGGTGGCGAAACACAAAAGGTTACCATTGCACGTCTGTTTGCAAGAGATTATGACGTAGCAATTCTTGACGAGCCTTCGTCTGCTCTTGATCCTGTGGCAGAAAGCAGAATGTATGACGCTCTTCTTGAAGGCACAAAGGGCAAAACAGTTATTTACATTTCACATCGACTTTCCAGTGCTACACGCTCTGACAAAATTCTTGTTTTCAATAAGGGTGAGCTTGCAGAGCAGGGCACTCACGCTGAGCTTATGGCAGCTAATGGAGCGTACAACGAAATGTTCACGCTTCAGGCATCGGGCTACAAGGAGGTGAGCGACGTTGAAAAATAAGAAAAGAGAAAAAAACAACACCATAAAAAACAATGCATATATGTTGAAATTTATTTTTAAGCATACACCTTTTATGGCTTGTGGATATCTGTTTTTTGACGTTCTTTCAACACTTCCGTGGACACTTTCCAACGTTGTTTTACTCAAGTACATAATCGATGTTGTAAGTGATGGTCGTGATTATTACAGGGTAGGCGTTGCTTTAGCACTTTTTGTAGTGCTTGTTGTTATTACAAATCTTTTATCAACACTTTTTTACGAAATTTCAATGCCCAAGCAAAAGCAGAAGCTTTATTTTGCAGTTTATAGAACTATTTATGAAAAGGCTGCAAGAATGGATTATGAGGCTTATGATAACCCTGAATTTTACAATGATCTTGTTCTTGCTATGAACTCTATGAACGAAAGAGCATACTCTGTTCTTTCCGACATTCAGAGTGTTCTCACCAATGTTGTAAGTGTTCTGACTATAGGCACGGTTATTGTTTCTATTGATCCTATATGTCTGCTTTTTGTTATTGTTTGCGTTGCCATAATGACACCAATCGGCAGACTTATAGCCAAGGTTAACGTTGAGCGTACAGAGGCTATGACACCTTTTGACAGAAAAAATTTATATTTCAGCAGAGTTTTTTACTTGCAGGATTACGCAAAGGAATTGCGTCTTTCCGGGGCAGGTAAAATGATTGAAACAAGGTATAACAATAACGTTTATGACCGAATAAAAACGATTTCACCATACCTTGCAAAACAATGGAAGCTGTATTTCTGTCAGGAAGCTCTTCCTATGACGCTTCTTGTTTATCTTGGAATTACATTGCTTATGGGCTACAAGGCTATTGTTGAAAAAAGCGTAACAATGGGTGACTTTGCAGCGACCTTCAACGGTGCTTCTTCAATCAGTACATGTGTTTTTGCCTTAACAAGCCAGCTTGCTATTAACGTGAGAGAAAATGGACTTTACGTTGAAAAATTCCGTAATTTTATGAACGCTAAAGAAAAAATGGTTTCCGGAACAAAAACAACAGTGTACGAGGAGCCTGTTGTCATTAAATTCGAAAATGTTTCCTTTAAGTATCCCGGCACTGAAAAATACGTTCTTAAAAACATAAATCTTACCATTACTCCATACAAGAAAATTGCTCTTGTAGGCTACAATGGTGCAGGTAAAACGACGCTTACAAATCTGCTTTTGCGCCTTTACGACGTTACAGACGGACGCATAACAATAAATGGTACAGATATTAAGGAGTGGGACATAAGCGCTTACCATCGCAACTTTGCAGCAGTTTTTCAGGACTTTTCACTTTTTGGTGCAACCTTAGGTGAAAACGTTGCAATGAACGATATTGCTGACGAGGAAAAGGTTATGAAATCCCTTGAAGCTGCTAACTTCAGTCGTAAGCTCCCTGGTGGTGTAAAGAGCATACTTTTAAGAGAATTTGACGATGACGGAGTGTCCCTTTCAGGTGGCGAGGCTCAAAAAATTGCCATTGCAAGAGCCTTCTATAAGGACTGTCCCTTTGCAATTCTTGACGAGCCGAGTGCAAACCTTGACCCTGTTGCCGAGTACGCTTTGAACCAATCAATGTCAAAGGCAGCTGACAAGAAAACAGTTGTTTTTATATCTCACAGGCTATCAACAACAGTTATGGCAGACGAGATTTATATGCTTGAAAACGGCAGCATAATTGAGCATGGCTCCCACGAGGAATTGATGAATTCAAATGGAAAATATGCTCATATGTTCCGTTTACAGGCAGAAAAATATACGGAAACCGACAGTGAATAAAAAGTTTTTCCCACAATAAAAATTTCGTCTACACCCTTGATTTGACAGGGTTTTACAAATATTTTATAAATTTACACTTGACATAGCACTGTTGACATAGTATAATACCTAGCGTATTATGAGAATTATACCTTTGTTGGTTACAACGGAGGGAGGGAACTATAGTGAGTCAGGTTAAAGTTAAGGAAAACGAATCTTTAGATAGCGCACTTCGTCGTTTTAAAAGACAGACTTCAAGAGATGGTGTTATCCAGGAAGTTCGTAAGAGAGAACATTATGAGAAACCTTCTGTAAAGAGAAAAAAGAAATCAGAAGCTGCTCGTAAGCGTAAGTTCTATTAAAAAATTGAGGGATGAGACTTATTTTAAGGTCTCATCTCTTTATTTTTTTGTTTTGGTGTGGTATCATATAAGCCACAATGGATATTTGTTATTTAAAACTGAAGGTTAGAGGTAGGAAAAAGGCAAAAGCGTTGATTTTAAAAGAATAAATTGCTTTTTTTCTGACCAACCGAAGAATAGCAGACAGAGAACTACCAAACACCACGCCAAAGACGAGCTTCGGCGTGGTCCCCACCTCTTCGCCAGAGAGGTATAGCTGTCGTACAACAATCAGTTTATTGCAACTTTTTGCCTTACGGCAAAACGGCACCTTCGGTACCGAGAATATCCCACCATTTCGCCCGAGCCTGAATGTGAAAATTAATATATCACCCGTAATATACTTAAACTAAAACAACAGTACCATTGTGAAATGGTCCCCCCTTTTTCGAAAAAGGGATAGGCTATCGCATTACTTCAGTTAATCAGTAAACTAAGTGTATGCGAATCTTATAATGTTCGGAAGTGTAGCTTTCCCGAAACTCCTAATTCCTTGTTTTGTAAAGTTCTCGTTTTGCATTGCAAAACATATCGAATTTGAGAGTAACGAAAATATATCGAATTGCGTAGCAATATATCGAGTTTATTGTAAGATAAACATATCGACAAATATCGATATACCTTCGGTTCGATATATCCTTACGGATTCGATATGTGCTGACGCACTCGATATGTTTCACCAAAGGTGAAACGAGATACAATCATCGCGATGCGTTCCTCAATTTTGCATTTCCTGCGAAGCTCTGGTATCTGGCATCTGGTATCTGGCGACTGGCATCTGGCATCTGGTAACTGGCATCTTTACAATCGCAACGCAGTTCCAAAATTTTGAATTTTGTATTTTGAATTTGTAATTTTCCGTGAAGCATAATTTAACTACGCAACTTTACGAGGTGTTTGTATGCGCGAAAAAGATACCACAATTAAATATATGTTCCACAAGGTTAACGATATTACACCTGAGGTTGTTGAAGAGCTTGGTCTTGAAGCTATCGTTTTTGACCTTGATAACACTACGGTTAAGGATGCAACCTTTACCACAATTCCTGGCTCAATTGCCTGGATAAAAGAGCTTAAAGATGCAGGCATTCCTGTTGGCATTGTTACAAATACACCACACATAAGGGCATATTGGTTCTCAAAGACCTTTGGGGTAAAATTCCACGGCTTTGCAAAAAAACCTTTGCCATACGGTATTCTTCGTATGAGCAGAAAGTTAGGGGTGCCCGTAAACAAAATAGGTATGGTTGGTGACCAGGTTTTTACCGACGTTGCAGCAGCAAACCGTTGTGGTGCTGTGCCTATACTTGTCGACCCTGTTGAAAACAAGTGGTTTTGGAAAAATCATTACAAGAAATATCGCATTAAAGAAAAGCCGATACGCGATGCATTTATAAAGGAGCACGGTTACTATGGAGAAAATAAATAACCTGAGAGCCTTTCTGAAAAGCTCTCACGAGGCAATTCTTATTTATTCTCCCGAAAACAGACGATATTTTACAGGCTTTCCGTCATCAGACGGTTATCTTTTAGTTACAAAGGATGATGCTGTTTTCTTTACTGACAGCCGATATATAGAGGCAGCCCAAAAACACTCTGTTTGCAGGGCAGAGCCTGTAACAAAGGTTGCAAACGAGGTAAAGGAATATGTGAGAAAGAACTCAATATTTAAAATATACACCGAAAGAAACAGACTTTCTGTGAATATGGCAGACTTTTTCAAAACAGTTTTTCTGCCTTGCAGAGTAGTGCCGTCAAAAAGACTTGAAAAGAAAATCAGTGAATTAAGAATGGTTAAATCTCAGGATGAGGTCGAGTGCATAAAAAAAGCTCAGGCAATCGCCGAGGAAGCCTTTGAGTATATTCTGACTTTTATTAAACCCGGTGTTACGGAAAAACAAATTGCACTTGAATTAGATTTTTATATGCTTTCCCACGGTGCAGAGGCGCTTTCCTTTGAAACTATTGCCGTAACGGGCAAAAAGACCTCTATGCCACACGGTGTGCCTGATGATACTGTTGTTGAATCAGGTGATTTTATTACAATGGATTTCGGTGCAGTTTACAAGGGTTACCATAGTGATATGACACGTACTGTTGCTGTCGGTAGCGTAAGTGATGAGCAACGAAAAATTTACGAAATTGTTTTACAGGCACAAAAAAGTGCACTTTCGCTACTCAGAGCCGGGGAAGCCTGTCAAAAGGCTGACGCTGCAGCACGAGATATAATATCAAATGCAGGCTATGGCAAATTTTTCGGTCATGGCACAGGTCACGGTGTAGGTGTTGAAATACACGAGGAGCCGAATCTTTCCCCTAATTACGAATCGCCCTTGAAGGTTGGCAACGTGGTAACGGTTGAGCCGGGAATATACCTTCCCGGTAAATTTGGTGTGCGTATTGAAGATATGGCACTTATTACCGAAGACGGCTACGAAAACCTTACAAAAACACCGAAGGAGCTGATTGTAATTGAACTATGAAAGCTTCGAAGAATTGAACAAAGCCTGTCTTGATTGTTCAGAATGTGGGCTTTGTGAAACACGCACAAACGTGGTTTTTGGTGTAGGTAATCCACAGGCAAAAATAATGTTTGTTGGTGAAGGTCCCGGTGAAAATGAGGACCTGACAGGTGAGCCTTTTGTAGGCAAGGCAGGTCAACTTTTAGACAAATATCTGAAGGTAATCGGTCTTGACAGAAAAGAAAATATTTACATTGCAAACATTGTAAAATGCAGACCACCACATAACAGGGATCCAAAACCCGAAGAGCAAGAGGTTTGCATAAAATGGCTAAGGCAGCAGACAAAGCAGATAAAGCCACAGATAATTGTCTGCCTTGGCAGAATTGCAGCACAAAAAATAATATCGGAGGATTTCAAAGTTACAAAACAGCACGGTGAATTTATTCAAAAAGGTAAGATTCTTTTTATGGGTACCTTTCACCCTGCAGCACTTCTCAGAAACCCTGCAAACAAACCCGACGCACTTGAAGATTTTCAGGCACTTCGGGACAAAATAAGTGAATTAAACATAGAGATATAAGGAGTTTTTGCTATGAAACAGTACATTGAAAACGGAAAAGCAATTCTTGGTATTGAGTTTGGCTCAACAAGAATCAAGGCAGTTCTTATTGACGACGCAGGTACAGTTCTTGCTGTGGGTGGCTACGATTGGGAAAACAGTCTCAAAAACGGCATCTGGACCTACGCAATGGACGAAATTTACGCAGGTCTTAAGGGTAGCTATGCATCGCTTAAGGCAGACGTTAAAGAGAAATATGGTGTAACTCTTAAGACGCTTAAAGCAATCGGTATCAGTGGTATGATGCACGGTTATTTACCATTTAATGCAAATGGTGAGCTTCTTGCTGATTTCAGAACCTGGAGAAACACAATTACAGGTGAAGCAGCAGAAATTCTTACAAAGGAATTTAATTTTAACATTCCTCAACGTTGGAGTATAGCACATCTTTACCAGTCAATTCTCAATGGTGAAGAGCACGTAAAGGATATTGCGTATTTTACAACTCTCGCAGGTTTCATTCACACTCTTCTTACAGGTGAAAAGGTGCTCGGAATTGGTGAAGCATCAGGTATGTTCCCAATGGATGGCGACAATTACGACCCAAAAATGATTGCTGCTTTTGATAAGCTCATAGACGGCAAATTCCCTTGGAAAATTGCAGAAATTCTTCCAAAGGTGCTTGTTGCAGGCGACTCAGCAGGCGTGCTTACAGTGGAAGGTGCAAAGCTTCTTGACGTTGAAGGTGACCTCCAGGCAGGTATCCCTATGTGCCCACCTGAAGGTGATGCAGGTACAGGTATGGTTGCAACAAACAGCGTAAGAATCAGAACAGGTAATGTTTCTGCAGGCACCTCTGTTTTTGCTATGATTGTTCTTGAAAAAGCGCTTAAAAAGCTTTACGAAGAAATTGATATGGTTACAACACCTGATGGTGCACCTGTTGCAATGGTACACTGCAACAACTGTACCTCAGACATCAACGCGTGGGTAAATCTTTTTAAAGAGGTTGCAGACCTTTCAGGCGCAAGCATCAATATGGGTGACCTCTTCACTGCACTTTTCAAGAAATCTGCAGAAGCAGATGCTGACTGTGGCAGACTTCTTTCATACAATTATTTCTCAGGTGAGCATATTACAGGATTTGAAACTGGTAAGCCTCTTTTTGTAAAAGAGCCTGACAGCAGCTTCTCCCTTGCAAACTTTATGAGAGTACAGCTTTTCACTTGCTTTGGTGCTCTTAAAACAGGTCTTAAAATTCTTGACAATGAGCAGGTGAATGTAGATAAAATTTTAGGTCACGGTGGCTTCTTTAAAACACCTGTTATCGGTCAGAGTGTACTTGCTGCCGTTATGAATGCACCTGTTTCTGTTATGGAAACTGCAGGTGAGGGTGGCGCATGGGGTATCGCAGTGCTTGCGGCTTATGCTGTAAATAAAGAAGATGGCGAGAGCTTCCCTGACTATCTTGATAAAAAGATTTTCGCTTCACAAAAAATGACAACGCTTGAGCCTGACAAGGCTGTTGTAGATAGCTTTAATGCCTTTATGGAAAGATACGAAAAAGGTCTTTGCGTTGAAAGAGCAGCAGTTGAAATGTGAGGTTTTTATGGCTAAAAGAAATTTTGGTATAGATTTACTTAAGATAATTTCCATGTTTATGATAGTGAATCTTCACGTTATCGGACATGGTGGTCTTGCAGGTGGCACACAACAGGTTACAGGTGAATTTGTTGTGGTGTGGACCTGGGAAACAATAATGTACTGTGCAGTTAACTGTTATGCGATTATTTCCGGCTTTGTCGGATATGGCAGAGAGAGAAAATGGGCAGGTACCATAAATCTTTGGGTGCAAACTTTCTTTTATTCTGTCGGTATTCCTGTAGTTTTGCTTCTTACGGGCATTTATGACGGTGGTGGCGTAAAAAGTATAGTAAAGTGCCTTTTCCCGTTATCCACGGAAAGATATTGGTATTTTACTGCGTATATCGGTATGATTCTTTTTGCACCACTGTTAAATCGTGCTGTCGATGTTATGGAGAAAAGGGAGCTTCGTAATGCACTTGTTATAATTACTCTTGTATTGGGACTTCCGACAACAATTTTCTACAGTGATCCATTCCATATAGAGTATGGTTGCAGTGCAATATGGCTTATAATTATGTACCTTATAGGTGCATACATAAAAAAATACGGTACGCCGGATATACCGAAAAAAAGGTTTATGATTGGCTTTTGGGTTACAATAATTTTAAACTGTGTAGCAAAATTCAGTGCACAATTTGTAGCAACGAAACTGGGAATAGCTTTGTCTAACAGTTATTTTAATGCAAACGTTGTACCAACGATTGTTATTGCTGCTATTTGCCTTGTTTGTTATTTTAAGGATGTGGAAATTAAATCATCGTTTGCGCAGAAGATTGCCGTTAGTGGTAGTGCACTTACATACGGTGTATTCCTTTTTCATGTACATCCGTTTATGATTAATACTACGTTGTTAGGTAAATTTTTATGGATATTAGATTATCCTATATGGGCAATTATTCCTATTATAATTGCTTGTTCAGTGATTATTTTTAGTGTGTCATTAATAGTTGAATGGGTAAGAAAAACAGTTTTCGGTCTTTTGCGGATTGATAAGTTTGGTCCGTTTGTAGAGAGTTTTTGTCAAAAACTGTATGACACAGTAGAAAAGAAACTTGAAAAATAAAATCAGATATAGAACAAGGGTTGTTTTGGTTAACAACCCTTGTTTTTATTTGCTTATTTTATTGACATATATATATATTTACTTTATAATGGAAAATGTATAACTATCAATGTGTCTTATTGCGTTTTGTTATGAAAAAACTGTAAAAAATCGGGTAAAAATGGAGCTTAAGGAAATGAAAATAAAGCCTTTCGAAAATAAAATATGGCTTTCTTCTCCAACTATGCACGGAGAGGAAATCGAGTATGTAAAAGAGGCATACGAAACTAACTGGATGTCGACTTTGGGTGCTAATATCAACGAGGTTGAAAAGGGCATTTGCAAAAAGCTTGGTTGTAAATATGCAGTTGGTCTGGCAACAGGCACCTCTGCTTTACATATGGCAATAAAGCTTGCAGGAATCAAAAGAGGCGATAAGGTCTTTTGCTCAGATATGACATTTGCTGCAACCCTTAATCCTGTTGTTTACGAGGGTGGCGTTCCTGTTTTTATAGATGCAGAGTACGACACGTGGAATATGAACCCTCAGGCACTTGAAAAGGCCTTTGAGCTTTATCCTGACGTTAAGGCGTGTGTTGTTGTTCACCTTTATGGTGTACCTGCAAAGATGGATGAAATCAGAGAAATCTGTAACCGTCACGGTGCAGTAATTATCGAAGATGCAGCAGAATCTCTCGGTGCAACCTATAAGGGCATACAGACGGGCACTTTAGGTGATTTTTCTGCAATATCCTTTAATGGCAACAAGATTATAACAGGCTCATCCGGTGGTATGCTTCTTACCGATGACGAGGAATGTGCAAATAAGGTACGTAAGTGGTCAACACAGTCAAGAGAAAAAGCACCCTGGTATCAGCACGAGGAGCTTGGCTACAATTACAGAATGAGTAATGTTATTGCAGGTGTTGTAAGAGGTCAGCTTCCACATTTGGAAGAACATATTGCGCAGAAAAAAGCAATATACGAAAGGTACAAAGAGGGCTTCAAGGACTTACCTGTAAAAATGAATCCTTTTGACAAAGAAAATACAAAGCCTAACTACTGGCTTTCCTGTATGATTATTGACGAGGATGCAATGTGTAAGCAGGAGCGTGGCGATTTAACCGTTTCCTACGAAACGGAAGGTGGAAAATCCTGCCCGACAGAAATCCTTGAAAAAATTGCAGAAATAAATGCAGAGGGCAGACCAATCTGGAAGCCTATGCATATGCAACCAATCTACAAGGATAATACATTCGTTTCTGTTCACGGAAAAGATGTTGGTGCAGATATTTTTGAAAGAGGCTTGTGCCTTCCTAGTGATAACAAAATGACTGCCGAAGATCAGGCTATAATTATAGAAGTAGTAAAAAGGTGTTTTGAATAATTATGTACAGAAAATTTGTAAAACGATTACTTGATTTTATAATTGCCTTGTGTGCAATAATTTGTCTTTCGCCAGTACTGGTTGTGCTTACAATTCTAGGTGCAGTAAAAATGAAAGGCAATCCATTCTTTACACAGGAAAGACCGGGTAAGGACGAGAAGATTTTCAAGCTTATTAAGTTTCGTACAATGACTTGTGAAAAGGATGAAAATGGTAACTTCCTTCCCGATGACGTAAGGCTTACAAGGTATGGAAAGCTTTTGCGCTCAACCTCACTCGACGAGCTTCCCGAGTTTATAAATATTCTTAAAGGCGATATGTCCTTTGTAGGACCAAGACCATTGCTTGTTGAGTATTTGCCATACTACACTGAGGAAGAAAGTCGCAGACACCATGTGCGCCCCGGACTTACAGGTCTTGCACAGGTTAATGGTAGAAACAATATAGATTGGGACACTAAATTAGCCTATGACGTTAAGTACGTTTCAGACATAAGCTTAATTAACGATTTGAAAATATTGGTTCTTACAGTGAAGAAGGTGTTCCTTCGTTCTGACGTTTTGGTCGGTAGTGAGTTTACAGCAGGTAAATTTATAGACCAGAGAAAAGAGCGAATGACAGAAAAGGTATAAAAAGGGTTTTTAGTATGACATATTCAAATGTATCGTTAAGAAAATTCTGTGAAGAAGACATAGATAACAAAATAAGGTGGATAAATGACCCTCTGAATAATATCTATCTGCATTACGATATTCCGTTAGAAAAAGACAAAACATTACAATGGTTCAGGAATAAAAACGACGAAACAAGATTTGATTTTGTCATTGAATATGACGGAACACCTGTTGGTCTTATAGGCCTTCTTGCTATCGATAAAATCAACAGTAAAGCAGAGTACTACATTTGTTTGGGCGAACACGAGTATAAGGGTAAAGGAATTGCAAAAGCTGCAACCCGACTTATACTTGATTTTGGCTTTGATGAACTTAATCTCAATAAAATATATCTGAACGTGGATGCAGAAAATGTGGCTGCCTGCTTTTTGTACGAGAAAGCCGGTTTTACCTGTGAAGGTGTTTTCAAGCAGGATTTATTCCACAGAGGAAGATTTATCGACAGAAAAAGATATGCTATTTTAAGGGAGCAGAGAAAATGAACGTTTTAATTCTCAGCGCAGGTACAAGAAACAAGATTGTACAATATTTCAAAAAAGAGTTGGCAGGTAAGGGTAAGGTTGTGGCTACTGACCTCATAAATATTGCTCCGGCAGTATACGAGGCAGATAAGTTTTATCAGGTACCAAGAATTACAGAGCCCGGTTATATGGATATAGTTTTTGACATCTGTAAAAAGGAAGAAATTAACGGTGTTTTAAGTCTTATTGACCCTGAGCTCAGCTTACTTGCAGAAAATAAAGCTGAATTTGACGCCTTGGGCGTAACGGTTATAGGCTCCGATTATTCCCTTTGTGAAATGAGCCTTGATAAAATGGAGATGTTTACGTGGCTTTGTAAAAATGGCTATAAAACAGCAAAAAGCTACGTTGATATAGATGCTTTTAAAAATGATTTAAAGAACGGAAAAGCAGCTTTCCCTGTTTTTGTAAAGCCTGTAAGGGGAAGCGCTTCCATCGCAATAAGTAAGGTAAATAATATTGAAACCCTTGAGCTCCTTTTTAAAAATTCAGACAATCTTATGATTCAGGAATTTTTAAACGGTCAGGAAATCGGCGCAGACGTTTATATAGATATGATATCCGGTGAGGTTGTTTCAATTTTCACTAAAAAGAAAATTGTAATGAGAGCAGGGGAAACAGACAAATCTGTTTCCTTCAAGGATGAAAAGCTTTTCAGCTTGATTGAGGAGTTTGTAAAAAAAGCCGGTTACCGTGGACAGATAGATATTGATATCTTTGAAATCGACGGTGAGTATTATATTTCCGAGGTTAACCCACGTTTTGGTGGTGGTTACCCACACGCCTATGAATGTGGTTGTAACCATATGGCACTTATTGTGAATAACCTTTCAGGAAAAGAAAACATACGTAATATTGGTCAGTACGAAGACGACGTTTATATGATGAAATACAACGAAGTAATGATGAGGAAGGGATAAGGCGTGAAAAAGGTACTTTTAGTAGCACATTTCACTCAGGCACCCGGAGAGCCGGGAAACAACAGGTTCAATTACCTTGCAGATATACTTTGCGATAAAGGTTTTGAAGTGGAAATTGTTTCTACAAGCTTTTCTCACAAGAAAAAAGCGCAAAGAGAAATTTCTCAGGAGGCCCTTCAGAGCTGTAAGTATAAGTACACTGTTGTAAATGAACCGGGTTATCCACGTAACGTTTGTCTTACAAGATTTTACAGTCACTACGTTTTTGGAAAGAATCTTAAAAAATATCTTTCAGAGATAGAAAAGCCAGACCTTGTTTACGTTGCAGTGCCTTCAAATGATGCAGGCGTTGTTGTGGCAGATTACTGTAAGAAAAACAACATTCCTATGATTGTTGATGTTCAGGATTTGTGGCCTGAGGCATTTAAGCTCGTTTTCAATATTCCTGTTGTAAGCGATTTGATTTTTGCGCCTATGACAATGCAGGCAAACAAGGTTTACTCTGCTGCAGACAAAATTGTGGCAGTTTCCGAAACTTATGCAAACAGAGGTCTTGAAGCTTGTAAAAAAGACAAGGATGGTATGGTTGTTTTCCTTGGCACAGAGCTTGAAGCCTTCGACAAGAGCGCACAGAGCTTTGAGGTTGCAAAAAATGATGACGAGCTGTGGATTACATACGTTGGTACTTTAGGTCATAGCTACAATATAGAAATAGTTTTTGATGCGTTGAATTTACTGCCCGATAACGTGGCAGAAAAGCTAAGGTTCAAGGTCCTTGGTGATGGACCTCTTATGCAGAGATTTCAGGAAAGCTCAAAGAATTGTAAGGTAAAGGTAGAGTTCACAGGCAGATTACCTTACGGCGAAATGGTAGCTCTTCTGAAAAAGTCAGACATTGCAGTAAACCCTATTTCAAAGGGAGCTGCACAGAGCATTATAAATAAGCACGGTGACTATGCTATGGCAGGTCTGCCTGTTGTAAGTACACAGGAATCAGCAGAATACAGAAAGCTGCTTGATGATTACAGCTGTGGCTTCAATTGTAAGGTAGACTCTCCTGAGGAAGTTGCACAAGCAATTACAAGGCTTGTAGAAAATGAAGCATTAAGAGCTGAGATGGGTGCAAGCTCACGAAAGGTCGGAGAGGAGAAGTTCGACAGAACACACACCTACAAAAAGCTTGTGGAGTTAATAGAAGGTTTTTAATTTGTTCTTGGAAAGAGGAAAAAGGATTAATGAAGTTTTTAATTAAGTACGGGCTATTGCCGATATTGTTTCTGATGTGCTTCGCAATGGGGAGCGACGCCTTCAGATATGCTTTCGGAATAGACCTTTCAATGCTTATAGTAATAGCATTCGTAATATACTACCTGTTTATGTATAAAAACAGATTACGTGGTGGTTTGACGTATGCCTGGTGGCTTTACCTTCTGGTAGTGCCTACCCTTGCTATGACAATACTTCAGGGTGGCGACATTCAGGAAATGCTTTGTAGCACCTGCTGTCTTATGCTTCCCTTTGCGTTGGAGCCTTTTGTTCCCGGAAACGATAATCAGACAATAAAAGGCTTTTATTTAACATTTATTGTTTCTACATTTGTGTTACTGCTTTATTCAAACTTCGGCTTCTTAAGTAACTGGAACAATAACTGTATTGCGTATCTTACGTATCTCGGTATTGCGGGTGCAGCAGTAATCCTTGCTGAAAACAGGAAAAACGTTGTTGTATGGGCACTTCTTGGCTATACGTTTATTCAGCTTATGGTTACACAAAGCCGGAACGTTATGACAGCATTAGTTATAGTAATTGTTCTTGTTTTGTTCAAAAGAACATTTTCAAAGAAATTGCCATACGCACTACTTTGTGGTGCCGGTATTGCTTATCCTGTAGTTTTCCCGACTCTTATAACTCATATTACTAAAGGAACGGCACTTTATAATTTTATGAGGACAATCAGTGAGGATGAATTTGATAAGTTCTCTGTTTTCAGTGGACGAAACGAAATTTATCCTGTAGCAGAGAAAATACTTGATTCCTCCTTGTTTAACAATATTATGGGCTTTGGTAACCCTATGACCAAGGTTCTTGCAGTTCATAACGACTACTATATGATAAGGTACGCTTATGGTATTGTTGGAACAATTATAATTGCAGCACTGCTTATTTCATTTTTTAAGCACGCATATGTGCTTATACGTAAGGGTGACAACATTACCTTCGGTTGCGTGGTAGTTCTTATTGGTGTCTTGTTCCAGCAGGCGTCAGAGGGTTGGTTCCTTGCAACACCACTTGTTGTTTTAATGTCATTTGTCTATATGGCGATTGTTATAAAAAGATACAGAATTAAACAGGGTAATCACGTTAAAGAATGATTATATCCTTATAAGCTTAAACGTTACTTAACATTTTCATATTATCCATTTTGAAGGAGAACACACATGAGATTTATTTGGCGATATGGGTTATTGCCTGTCATGTTCCTGTTAAGCTTTGCAATGTCAAGCGATGCTTTCAGGTTTGCCTTTGGAATAGATTTGTCTTTCTTAATAGTGCTTTTCTTTGTAGGCTTTTATCTGCTGGCATACAGAAAACGAATACGAGGCGGACTTAACTATTCCTGGTGGCTATATTTACTGATAATTCCCACCCTTTCCATAACAATTTTTATGGGTGGCAGTTTATCTAAAATGCTGTGTGCAACCTTTGCGTTGCTGTTGCCGTTGGCACTTGAACCCTTTGTGCCGGCGACAGATAAAAGCACAAATATCAGTATGTATTTTACTTTTGGGTTATCCCTTGTAATACTTATTCTTTGCGCTAACTTTAATTTTCTTGGTAACTGGAACCCTAACTGTATAGCATACCTTTCATTTTTAGGCGTAGCAGGTGCAATTGTAAATTTATCCTGCAACAAAAAGAATATCTTTTTATGGCTCGGTCTTGGTTTTGCCTTTACACAGTTAATGATAACACAAAGCCGAACGGTTATGTCGGCACTTGTTCTTGTTATTTTATTATTGATTTTCAAGCATTCGGTATCAAAGAAAATTCCATACAGACTTATGTATGTTTTTGCAATATTGTATCCGGCGATTTTTCCTACACTCACCTTACGTGTTCATAACACAACATTCTACAATTATCTTAAAATGATAACCGTAGACGTGTTTGATAAGACGTCTGTTTTCAGTGGCCGAAACATTATTTATCAAGAGGTAGAAAGATTGTTGGATTCAGCTGCTGTTAATAACTTTTTTGGGTATGGTAATCACATCAACCAGATTATTCCTGCACACAACAACTACTATTATTTAAGGTTCTCTTACGGTATCGTAGGAACGCTTATGATAGCAGGCTTGCTTATTTTCTTCTTTGAAAAAGCATACACCCTTATCAAAAAGGGTGACGATATAACCTTTGGTTGCGTTATTGTAATTGTGGGAATTCTTTTTCAGCAAGCGTCAGAGGGTTGGTTCCTTGGCTCTCCACTTGTTATATTGATGGCGTTTGTTTATATGGCAATTGTTGTAAAGCGTTATAGAGAGGACGAAAGAGAACAGAGAAGGAGGCACCGTCATCACCATGAGCATAGTTAAAAGAGTATTCATCTGGATTGACGTTTTCTTCTCATTTGCAATGACCTTTTTCGGTGTCAAGGCAGCTATAAAAACACCTGAGGAAACCGTTGATGAAATTCTGAAGGGTAAATCTCTTATCAGATTCGGTGACGGGGAATTCGGTATATACAGAGGTAAGGATATTCACTACCAGAAATGGTCACCACAGCTCAAGGCTGAGTTTGTAAAAATCAAAGAAGACTTCGAAAATCAAAAAGAGGCGTGTTCCTATATTCTTGCAGTGCCCAAAAGGTTTATGACCGTTAAAGGCACCGAGCTTATGAAAAAAAGAGTTTACGTTTCAAGCTGGTCCCAATCAAGGTATGATTTCAAAAGAAATTTCAAGAAAAATCTTCCTTATGGCGATTCCTTCCTTTTTGAAAAGAACAATAAGGAAATTTACAGTAAAATCTGGAATAGTGACACTTGTCCCAAAAACGTGATTTTTGTTCATAACAACGAGCAGTATGCAGACTTTTTTAAAGCTACATACAACAAAAACACAGTTTTTGTAAAGTGCCCTGTAAAGGATTCTTTTGCAGAGGTTGATGCTTTACAGGAAAGCATAGAAAAGGCAATCAAAGAAAATGGTTGGACAAAGAAAGATGTTATGGTAACAATTTCTGCAGGTCCTACAGGTAAGGTTATAGTTTACAGGCTATCAAATAAAGGCTATCAATGTATTGATGCAGGTCATTGTTGGGATGACCCTTTGGAAGGAATTTAAATAATGGATAAAGTCAGTATAGTTATTCCTGTTTATAATTCAGAAAAATATATTGAAAAAACGTTAGAATCTGTTTTAAGTCAGACCTATGAAAATATTGAGGTTATTGTTGTTGACGATGGCTCAACTGACAAAAGTGGCGAAATTGTAGAAAAAATTGCCCGGACAGACGAAAGAATTAAATATTTCAAAATAAAAAACGGTGGTCCCGGTAATGCACGAAATACAGGTGTACAGAAGGCAACGGGTAAGTATATCGGCTTTTGCGACGGTGACGACCTTATTGACCCACAGATGTACGAAACACTTGTTGCGTATCTTGAAAACGCAGATGTAGATATAGCGCTTTGCGACATTTTCACACAAAGGGACAATAGAAATTTCGGCTTCCCTTGGGAAGACGGCAAATGCTTTTGCGGTGACGAGGTTTGCTCACTGCTTATGGCATCTATGGTTGGTAACGAGTCCGACAATTCATCAGATATTCCCGTTTGGGGTAGTGTCTGCAGATGTCTTTTTAAAAAAGAGATTATTGAAAAAAACAACATTCAGATGCCTACGGACATACATTTTGCAGAAGATCTTGTTTTTACTTTGAATTACTTAAAAAATTCGCAGGGTGCAGTCATTTGTGACAAAGCATTGTATTACTACGTGTGCAACGAAAACTCCATAATGAACTCCTTTTACTCATACAAAAAGGGAATGTTCCGGGCAAGAAAAGCACTTGTTAATTATGTAGAAAACGTGATAGAGAGTTTGCCTTGCTATGAGGACTTAAGGGCTCGTCTTACAGTTACAGAGCGTTGCTATTATCAGGAATGTGTTGGCAATGCTTGTCGCAAAGCAGAAGGCAGAACAAAAAAAGACATCACCTCAGAGCTTAAAGAAATTCTTAATGATGAAAAAGTAAAAAATGCTTTTAAGATTTTTGATGCTCAAGATAAAAAAAGACGATTATCCTATACGCTTATCCAAAGAAAAATGGCTTTTGCCATAAGACTTTACTATAAAATTAGATTTAGGTGAAATTGTGAGTACTGTTAAAAGAGATATAGGCTACGATTTAATAAGAATAATTTCAATATTCTTAGTTGTGTGCATTCACTCAAACGTTGCGGTTTTGGGTGTGAGTCAGGTTTCTCCTTATTGGTGTGCAATATCAGTAATTCAACCGTTAATATTAACTGCGGTGCCGTTGTTTTTTATGGTATCGGGTGCACTTCTTCTTTCTGATAAAAGAGAGGAGACTATATCTGACCACATAAAAAACAGATTCGGAAAGCAGTTTGTACCTTTTCTTATCTGGAGTGTTGTTTATATTGTGGCGAAAGCCGTTATATCGGGTACAGAATTAAAACTCAGTTCATTTACCGGATTGATTGAAGAGCCTGCGTATTACCAATTCTGGTTTATGTATCCTCTTTTAGGAATGTACCTTCTTTTGCCACTTATTAAGCCGATTGTAAAAAATTGTGATAAGAAAAAGATAGAGTATTTTCTTCTGCTGAATTTTATTTTCAGCTATGCAGTACCTGTTTTTACTAAATATGTTCTTAAATCAGAGGTTTCATCACACGTTGATATGGTGCTTTGCGAAGGATACTTGGGTTATTTTGTTCTTGGGTATTATCTTAAAAGGTATCATAAGGACTTAAAGCTTGTTAAAGCGTGGGGATTATTTCTTATAGGTGCAGTACCTACGATAGTTGTTGCCGTAAGGGAATTTTATTTAATGTACCAAACCGGACAGGCGTATGCTGGGCACGCATACTTAACGTATATGACTCCACGATTTGTGTTAATGTGTGCAGGAGCTTTTCTTCTGTTGCAAAATAAAAAGTACGCATTAAAAGAGAAATCAGTGAAAGCAGTAGCAACTTTATCTACTCTTTCAATTGGTATTTATTACATACATATGCTTGTTCTTACACTGCTTGAAAAGGTGGGTATTGTAGGAGACGGCAATATTATTATTCTTGTTGTAAAGATTTTTGCCACATACATTGTTTCATTGGTCGGAGCATTTATAATTTCAAAGATTCCGTTTATCAGAAAAATACTTTTAGGAGTTAAGTAACAATGATAATTGAGCATATTATTTCCACCATGAACAGAGAGGATTTTTCCTTTCTTAATAATTTGTGCCTTAAGACAAATGCGCTTGTTGTAAACCAGAATTGTCCTGATGGATTATATGATTTCGAACTTTCTGAAGGTGTTAAGGTAAGAACGATTTCCACACCTGAAAAGGGCTTGAGTCGTAGCAGAAACAAGCTTCTTCAGAATGCTGAAGGTGACGTCTGTATTATTGGTGACGACGACGTGGAATATCTTGACGGTTACCTTGATATTATAAAAAACGCATACGAAAGGTATCCGGATGCAGATATAATCGTATTTCGCTTTACCAATGAAAAGGGTAAGGAAACAAGGGTGAGGTATACGGAAGATATTCTTATGAATATGAAAAATATCAGCAAGGCTGCTTCTGTAGAAATTACCTTTAAAAGAAAAAGTATTATTGATGCAGGTGTTTCTTTCAACAATAACATTGGTTTAGGTACAAGCTTTCCAAGTGGCGAGGAAAACGCATTTTTGGCAGATGCCTTAAGGGCAGGTTTAAAAATATACCACGTGCCACAGACCATTTGTGTTGCTGAAGAGGCAAAGAAAATTAACGATGACTACAACGTAGAAAAGTATCTTACAGACAAAGGTGCATCCTTCTACTGTATATATAAGAGTATGTTTCCTCTTTATTCCATGGCATTTATTCTTTTGAAGAAAAAAAGTATTTTTAAAGATATTTCAATTCTTAAAGCCTTCTTTTTGATGCTTAAGGGTAAAAAGAAATATATAAAATCCACAAAGGAGTAAGATATGCTTATAAGTGTAATTACCCCCACCTACAACAGGGCATATATTTTAAGTGCTTGCTACGAAAGTCTTGTAAAGCAAACCTGTAAAGACTTTGAGTGGGTTGTGGTGGATGACGGCTCAAGTGACAACACAGAAGAGTTAGTCAAAGCATTTATTGACGAAAACAAAATACAAATCAAATATATTAAGCAGGAAAATGGTGGTAAGCACATTGCCCACAATACTGCAGTTTTAAACTCTGAGGGAGAGCTTGTGGTGTGCCTTGACTCCGATGACGTGCTCACAGAGGATGCCGTTGAAGTGGCAATTGATTTCTGGCAGAAAAATGCAAAGCCACATAACACCGGCATACTTGCCAAACGAGGCAATATGGAGGACCGTAAGCCTATTTGTGCAGAGCTACCACAAGAAGTAACGGAATGTACAATGTTTGACCTGACAAATAAATACGGCTTCACGGGAGATACAATTCTTTATTTCAGAAGAGATATTCTTGAAAAGAATCTGTTCAAGAGCTTTCAGAATGAGAGATTTATTCCTGAAACCAATATGTATATTGATGTGGACAAGCACGGCACAATGCTTCTTCTTGATAAGGTGCTTTACTTGTGCGAATATCTTCCTGATGGATTAACCGCAAAATACCATTCTCTTCTTGAGAGAAACCCAAATGGTACGGCAGATACATATTTTAAACAGATGTGTATGGCGAAGGATTTTAAGACAAAGGTCAAATACGGACTTCTGACTAATATATATAAATCTCTTTCAAGCAACAAAAAAGAGCTGCAGTTTAACGAAAACAGGCTTCTTCTTGCATTGCTGTGGATTCCTGCAAATCTTATGAAAGATAAATTTCTTGGTAGATTTAAATAAGTGAGGAAAAATATGATACCTAAAGTGATTCATTACTGCTGGTTTGGTCGTGGTGAAAAGCCTGAATTAGCAGTTAAATGTATTGAAAGCTGGAAAAAACAGTGTCCCGATTACGAAATTATGGAGTGGAACGAGGACAATTTTGACGTTAATATAAATCAATACGTAAAGGAGGCCTACGAAGCAAGAAAGTTTGCTTTTGTAAGTGACGTTGCAAGACTTTATGCTTTGTATAACTATGGTGGAATTTACCTTGATACAGACGTTATGGTGATTAAAAGCTTTGGTGATTACCTGAATAATAAAGGATTTTTTAGCTTTGAAAACAAATATGGTGTACAGACAGGTGTAATTGCCTTCGAAAAAAATGCAGAAATAGTTAAAGAGTTTTTGGATAACTACGACACCCGTACATTTATTACGGAAAACAAAACCTATGACCTTACAACAAACGTAGCAGCCATTACAGCTACTCTTCTGGAAAAAGGTCTTGTTATTAATAATCAATATCAGGTAGTGGATGGTATTACAATTTATCCACAAAATATTTTCTGCCCTGATTTAAGCAGACTTGAGGATAGTGAATATATGAAGGACACTGTTACAATTCACTATTTTTCAAGCTCATGGAAAAGTGAAGCCACACGCAGAAGAGAGCATTCATTGTGGTGGATACCTGTTGCGAAAATAGTAACACTTACTTCGAAGCTTCTTTCAAAGCTTTTTGGTGATAAGTGGTTAAATGTGAAAAACAAAATCAGAGATAAGTACGTTGAAGGAGAAGACAAGTAAAGGATATTTTAAGAATGAAAATTTTACTTATAAGTTATTATTACAAGCACAAAAATGCAATGGCATCAGTCAGGGCAATAAAGCTTGCAAAGTATTTTGCGAAGCAAGGTCACGACGTGACGGTGCTTACGTCAAACCAGAAGGATACTTGGACCAAAAGCTACAACGAGCCTGTTGCCGATGAAAGCATAAAAGAAATTTATGCACCTGAGGTTTCTCGTTGGACAAAAATAAACGGCTACTTGGGACATCGTAAAAAAATGGGGGCAGAAAGGGTTGCAAAAGCTTCTCAGAATGAAGGCTCAACTCAACCAAAGTCTGCACCGACAAAGAAGTCCTTTAAGGCACAGCTTCGTAGCTTTCTTGTGTGGCTTTTCTACTTTACCATTGCAAAGCAGGAAGATGTTTGTATGTATAAAGGCCTTGTAGCAGAAGCAAAAAGACAAAACCTTAAAGGCTACGACGTAGTGATTTCTACATATCCTACTTACGGTGCATTCCTTACAGGAATATGGTTTAAGAAAAAGGGGTACTGTAAACAGCTTATTGCAGATTTCCGTGACCCACTTTATAACCCCGGCTTCAGAGATAAAAAGGCAGAAGCTAATTACGATAAAAAGTGCCTTAGAAATATAGTTAAGTATGCAGACAAAATAGTCTGTGTTTCACAAGGTATTGCAGACGGCATTACAAACGAAATACCAAATCTGAAAAAGCCTGTTGAATTAATTACTAACGGCTACGACCCTGAGGATGTTTCCCAAAACACAATTGACGTGGATTTTGATAAATCAAAAATCAACTTTGTTTATACAGGTGCGCTTTACCACGGTAAACGTTGCGTGGATATGTTGGGCACAGTACTCAGAGAGCTTATTGACGAAGGGAAAGTCGGAAAAGACGCTTTCACCTTCCAGTATGCAGGCTCCGACTATTCAGAGCTTCTTGATCAGCTTGGTCAATACGACTTAGCAGGTACGGCAGTTGACCACGGCTTCGTTTCAAGAGATGAGTCAATTGCAATGCAGAAAAATGGTTCGGCATTACTTCTTTTAACGTGGAATGAAAAAAGCTACCAGGGTGTTGTTCCGGGAAAGCTTTTTGAATATATGTCAATGGAAACTGTTCCTATAATCGCTTTGGTAACAGGCGACGTTGTGAACAGTGAGGTTGCGCAGATGATTAATTCATCGGGTGCAGGCTGTGCTTGTGAGCAGGCAAATCCTGAGGATATTCAAAAGCTTAAAGCATTTGTTTTAAGTCTTTTTGAAGGTGGGTATAAACAAAGCTCATCAACAAAGCAGTACAGCTATGAATTAATAAGTAAAAAATATACAGATATAATGTGAGGTAATTAAAATGGTAAACGTAATAGGTCTTGGCTATATCGGACTTCCTACAGCATTAATGCTTGCATCACATGGTGTAGAGGTTGTTGGTACAGACTATAACAAGGAGCTTGTTGATACACTTAATGCAGGTAAAACAACCTTCGAGGAAAAAGGTCTTGACGAGCTTTTCTGCGATGCAGTAAAGGGTGGAATCAAATTTACAACAGACTATCAGAAAACAGATATGTACGTTGTTTCTGTGCCTACACCATACGACAGCTTTTCAAAGAAAGTCGATGCTTGTTATGTTGTAGCAGCAGTTAACTCTGTTCTTGATATCTGCGAAAAGGGCAGCATTGTTGTTGTTGAATCAACAGTTTCCCCAGGTACAATAGACAAGTACGTGCGTCCTGCTATTGAGGAAAGAGGCTTCGTTATAGGTGAGGATATTCACCTTGTGCATGCACCTGAAAGAATTATTCCCGGTAATATGGTGTACGAGCTTCTTCACAACAACCGTACAATCGGTGCAGATAGTGTTGAGGTTGGCGAAAAGGTTAAGGAAATGTATGCTTCCTTCTGTCAGGGTGAAATTGTTGTTACAGACATCCGTACAGCAGAAATGACAAAGGTTGTGGAAAACACCTTCCGTGCAGTTAACATCGCATTTGCAAACGAGCTTGCAAAAATCTGCCGTCATGATGATATGGACGTTTACGAGATTATTAAAATCTGTAATATGCACCCACGTGTAAACATTCTTCAGCCGGGCCCAGGCGTTGGTGGTCATTGTATTTCCGTTGACCCTTGGTTCCTTGTAGGTGACTATCCAAGTCTTACAAACGTTATTAACGAGTCAATGAAAATAAACGATAGTATGCCTGACTTTGTGCTTAACAGAATTTACGAAATTATGAAGGAAAACAATATGACTGACATTTCAAGAGTTGGTCTTTATGGTCTTTCATACAAGGAGGACGTTGACGATTGCAGAGAATCACCAACACTTCAGCTTCTTGAAAGTCAGTCACGTCACCTTGCAACAGGTCTTAAGGTATATGATCCAATGATTGCAAAGAATCTTGTGGAAAACCAATACCACGATTTTGATAAGTTCCTTAATGATGTTGATATGGTTGTTGTAATGGTTGGCCATAGTGAAATAAAAAATAATCTGGACAAGCTTAATGGCAAAATTGTCCTTGATACCCGTAACGTATGTGGTAAGGGAGTCTACAAAATCTAAATGAAATTTTTAAATAAAAAGGCATCAGTAGGAACAGATGCAGTTTTTCTTACTGTGTCTAAAATAATGGTTTCTTTAATAGGTCTTGTAACCTCAATGCTTCTGGCAAGATTTCGTACCCTTGATGAGTACGGAACCTATTCGCAGATAATTATGGTTGTGGATTTGGTTTCCACCATAATTCTTCTGGGGTTACCAAACAGTGTAAACTACTTTCTTGCAAAAGCAGATACAAACAAAGAGATAAGAAAATTTTTGTCTGTATATCTGACGTTGAGCACGGTTTTTACGGTTATTATTGCTGTTTGTCTTAATCTGGCAACACCACTTATTATTGAATATTTTGATAATCCGTTAATCACTACCCTTACGTACGTCTTTAACATCTATCCTTGGTCAATGCTTATGATTAATAGTCTGAGCAACGTTTGTGTAGTTTACGGTAAATCAAACCGATTAATTTATTTTAATATAGTCCACGCCGTATGCAATCTTTTAATAATCCTTGTAGCACAGCTTTTGAAGCTCAACTTTGCTACATATATGATTATATATATGGCGTCTATGCTTGCTTTTGGCGTTTTCGCAGTTTTGTGGATTCGCAAAATGGCAGATGGTTTGAAAATAAGCATAGATCTGAAGCTTGTCAAGGAAATGTTTGTTTTCTGTATCCCTATGGGACTTGCAGCAGTTGTGGGAACTTTAAACGTAGAGCTTGACAAATTAGTTATTGCAAACTTTTTCACAACGGCAGAGTATGCAATTTTTGCAAATGCTGCAAAGCAGTTGCCCGTAACAATTTTGACGGATTCACTTACTGCAGTGCTTCTTCCTTGTATTGTAAGGTTGATGAAGGGTAACGACAAAACGTCGGTTGTGAAGGTATGGGGTAATGCTATAAATATTACCTTCCCTATTATGTGTCTTATTGCGGGTGGACTTTTCGTGTTTGCACCTGACGTTATGTCACTTTTCTATTCTGCAAAGTACGCAACGCCTGAAGGAATTGGCGTGTTCAGAGTATACTCAAGTATATTGCTTCTTCGTTTTACATACTGGGGAATTGTCCTTAATGCAACAGGTAAAACAAAGCTTATACTTTACAGCTCAATTGCATCTATGGTATTTAACCTTGTTGGTAATGTGGCAGCATATTATGCTTTTGGTTTTATAGGTCCTGCAATATCAACCCTTGCGGTTATAATTGTAATTTCAGCCTTCCAACTGTATTTTACAAAAAAGGAATTGGACACAACCTTTACTCAGATATTCCCCTGGAAAAGTATGGGAAAAAATCTTGTTCAGACAGTTGTCTTCGGTGCAGTTTTCTGGTTAATAAAAAATATGATTTTAGGAGACTTCACAGGCAATATATCAATTATTATTTCTGTGGGCTTAGGTGGTCTGTGGGGAGTAATATTCGTACTGCTTAACTTCAAAAAGCTTTTGTCAAACTGGAAACAGTTAAACAGCTATAAAACATCCGTATCCGATGAAGAAAATAACGAGGGAGTTGCAGATTGATGCTTGTTCGCTTAAAAAGAATAATAAAAAGGCTTATAAAGGGCAATACCAACGAAATAACTTTTAAAGCAAAGGGCGAAAACGTTAAAATAGAAGCCTCTTGTGAATTTGGTGCCCCACAAAATATAGAAATAGGTTCCAATGTGCGTATAGGTGAGCATTCCTGTATTTATGCACAGGGGGGCTGTACTATAAAGGATGGGGTAATTTTATCCGACAGGGTAGATATAAGAACTGCAAACCATTATTACGATGGTGACGATCTGGCTATGATACCCTTCGATGATAAAATTCTTTTAGAGCCTGTTGTTATAGAAGAAAATGCGTGGATAGCTTCCCATACTGTCATTCTTCCGGGTGTTACTATAGGTGAGGGTGCAATAGTTGCTGCAGGCGCTATTGTAACAAAGGATGTGCCACCATTTGCCGTGGTAGGTGGTAATCCTGCAAAGGTTATTAAATACAGAGATAAAGATAAATATCTTGAGTTGAAAAAGCAAGGCAAGATTTTTATGAAATCAAGAATATAGAGTGGGTCAGGTATTATGAAAAGGAAACTTACGTTAAAACAATATTTCCGTGCAGGTACGGGATTTATAAAAAAGACCTTTGCCCAGATTATAGGTTGTATTTTTTATGATAAAAAATACCTTAAAGGTAAAGAGTTTCACAAATACAGGTACTCAAGTGGTTGGCGCTGGGTAATGGAAAACGTGTTTATTCAGAAAATCGTAGGCTATCAAAGACACATCCCTTTCCCTGTATCCTTTAGAATGCAGGTTATGAATTGGGAGAACATAGAGTTTGATGTAAACGATATTTCAAATTTCCAAAAAACAGGCTCATATTTTCAGGCGGCGTCAGATGCCCACATTTATATTGGTAAAGGCACGTACATAGCAGGTAACGTAGGAATAATAACTGCTAATCACGATATTAATGATTTGTCAAAGGCTGCTCCCGGTAAGGATGTTAAAATCGGTGAGAATTGCTGGATTGGAATGAATAGTACAATTTTACCGGGTGTCGAGCTTGGTGAACATACAATTGTTGGTGCAGGTAGCGTTGTTACAAAGAGCTTTCCTGAAGGCAATTGCGTAATAGCCGGAAATCCTGCAAGAATTTTGAGAAAAATAGAAAACACAGAAGAGGAAAAACAATGAAAAAGGTAATGCTTGTTTTCGGTACAAGACCGGAAGCTATAAAAATGTGTCCGTTAGTAAACGAATTAAAAAGCAGAAAAGAGCTTGAAACAATAGTTTGCGTTACAGGTCAGCACAGACAGATGCTTGACCAGGTGCTTGAAGCGTTTTCTGTTAAGCCTGACTATGACCTTTCAATTATGAAGGAGAGACAGACTCTTTTTGATGTTACTACAAATATTTTAAATTCAATTAAGGAAGTGCTTGAAAAGGAGCAGCCGGATGTTGTGCTTGTTCACGGCGATACATCAACAACCTTCGTTACAGCTCTTGCGTGCTTCTATTTACAGATTCCTGTAGGCCACGTTGAAGCAGGTCTTCGCACATACAACATCTATTCACCATACCCTGAAGAATTTAATCGTCAGGCAGTAGGTATTGTAAGCCAGTTTAATTTTGCTCCAACAGAGCTTTCAAGAGAAAATCTTGTTCGCGAGGGTAAGGACGAAAGCAAAATTTATATTACAGGTAACACGGCAATAGATGCTCTTAAAACAACAGTTAAAGAGGATTACACTCACCCTGAATTAGAATGGGCAGAGGGTAGCCGTCTTATAATGATTACAGCCCACCGTAGAGAAAATCTTGGTGAGCCTATGAAAAATATGTTCAGGGCAATTCGTAGAGTTATGGACGAAAACCCCGATGTTAAAGCAATTTACCCCATTCATATGAATCCTGTTGTTCGTGAAACTGCAAACGCAATTTTAGGCGATGATGAAAGAATTCATATTATTGAGCCTCTTGAGGTGCTTGACTTCCACAACTTCCTCAACAAGAGCTACCTTATTCTCACAGACTCAGGTGGTATTCAGGAGGAAGCACCTTCCCTTGGTAAGCCTGTGCTTGTTATGAGAGATACAACAGAAAGACCTGAAGGTATCAAGGCAGGCACTTTAAAGCTTGTTGGTACTGAAGAGGAAACAATCTATTCCGAATTTTCAAAGCTTCTTACAGATAGTGACGAATATAACAGAATGAGTAAAGCATCTAACCCATACGGTGACGGCTTTGCTTGTAAGAGAATAGCAGATATTCTTATTGAAAAGCTTTAAGAAAACTAAAAACCATCAGACCTTGGTCTGATGGTTTTCTTTTACGGTTTAATTAAATTTTAACCAAACACTGCAAGCAAGAAGCCTGCTGCAACAGCAGAGCCGATAACACCTGCAACGTTAGGACCCATAGCGTGCATGAGAAGGAAGTTTGTAGGATTATACTTTCTGCCTTCGTTCTGTGCAACACGGGCAGCCATAGGAACAGCAGAAACGCCTGCCGCTCCAATAAGTGGGTTTATTTTGCCACCTGTAACCACGTAAAGCAGCTTACCGAAAAGCACGCCACCTGCAGTTGAGAATGAAAACGCTACAAGACCAAGACCTATAATAAGAAGTGTCTTGACCTGTAAGAAGTCCTGACCATTAGCAGTAGCACCAACGCAAACACCTAACATAATTGTGACTATGTTCATAAGGGCGTTCTGTGCTGTGTCGGAAAGTCTTTCAGTAACACCACATTCACGGAAAAGGTTACCTAACATAAGCATACCTAAAAGTGGCACAACAGATGGAAGAAGAAGGGCACAGAAGATAAGAACGGCAACAGGGAAAATAATCTTCTCTGTCTTAGAAACTGTACGCAACTGCTTCATTTCAACCTTGCGTTCTTTTTCTGTTGTAAGCACCTTCATAATTTTTGGCTGAATAATCGGAATAAGTGCCATGTATGAGTATGCAGCCAAAGCAATAGGTGCAAGAAGATGTGATGCAAGCTTAGAGGTAAGGAAAATAGCTGTAGGACCATCTGCACCACCAATGATAGCGATTGAAGCTGCTTCCTGTGGGGTGAATTGTCCTGAAGCCATAGCCATAAGGAATGCAGCGTATACACCAAGCTGTGCAGCAGCACCTAAAAGAAGGCTTACAGGATTTGAAAGAAGGGGACCAAAGTCTGTCATAGCGCCAACGCCCATAAAGATAAGGCATGGGAAGATGCTTGATTTAACACCGGTATAAAGTATTCGTAAAACACCGGAGTCGTACCAGTGGGCCCCTTCAATAACGGCTTGCCCGTAGCTACCAAGCTGCCCACCCGTAGTGTCAAGCATTATGTTTGCACCGGGAAGGTTAGCAAGGAGAATACCGAAAGCAATAGGAACAAGAAGAAGTGGTTCAAACTTGAATCTGATTGCAAGAACAAGGAAAACAATAGCCACGCCAATCATAACAAGGTTCTGCCAGGTTAAGGCAGCAAAGCCTGATTGCTCCCAGAGATTAGTTAGTATTGTTGAAATATCCATTATATATACCTCTTTTCAGAGCGTTATATAACAGCAAGAACGTCGTCTGTGTTAACAGTTGTGCCCTTAGGTGCGTTAATAGACTTAACAGTACCATCGCAAGGAGCAACAATGTCGTTTTCCATTTTCATAGCTTCAAGAACAACGATAACGTCACCGGCTTTTACTGCTTCGCCAACGTTTTTCTTAACTGCAAGAATTGTGCCTGGCATTGGAGCCTTAACCTGTGTACCATCTGCAACAGGTGCAGCAGCAACAGGTGCAGCAGGTGCTTCAGCTGGAGCCTCTGCAGGTGCAGCAGGAGCAGCAACAGGTGCAGCAGCTACAGGAGCAGGTGCAGCAGCAACGAATGGAACCTGAGAAACGCCTGTAACAATAGCATCGCTCTCAGTAACGTCTACTTCATAAATTTTACCGTTTAATGTAACATTGTATTTCATAACTTAATCCTCCACTAATTTAATTGAGTTAAAGATGAGATTGTCTAAAGATATACCTGTTTTGTCAGATGTAATTGCCATAATGGCCGCAGCATCCTGCTCTGCAATATTTTCAAGAACAGGATTCTGATTGAGTCTTTTGATTGACTTGAAATCAAGTCTATTTAAATCAATGCCTGTTTTATGGGAAGTAACAGCCATAATAACTGCTGCATCCTGTTCGGAAACACCGTCAAGGACAACGTAGCCCGGGATGTGTGGGATTTCAGGCTCTGCTTCAGCCTCTTCAACAGGAGCTGCCTGAGCAACAGGAGCATCTGCAACAGTTGTTGTCTGTACAGGAGCGTCTGTTTTTATTTCTACTTTCTTTTTGCCCTTACCTTTGTTAATAATCTTTGAGAGAAGAATAACAAAAACAGCAAGAACAGCAAGAACGGCAAGAACAATGCCAAAGCCTAAACCTGAAATGCGAAGAGAACCGAACAAATCAAGTGTTTCGTTTGCTAAAGGAAGAAATGTCATAGTGATTCCTCCTTAGTCAATAGCCTTGAATTCATAGGTATATGTCTTTGAAGCCATTTCATCACGGTACTCAAAGAATTTCTCTGCCTGTGCAGGGAACGCAATGTATGAAAGAACATCTTCGTCACTGTGAGCTTTTTTGCCGAGCTCTGCTTTAGTAGCCTCAAATGCAGGTTCAAGAGTATCAGCAAATCTGCCTTCAATACCTTTTTCATCACCGAGGATCTGCTTTTTAACGTCCTCGTTTACTTTACCCGGAGCCTTACCGTATTCACCCATAAGGTAAGATTTAACTTCTTTAGAAACGTTCTTGTAGCGTTCGCCTGCAAGTACGTTTGAAGTTGCCTGAACACCAACCATCTGGCTCATAGGTGTAACAAGTGGTGGGTAACCTAAATCTTCACGAACGCGTGGTGTTTCAAGAAGAACCTCGTCAAACTTGTCCATCTTGCCCTGTGCTGTAAGCTGTGCAACAAGGTTTGAAAGCATACCACCGGGAACCTGGTAGTCAAGAGCCTTTGCGTCTGTGCAAAGAACAGTTGGGTTAAGAAGACCACTTTCAAGAGCAACTGCTCTGATAGGCTTAAAGAAGTCTGCAATTTCGCGAAGAGCATCTGAGTTAAGACCTGTGTCGTAACCAAGCTCAGCAAGAGTGTAATTAAGTGTTTCTGTAGCAGGCTGTGCAGTACCACCTGACATTGTTGAAATAGCAGTGTCAATAACGTCAACACCTGCTTCAACTGCCTTAAGGCAAGTCATAAAGCCTAAGCCTGTTGTACAGTGTGTGTGAAGAACAAGAGGCACGTCAACAGCTTCTTTAAGTGAAGAAACAAGCTTGTGTGCTTCTGCCGGGCTTAGAATACCTGCCATATCTTTGATAGCGATCGTCTGACAGCCAAGGCTCTGCATGTTCTTTGCAAGCTCAACGTAAGAGTCAAGGGTGTGAATAGGGCTGATTGTGTAACAAATAGCACCGGAAGCAATAGCACCGTTTTTAACTGTTTCGTCAACAGCAACCTCAATATTCTTAACGTCGTTAAGAGCATCGAAAATTCTGATGATGTCGATGCCGTTTTCAACACTCTTTTTAACAAACATACGAACAACGTCATCTGGATAATGGCGATAGCCAAGAAGGTTCTGTCCTCTTAAAAGCATCTGAAGCTTTGTGTTAGGACAAGCCTTTTTGATTTTTCTGAGTCTTTCCCATGGATCTTCGTTAAGGTAACGAAGGCAAGAGTCGAAGGTAGCACCGCCCCAGCATTCAAGGGAGTAGTAGCCAGCCTTGTCCAACTCTTTAAGAATTGGTTCAAACTCGCTGAATTTCATTCGTGTTGCAATAAGAGACTGGTTAGCGTCACGCAACACGGTTTCGGTAAAACGAACCTTTTGCATAGTCTTTTCTCCTTCATTTTGTATTTGGATGAAATAATAAATGTAATTAATATATATGGTATACAAATCAGAGGTAAATTCATCAAAAATCTGCCTACCAATTTTCCCCAATTTATCATACTATAATTTAAGGCTTAATTCAAGTGTTTCTGAAAGTTTTCGTTAAATTTTAAACAAAATCTTTCAAGGAAAATCAAGACCATGCAATAGCTACCCGGAATACAGCAAACGTTTGGCATTAGTTTGACAATTTGTGGCATAAGTACTAAAATACTTCTAATAGCTGATTAGGAGGATTTCTGTGGAAAACAAATGGGTGCAGGTATGGGGACAGGCCCATTCTGCTTTGTCATATTTTTACTATCCGTCTTGTCCCAAAACGTACAGACTTGTAATAAAGTCTGCAATATCCGGCAAAAGAATTAAGGTTGAGCTTTCAAATGAGTGTGCAAAGGGCGACGTGTATATAGGCGCTTTGTCTGTTGCAAAGAGCGACGAGAGTGGCAATTTTACTGGTGAATGTAAAACAATGACCGTCAATTCTGAAAAAGCCTTTTGCCTAAAAAAAGGACAGATTGTTGTCTGTGACGAAATTGACCTTGACGTTGACGTAGGAGAATATTTTTGTGTCAGTGCCTACGTTGAAAAGGGAGACCTTCGCAGTGGTAACCTTATCGATAACGTATCCCTTATAACAGTTAAGGGCGATGTTTCTCATACACCATCAATACAAAATCAAAGAAGAAAACGCGATAAAGTAAGAGAGCTTGCATCATCCCTTTTGAAAATGTACTTCCACAAGCCTATTCCATTATTTCAGTCTGTAGAATTGCTCAATGAAACAGATGCGAAAACTATTGTAGTTTATGGTGACTCAATAAGTCAGCAGGGCTATTGGACAAATGCTTTTATGGAAAGAATTTACAATGAATTTCCGGGTAAGTATACCGTTATAAATAAGTCTATTATGGGCACAAGACTTCTCAAGGATTTCAGTACAAGATTTTTCTGTAAGGGTCTTTTCGGTAAAAGCGGAATTAATCGTCTTGAAAGAGATATTTTCAATTATCAAAACGTTGAGTACGTTATTATTGCCTTAGGCACAAATGACTTCTTGCAGCCTGGGACAATTCAGGCTCCGAAAAGCGAAAAGTCCACAGCACAGGAATTTGTTGACGGTATGCTCAAGGTAGCAGACGAAATGAAAAAACGTGGTATAAAGCTTATTGTTTTTAATATTCTTAATTTTGGTGAGAATATTGACTCCCGTCCCGAAAAGGAAGCACTTGTTACCGAAACGAATAAGCTTCTTTGGGAAAACAGAGGTCACTTCCACGCATTTTACGACCAGGCAGGTCTGACCGTCAATCCCGAAAAACCAACCTGCACAAGGCTGGAATATCTTGGTGGTGACAAGGTCCATCCAAATATGCTTGGTGGCAAGCTGGTAGCAGATAACGTTAATCTTGAATGGTTTAAATAACAATATATAATGTATATACAATATATACATATAAATAATACGGTGCAAGGATAATTCCCTGCACCGTATTTTATTTGCAAAACAAATGCTTTCCTATAGTTGTAATTACAGGTCTGCTACGAATCCATCTGTTAGAGGTCTTAGCAGGATTGTAATAATACAATGCACCACCTGAAGGGTCCCATCCGTTTATGGCATCCTGCGCTGCCTTTCGTGACGTGCTGTTAGGGGCAACGCTCCAGTTGCTGTCAGTAACTGCAGAAAAAGCACCCTTCTGATATACCACACCAGATACGGTATCAGGGAAGGAAGCAGAGTCTACTCTGTTAAGCACAACAGCACCAACGGCAACCTGGCCTGTGTAGCTTTCTCCTCGTGCCTCTGCAGCAATAACCTTCGCCAGCAAGTATACATCGGAGGAGCTGTATCCGCCACCTCCACCTGAAGAGCTACCTGAACCAAGCCCCAGGTACAGAAGTGTTTTACTTCCTGCAACACCATCGGCAGTAATACCTACAGATTTTTGAAAGGCGCGTACAGCCCTTTGAGTTTTGACTCCGTATATGCCGTCGACAGCTCCGTTAAAGAAACCAAGTGATTTTAACTTTGTTTGTATGCGTCTTACCTCGTCACCACGTGAGCCTAGCTTTGACAAAACCTCATAGACTTCTGCTTTGTCGTTATTTAATTTGACAACCGATGATGTGCCAATTATAAAAGCAAAACATAAAAGAAGACATAAAGATTTGCCTACACTTGAAGAAGTAAAGCGTTTGAAAGATTCTAAATTGAACGTATTCATATATACACCTCGCAGCATTTTTTAATAGATTTATCATAAAAAACAATTTTATACATTGTTTTGACAAATGTATGAACAGTAAAATTGTGGTTAAAATACCGTTTGCACACAAGATATTGTGACGTAAAAAAATAATGAAAAAAACTTAAAAAAGTTTTAAAAAAACTGTTGACATTTGAATATGCATTTAGTATAATTCAATCCCGTTGACGTCCTAGATGTCTTTGAAAATTGAAGAGATCTTGTTTTTAGGGAACCCCAAAACGAAACACCCGGATAGGTGGAAAAAAGAGGTAAAAAACTAAAAAAAGATGTTGACAAGAGAAGATGATTGTGATATTATCTTTAGGCGCCCTTGAGAGAGGGAGCGAAACGAACCTTGAAAATTAAACAACGATAAAAGAAAAAACCCTTGAGATTTTTTTGAGCGCAATAATGCGAAAGTAAGATCCGGACTTCGAAAGAAGTAAGGAAAGATACGCTAGAGTATCGAAGAGAGCTAAGAAAGCTTTAAAAGATTTTTAGGTCGAAAGACTTAATGATACAATTTTTTAGAGAGTTTGATCCTGGCTCAGGACGAACGCTGGCGGCGTGCCTAACACATGCAAGTCGAACGGAGAGCTTATGAACAAGACTTCGGTCAAGTGACTAAGTTTCTTAGTGGCGGACGGGTGAGTAACGCGTGAGCAATCTGCCTTTCAGAGGGGGATAACGTTCTGAAAAGAACGCTAATACCGCATAAAGTATATTGATGGCATCATCGAGATACCAAAGGAGCAATCCGCTGAAAGATGAGCTCGCGTCTGATTAGATAGTTGGTGGGGTAACGGCCTACCAAGTCGACGATCAGTAGCCGGACTGAGAGGTTGAACGGCCACATTGGGACTGAGACACGGCCCAGACTCC
>JAZUPI010000040.1:0-79324 GCA_045605085.1 Acutalibacteraceae bacterium
CTCAGTAATTACCCATACCATAGAAGGTTGTTTAATAGACGAATACGTGTTGATAGTGTCAGGCGACCTTAACGGTGACGGCGTTTGTGACGGTCTCGACGTAATGTTAGCGTCAAACTATTCTACAATGAAAGCAGAGCCATCAAAAATTGAAGTCTATGCAGCCAAGGGTGACGTTGGGGATTTCGTACTCTCTTATGACTACCAGCGCGTAGTTAATAAAGCTTTGGCAAAAAATTAATTAATAAACAAATCCGACGAGCTTTACGGCTCGTCGGATTTGTTTATGCAGGTTATTCTGTTACAGGAGCCTTGAAAAGACCGATTTTTCTTAAAACGTACTCGTAGCTCCAGTTGAAACCGGTGCTACGCCAAGCGTCAGGTCCGTGCCAGCTTTCTTTTTCGTCAACAAGGTGAACAGGACCAAAGGTGTTGTAACGGTGACCGTACAAAGTCAGCTCTAAGGTGTGCTTACCATTTTCCACGTCCTTTGTACTTGCAAGGTATGGTGGGTATACAATTTTTCCTATTTCCTTGCCGTCAAGACGTGCAGAAACAAGTGCACCCATAAAGTCGGAAGCCACAACCTTGAATTGATTATTTTTAACCTCAACGTCCATTTTGTAGGTGATGTTGCCACCATAGAATGGGAAGCCCTGTGAGGTGATGTCGCCAAAGCCGATTTTTTCTGGAAGGGCAGTAATTGTAGCCTTTGTACCTGAAAGGTTAACACCGAATTTACCCAAAACAAACACGCTTTCAAGATTTGAGCTTTCACCGAATGGATATGTAATAACAAGCTCGTTTTCACCTTTTTTGATAGGAGGAAGCTTAATCTTGAAGATAGAAATATCAACAAACTCACCAACAACGGTGTTATCAACTGCTTTGCCGTTAAAGTTAATTTCAGCAGCCTGTGCGTCCTCAAGTGCTAAATATGCCCCCTCGTAGTCAATTTCACTCTGGAAGACGTAGCGTAAGGTAACCTTTGAAACAGGTGCTTTTTCACCGTAAACCCAAGGCTGTACGCTTGCACCACCACGAGAGCGTAGGGAAAGCTTCTCACGGCAGATATTATCAAGACGAAGGATTTCTTCTTTAGATGCAAAATCCTTTTCGCCTTCTATTTTATGCTCTGCCATATCAAGAAGTAAAACGTTATCTTCGGAAAGCTCATATTCAACAGTTTCTGTGATGATTGTTGCATCTGTGTTAAAGCAGATTTCCTGCTTTTGAGGTTCAACCTCATTTCTGTCTACTAATTTATATAATACTGAATCATATCCGTAAATGTGCTGTGAAATAATAGTGTTGCCGTTTCTGTGGGTGAAGTCTGCAGGAATAATTTCACCTGTCTGTGTATTGTAAATAAGCACACCATACTCACCCTGGACAGTAACTCGGATTTCCTCACCACGGTCAATGTGACTGTTGTATGGCTCTTTGCTGTGGCATACGAAAAGCCAGTTGCAATCCTTGTCCTGACGGTACTGGTAAATAAGGTTATCGGTAAGAACGCCGTTAGCCTTTCTTAATGAAATGATTTTGTCTTTGTCAAGGGCAGTAATAATTGCAGAGCGTGTAAAGTCAAAGCTTTCAGATATATCGTAAAGAGCTTTACCACGAGTGGATTCAACTGCATCACAAAGCTTTGGTGCTTCGCCGAGGAAGACGAGTCTGCCACCTGCTTTTTTGAATTCCTCAAGACGCTGAAGTGTGGTGCTTCTTAGGGTTTCGCAGCCAGGTACAATAATTGTGTCATATTCCATAACGCCAACCTTAAGTGGGGCAGAGCCTTTTTCACATTGTGTAGGAAGAAGAGATTCGCAAATAAAGTCGAAATCTATGCTGCCTGTAAGGAGCCAATTTGTGAGTGACAAGAATTTTTCATCAAGCCCATCACGGAAAATGGCTGATTTGTCGTTTGGACCCCAATGGAGCCAGAAGCTTTCAACAGGATGAATAACACCAACCTTAACAATAGGTTTACCTCTTGTAAGTGCAGTGTTCACTCTTGCGAAGTGGTCCTCAATAACGCTGTATTCTTTATACCAAGGTGATTGGTATGAAATAGATGCAGGGTAGTCGCGCTTTGCTTCTCCTGCCATTGCGTACCATGAAAGGTGAGGCACTCTTACAGTAATACCTAAGGCTGCCTGCCAATCCCCTTGATGCTTGTATGTTTTGAAGTTACAATCCCAACCTGTTACACCATAAAGCTCAGAAAGCACGCCTTCGTAGCCGAATTGGTGTGTTGCAGACTGTGCCTGCTTTGCAGTTGTAAACTCGTGGCTATTGCAAAGAAGATCAATACCGGGAAGCTGGAAGCTACGGTATGAACGCATTGCCTCACCCAAAGCAGCAGTCTGACTGTGGAGTGAAGGCTCCTCCATCATGTGACCTGTAAGTGCAATGCCGTTTTCTGCACACCAGCCACCAACTGTGTCTGCAAAGGATTGTGCAAAAAGCTCTGCAATAAAGTCATGGTAGCGATAACGGTGAATAGATGGCGCGCTGTCCTTCAAATCCCAGAAAATTTCAGGAAGTGTGTCAAAAATATCAGCACCGTAAGTCTTTTGATACAATTCGGGAACAGAATCTGTCCAAGGCATTGCAACGTCTTCTGTATCAAGAGAGTTTTTGAAAACCTGTTTTCTTGTGAACTGTGGCTCGTCTGTGAAGATAGCAGGTACGGTGTTGTCAAACTCGTCACCAACTTTAGCCTTATATTTTTCGTGGGTGATTTCAATAAATTTTTCAATAGCTTTTTTGTTAAGAGTATCTGCATATGCCTGGTCATTGTACCAAGAGCTGTCGCAGCAAATTTCTAAAATTGCATACCATTTCTGACCTTTGCAAGAATCGTTTTCACCAATTCTTTTGTAGCTTTCAAGGTAGCCGTCCTTGTCAAGCACAACGTCATATGTAGCAAGAAGCTTGGCGTTACCTGTCCTTGTAGCCTCTGCACGTGAATCTGTTGTGGTGCTGGCAGGACCGTTAAGGTCAATGGTAAGAATAAGGCTGCGCGATCTGAGGCTTTCGTCCTTTGTAACGTAGCCACCTGCAGCACCTGATGGCCACCTGTCCTCGTCATAAAGCCAGGCAAGCATATTTTCTTCTTTCGCCTTATCAACGCAGTTTTTAACAAGCTCCATATAGGCATCGTCAAGGTAGGTGTTTTTGAGACCTGTTCTTACGTGCATATGGAAGCCACCAAGTCCCATTTCCTTAAATACGTCAATCTGACGGCAAAGCTCTTCCTTTGTCAATAGATTATTCCACGCCCAGAATGGTGTGCCACGATATTCTGAGGTTGGATTTTTGAATAATTCCTCTGAAAGAGAGGAAGTGGTATTTTTCTTGTAAAGCATAGAAATCCCCCTAACACAAAATTTTAAAGATGATAGTTTAATATTATCATAGCGTTTTTGCAAAATCAATAAAAATGAGCAGTAAAAAGCACAAAAAATAGTATATAAAAACCTAAAGCTCTTGAAATGATTTTTTTTGTATGGTATCATAATATGTAGTAAAATTTGAATTTTTATGTGGAGGTAAGGTATGAAACACGCTGACCTTATTAAACAGATGACTCTTGAAGAAAAGGCAAGTCTTTGCGACGGTCTTAGTTACTGGGAGTCACAACCAATTGAAAGATTAGGCATTAGTGCAATCAATCTTAACGATGGACCTCATGGTATACGTAAAAAAGGTAACCCCGAGGACACACCAAAGGGTGAAACCAACCTTCTTAAGGGTGTTCCTGCAATCTGTTTCCCTACAGCATCTGCAACTGCTTGCTCATGGGATACTGACCTTATTTACAAAATGGGTGTTGCCCTTGGTGAAGAAGCATTAAAAGAAAAGGTATCTGTTCTTTTAGGACCCGGCACAAACATTAAACGTTCTCCACTTTGTGGCAGAAACTTCGAATATTTCTCAGAGGATGGTCTTCTTGCAGGTGAAATGGCAGCATCATTTATCAATGGTGTTCAGTCAAAGGGTGTTGGTACTTCACTTAAGCATTTTGCAGCTAACAACCAGGAAACACGCAGAATGACTGTTAACACAGTTGCAGACGAAAGAACTCTTCGTGAAACATATCTTCTTCCTTTTGAAATAGCAGTTAAAAAGGCACAGCCCTGGACAGTTATGAACTCTTATAACAGAGTTAACGGTACATATGCAGCAGAAAACAAATGGCTTCTTACAGACGTTCTTCGTAACGACTGGGGCTTCAAAGGTATTGTTGTAACTGACTGGGGTGCAGAAAATGAAAGAGTTCCCGGTCTTCTTGCAGGTCAGGAGCTTGAAATGCCTACTTCTTCAGGTGAAGGCACACGCCTTATTGTGGAAGCAGTTAAGAACGGCACACTTGACGAAAGTGTTCTCGACAATGCAGTAGATAAGCTTATTGATATGATTAAGCGTGCAGAGGCAGTTCGTGGCGACTACACCTACGACAGCGATGCACACCACAAGCTTGCACGTGAAATTGCATCACAGTGTATGGTACTTATGAAAAACGAGGGTAACCTTCTTCCTCTTAAGAAGGACGCAAAAATTGCTCTTATCGGGGAAATGGCACGTACACCTCGTTACCAGGGAGCAGGCTCTTCACTTATTAATCCAATTAAGTTGGATTCTGCATACAGCACCTTTAATGAAATGGGACTTGATTTCTCATTCTCAGCAGGTTATACACTTAAAGCAAAGAAGCAGACAGATGCTCTTATTGAGGAAGCAAAGCAGAATGCAAAGAATGCTGACGTTGCAGTTGTATTTATCGGTCTTACAGACGAGTACGAAACAGAAGGTAACGACAGAAAGCATATCAACATTCCACCTGTACACAACAAGCTTGTTGAAGAAGTACTTTCAGTTAACCCTAACACCGTTGTTGTTCTTTCAGGTGGCGCATCAGTTGAAATGCCATGGGCAAATAAGGTTCCTGCAATTCTTAATATGTTCCTTACAGGTCAGGCAGGTGGCAGTGCAGTTTGCGACGTTATGTTCGGTGACGTTAACCCAAGTGGTAAGCTTAGCGAAACATATCCTCTTGCACTTGAAGATAACTCAAGCTACAACTATTTCCCTGGTACACCTGTTTCTGTTGAGTACAGAGAGGGTGTATATGTAGGCTATAAATACTACGACACAGCAAACAAGGAAGTAGCATTCCCATTTGGCTTTGGTCTTTCTTACACAACATTTGAATATAGCGATGTTAAGGTATCTGCAGATTCTATTAAGGACACAGACACAGTAACTGTTTCATTCAAAATCAAAAACACAGGTAGTGTTGACGGTGCAGAGGTTGCACAGGTTTACGTTAACGACGTTGAAAGCACAATTTACCGTCCTGTAAAAGAGCTTCGTGGCTTTAAGAAGGTGTTCCTTAAAGCAGGCGAAGAAAAGGATGTTGAAATTACTCTCGACAAACGTGCTTTTGCATACTACAACGTTGAATTAGGTGACTGGCACGTTGAAAGTGGCGAATTCAAGATTCTTGTTGGTGCCTCAAGCCGTGACATCAGACTTGAAGCATCAGTTAACGTAGAGTCAACAGTAGAGGCTGTTGTGCCTGATTACAAGGCAACTGCTCCATCATACTATGGTGCAAACGTTATGAATGTACCTGCAAACGAGTTTGAAGCAGTTTACGGCAAACCACTTCCACCATCACAGAGAGATAAGAGCCAGCCTCTTACAATCCTTAATACTCTTGAGGATGCAGAAGACGGCAAGTGGGGCGGCAGATTAGTAAGACTTCTGAGAAAGCTCTTAGGTACAGAGTCAATGGCAGGCGCCATCGCTCTTCAGACACCTATCAAAAACTTCATTTCAATGAGCTTTAGTATTTTCAGTCCCGCAATGGCAGAAGGCCTTCTTGTTATTCTTAACGAAGATAAAATGGCTAAAGGCTTGGGAATGATTTTCAAAGGTCTTCCAAATGCGCTCAAAAACCTTGGTAAGTTAAAACAAATCTAAATAAACCAAAAAGAAAAAGCAGATGCATCGCATCTGCTTTTTTAAAATAAATTAAAATCAAACAAAAACCTTTCTTGAAAGCCACGCGCGCACCTTTTTGCTTTTGTTTGCATACAACCAGAAGAAAAGGAGTGCAAGGCAGCAAACGTCGATTACAAGACAAATTTCTGCTTTTACAATGTGGCTGTTAAGGAAGAAGCACGCGCTTGCGACGGAAAGGCTTATTACAAGGTCAACAAAAATGTGTAAAACCTTGGACGTCCAGTGGTGCTTGCGCTTTCTGTCCCAATAAATAAAAGCTAACACACAAGCAGAAACAATAAGGATTATTGGTAATGCTATGCCGAAATACCACTTGTCACCACCGAAATTCTGACTGTGGAAAACAAAGGTGTACAAGGCAACCGCTATTGTATCAAACGCCCACATAATGTAGGGCTGAGGCTTCCTTGACAAAAACGGAAAAACAAACATTACCCACAAGAGAAGGCTTGTTGATGCCACGAATATAAACCATAGCTTTTCAGGTGAAGTGAAAAGATTTATAAAAAGGCAGACAATGTTTGGTATTAGAAAAATGTAAGTTACTATTAACGCTGCAAACTTTTTCTTTATGTTTTGTGGAATTACAGGAATTTCAGAAAACGGTGTTGTAACGTCTTTTTCAATTTTCTTTGATGGGTGGTAAACGGGCGTGTTGCAAAGCACACATTTTTTTGCACTTGCATCAAGCTCGACACCACAGTTAACACAGTAGGACATATATACCTCCTTTAGCGTCTGTTGCTTTCTATTTTTACGTGAACGCCCATTTTCACAAGGCGTGTGAAAAATTCTCTTTCAATATCGGCTTCTTCAAGTATGTTTGCAAAGGTGAAAATTAATTTGTCACCAATAGTTGCAAGACCACATCGTGCTGCGTGATGTATGCCGGGGCCGGGCGTGAAAATTATTTTTTCAATAAACGCATACATCTCTTGGGGGATGTTAAGGGGCCCTAAGTTCGAAAGGTAAGCAGTTGCCGTTTTTTCTGCCGCTACCAAGGTTGCTACGCCTAAGCCTAAATTCTTGACCGGAAGAGGAAGATATTTTAAAAATGGGTTTTTTTCAAGCTTAACGTGTTGCGAAATCATAGCGTTAAGCTTCTTTTCATCTCTTTCAAGGCGAAGCTGCAGCGCAACCTGTTGTAAAAGCTCGTCAAAGCTATACTCACCTAAATTCGGATCAACCTTCACCAACAAGCATACAGAGAAGTTTCTCATGGTGTCTGATGGATAAATGTTTCTTAAATTTATCGGTATTTGTACAGATACTTCCCTTTGGCTTCTGCTTTCACGAAGCTGTTTTTGGCAATGAATATCAAGAAGCATAGCAGCGAAATATTCAGTTATTGTAACACCCTTTTCCTTCGCAAGCTTTTTAACAGCGTCAAAGCTCATTATACCGGTTGTAAAGTTTACATGGTGATGGGGAACGGGCGTTCCTTTAGGGAGGTAAACGTGCTTACCGGTAATGGAGTGGCCGGCTTGGTGACGAGCATATTTATGGAATGAATCCTGAAGCTCGGAGTGTGGAGGTGTTTCTTTAATATCCTTTACAAAGCCACCTGTTGAGATCTCGTTGCCTTTAAGTCTTAAGTACTCGGCTACAAGAGTGCAGGTGAAATTCGCACTTCCGTAACCATCAGAAATAGCGTGGAAAAGGTCTACGGCAATTCGTTTGCCGTGGTAGTAAACCCGGAAGAGAAAACGGTCGCCCTCTTTGAATTTTACTCGGTAGCAGGGGTTTTGTATATCCTCGTGCACAAATGGGGCAGGAAGAGGATTCTTTTCAAGATAATACCAGAAAAAACCTTTTCGCATACGCACATCAAAGCCGGGAAAACGAGGCATAACGTTTAACAATGCTTGTTTGAGAATGTCGGGGTCTATATCCTCCTTCAGCTCTATAGCAAAGCGAAAAATATTAGACCACTTTGAAGTGTTTTGACCAGGAAAAAGTATACCTGCATTATCAAGCCTTAGCCAATCAAAAGACGATTTTTTCCCTTTTTCTGCCATCAATAACACCTCACAAATTGAAATACAATTAAATTATACATAAACAGTACACCTTTTGCAACAAAATAATTTCCGATATTTTGCGAAGAACTTGTTTTTTCCACCCTCGCAGTATCTATATACAGCTTCGGGTGTTAAAACTGCGTTCTTCATCAAAATCTCGAAAATTATTACCTCTCAGAGAGTATTATGGAAACGACGTGGTTTTGCCATAGTCGCAGTATCTGTATACAGCTTCGGGTGTTAAAACTGCGTTCTTCATCAAAATCTCGAAAGGTTATTTCGGCACAAGTAATTACGTTTCATACACTTAAAGGACGTAAAAATAAAATTTTTCTTCTTTTGCAAACAAATGTTTGCTTTTTTGAAAAAAGTGTGATATTATGTGAGTTGGAAAAAGAATATTTGTTCGGAAGGTGATTTTGTGGAACCAATCAACGAAACCCAAAAAAGAATATATGAATTCCTTGTAGAACGCTCTCAGGATGGTGTTCCACCATCAGTTCGTGAAATCGGTGTGGCAGTGGGCCTCAGGTCTACCTCATCTGTTCAGGCTAATTTAGATGCCCTTGAAAAAGCAGGCTACATAGAAAGAGACCCACTTCTTAAAAGGTCCATAAGAATTTTAGGACAGGCAGAAAATGTTACACACGTGCCACTTTTAGGTACCGTTACAGCAGGTAATCCTATTCTTGCCGTTGAGCAGATTGAAGGCTACATTCCGTACACAGGCAGAGTTTCACGTGACAAGCCTTTGTTTGCTTTGAAGGTTCGTGGTGAAAGTATGCTTTGGGCAGGCATTTTGAATGGTGACATTGTTATTGCAGAAAAAACACCATATGCCTCTAATGGTGAAATTGTTGTGGCTATGATAGAGGATGAAGCAACCGTAAAACGTTTTTACAAAGAAAACGGACATTTTCGTCTTCAGCCTGAAAATGATGAATATGAGCCTATTATAACCAACGAGGTTATAATTTTAGGTAAGGTTGTTGCTCTCGTAAGATATTATTAATTATCGTTTTTCAGAGGTCAAGGTATGATAATATTCATCTTTATTTTAGTTGCCGTTTTGTGTGCAGGTCTGACGTCTGCAAAGAAAAATGAGTTCTTCACAGACTATATGTCACCAAAAAACACAACTACGGTAAATGCAATTTTTTCAGTCCTCATATTTTTAAGCCATGCAGTAACCTACGTTAAAATAGGTGGTGCTTTCGATGACCCGTATCTTACCCTCAGGCAGTACTTGGGTCAACTTGTGGTTGTAACGTACCTGTTCTTTTCGGGCTACGGCATTATGGAGTCAATTAAGAAAAAAGGCACCTCTTACGTAAGGGGAATGGCAAAAAACCGTCTTTTTAAATTGTGGTACCATTTTGCCATAGTGCTTTTGGGCTATACCATTGTCCGAATCGGCATTATAGGTATGAAATATTCTCTTAAAGATTATTTACTGGCGTACACAGGATATACAACTATAGGTAACAGCAACTGGTATATGTTTGTAACCTTCGCGATGTATATAATCATCATAGTTTCCTTCCTTATGTTCAGAAAGTCAAATGTGCTGGCGCTGGGTCTTACCTGTATACTTACCTTGCTTTTCGGCTTGTTTGAGTACAAAATGGGACTTGGTTCACAGTATTATAATACGGTGCTCACGTTCCCAATGGGTATGGTTTTCTCAATGATAAAACCATATGTGGATAAGCTACTGATGAAAAACGACATTTTCTGGTTCACAGGAATGTTCCTTTCTTGTTTTGCCTTCGGTTACTTCGCAAATAACAGAACTGATTCCTTTATGCACTACGAGTTGTTCGTTTTCTTCGCAATTGTAATGCTTGTTGTGTTTATGATGAAGCTGAACATAAAAAGCACCATTCTCGACTGGTTTGGTGAACACATTTTCAGCTTTTTCATTCTTCAAAGAATTCCCATGCTCCTTCTTCGTCATTTCGGCTACAACAAAAATCCGTATATTTTCATTATCCTTTGCTTCATAGCAACGGTGTTCTTGTCTGTAGTTTATGATGAAGCAATGGCTAGACTCGATAAAATCGTTTTCGGTAAAATTCTTAAGGATAAGAAAAAGGCGTAAATTACACATAAACAACAAATCCTCGCAAGAAAAGTCTTGCGAGGATTTTTATATAAAAACAAGAAACCCGAATACCTCGGATTTCCCTATAACTAATATAACATAAATTCAAGAAAAATACAAGTCTTGCATAGAAACAAATGTTGTAGTACAATGCAAACAGTATTTTTACAAAGGGGAGTATGCTTTGTTTTCAAAGGATATGATTGCTGAAGAGCAAAAATTCAACGAGGTGCGAGATTTTCTTGATAGTGAAATAGTCCGTCTTGGTGAGCTTATTGAGGAATATAAAGAAGACATCAAGATGCAGGGTGAAGATTTCAATATGGATAACCCTAACGGTGGTATGTACTCCGGTATGGAGCTTACGGAAATCCATTATGAAATGGAAAAGAAGATGATTTATTCTCAGGAAGCGCAGTATGATATAGACTTCTACAAGCGACTGAGAAATTCACCGTACTTCGCAAGAGTTGACTTTAAAATTGATGGTGCTTTAAAAGAAAAAACCGTATATATCGGTCTTAAAACACTTCAGGACCCTGAAACCTTTGAAATGTACGTGTGCGACTGGCGTGCACCCATTTCATCGTTGTTTTATGAGGATTTTGAAGAAAAAGCCTTTTTTGATGCGCCAAAAGGCAGAATTTATGGTGACCTTTTGTTAAAGCGTCAGTATAAATTCCAGGATGGTTGCCTTTACTACTACGTGGATAGCGACATTAAAATTGACGACGATATTCTTCGTGACGTGCTGTCATCCTCTTCAGGTGAGCATCTCAAGGTTATTGTTAATAGTATTCAGCGTGAACAGAATAAAGCCGTAAGATACACCGATAACGAGAATCTTCTTGTTGTAGGCCCTGCAGGAAGTGGTAAGACCTCTGTTGGTTTCCACAGACTTGCATTCCTTTTGTACAGAAACAGAAACGAGCTTTCCTCTGCAGAAATTGTAATGTTTTCAAATAACGACATTTTCTCAAGCTACGTGGCAGATATTATTCCTGAGCTTGGTGAAATGCCTATAAATTACGCATCCTTTTATAGCATTTTCGCAGCAGAGATTCCCACTGTTAATGTTTCAGACTACTACGCACTTGCCGAGGAAATCATAAATGGTAACGAAGCACGTAAGCGTACTGCGCATATGAAAATGAGCAAAGAGTTCATTGACTTTATTGAGGTTGAAGGCGATGCTTTGGAACCTGAATTCAAGGACATTGTTTACAATAACAACGTTATTCTTTCGTCAGAGGAGCTTTCGGAGAGATTTAACAGTGATGACGAAAGCACAACAAAGGTGCGTGGTGAAAGACTTGCTGCTTTTGCTCAAAATGCAATTGAAGAGTATTTCAGAGATAATAAAGAAGCTATTTACAAGTGGCTTGATGAGGAAACCTCAATTGACGAGGACACCTCAAAGCTTGTCAAAAGAGCAAAGCGCGAAGTTAAAGCAAGTGCAGTTGATATGATAAGGGATGCTACACTTCTTGACCCAGTTGTTATATATTTCAGGTTACTTGCAAAATATGCAGAGTTTAAAAAGGATGCCGATCTTTTGAAGAGCGCAAATTCTCTTCAGCAGGGTGCAATTGAGTTTGAGGATGCTTTAGGCATAGTTTATCTTAAAACAGTTCTTGGTACGTCTGCAGTTTTATCTGGCGTAAAGCATATTCTTGTAGACGAAGCACAGGATTTGTCACTTATTCAGCATAGAATTCTTGTGAAAATGTTCCCACGTGCAAGGGTAACCCTTCTTGCCGATACAAATCAGGCGATTCTTCAGGACGTAAATACTACAGATGAAAATTACCTTGCTAAGCTTTATGATGCAAAAATTATGAAGCTTAACAAAAGCTACCGTTCTACAGAAGAAATCAACAATTTTGCAATAGGCTTCTTGCCTGAGGACGAGAAATATGAAATCTTCAAGCGTAGTGGTGAACCTGTTTCACAAAATAAAGGTACAGTAGCAGAGCTTGTTGACGTAGTTAGTAATGAAATGACAGAAAGAAAAACAATTGCCATAATTACAAAATCAACAAAGTCAGCAATAAAGCTTCATAAGGAGATTGTAAAAGCTTTACCTGATGTGCGTCTTTGTCACAATAAATCCTGTAGCTTGTCAAATGCCCCTGTGGTTATACCTTTGGCACTCACTAAGGGTCTTGAGTTTGACGGTGTTATTGTGGTTGATGAAAACGGCAGCTTTACAGGAGCAGGTAACGAAAGATTTTTGTACCTTGCATCTACGAGAGCTTTGCATAAATTAAACGTTTTTTCTGTTGAAAAATAAAGGATTTACCAAATCAAAAGGACCAAACATCTTGTTTGGTCCTTTTTGGTTTTTATGCTTTGCTGATTTCGTTGTTTATTTCTTCTCGTAAATTAAGAAGCCATTGGCTTTCGTGAGGGTATGTTCGGAAGGAAAGTGGTACGTCTAAGCCTTTTTCAATCAAATTCAACACATATTTTCTGCTTGTTTTGCTTTCTAAAAGGCGAAGAGCTCTTAAATCCTGGAAAGCATCAAGAATAACCTTGTGACGAAGGGAGTTAAGTGGCTGACCATCTTTGCCGGGGTACACAACAAATGCGTCACCTGAAGGGAAAGCGTTTCCTGCATCAGTTACCTTGAATGGGTCAATAGGATGCTTCGAATATTGAGAATACCAGAAATTATGACCCCACTGTAAGAAGCCCTGTGCATCGTATTTATATAAAAGCACACCTAAAACTCTGCTTCTTTGTGATGGTTGAGCGAACATTCTGTTTGGTAAGAAATCGCTTATCTGAGTACAGCAGTAGTATGTCCAGAAGTTTTTAACTTCTTTTCTGAAAATATCTGCTTCATCCTCAGCACAAACAGGGGTTTTTATAAGACCATTACGATAAAATTCTATATCGGAAAGAGCATCAAATGAATTGAAGTCAGGGAAAAGTCTGCGAACAATATCTGCAGCTTTTTTGTAGGTTTTAAGTTGTTCACTGTTTGGTTCGTCTGAAACGTGTACCCAACAACGCTTTTTAATTCCAAGCTTGTTAACTTCTTTTTTGAATTCTTTAGCAAAAGCCTCTAAAAATTCCGTGTATGCTTTACCACTTGCTGTTGTTTCCCAACCGAAAATTCTTTTCTCTTTTCCGTTAACGGTTGCCATGATTTTCGGTGCAGCAGCAGCTCCCCATTGAGTGAACATATGTGAAATTTCAAAAGCCTCTACTCCACAATCAAGACAGAGCTTAACGTACCTTTCAAAATTGTCAAAATTAAAGGTGTATTTACCTTTTTCCTTTGTTACACCAACAAGCTGAACAGTTGGGCGTTCGCCACCAACTTGTGTATCAAGTGGTGGCGTGAAAATTGGTGTGAGAAGCATGTTTACGCCGTGCTTAACAGCATTTCTTATGTAATTTTCAACTATTTTCCAGTATTCCTCGGAAAAAACCTCAACACCGTAATAAGTGCAAAGACAATCGTTGTGGAACCAGTTTGTGAATAAAATCTGTTGATTTGGCAAATCGACATCAAGAATAGTAAGAGTAAACTTCTTTTCAAAACTACCTGCAGCAGTTTCAAAAGAAACTTTAATATCCTTTTTACCTGCTTTTTTCTCTTCGGGTGTAACTTCAACCCAAATGGAATGCCACTCACCCTTTTTCACCTTGAATTTGCCATCTATTGGCATAAGAAGGTCGGGGAATTCCTTTAAATTAAGGTCGTAGTGGAAAGAGTCTGAACGCTCTTCACCATTTTTCCCTGCAGGAATGTTTTTAACAAGATATAAGCTTATGCAATCTGAAATAGGTGAAGAAACAGAAAGGTTTATTTCTGTTTCTTCTTTAGCTTCAGCCTTGAAGGCAATCTGGAAACAGAAGTTCTCGTTTTTAAGTGCTGAATATTCGGTGAATTCCGAAAAGTTAGGCTCTTTATTTTTAAAAACTTTATTAAGTGATGAAAGTGTTAATAATTTCATAGTTTATTCCTCCACAACATCTATGCCTTTTTTGGCAAGTATTACCAACGGTACAAGAACTAATATTGAAATAATGCCTGCAGCAAGGAACATTTCTGCGCAAGGCTCTGCCTGGGTAAGACCTGTGCCCTCATCAATATATGAGCCTGAGCCTGCATATTTGCAAACGGCATTACCAATCTGAGGACCAACAATCATAGGAACAAGCACGTTGAAAACCATCCTTACGCCTTGGAAAAGACCTGCTTTGTCTTTCGGTGTGAAGTCGCGCAAGGAGGATTGGTGGACTATGCCTGTTAATGAGTAGCCTATAAGAGCAGGTATTGCACAAAGACCGAAGATTAGTGGTGTTTTTGCAAAGTAAGCTGCAATGAGACCACCTGCAAAAAGAAAGTTGGATAAAAACATAAGGAGCTTTTTGCCCATTTTATCTACAAGCCTTCCGATGAGGACAAAGCAACCTACAACAAAAAGAATTACAATTGGTATAGCTATAAGTACCTTTGGTGTAATATAGCCTAAAAGGTCGTCGATTTTAAGACCTAAGCCGTGGTCAAGGTATATGAAAAGGAATGGGAAGAAGCATTGTAAGGCAATACAATAAAGACAAACGGCACAAAGTGTAATGTAAAATCTGCTGTTTCCTTTTATGACTGAAGGTCGGAAGCCGTATAAAATGTCACTTAAACTCATAGTGGTTGTGGATTTTGTGTCAGAAACAGAATCTTGAAGAGTGAATAATCCCACGATACCACAAAGGACAATAAATACGCCTAATATAGAGAAGAATGTCTGGTAGCCTGCTGTTAAATTACCTCCACCAAGGGCAGTGATGGCGCCACCACCAAGTAGGACGATAATCATAGCGCCGTAGGGAAGAATGGATAGAACGCTTTCCACGGTGGCTCGGTTTTTGTGTGTTGTAACGTCAGTAATCCAGGCGTTAAAGGCAGCGTCGTGACTTGTTGAGCCCATAAACGTCATAAGGCAGTCCATAATAACAACACAAACGGCAGTTACAGCAACAATAGAGTCAGGGTTACTGAGGCCTGAAAAAGCCTGAATATTTTCTTTGTTTATTAATCCAAAGATTATACAGGTGATACCCCATAAGATATATCCAACAGAAATGAAAACTTTTCTTTTTTTTATTTTATCTGAATAATTACCGATTACCAGGGCGGTAACGACTGCTACTACGGCACTGAGGTTGACCATAAGTGTGATTATGTCCATAGAAGAAGGTGCCCACTCAAGGGCAACAGTACCACCTTCGTAAATTGTGTTGTAAACAAAGGTGTTATAATACATGTTTTCTAAATTCCACGCGATACTACCCGTTAACCCAAAGATACATAAGTTGAACCACGTGCGACCGGACAGCTTTCCGTCATCAAGCTTTTTCACCTTGTTCTTTGCCAAAGCAACCACTCCCTTGAACTTTCTGAAGACAATTATAATATTAAACTTATTTAGTGTCAAGAAAGACAAGATTGTATAAATATGAAGAAACAGAGCAATAATTTATAGGAAAAGACAGTTGTGTATTTACAAAAAAAATCAAGTGTGGTATCATATATAAGTTAAATTATTTTCAGGAGGTGTTTTCTTTGGAGCATATGTTGGTTCATGCGTTAGCAAACATTGGGCTTACAAAAGTGTTGAAATATATCGATAAAGCCCCCGAGGAAAATCTTCTTAAAATAATTAACGTTGCTGAAAAGCATTTTAAAATGTTTCCCCAGAAAAACTTCGTGAAGATGAAAGAGGCGCTTAAGGACAAAGACAATTGCTTTGTTAAGCTTGCCCACAACATTCTCACGGATGTTGACAGAGATCTTGTGAAATCTCTTATGCTGTCTATGGGTGTTCATGCAGGGTACTATGGCACTAAAACCGTAAGAGCAAACAGAGATAAATACAATTGCAACGTACCCTTTACAATTCTTTTTGATCCAACCTCTGCCTGTAACCTTAAGTGTAAGGGCTGTTGGGCTGCCGAGTATGGTCATAGTCTGCAGCTGTCGCTAGATGAAATGCGTAGTATTGTAAGACAGGGCAAGGATTTAGGCACACACTTTTATATGCTTACAGGTGGCGAGCCACTCATAAGAAAGGACGACATAATAACTCTTGCGTCAGAGTTCCCTGAGTGCGTTTTTCTGATTTATACAAACGCTACACTTGTAGACAAAAAGCTTTGCGATAACATAAAAAAATGTGGCAACATTACTCTTGCGCTATCCATTGAAGGTGACGAGTGCAGCAACGACGACCGTCGTGGTGAGGGAAGCTACCAGACAACAATAGAAGCAATGAAGCTTCTTAAACAAGAAAAGCTTCTTTTCGGTATATCCGTTTGCTACACAAGTAAAAACGTAAATGCCGTCACAAGTGACGAGTTTCTTAACAAAATGGTTGATATGGGTGTTAAATATGCCTTCTATTTCAACTATATGCCTGTTGGCAAGGGTGCAGATAAAGCACTTATACCAACACCAACTCAAAGAAAATACATGTATTACTGGATGAAGAAAATGCGAAACGGCAAAACAGGAAAAGCGTTGTTTGCCTTCGACTTCCAGGATGATGGCGAATATGTAGGAGGTTGCATTGCAGGTGGCAGAAACTACTTCCACATAAATTCAAATGGTGATATCGAGCCGTGCGTGTTTGTTCACTATTCTGATTCTAACATAAGGACGGACACTCTTTTCGAAGCACTTCAGAAGCCGTTGTTTATGGCGTACAGAAAAGGTCAGCCATTTAACGAAAATCACCTTATGCCGTGTCCTATGCTGGAAAATCCACATATTTTAAGAAAAATTATAAACGAAACAGGAGCTAAAAGCACAGACCTTGTTTATAAGGAAAGTGTCGAGGAGCTTTGCGAAAAGTGTGACGATTTCAGTAAAGCGTGGGCACCTGTTGCAAAGGATTTGTGGGAGAATAACAGCCACCCAAAAACATTTACACAGTATTACAAAGACCATAAGTAACATATGTTATATAGCAGGAGTTGTATGAAAATACAGCTCCTGCTATTTTTAAAAAAATGTTTCGTTAACATAAATTACATAGTTGTTTGTGGATAGTTGTGGAATATCACAATAATAAAACTCCGAAATGAACAAAGTGTAAAGGCTTCTCAAAAATATTTGTGCATTGTTGTCGATGTTTTCTACATATAGTATAATTTACGACATATTTTAATCTGGTAGATATATATGGTTGTAAAATACTGCTTCGAAAAAGTATAATACGAATTTTCAACCAGGAAAGGTGATAACGATGAAGAAAACCAAAAAGCTTTTATCGGTTGTTCTTTCAGTCCTTATTATGTTAGCAAGCGTGCCAAAGATGTATACTGCAACAGACCTTGGTAATGATGGTGTCATTGACGGTGTTGACTGCTCGATAATCGCTTTGATTATGAAGGGTAGAAGAACAGTTCTTACAGTAGAATAATCTGATAGTGAACTCCTCACTCAAACAGAAGTTTGGGTGAGGAGTTTTTTATTGTCATTGTTGACATAAAAAGTTTACAACCTTTTGTCTGTTTGTCTATTTACAATGTAATAAGTCATATGATAAAATATATAGTGTATAACTATGTACACATTAGCAACTTACAAGAGGTGTTTGTATTGGAAAGAAAAAGTGGTGTGCTTATGCACGTTTCATCCCTCTGGGGTGAGTACTCCTGTGGTAGCTTCGGTAGTGAGGCAAAGGAGTTTGTAGACTTTCTTTCCCGAGGTGGTTTTTCCTATTGGCAGGTTTTGCCGTTTTGTCCTGTTGACGAGTGTAACTCACCTTATAAATCATACTCCACCTTTGGTGGTAACCCATATTTTGTGGATTTGGTTGACCTTGCACAAAAAGGTCTCATTACAGAAGCAGAGCTTTCTGCATCAAGGCAACAAACACCATATTCCTGTGAGTTTGAAAAGCTTAGTCAAAATCGCGTAAGGCTTCTTATAACTGCATCAAAAAGGGTGGACGAAGAGCTTACTAAAAAAGTAAATGAGTTTATAGACTCACGTAAACACCTTGCAGAATTTTGCAAATTTATGGCTCTTAAAGAAGCAAATAACTTTAACGAATGGTCGGAATGGCAAAGCTTTGAGTACGATTCTGCTATCGATTTCGGTTGGCGTTTTATTCAATACGAGTTTTTTATCCAATGGCAAGAAGTAAAAAAATATGCCAACAGCAAGGGCATAAAAATAATAGGAGACATTCCTATCTACGTTTCTTTTGACTCCTCAGATGTTTATTTTAATAAGCACCTTTTCTTAATGGATGACAACAATCGCCTTACAGACGTTGCAGGTGTACCACCCGATTATTTTGCAGAGGATGGTCAGCTTTGGGGCAACCCCCTCTACGATTGGGAGGCAATGGAAAAAGAAGGATTTAAATGGTGGAAGGATAGAATTGCTTCTGCATTAGAGCTTTTTGATGGTGTAAGAATTGACCATTTCAGAGGCTTCGAAAGCTTTTGGGCAGTGCCTGGCACAGAGAAAACAGCACGTAACGGCAAGTGGGTAAAAGGTCCTGGAATGAAGCTTGTAAATGCAATCAAAAGCGTATCGGGTGACAAGCTTATAATTGCGGAGGATTTAGGCGATATTACAAAGGAAGTAATAGAGCTTGTTGAAAACAGCGGATTTCCTGGGATGCGTGTTTTCCAATTCGGCTTTTTAGGTGGAGAAACACCACACAAGCCTCATAACTACGTAAATAATTCCATAGCCTACTCAGGCACACACGACAACAATACACTTTTAGGCTATTTGTGGGAAATGCCAGCAGATATAAAGATTGACGTAATGAACTATTGCTCTTGTCAGCCTGATGCATGGAATGAAAAGGGCTGCGAAGCAATTATTAAAACAATAATGGCAAGTAACGCAGGTCTTACAATTTTCCCTGTTCAGGACTTATTAGGTTACGGTAACGACACCCGTCTTAACGTACCAGGCAGGGCAGAGGGCAACTGGCTTTACAGAATAACAAAAAATCAGCTTGTGTTGATTGACACACAAAAATATAACTATTTGAACAGACTTTACGGAAGGTAATAACAATGGCAGATTTAAAGAATATTAAACTTTTTCTTTTGGATATGGATGGCACGGTTAACCTGGGCTACGACCCTATTGACGGTGCAAAGGAATTTCTTTTTACTTTGAAGGAGCAAGGGAAAAACTTTATTTTCCTTACAAACAACTCTTCAAAAAGCAAACTCGATTACATAGAAAAAATGAGAAAGCTTGGCTTCCCTTGTGAAGAAGAAAACGTTTTCACATCTGGAATGGCAGCAGGAATGTTCCTTGAAGAAAACAAAAAAGGTAGTAAAATTTTTGTTTGTGGCACAAAATCCCTTAAAGCGGAGCTTGGCAACTACGACGTAGCTATAGACGAAACAGGTGAAAATGCCGATACAGTGCTTTTAGGCTATGATACAGAGCTTGACTATAAAAAAATTACAACAGTCTGCGACCTTCTTGATGCAGGTGCAGACTATTACGCAACAAATATAGATATGGTTTGTCCTATTGAGGGTGGCAGATATCTGCCTGATTGTGGCAGCTTTGCGAATATGATTGAAGAGGCGGTTCATCGCAGACCACGATTTTTAGGTAAGCCTGATAGGACTATGATTGACATAATTGCAAAGGCTCAAGGCGTGCCGTACGAAAACATTGCTATGGTTGGTGACCGAATTTATACAGATGTTAAAACGGGTATCAATGCGGGCGTAACCTCTGTACTTGTTTTGTCAGGTGAAACAACTATGGAAGATTACAAAAAATCAGACGTTAAACCGGACTATATTCTTAATTCAGTTAAAGATATTCTTGAAGCCATTACAAAGGAGTGAGTGTATGATTAAAAGATTTTTAAGCATTATGGTTGTTGTAGCCATAGTTCTGTCCTTATTTGCAGTTAACTTTACAGCATCGGCATTGGTGAACACCAAAATACTTTATGGTGATATGAATGGCGATAAGGTTGTAGACACAAGTGACGCAAGTACTGTTCTTAAGGTTGCTGCAGGTCTTGCCACTGTAACAGACACTTCTGCAAAGAAGCGTTGCGACATAAACGGCGACGGCGTAATCACACTTTACGATGCAAGACAGATTTTAAGAAACTGTGCAAATATTGTGGAAATTCAGCCGACAGGTGCTTTTACAGGCTTTAGTGGTGGCGATGTTTTTGCAACGGAAGCTGAAGCACTTAAATATTTCAACACTAACCTGAATAAAATAAAGTCAAGTAAGGCAGGCTTCATCAGAAGTGAAAAGGAAGCAGTTACCTCCTTCTCTATAGATGATGTTTCAATCAGTGGTCTTGCTTTAGGTACAACGGCAAAAGACGTTTCAAAGGCTATTGAAGAAAGCCTTGTGGCAGAAACTCAGCCTGAGCAGACACAAATCAGCATAAAAGGTGAAAATTGCGACAACGCAATGTCTGTGGAAACAGCAACCTACGTTTCAAACCTTAAAAATTCAGAGGTGCTCGGCATTAAGTGTGCAAAAAGCACGAAGGCAGGTACAATAACAATTAAAGTTGCTCTTCCTGACGGAGATATTGAAAACATCAGTCAGTCCGCAATAAACGATGCACTTAACGTAAAGCTTATTCAGGAAAAGAGCAGCTCTACTATAGGCAACGTTTTTGGTGAGGATGGTGACACTGCAACAAACAGTATTAAAAACTGTGTTCTTACTGCAGTTTTCAGCGCCAAAACAGGTAGAGTTATATCCTACGAAACAAGCTATGAAACTAACCTTTATATAGCAAAATCAACTATGGGTATCAGTGGTGGCAGAATTACTGCACATATACAAGGCGTTCGTTACAGTACCTCCAGCACTGTAATATATAGTGATTTCGAATGGTAATAATTAAGTCAGGGGTGTTTTTATGAAAAAATATGTTCTCGCTTTAGATCAGGGTACGACCTCATCAAGAACCATCGTCTTTGACAAAAAGGGCAGAATTGTTTCAAAGGCGCAGTTCGAGTTTGAACAAATATATCCAAAAACAGGTTGGGTTGAGCATAACCCATATGAAATTCTTGATTCACAGCTCCGTTCTCTTGCTACAGCTCTTAGAAATGGAGGCATAAATCCAAAGGAAATTGCAGCAATTGGTATTACAAACCAACGCGAAACTACAATTCTTTGGGATAAAGATACAGGTAAGCCTGTCTATAATGCAATTGTATGGCAGTGCCGTAGAACTGCACCGATTTGCGAAAAGCTTAAGGCAGAAGGTCTCGACGATTACGTAAAAGAGCACACAGGTCTTTTGATTGACGCATATTTCAGTGCAACAAAAATCAAGTGGATTCTTGATAATGTTCCTGAAGCAAGAACACTTGCTGCAGAGGGTAAGCTTCTTTTCGGTACTGTAGAAACATGGCTTATCTGGAACCTTACAAACAAGCAGGTGCACGTTACAGACTATTCTAACGCTGCAAGAACAATGCTTTTTGATATTGAAAAGCTTTGTTGGGATGAGCATCTATGTAGTGTGCTCGGTATACCTATGAGCATTCTTCCTGAGGTGAGGGAGTCAAGTGACGTTTACGGCTACGTTTCCGAAGACGTTGCAGGTCTTAAAGAGCTTGCAGGCGTTCCGATTTCAGGTGCAATCGGAGACCAGCAGGCAGCACTTTTCGGTCAGGCTTGCTTCAATGCAGGTCAGGCTAAAAACACCTATGGTACAGGTTGTTTCCTGCTTATGAACACAGGTGACAAGCGTCCACGTTCAAAGAACAATCTTATTGAAGGTATTGCTTGGGGCATAAATGGTAAAATCACCTATGACCTTGAAGGTAGTGCTTTTAACGCAGGCTCCGTTATCAAATGGCTTCGTGACGAATTAAGAATGATTTCTGAGCCAAGTGAATGTGACTTTCTTGCCGAAAGTGTAAGGGATTCCAACGGTGTGTACCTTGTTCCTGCCTTTACAGGTCTTGGCGCACCATATTGGGATATGTACGCTCGTGGCTGCATTGTAGGTCTTACACGTGGTGCAAACCGCGCCCACTTTGCAAGGGCAGTTCTTGAAAGCATTGCTTACCAGGTTGCTGACCTTTCCGAAGCCATGTCAAAGGACAGTAACATCATTATGAGTGAAATGCGCGTTGACGGTGGCGCATCTGTAAGTAATATCCTTCTTCAGATTCAGGCAAACCTTTCTTCAGCAAAGGTTAACAGACCTAAGCTTGTTGAAACAACTGCACTTGGTGCAGCCTATATGGCAGGTCTTGCAGTTGGTTTCTGGAAGGATTTTGACGAAATTGAAAAAGTTCGTGAAGTAGACAGAGTCTTCGTTCCGGTAATAGACAACAACACGCGCGAAGATATGCTCAGGGGATGGCATAAGGCTGTAGAAAAGGCTAAAAATTGGGAAGAAAAAGAATAACATGGAAATTTTAATTGTGATTTTTGGAGCTATAAGCGTATTTTTATCTATAATATGTATAGTTCTTCTGTTTTCAATGAAAAATAATAAAAACAACGATTTTCTTCACGAGGAATTCCGTCGCAATCGCGAGGAGCTTTCCAAGGAAACGGCTCAATCCCGTAAGGAAACGGCAGCTGCTATTGGTAAGGTTGAAGAAAAGCTTTCTGCTATGACTAAAGAAAATTATGAAAGCAGAATCAATATGACGGAAAAAATTTCTGCTTCGTTGAAGTCTATTCAGGAGCAGAATATGGCAAGCTCTGAACGTCAGACAAAGCTTATTGGTGAATCAATTTTCAGAATGCAGGAAAGCAACGAGAAAAAGCTTGAGCAAATGAGAGTTACTGTTGACGAAAAGCTTACGTCAACTCTCACAACCCGTCTTGATTCTTCATTTAAAACTGTTTCAGAGCAACTTCAAAACGTGTACAAGTCTTTGGGTGAAATGAAAGAACTGTCACAGGGTGTTACAACAAACGTAACCTCTCTTAACAGAATTCTTACAAACGTAAAGGCGCGTGGTACCTGGGCAGAGGTTCAACTTGAATCTATTCTTGACCAGACAATTCCCGGCTTGTACGAGAAAAACTATTCACCTAAAAACAACACCGAAAGGGTAGAGTTTGCAGTCAAGTTTCCAAGCAGCGACCCTAAGGGTGAGGATATTTACCTTCCTATTGACTCTAAGTTCCCGCTTGAAGACTACATAAGAGTTTGTGAGGCAGCAGACAATGCCGATGCAGATGCTCTCAGGGTAGCGCGTAAGGCTCTTGAAGACAGAGTTCTTGCTGAAGCAAAAGAGGTTACTAAATACATCTGCGTTCCTAAAACAACGCCATTTGCCGTGCTCTACCTTGCGACAGAGGGTCTTTATGCAGAGATCATTTCATCAAAAAGTGGCATAGCAGAAAAGCTTCAGGCACAAAACGTTATGGTTGCAGGACCATCCACGATAACTGCACTTCTCAATTCTTTTGCAATGGGCTTTAAGGCTATGGCAATTAACGAAAAAGCCGACGAGGTAAGAAAAATTCTTGCGGCTGCTAAATCTCAATACGAGACCTTTGGCGCAGTTCTTGAAAAAGCTAAAAAGAAAATTGACGAGGCAGGAAAAACTCTTGATGAGGCAAGCCACAGAAACGATATTATTCGTAAAAAGCTTAAGGGCGTTGAGGAAATTGAATATTCCGAAGCAAACAATGTTTTAGAAATAGAGCAAAGCTCATCTTTTGTTGAATAATTAAATTTACAAAAGCATAACCCGTAGATTCAATCGGAATCTACGGGTTACTTTTATTTTTTTTCTTATTTCTCTGTCCAGCAATAGCTGATAGTGTTACTTACCTCACCACGTTTTGATGAGAAGGCAGTTACCTTATAGGTGTACTTTACGTTAGGCTTTACAGTGTTGTCTGTATACTTTGTTGGTAAGGTTTTACCACTTTGTTTTTCCATTGTAACAAGCTCAACGTACTTGCCGTCAGCAGCTTTTCTTGAAACTGTGTAGCCTTCAGCATATTGGGTGGGAGCCCAGGAAAGTGTGACTGAGATTAAGCCTTTGGAATTCTTTTCCGGATTTGAAGTTTTTATATCCTTTACAGAATCAAGAGGCTTGTAAACCCTTACAGCAGGTGATGCTGCTGAGTAAGAAGGATTTCTGTCCTGGCTTGAGGAGGCTTTAACCTTGTAAGTGTATGTTTTTTCGGCAGAGATATGGTCAGTGAATGCTAACACGCCATCCTTTGCTTTAGATGAATCTACGTGAGCAATAGCTGTGTAGTCTTTTTGGTTTTCGGATCTGTAAACTGTATATTTGGTTGCATATTTAACAGCAGCCCATTTTAAAGTACAGATCGGGTCACCTTTGTTGTAAGAGGAAGCAATTTTTGAAATTGTAACCTTTGCAAGTGGTGGGTATGGGTAAGTAGCGCTTACCTTAACGGCACCGTTAACCTTATTAGGAGACTGTGCAGTTATCTTGTAGGTGTATTTTTTGCCTTGCTCAACTGATTTGTCTTCAAATGAGGTGTAAAGTGAAGCAGTGAAAACACCTAATGATACTGCAGCCTCGTTATCAGCAACCTTTGTGATTATAACGGTTTCTGCTTTAGGGGCGTTCCATTTAAGCTTAACTGTTTTTGTTTTTGAATCAAATGTGGCGGTTGCTGTAACGTCGGTAGTGTTTGACATCTTCGCACTCTTGATGCTTTCGGTTTTGTTGAGCACGTTTGTTACTACATAATCATAGGATTTTAGCTTTGCATTTGAGTTTGTATCAACAAAGCTTGCAGTTTTTGAAGTGCCAATGAGAGTCCACTTTGTAGTGTTGTAAGGAGCTCTGTAAATCTTATAGGTTGCTTTTTCGGTTTCGTTCCAGGTAATCTTAACACCCTTGTCGGAAATAAGAACGTTTTTGATTACAGGGGCTTTAACACCGATTGCAGATTTAACGTAGAAGTGGCTTTGAGCACCAGTGTCATTAAGTGCTTTTACAGCGTACTCGTATTTTGTACCGTTTTTGATTGTTTTATCAACGTATTTGAGGCTCTTGGTTGTTGCAATTGCCTCCCATTTGCCACCTGGTATGCGTCTTGAGATGCGATACTTTGTAGCGCCATTGATTTTGCTCCAGGTAATTCCCATTGCAAGTGACTTGTCTGAGGTATCCTTTTGTGCCACCTTGAAAACAGGCTTTGCAAGACAGATGCCTGAGGTTCCTTCGGGAACAAACCAACTGTGAATTTCCTTTTTGTCATATGCTCTTACGGTATATGAGTATTTAACACCACTGCTTTTTTTAGAAGAGTCGATGTAGCCTGATGCTTTTCCGTCCTTAACTGTTGCAAGCTCGTACCAGCTTTTGCTATCGTTTACTTTTCTGTAAATCTTGTAGCCTGCAGCACCTTTAACAGGTGTCCATTTAACAATGGCACGGTAGTTGGCGTCAAAGGTAAGAGGCTTAAGTGAAGGTGTTGCCATATACTTAGCAGTTACACCGTTTGCGTTATATGCACCAACGTTTGTTGCGCAAGCAGCTTTCACTGTGTAGGTGTAAGAGTTGCCTGAGGTTACACTCTTATCTACGTAAGATTTCTTTGTGGTTATAGCAATACGTTTAAAGGTTTTGCCACTTTTGCGGAAAACATAATATTTTGTAATGTTAGGGTTTGAAGCAGACCACTTGATTTCCATACCATCAATGTGTGAGGAAACCTTTGTGATTTTTGGTGCGGCAATGTAGTTGAAATCTACGCCAACTGCATCGTGGTCACTGTAATATTTGCCGTTATATGCTCTTACTGTGTATGTGTAATTCCAGTCGGAGCTTTTAGCGTTATAGTCGTTGTAAGCAGCGGCTTTGCCATCCTTTACAGTAGCAATAACCTTCCAGTCGTAGTTGCTTAAGGAACCACCTTTACGGTAGATGTAGTAGCCCTTTGCACCTGAAACAGGCTTCCACGTAACGTGAGCTGCACCTGCTGAGTTTGTACCATCAACGCCAAGGCTCGTAGGCTGTGCCAAGTACATAATATAAAGACCTTTAGTATCGTAAAGGCTTTCGTTTTTCCCATCCTTACATTTAACTGTGTATGCGTAATATTTACCGCTTTTTGCAGTTGTGTCAACAAAGGATGTGGTTTTTTCGCCTACAGCTTTAAGGAAGGTCCACTGAGTTTCGCCGGCAGCACGTCTGAAAACTCTGTACTGTGTAGCAGTAGGAACAAGTGTCCATGAAATTTCAGGACCTTTTGTTGTGTTTTTAAGACCCTTAAGAGGAACAATTCTTTTAGCAAGACGGTTGATTTTTATTGAAAAGGTCTTGAGTGAGCTGGAGTCAATGACCTTCTTATCGCCTGACATATAGAATGAATAGCATTTACCATAGTATGTGCCACTTTTTATGGATTTGAAATTCCACGTAATAGAAAGAGGCTTGTTTCCGGGTGTTTCACTGTACTTGTCCTGGAAGCTTCTTATTTGTGTTTTGTACTCGGAGTCAGAGTAAATTTCAACGGCAAACCAAGCCTCAGGCTTACCTTTGCTTATTCGCATAAAATAGAGCTTACCTGAATCTCCATTGAATGAATATTTTTCTCTTTGAGCATCAAGGTTTTCGTCGGTAGGAACAATTTCACCATAAGCCTTATTGCAGTTTTTGAAGGTATCTGCAGCAAGTGTTACGGTACAAAGTGTACCCATAAGCAAAACCACAACCAAAAGAGTTAATAAAGCTTTTGGAAAATATTTTTGCTTCATAATAATCCTCCCATAAAAAAGTTTTAACTAAACATAGTTTTACACATATATTATAATTGAAGTATCATATTATTTCAATAACAAATTGTTAATTGTTTGCTATTAAATCATTACAAAAATCGACAAAAAACTTGACAGTTGAATGGGTGTTCAACTATAATATGGTTGAATAAACATTCAACTGAAAAAGGAAGATTGATATGATTAAAAAAACATTTTGTTCTGATTGTGGCGTTTTACATGGAGACACTGTTGAAAAAGTAAGGAAATCAATGGCAGACGACGAATTGATTTTTGATATTTCAGAGCTTTTCAGAGTAATGGGTGATAGTACACGTGCAAAAATCTTGTGGGCACTTGATGAAAGTGAATTGTGCGTTTGCGATATTGCATCACTCATAGGGATGACTAAATCTGCCGTATCACATCAATTGAAAGTGTTGAAGGATAACAAGCTTGTAAGAAACAGAAGGGAAGGAAAGGTCGTTTATTATTCTCTTGCAGATAGTCATGTGAAAGATATTTATGAAAAGGCGGTTGAGCATATAAATGAAAACACACGGTCATAGTGAAAAAGATTGTGGCGAGATGCATTTTCACCACGGTCATAGCCATCACCATACCCATGCAGCAGACGAAAACATTCTTGTAGCGTTCTTTTTGAACCTGTTTTTCGTTTTTGTGGAAATTATAGGTGGAGTTCTTACTAACAGCTTTGCAATTCTTTCCGATGGAGTGCACGATTTCGGTGATTGTGTTGCTATAGGTTTTGCTTTTTTTATGGAAAAATATTCTCAAAAAGGACCTGATGAAAAGTATACCTACGGGTATCGTCGGTACAGTCTTGTTTCGGCTGTAATAACCTCTGTAATTTTGGTTGTGGGAAGCGCGTTTATTTTAGCAGGTGCTATAAGCAGAATAGGTCAGCCACGTGAAATTGAAGGTCTGGGAATGGTCATAATTTCCGTTTTCGGTGTAATTGTAAACGGTGTTGCAGTGTTTAAAACCCGTAAAGGTACGGGATTAAACGAAAAAACTATTAATCTGCATCTTCTTGAAGACGTTTTAGGCTGGTTGTCGGTGCTTGTGGGAAGCGTGCTGATCTACCTGTTCAAGTGGTACGTAATAGATTCGCTTTTATCTATTGCCATAGCAGGCTTTTTGTTGTTTGAATCAAGCAAAAATATAAAGAAAATCTTTGCAATTTTTCTTGAAAAAACACCTGAAAACGTTGACGTTAAAAGCTTCAAGGAAGCAGTTTGCAGTATTACCGGTGTAAGTGGCGTGCATCACCTTCATATATGGAGCCTTGACGGAGAGAAAACCATCGCAACAATGCACGTTGAGTTGGAAAAGGGTGCTACTCTCAACCAATTTGAAGAAATAAAAAAACAAGTTCAGGAAGTGGGCAAAAGCTACGAAATAAGTCACCTTACGGTGCAAATTGATACGCAAACAGCCTGTTGTCAGAGTGATTGCGATTTATAATTCATACATTGTTAAAAAACACCCGTTAAAACTATAAACACTTAACAAAAATCGGCCAATATTTTTGGGAGCCGATTTTTTGTTTTTAATTGCTTTTTTTAGTTGTTAATGTTATTATAATATGTACAGTAGGTTACTTTGAGTTAGTATGAGGTGACAGATGACAACCGAGGCTTCACAGTTTTACAAAACTACTTTCGAAAAGCTCTCTGATGAGAAAAAACAACGCATTCTCAGCGTTGCTACAACAGAGTTTGCTAACAATGGTTTTGAAAATACGTCAATTCAACAAATAGCCAGAAAATCCAATATCAGCGTAGGTTCCATCTACAAATATTTCCAAAACAAAGAAAGTCTTTTTACGTACATTGTTCAGGAAGGACTTTCCACCTTGGAAAAAACTTTGTTGGAGCTTGCACCATCTGATGAGGATATTCTCATTAAGGCAGAAAAAATAATCAGGACGCTACTTGACTTTTCAAGAGAGCGACCGGAGTTTATTAAGCTTTATTGCTCACTTACAACAAGTGGTAATTCCGAATTTCTTAACCAGTTGTCACAACGCATAGAAGCTGTTTCGGCTTCCATATACACTCAGACAATCGCAATAGCTCAGGAAACAGGTGAAGTAAGAAAGGACGTTAATCCGGCCTTCTTTGCATATCTTCTGGACAACGTTTTTATGATGCTTCAGTTTTCTACAGCTTGTCCGTATTACCGTGAAAGATTTTTCATTTACACGGGTAAGCAGGCTGAGGAAAGTGACGAATTAATCGTAGAACAGACCTTGCTGTTTCTTAAAGCAGCGTTTAACTTCAAATAAAAGTAGTCAAATTCAAATTATAAAAAAGGGTGATTTTCTTGAAAAAAACATTATCTGTACTTCTTGTAATTGCAATGCTCTTTTCAGTGCTTGGCGTAAGTGTAAGTGCAGCAACGACTGAAACACTTACTGCAGAACAGAAAACAGAAATGAAAATTAAAAGGGCAGACGTTAATGCCGACGGTGTTTATGACACTACTGATGCTAAAATGCTTCTTAAGGCAGCTGCAGGTATCTACAAGCCTAACAACAAGTACGACGTTAATTTAGATGGTGCGACATCAATTTCTGACGCGTTGCTTGTGCTCAAGCAGGCATCAGGCATTGCACCTGTTGTTTCAAAGGCTGAGCTTGTTAAACTTTTCAATAAAAAACTTAATGACATAAAGAATGACACCCCGGGCTTCAAGAAAACGTCTACAGCAACCTGCCAGTCTATGAAGATTACACAAAAGGTTACTGCAACAGGTTTTGCAGCACTTGCTGCATCTTCCTTATCTTGTACAGATCTCGAATACGATCAGTACGTGGAAAAAATGACTGCTATGTTCGAGTCTGCAGGACTTAGTGCTGAAGAACAAGCAAATATTGACGCAATGAAGAAATCTGCTGAAGATTATAGAAAACCGCAAAGCAAAACCTATACTGCTGCAAAGGATGATTATTACGATCATTATAAGCTCTTTCCAAGAGAGTTCAAAAACACTGCAAGTGAGGTTACTGCTTCAGAGGTTTCATCCGTAACGTTCTCTGCTGTAGACGGAACTATTGTGTACACCTTGAAAATGCCTGTTAAAACTTACACAGAGTCAACCTTCCCAAGCGACCCTACAACCTCAAGCTACGGAAAAATTTTCAACCTTGTAAACGTCAGAGAAACAGAAGGATCAACAATCAATAGTCTTGAGTTCAAAAACGGTAAGGTTGTTATGACAACAGACGCTGCAACAGGTGAGGTAAAGAAGGTTGTATATTATTACGATTATTCGTCAAACATACAGGCTCCTAGACAGACCCAAACAGAATCAGGCTTAGGAACCATAACAATAGATGTTACAACAAAGACAAAGGCAAACATCAAGGAAACAATCGATCTCTAAGAGGTAATACATATGGAAAATATTAAAGTTACAATGGAAAATGGCGAAAGCTTTGTAATTGAGCTTTGCCCGGAAGCAGCACCAATTACTTGTGCAAACTTTTTGAAGCTTGTGAAGTCCGGCTTTTACAATGGTCTTACCTTCCACAGAGTTATAGATGGCTTTATGGCTCAGGGTGGAGATCCTGAAGGCACAGGCTGTGGTGGTAGTGACGAGCAGATTAAAGGTGAATTTGCTATAAATGGTGTTATGAACCCTCTTTCACATACAAGGGGCGTTGTTTCAATGGCACGTTCGCAGAACCCTAACTCTGCAAGTAGTCAGTTCTTCATTTGCTATGGTGATTGTACTTTCCTTGACGGTCAGTACGCAGCCTTCGGTAAGGTTATTGAAGGAATGGAAACTGTTGACAACTTCCTTAAGATTGAACGCAGAATGAGCTTTGGTGGTGAGAGATCAACACCGGTTGAAAAAATTGTTATGAAAACAGTTGAAGCTGTTTAATAAATAGTGAATAGAGAAAAAGGAGATTAATAGCAATGAACACAAAAGTTGAAGGTATCCTTCATAAGCTGTACGGCACAACTCCGGGCGGTACAGGATTACAGCCTAAGGAGGCGTTGGCTTACGGTATTGCCGGTTTCGGTCAGAACTTTATTTGCACAATCATCGGTTCATACCTTACAATTTTCCTTACAGATGCACTTCTTTTTGGTGCAGAGGGCGTTACAATTGGTTCAATAACAGGTACAATGGCAGTTGCTTGGCTTATGCTTGGTACTCGTATATTTGACGCATTCAACGATCCGATTATGGGTTCTGTTGTTGACAAAACACGTACAAAATGGGGTAAGTGCAGACCATACCTTAAATGGATGGCATTCCCTATCGCGATAATGACAATTGCTTGTTTCCTTCCTGTTTTTAAGGAAAAAGCACCATCAACATTTATTATTATCGGTATAATTTATGTTTTATGGTCAGTTGCATACACAGTTGCGGACGTTCCTTATTGGGGTCTTTCAACTTGTATGACAAACGATACAGTTGTTCGTGGTAATCTTCTTACAGTTACTCGTCTTCTTTGTACGTTAGGTGCAGGTATTGTTACTGTTTTCGTTCCTATTATTACAGGTAACCTTACCGCAAAGTTTAAATATACAGACGCTGATATTGCTCAGATTATGGCAGATAAGGGTGTAGATGCTGAGGCAGCAAAGAACTTTATTGGTACAGTTATTGTTGGTCAGGAAGGCGCTAATGCACAGATGCTTAAATGGATTTACTTCATTGCAGCAGTTGTCCTTGTTGTTGCTGCAGTGCCAATGTTCTTCTACGGCTTTAAGCACACTAAAGAGCGTTTTACAGCAGACGATAACCCACCAAGCTTTGGCCACAATTTAAAGCTTCTCTTTAAGAATGACCAGCTTTTACTTATTGTTCTTTCAGGTATTCTTGGTGGTGCAAGAATGGTTTATTCTTACACAGGTGGTCTTTACTTTGCAAAGTACGTTCTTCAGAACGAAGGTATGTACAGCCTTATTACACTTCTTGTTGTTCCAGGTGGACTTGTAGCATCTGTTCTTGTTCCTTGGATGTCAAAGAAATTTACAAAGAAATGGGCTTACGTTGCAGTTCACCTTTTCGGTGGTGTTGTAATGGCAATTATGTATTTCGTTGGTTACGATGCTCCTTGGAAGCTTGTTATTGCTGCAATCGGTCTTGTTCTTCTTGGTATTCCACAGGGTGTTAACAACATTATCACATACGCTATGATTGGTGATACAGTTGACTACCTTGAGTGGAAAACAGGCGAACGTGGCGAAGGTATCTGCTTTGCTATGCAGACACTTATCAACAAAATCGGTATGGCAGTTGGTGCATTTATAGGTGTTATTTCCTTCTCTGCAGCAGGTATTGACGCTGAAACAGGCTTTATTTCTGCAGAAGGTGCACAGAGACTCTGGAATATGCTTGTTCTTTCAGGTGTAATTAGTATGTTTGCTTGCGCAATCCCTGTAATGTTCTACAAGATTACAGAAAAACGTCAGGCAGAAATGGTTGCAGAAATTGCAGCAAGAAAAGAGAAATAAAGTTACTATCAATAAAAAACCTCAGGTTCTATGAACCTGAGGTTTTTTATTGTTTTTAAATTACATTATAAATAACAGTATACAAAGGAAATGAAGCAGACTTCCTATAACAACAAAAATATGGAACACTGAGTGTATATACCTGAGCTTACTTGTAAAGCAGTACATTACGGCGCCTAAGCTGTAGGCAATGCCACCTGCAAGCAGTAACCAGAAGCCTGTTCCGATAATACCGTATACTATTTTTGCAGTAAATACAATGCACCAACCCATTCCAAGATAAAGCACCATTGAGATAACCTCAAACATCTTAATATCTATGGATTTGAGTATAATGCCTAAAACAGCCAAGCCCCATATTACACCAAATATGGTCCAGCCTAGAGCGACGCTATGTTGTCTTAATACACAAAGGGCAAATGGTGTGTAGGTACCTGCAATAAGCAGGAAAATTGAACAATGGTCAAAAATCTGAAAGATTCTTTTTGCCATATTAGGTCGTAGTCCGTGGTAGATACTTGACATTGTGTAAAGGACTATCATAGATGCACCGAAGATAGCGCCACTTACAACACCATATACGTTGTGGTGAAGTGCAGCAAACACAACACACAAAACCGTTGCCGTAATACCCAAAGCGCCACCAAGAATATGGCTTACCATATTGAAAATTTCTTCACCCTTGGTGTAAGCAGGCAGTTTTCTGTCACCTAACGGTGTGCGTGCCATTTATATTTCATCCCCTTATAAATCAAGGAAATCTTTTCTTACCTTATCGTGAAGATTGAATGCTTCAACAATTTCCCAAAGATTTTCATCAGTAATTGTAGTAATTCTTTTACCACTTGCAGTTGCAAGCATATAAAGCATAGCAGCCTTTTCAACAGTTTCTATAAGGCCGAAAGCTTCGTCCATATCGTTACCACAGCCGTAGATGCCGTGAAGTCCCCAAATCACAAGACGGAATTCTTCCATCTTCTTTGCGGTTGCAATACCGATTTCGTTAGTACCACAAACCATCCATGGAAGTACGCCGATACCATCAGGGAAAACAACCACACACTCTGTGCACATTTCCCAAAGAGTATGTGTAAACTTCTTTTCATCAAGCTCATGAATGTGATTCATTGCAAGAGTATATGTTGGGTGAGAGTGAATAATAACTCTGTTGTCTGGGTTAACCTTAAGTCTTGCCATATGGCTCATAAGGTGTGCAGGGAGCTCGGATGTGAATTTGCCACCATCTTTCCAACCCCAAAGAAGCTCTGCTGTTGTACCATCTTCAGCAATACGGATAATACCAAGGTTTGTTTCAGGGTCAATTTCAACGTTTTTGAAGTATTTACCTGTACCTGTAACTATAAATATTTTACCTATAAGCTCAGTTGCATCAAAGCCTGTAGGGATTGTGCGAATTACGTTGTTGAGGTCGAGATATTCAGCAACAACATTTTCATCAAGCATATAACTGATGTTACCACCGTTTCTTTCGTCCCATGTCTGACGATACATGTTAGCAGTTACTCGTTTCATTTCCTCGACAAACGGGGCAGTAAAAATGTCTTTCATTATCTTTTTACCAAAATCCTTTCTTCATAATTTTTAATTTCGCTATAATAAGCTCCGTTTACGTTTTCTCTTAAGAGAAATTCTGCCCATATATCACCGAATGGCATGGTTTTGCATTCCTCCTGAAGATACATAAGCTGAGTGAATTTACCTTTTTCCTGAAGCTCTTTCATCGTGTCTGCAGGTAAAAGGAGTGCGTTAAGAAGGGCTTTTTGTACGTTTCTTACGCCTGTTACCCATGCAGATATTCTGTTAATTGATGCATCGAAATAGTCTGTTGCAATAAATACTCTATCAAGGGCGTCGTGGAAAACAATTTCCTTTGCAATTTCCTTTGTTTCGTCATCAAGTATAACTACGTGGTCGGAGTCCCAACGAACACCTCTTGTAACGTGAAGAGCAATTTTTTCGTTGAATGCAAGAAGTGATGAAATCTTGTCAGAAACAAGCTCTGTAGGGTGGTAGTGACCATTATCCATAAGAGGTGTAATGCCTGCTTTTGTTGAGTATGAAAGTGTGAATTCAGCAGAGCCTACTGTGTAGCTTTCAAGACCAATGCCGAAAACCTTTGATTCAAGTGTAACGTACACCTTTGACTTGTCGTAAGGTGTGCTGAGAATTTCATCAAGAGATTTTTTGAATCTCATTCTTGGTGAAAGTCTGTCCGCAGGAATGTCCTTATAGCCGTCAGGAATCCATACGTTCATAACACATGGTATGCCTGTTTCCTTCGCAAAATGCTCAGAAATTTTAAGACATTGTATGCCGTGCTTTACCCAGAAGGAGCGAACCTCTTCATCAGGGGATGAAAGGGTAAGACCATCCTTAACCATAGGATGCGAAAAGAAGGTAGGGTTAAAGTCTATGCCAATGTTTCTTTCCTTCGCAAAATTGACCCATTTTTCAAAATGCTTGGGTTCAATAGCATCTCTGTCTGCAAATTGACCATTTTCAAAAATAGCATAGCAAGCATGGAGGTTAAGCTTTTTCTTGCCGGGGATAAGTGAAAATGCCTTGTCTATATCTGCCATAAGCTCTTCGGGTGTGTTAGCTTTTCCGGGGTAGTTACCTGTAGTCTGAATTCCACCTGAAAGGCTTTCTTTACTGTCAAATCCAGTGACGTCGTCACCCTGCCAGCAATGTACTGAAATTGTAACGTCCTTCAAGGTATTAAGGGCTTTTTCTGTGTCTACACCCATAGCAGCATATATGTTTTTTGCACTTTCGTATCTTGTCATTTTAATACCTCCCTAAAATAAAAGACCAATCAAATCTAGTATAATATTATACTTTGAAAAAGTCAATGAAGAAAGTGGCAAAAAATGGCGTTTTGCATAGGATAAATAAGAAAAACATTTACAGAATCAGAGGAGCTGTGCTTATGACAAAAACAATCCTTCCCGTTTCATTTTTCTTTGGCGCAAATAACAAACAATCTTATTGTTCATTATACTCAGATTTATATAATCCATACGAAAAAGGACACCACCTGATTATCAAAGGTGGCCCCGGCACAGGCAAATCGACGCTTATGAAAAAGGTTGCCGACAAATTCGAAAAGAAGGGCTTGTATGTGGAAAGAGGTTACTGCAGTGCAGATCCTGAATCTTTGGACGTTGTAGCTGTGCCCGACTTGAATTATTCCATTTTTGACGGTACGTCACCTCATACCTTTGACCCCACCTTACCGGGTGTGAATGAACATATAGTGGATCTGAGTGTTGCGTGGGATAAAGAATACCTTAGTCTTCATCGAGAAGAAATTGCAGAGTTAACCAAAAAGAATAAGGAGATGCACGCAAAAGCAGCAGATTTTTTGAAAGTGGCATCGGCACTTGAAACACAAAACGTAGCTTTAACTAACTCCTTTACTGATTGGGAGAAGGTAAGACGCTACGCCCTGCGACTTTCAAACAGGCTTGTATCTGACAGGAAGGATAAGGAAAGGGGTAAGGTGCATAAACGCTTTTTGAGTGCAATTACACCTGATGGAATTGTTGTGGAGTACGATTCTGTTGTAGCGTTAGCAGAAACCATTGTCACCATAAAGGATGAGTTTTCTGCCGTAGCACCATTTGTTGCAGACTACGTAGGAGAGTATGCATTGAATATGGGGTACGACGTGTACAAGTGTTACTGTCCGTTATTTCCATTATATAAAGTGGAGCACATAATTATTCCCGAGTTAAAGGTAGCAGTATTTACAGAAAATAGCTACCACCTTTCTATTGACGATTACGGTAACAAAACTCACGTATCACGTTTCTTTGATAAAGCAGCGTATAATATCAATAAAGAAAAGCTCGCCTTCAGAAAAAAGGCTAAAAAAGAGCTTATTGAAGAGGCAGTGCGCAAGATGTCCATAGCCCTTGATATTCACAACAGGCTTGAAGAGTATTATATTAAAGCCACAGATTTCGAGAAGATAGACGAAATAAGCGAGAAAATATTAAAAGAAGCAGATTCAATGTGAATCTGCTTCTTTTCAAAATTATAGCCCAAACAAGCTCTTCGTGTTTTCCGTAGCAATATCAATAACCTCTTGTGTATCAACACCTTTAATTTCACCTATTTTTTCTGCAACGTAGGGAATGTATGAGGAGTTATTCCTTTTCCCTCTCATAGGCACAGGTGCCATATACGGGCAGTCTGTTTCAAGAAGTAATTTGTCTAAAGGCAAAATTTCAATAACCTCTAAAGGCTTTTTTGCATTTTTAAAGGTGACAGCACCACCAAGACCAATATACATACCAAGCTTAAGTATTTCCTTTGCAGTTTCAGCACTGCCGGAAAAACAGTGAAGCACACCTGCGGGCTTATATTCTTTTAAAACATTAAGAGTATCCTCGTGGGCATCACGCGAGTGTACAATTATTGGTAAACCCAGCTTTTTTGCAAGTTGAATCTGTTCAATAAAAACCTTTTTTTGTAGCTCCTTGTTATCCTGACGCCAATAATAGTCAAGACCGATTTCGCCGATTGCTACACATTTCACGCTTTTTGAAAGCTCTGTGAGAATATCAAGGTAGTTTTCGGGTAAATCGTCAACCTCTTCAGGATGTATACCACAAGCATAATAAATAAAATCATATTTCTCCGACAGAGCTAAAGACTCCTCGGAGCTTTTTAAATCTGCCCCACAGTTTATTATACCACGAATGCCCGATTCCTTAAGGGAATCGAGCAATTCTTTGCGGTCAATATCAAACGCTTTGTCTGTGTAGTGGGTATGTGAATCGAAAATGTTTTTATACATAACCAATTAGCTTAACTGTGTACCTGCAGGAAGACCGTCAACAAAAGCAACCTTAATGTCGTCCTCTGTAATTTCGCCTGCAAGAATCATACCGTGACTTTCAACACCACAAAGGGTTCTTGGTGCAAGGTTCGCAACGACAATAACGCTCTTGCCGATAAGGTCTTCAGGCTTATACCATTTTGCAATACCTGAAGCAACTGTGCGAGGCTCCTTTGTGCCGTCGTCAAGTGTAAGCTGAAGGAGCTTCTTTGCTTTTTTAATTGGCTGACAGTCAAGCACCTTGCAAACTCTTAACTCAACCTTTGCAAAATCATCATACTGAATTTCTGCAAGACCAATAATTTCTTTTGTTTCTTCTTCCTTCTCTTCTTCAACTACAGGGAGAGATGCTTCAATTTCTGCTAAAGTCTTTTCAACGTCAAGACGTGAGAAGAGTGGTGTAGCAACGCCAACCTTAGCGCCAACCTTTGTTGCGCCAAATTCTGAAAGAGATTCAAGTGTGTTAACGTCTGTACCAATCTGTTCAAGAATCTTGTCACTTGTTTCAGGCATAAACGGCTTAAGAAGTACGGCAATAAAACGAATGCCTTCAAGAAGATTGTAAAGTACGGTGCCAAGTCTTGCTTTTTTCTCTTCATCCTTTGCAAGTGCCCAAGGCATTGTTTCGTCAATGTACTTGTTGCAACGCTTTGCAAGGTCGAAAATTTCTGAAAGTGCATCAGAAACCTTGTAGGTATCAAGAAGCTTTGTAACCTTGGCGAGCGTACCTAAAGCCATTGCCTTTAACTCGTTATCGATATCCTCTGTGCAATCAGCAGACTGAATAACACCATCAAAATACTTGTTGTTCATGGCAACAGTACGGTTAACAAGGTTACCTAAAGTGTTTGCAAGATCAGAGTTGAAACGTTCAATAATTGTTTCGTAGGTAATTGTACCATCCTGTGCGTGAGGCATTTCTGAAAGAAGGTAATATCTTACAGCATCTACACCGAAACGGTCGCAAAGGTCGTCAGCGTATATAACATTACCACGGGATTTACTCATCTTATCGTTGCCTGAAAGAAGCCATGGGTGACCGAATACCTGCTTTGGAAGTGGGATATCAAGCGCCATAAGCATAATTGGCCAGTAAATTGTATGGAAACGGAGAATATCCTTACCAATGATGTGAACGTCAGCAGGCCAGTATTTGTTGAACATTTCAGAGTTGCTCTCTGTATCATAGCCAAGACCTGTAATATAGTTAAGAAGAGCATCAACCCAAACATAAATAACATGTTTTTCATCGTTAGGGAAAGGAATACCCCATTTGAATGTTGAACGGGAAATGCACAAATCCTGAAGACCTGGTTTAATGAAGTTGTTAATCATTTCTTTTTTACGGCTTTCGGGATAGATAAAGTTGGGGTTGGATTCAATGTATTCTTCAAGCTGTTTCTGATACTTGCTCATTTTAAAGAAGTAAGCCTCTTCTTTTTCTTTTCTTACTTCTCTGCCACAGTCGGGGCATTTGCCGTCAACAAGCTGACTATCTGTAAAGAAGCTTTCGCAAGGCACACAGTACCAACCTTCATATTCGCTCTTGTAAACATCACCTTTATCAATGAGCTTTTTAAAGATTTTCTGTACTGCTTCCTCATGGTCTTTATCTGTAGTACGGATAAATTTGTCGTAGGTTGTGTTAAGACAATCGCAAATAGCCTTTATTTCAGCTGCAACACCATCTACGTAATCCTGTGGTGAAACACCTGCATTAGCTGCATATTCTTCGATTTTCTGACCATGCTCGTCTGTACCTGTCTGGAAGAAAACATCATAACCCTGCATTCGTTTAAAGCGTGCAAGGGCGTCGGAAAGCACGATTTCATATGAGTTGCCTATATGAGGCTTTCTTGATGTGTATGCAATTGCAGTTGTAATGTAATAAGGCTTGTTGTTCATTATAATATCTCCTTTAACAGATGCTCGAATGGGAGTATCTGTTTTATTGTGTAATTAGTTAATTATTCAGCTTTTAACTGAAGCTTTGTTTTGCCGATGCCTTTTGCATCGATTGTAACAGTGATGTCACCCTTTTCACCTGTTGTGCGAATCCAGAAGGCTCTGTCGCCACCGACAAGTGGGAATTCCTGGGGACCAATAACCTTTGCAGGTCCCTTAACAGTTACCTTGACTGCGCTGTCTGCAAAAGGTGCACGGTTGTTGTTCTGGTCAAGGGCAATAAGCTGGATTCTTGTTGCATCGTAGGTGTCACCCTCTTTAAGCACGTAAGAATCTGCTTTTACATCAAGGTGTAAGTCTGTAACAGCTGTTCTTACAACTGTTGCAACACATTCACCATCCTTGTAGCCCTCAAAGGCATAGGTGATCTGCTCGTTACCCCAACCACCGATGTATTTTGTAACAATATCAAACATTCTGTTGAACGGAATTTTGCCGATAGCCATTGCAGCACCTGCTTTGAGGAACTTTGATGGCGGCATTTTCCACTGCTTGGATTGTGCGCAGATAAGTGTATCTGTAAGAAGCTCTGCTGCAAGACCCTCAATACCATCGTCAGTTGTAAGAGAATCACCGATAAAGTCAGCGGCAATCATTGGTGGGTGAGGAAGATTTTTGAATTTTGATGAGTCAGGGTAAATTGTGCTTGTGTATTTGCCGTTTTTGTAAAGCTTAACATAATCACAGTTTGTAAATACCCAAACATCACCGATTGTTCCACCCGGATGCTCACCGATATCCATAGCGGAAGTAACCTCTAAGTACGGCTTATCCTCCTGCTGTGAACGGTAAACAGCAGCACCTAATTTGGGTACACGGAACATATCTGTAACACCATGGTAGCAAATTCTGTCACCACTACCAAAGTCTTTGTGTGTGTTGTAGTCGGACATACACCAACCAATAGCACCGCTTGTACGTGAGTTACCATAAGCAGAGTTAAGAACTCTTGTGTGACGTAAAGCATGCTCTGTGCGAACACCTTCCTTGTCAAAGCTCTTGGTTGGGAACATATGACCATTGTGCTCTGTAACAAGGTATGGAGCCTTAAGTGATTTAGTAACCAATGCAGGAGGAAGAAGATTTATGGCACCACCTGAATGTATGAAGTCATTCATTGTGTAAACATCTTCAAGAAGGTGGCTCATTGGCATATTTCTTACGCCACCTGTCTGACGTGTATCGTCAAGCTCTCTTGCAACACGGTTTGTTTCTGTGTAGAATTCGTCACAATCAAGACCCTCGTTAACGCGAACACCCCAAAGAATAACTGAAGGATGGTTTCTGTCACGAAGCACCATTCTGCGAACGTTGTCAAGACAAATATCTCTCCATTCGCCTTCACCAAGGTACTGCCATGATGGCATTTCTGTGAATACTAAAAGACCAATTTCGTCGCAACGGTCAAGGAAATGGATGCTGTTAGGGTAGTGTGAGGTTCTTACAAGGTTAACACCTAACTCATATTTAAGAAGATCTGCATCTGCTTTCTGTACATTTTCAGGCATTGCGTAGCCAACGTATGGGAAGCTCTGGTGACGGTTAAGACCACGTATTTTTATTTTCTTACCATTAAGGTAGAAGCCGTCTTTATAGAACTTGCACTCTCTGAAACCGAAGCGTACGGAGGTTTCATCCTTTTCGTCAAGCTTGATTTTTATTGTGTAAAGCTCAGGGTTGTCGATATCCCAAAGCTTAACGTCCTTAACAGCCCATTTTGCGTTGATAACCTTGCCTTTGAAATCTGTGCTCTTTTCACCGATTTTTTCGCCATCCTTATAAAGAGCAAAGGTAAGCTTACCACTTGTGCTTTCTGAAAGAGTAACGTCTATGCTGAGAAGCTTCTTTTCGTGAAGAACGTTAAGTGTTCTTACAAATGCATTGTCGATGTATACATCTGAAACCTCTTCAATCCACACTTCGCGATAAATACCACCGTATACAAGGTAGTCTACAACATTACCGAAAGGCGGAATTTCCTTTCTTTCACTTGAGTCAAGCTCAACAACAAGAACATTGTCTTTAGTTTTTACAGTGTCTGTAATGTCAAAGCTGAAACGGTTGTAAGCACCTTTATATTCACCAATGAATTTATCGTTAAGATAAACCTTTGAATATACTGCAGCACCTTCAAAATGAAGGATATAGCGCATACCCTTAACCTTTTTTATATTGAAGTTTTTACGATAGCAGCTAATAAACTGGTATGAGCCTTCATCAAAATAGTTAAGAGGAAGCTCCTTGTTTGCATGAGGAATATCGACAGTTTCAAAGCTGCTGTCGTCATAAGATTTTTTTATCATATCCTCTGAAAAAGAAGGAGAATATTTCCAACCGAAGTTGAGTGCAAATGTGTTACGCATTAAACCACCCTTTTCTTTTCATAGTTACCCTTTATTTTATACTATTGTAATAAGTATGTCAACAAATCAGCTTTGTTGTTGGGGATTTTTTCATCAATTACTGCATTTACTGCTTTTTCCAGAGCGTTACCAATACTTTCGCCTGTAAAACCTGCAGCTAAAAGGTCGTTGCCAGAAATAGCAAGGTCTTTTATGTTGCAGCATTCGTTATTTTCTTCAATTTCTTTTAGCCATGCTAAATTCTTTTGTGTGCCCTCGGAAATATCACGATATGCCTCGCTTAACGCACCTCTGTCACTCTTTTTAATTATAAGTAACGTGCGAATATCTTCGGGGGTTTTAGTTTTTAAATGGTGCTTTAATTCCTGCTTCGTTTCTGCAGGCTCAAAGTCATGGTATGAAACAAGGTAGGAAACGCGATTTATGGTTTTTTTGTCAAATCTTAAGCGTGTGAGAATGTCTTTTGCCATTTCGCCACCTACGGTAGCGTGGTTTTTGAAGGTGCTGTCACCATTTTCGTTAAGCTTGTGGGTAGGCACCTTACCCAAGTCGTGCAAAAGCATTGTAAGACGAAGAATTTTGTCATCGGGAATTGTGTCAACTGTGTGGCAGATATGCTCCCATACGTCGTAAGCGTGTTTTTTCCCGTATTGCTTGAAGTTTAGTGCAGGTCGGATTTCGGGTATAAAAACAGAAAGCACGTCACCATATTCCATGAGTACGTTAAAGGCATTTTTGCCACAAACAAGCTTTGTTAATTCAATCGCAATTCTTTCTGCAGAAATATTTTTTAATAAGTCTTTGTTTTTATGAATTGCTACGGACGTTTCTTCATCGATTCGAAAGCCTAAAACAGCAGAAAAACGTAAGGCTCTCATTATTCTTAAACCGTCTTCATTAAAACGCTTATGAGGGTCACCAACTGTTTTTATTATACTATTATATATATGGGCTTGTCCGTCGTACAAATCTATAAGTCCTACGTCCTCGTTGTAGGCAAGTGCGTTAATTGTAAAATCACGTCTTGCAAGGTCCTCTGAAAGCTTACGTGTAAACTCAACCTTTTCAGGATGACGGTTGTCGTCGTACTCACCATCAATACGGTAGGTTGTTACCTCGAAAGGCTTGTGGTTGATTATTACCGTGAGTGTGCCGTGCTTAAGACCGGTGTCAATTGTTTTGCAGTCCTTAAACAATTCCTTTGTTTCGTGGGGAAGTGCAGAAGTGGTTATATCCCAATCACCAGGTGTAAATCCCATAATGCTGTCGCGCACTGCTCCGCCAACACAAAAAGCCTGGTGTCCGGCACTTTTTAAGGTTGTAAGAAGTGTTTTGACCTCTTGAGGTAAGGCTATTGTCATAACTTTTTTCTCCATTAATATAAACGATGTTGCAAAATTACCAAAATATACATATATTATGACCGTTTTGCAATAAATAGTCAACAAAAATTACAAATTGATAATAATTTGGTGGCAAAAACCCCTTTAAAAATTACAAATTGTAATTTCTGCACTTTTTACAAAACAAGATAGAAAACAGATGTATGTTTTCCAACAAAAAACGCGAAAAATGGTGGATATGAAAAATATGTGTTCATAATCTTTGTGAAAAGTTCACAAAAAGTGTTTTTCTGAGTTATTTGACTTTTAGGAAAAACGGGGTATAATACCCATTGCCATAGGATAACTGCGGCATTTTTGCCATCAGTAATGTATCGAGCGGTGGCGTTCTCGGTACGCTATTGCTGACAAACATGCCTACAACGGCAGCTTTCAGGAACCCCAATTTGAAAGGTTTGGGAATAACGTTCCGTCGGTTGCTTGTCCAAGGAGATTTATCATGACAGTCAGACAAATAGGCGATACGGCAGTGTCTTCACCGCTTAAGAGAGCTTCTCTAATTATTATGGCGGCGTTGTTCTTTGTTTCTGTCACAGCCTTCGCCGTGCCACCGGTAATGTACGACGTTACAATTTACGATGGTGACAATACACTTGTTGTTACAACTGCTGAGCAGGACGCTTCAAAGATTCTTGAAAATGCAGGAATCACAGTTAACGAAGCATACGGTGACAGCGTAAGCCTCGACAAGTTCGATGGTGAAAGCGACAGTGTAATTACTATTAAACGTGGTGTTAAGGTCAGTGTTGTTGATCTTGACGGCACAACCTACACAATCCATACTTCAGGTACAGTCGGCGATGCAATCAGCCTCGCAGGCATCACACTTCCAAAGGGTACTGCTCTTAACTACGCAGCAAACGACCTTCTTGAAGATGGAATGGTTATTGAGATTTATAACATATATAATGTTAAACTCGTTGCAGATGGTAAAACCTCTGTAAAAACAGTTTCAGGTAAAACTGTGGCACACGCAGTGGAAGCAGCAGGCATCGTTCTTGATGAGGACGATTTCACAAAGCCTTCTCTTGAAACAAAGCTTAAAAACAATATGAAGATTGAAATCTTCAGAGTTGAGCTTGTTGAACGTACTGCAACAGAAGACGTTGAGTATGGCACAACATATGAGCTTACAAACTCAAAATACGCAGACCAGAGAACACTTCTTAAAGCAGGTGTTAAGGGTTCAAAAACAGTTGTGTATGAGGATCGTTACGTTAATGGTGAGCTCAGCACTTCAACAGCACTCAGCGAAACAATTATTAAAGAGCCTGTAGACCAGTTGGTTGAAAAAGGCACGAAGGAACGTCCTGTGTCAGTACAGACTTACCCAACAAGCCTTCCTACAAGTAGCCCTATAAGCGAAATGGCAAACCCGGAAGACCTTATAATTGGTAAGGATGGTGTTCCTACAACCTACAAAAAAGTTATTAACGCAAAAGCAACAGCTTATTGTATCCCGGGTGGTATAACCTCGACAGGAAAAAGAGCACAAACAGGTTATATCGCAGTTGACCCTAAAGAAATTCCATATGGTACCGAAATGTACATTATGTCAGCAGATGGTAAGTACGTTTACGGTTATTGCATTGCAGCAGACACAGGTAGCTACATCTACGACGTGGACTGGACAGTTGACTTGTTTATGAACTCAAAACAGCAGTGCGTAAACTGGGGTAGAAGAGATATTATTATTTACGTTCTCTAATAACTTATTAAAAAATCTGAAAGTCACATGACTTTCAGATTTTTTTATTTTGTTTTAATTATATTGTTGTAGCTTATACAAGCCGTAATACATCTTACCTCTGCACAGCTTTCGAAGAGAAGCGTTTTCGTGCATTCGTCAAGAGTGGCACCTGTTGTTTTAATATCATCACACAAAAGAATTCGCATATTCTGTATATCAATATTACAATCGTTGTTAAAGCTTATTGCACCCAAAAGATTACCACTTCGTTTCAGTTGTGGTGAAAAATGCTGTGATTGTGTCTTGAAATCCTTTTTAAGAAGAGGGTAGCAGGGCACGGCAAGCTTTTCTGACAGCTTTTCACACAAAAGCTGTGCCTGGTTGTAGCCACGTTTCTTCTGGTCTGCCTTGTGCATGGGTACGTATGTTATGCAGTCAAAGTCCAGATTTGTGTAATGCTTCTTTACACAGGCACACATATCGTCCGTCAGCTTGTTAAGTATCGTTTCCGATGGTTTGCTCTTAAGAAAAATGACTGCTTTCTTTGGAGCGCCTTCGTAATAGTATGGCGCACACAGACTTTCGAAGTAATGCTTTTTCTCCTTGCCGTTACAAAAAACCTTGCTTAATCCACAATTGTAGCAGACCTTACCGTCGATTATGTGTATATCTTCTGAACAGCTTTCACAAACCTCGTCACGTAAATCGCAAATGTTGTTACAAAAGCCACACCGTTTTGTGAAAATAAAAGAAAGAAATATGTTTTTAATGGCTTTGAAATTCATAATTACTCGGCTTTTAGAAAATGTGCAAGTGCAGAATAGCGTTTTGCTTTTTTATCGTTTTGTGTCATAGCGTAAATCATTTCACTATGACCTACGGTAACAAGCATATTCTTTGCCCTTGTAACAGCAGTGTACAAAAGGTTTCTGTAAGCAAGGTTGGGTACAATGTTAATTGCAGGGAAAACAACGGCTTTAAATTCGCTACCCTGACTTTTGTGGACAGTAATGGCATAAGCTAATTCCAGCTCTCCAAGACTTTCTGCGGGAATGGTTGCAATTCTGCCGTCAAAGTCAATTACAACAAGCCCACTTTTTATGTTTATCTCTGTAAGTATACCAATATCACCATTGAAAATTCCCATGCCTTTTTCTTGGTCGGACTTCCATTCTATGTTGTAGTTGTTTTTTATTTGCATAACCTTGTCGCCTACTCTGAAAATGCGACCTGAAACGGAAACCTGATTTTTTTCTGCGTCAGGTGGGTTTAAGGCTTCTTGTAAAAGTCGGTTGAGGTTTTGTGTGCCTGCTTCACCTTTTTTAGATGGTGTAATAACCTGGATGTCAGAGAAAGGGTCCCATCCGTAAGCAGTCGGCAAACGGTTTGAGCATAAATCTACAACAGTCTGCGCTGTGGTGATAGCAGAAGGTCTTTCTATATGGAAAAAGTCCTTGCCGTCGTTGCTTAAATCAGGGTTCTCTCCACCCACGATTTTATGGGCGTTTGTAATAATTTTACTTTCGAGAGCTTGTCTGAAAACCTGTGAAAGACAAACAACGGGAAGCATACCTGAAATTATAAGGTCTTGAAGAACGTTACCAGCACCAACGGGTGGCAGCTGATCACTGTCGCCAACAAGTACAAGTCTGCAACCTAAAGGAAGCGCTTCAAGAAGGTTTGCGAACAGGTGAATATCAATCATTGATAATTCGTCAAGAATAAGTGCGTTACAATCAAGTGGATTACTTGCATTCCTTCTGAAAACAGGTCTGTCATCCTCGTCCCATTCAACTTCTAAAAGACGATGAATGGTTTTTGCATCCATACCTGTAACCTCACTCATACGTTTTGCAGCTCTGCCGGTAGGGGCTGCAAGGGCAATGTCAAGATGCTGACGCTCGAATATATTAATTATTCCCTTGATTGTGGTAGTTTTACCTGTACCGGGACCACCCGTTAAAACAAGAAGTCCTTTTTTTGCAGCAGTAGCAATGGCAAGGCGCTGATGCTCTTCGTACTTTATATTGTTGATTTTTTCAGTGTAGTCAATCCAATCTGCAAGCTGTGGTGCAGATGGTGGAGGGAAGTTTGCAATAACATTTATTCTTTCGGCAATTTTTCTTTCTGCTAAAAATGCAGAGGGGAGAAAAACAAAGTCCTTGCCGTCTATTTCACAGGATTTCAATTGAGCTGTATTTACAAGCCCGTCTATTGCAATGTCTATTTCATCCTGTGTAATGTCAAGTAAATCACTTGATGGTTTCAAAAGCTTTTCACGTGGTATGCAGGTGTGACCTCTGTATGAGGAGTTGTAACGCATAACGTGAAGAATACCTTCGCGTATTCTGAAATCAGGCAAAGGCTTTTTCGGAAGCTTTTCCTCTATGCTTTCTGCCCTTTCAAAGCTGATGCCTAAACCAAGACTACAAAGGCAATATGGGTTCTCTTCTACTTTATCTACAGCGTTTATGCCAAGTTTTTTGAATATACGAACGCATTCTGAAGGTGTAAGGTCATATTTTTCAAGACCAAGCATAATCGTCCTGAGTGCTGTCTGTTTACGGAAATCTTCACCAATGGCTTTTGCCTGATCTTCAGAAATCCCTTTGATTGATGCAAGCCTTTCGGGCTCGCTTTCCAGTATGTATAAGGTGTCTGAACCGAATTTTTCCACAATCGACATTGCCTTTTTAGGACCAATTCCACGAATAACTCCTGAAGCGAGGTATTTGTATATCTGCTCTGTTGTTTCGGGCAAAGTGCGACTAAAGGCAGACACCTTGAATTGCCTACCGAAAGATGGGTGTATTGTGTAAGTGCCCGTAAGAGTAACGGTTTCACCGGCATTAACGTCAGGCATAACACCAACGGCAGTCATAAGCTCGTTATTAACAGATAAATCAATAACAGTCCAACCGTTTGTGTCGTTACGGAAGGTAACGTCCTCAACGACACCGGTAATTTTTTCTTCGTTAATATTCATTGCATTATCCTTTTCAAAAATTGCACGAATATTTTATCATAATATCAAAATAATTGCATTATTTTTGTGACATATTTTTTTGTTTTAAAATTGAAATGTGTATTGCGCTATGGTAAAATTAACCTGATATTGGATTCTTAGGAGGATTTTTATGAAATATATTCTCGACAAAGGAAATCATTGCAATTTTAAAGCCTTTGAATGTGGCAGAATGGCACCACGTGCCTATTGCATACCACACACAAAATTAAAATCTGCAAAAGCAGCAGATTATAAAACAGAACGCTACAATAGTGATATTGTATCTGTTCTTTCAGGTGAATGGGAGTTTAAATATTACAAGAAAAAATCAAAGCTTCCTGCAACTATTGATACTTCAAAAATCAAGTTTGATAAGGTTAATGTTCCATCTACGTGGCAAAGAACAGGCTACGAAATTCCTGAATATATAAACACACCATACGGCTTCGATAACCGTAAATTTGGTGGTGAATGGGGTAAAGGTGTAAGACCACCGGAGCTTCCTGAGGATTTTTCTTGTGGTGTTTACCGTAAGATTATTGATATCGAAGATAAATCAAAAAAATATATTCTTACCTTTCTTGGCATCACACCATGCGTTGATTTATACATTAACGGTGTTTTCGTTGGCTTCGGTGAGGGCTCTCATAACTCATATGAGTTTGATGTTACAGATTACCTTAAAGAGGGTAGCAATGAAATTATTGCAGTTGTTTTCAAGTGGAGCATAGGCTCATACCTTGAAGCACAGGATATGTTCAGAGAAAATGGTATTTTCCGTGACGTGCTTTTGTACGCTTATGAGAAAACTTATATTAACGACTTTCAGGCGCTTGCGAACAAGAATGGCAAAAAATATGACCTTGACATTAAAGCGGAGATCAAAGGCTCAGCTAAGGGCACAACAGTAAAAGCAAGTCTTTACGACGGCAAAAATCTTGTTGCCGAGGGTGAAGCTGACGGTGCCAAAAATACAGCTATCTCTTTTAAAAAGCTTGACGTTGAGGAATGGAGTGCAGAAATCCCAAGACTTTACGAGCTTTATATAACTCTTTACAATGGCAAAAAAGAGGTTATGAGCATCCGTCAGTACATTGGCTTTAAAAACATAAAAATTGAAGGCACAACCTTCTATTTTAACGATAAGAAAATTAAGCTTAAAGGTGTTAACCACCACGATACCCACGAAACAAAGGGTTACTGTGAGGACTTTAAGGACCTTGAGTTAGACGTACAGTTAATGAAGGAATATAACGTTAACTGTGTACGTACGTCGCACTATCCTCCTGATCCATTCTTCCTTGAACTCTGCGACCACTATGGTCTTTACGTTGTAGACGAGGCAGACATTGAAACACACGGTCTGTGGAACCTTGACTGCCCTGAGGATATGATCAGCCACGATGTAAAGTGGGCGCCACGCTATATGGACAGGGTACGTCGTATGTACTTCCGTGACAGAACACATCCAAGCATTATTATGTGGAGTCTTGGTAACGAGTCAAAGGGCTACAAGTGTCACGACAAGTGCTACAAAATGCTTAAAGATTTAGGTACAGATATTCCTGTACACTACGAGGGTGTTACACATACAAAGCGTCAGCATTACGACGTGTATTCACAGATGTACACACATCAGGACGTAATGAAGAAAATAGGTAGAAGAAAGAATGGCAAATCCTTTAACGAGGTACCATTCTTCCTTTGTGAATATTGTCACGCTATGGGTGTCGGTCCGGGCGCTATGGAAGAATACATGCAGTTATTCTATTCCGACGATATCTTCCTTGGTGGTTGTATCTGGGAGTGGGCAGACCACACTGTAAGACATATTAACGATGGCTTCCCGTGGGAGTACACATATGGTGGCGACCACGGCGAGCCACTTCACGACGGTTGCTTCTGTGTTGACGGTCTTTTCTACCCTGACCGTACACCACATACAGGCGCTTACAATATGAAGGCTATTTACAGACCCTTAAGAGCAACACGTCTTGCAGGCAACAAGCTTACAATTCTCAATACAAACAGATTCCTTTCTTCAAAGGATACAGAGGTTTATTGGGAGTATCAGGTTAATGGTGAGGTTGTGTGCTGTGGTTCGTTTGATACAGATATTGCACCTGAAAAAGAAGCAACATATAAGCTTGATTTACCAAAGGTGGATTACGAGAAAAACACGTATCTTAACTTAACTTATCTTGATGGTGACTTTGAGATTGCCTCAGAGCAGCTTACACTTTCAGAAAATTCATTCCCACAGCCTGTAATTGAGTCAGGTAAGGTTTCAATGAGCTCCGATGGTGAAATAATAGCAGTTAAATTTCCTGCTGGCTCGGTTGAGTTGAGCGAGGAAACAGGTGAAATGCTTTCATACAAGGCAAACGGCGTTTCTGTGCTTAACAAAGCACCTGTATCACACAAGGGCTTCCTTCTCAATTTCGTTCGTGCATATATTGATAACGACAGACAGGACGAAGCAAAGTGGGATGAGCACAACTTAAGAAATCCGAAAATCGTTCTTGAAGATTTAAGTGCAGAAGTAAAATCGGGTGTTGCATCGGTAAGTGAGTATTTTACAGTTTACGGTAAAGAGGACGTTCTTTTTAACGCAAACGTTCTTTACATTATCGGTGCAAATGGTGTTATGGACATCGAAGTAGCAGTTTCACCTGTTAAGGACAGCACAGAGCAGATTTACAACATTCCAAGAGTAGGTCTTACCTTTGAGGCAGATAAGCGTTTCTCTAAAATTGAGTATTTCGGCAGAGGCGAAAAAGAGAATTTCTGCGATTTCAACGCACACGCACCTATTGGTCTCTATAAATCAACAGTTGCAGACCAGTATGAGCCGTACATCAGACCACAGGACAATATGAATCACTCTGACGTGTCATACCTTAAGCTTATAAGCGATAAGGGTGAAGAAATTCTTATTTCTGCTGATAAACGCTTTAACTTCAATGTTCATAACTTTACACAGGAAACACTCTTTAATGCAGACCATAGAGAAGACGTTATTGACGAAAAGACAACCTTTGTAACTCTTGATGGCTACACAAGGGGTACAGGTACAGGCTCTTGTGGTCCAAGAACACTTCCTGAGTATTGTATAGATGCGTCTAAAGACCTTACCTTCAACTTTGTAATTGCTCCTAAAAAGGTGGATTAATTTATGGCAAGAATAATGTATCCTCGTTGCGAGATATTTTCTTTTGACAGTAAAGATTTTAAAAAAATTTCATCTCTTCGTCGCGAGATTTTTTGCGACGAAGTAGGTGAAAAGCCCTCTTTTGTAAAGGATGAAAGAGATGCGTCAGCAATCCATATTGCATTTTGTCTTGGCGATGACGTGGTAGGCTGCGGCAGTGTGTTGGATAAAGGCGATAGCATTTTTGAGATGTACAAAATATGTGTTGCTAAGGACTACCGACGTTTTAAGACAGGTACACAGATTATTGAGGAAATAAGACGCATAGCAAAAGAAAAAGGTGCGTCACAGCTTGTTTGCGAGGGCTATGTGGAGAATATCGATTTCTTCAAGAAAAATGGCATACCTTACGAAAACGTTTCATATATAAAAGACAATAAACGCCGTATTCAATTCAGAGAAAATCTTGTTTTTGACGGCATTGATTGGCTTTCGTTCCACGATGAAAATCAGGCAGTTATTGCGAAAAAAGATTTTTATCTTGAGAAAAAGGAAAAAACTGAGCTTTACGTTACTGGTCTCGGCTTTTGCTACGTTTATATTAACGGTAAGTGTATAAGTGACAGAGTACTTGCTCCTGCATGGACAAATTACAAGAGTCACGACACAAAGGATATGAATTACCCAATCTACGATCAGATGACTAACCGTATCCTTTACGAAAAAATTGACGTAACAAGGTTTCTGAAAAAAGGACATAACACCATTGTCTTCCACATTGGTGGTGGCTGGTTCTGTCAGAACGAGTGTCCTAATGAGGGCGTAAGACCATACGGTACCCTGAAGCTTGCCTTTAAGCTTACACAGGGTGACAACGTTATTGCTAAAAGTGACGATACGGTTAAATACAGAAAATCCTTCGTTGTAAAAACAAACGTTTACTATGGTGAAACTCACGATGCACGTTTAGGTGGCTATGACTTTACACAGACAGATGTTGACACAAAGGATTGGAGGTTTGCAGAGGTTGTCGAAAAGCCTGTTTCTGTTTTTGATGAGCAGGACTGCATACCGGATAAGGTTATAAGAAAGCTTAAACCCAAATGTATTTTCCGTATGGGAGATTATAAGATTTACGATATTGGTGAAAATATTTCAGGTTATCCTGTTGTTTCATTCAGAGAGAATGCACAGCCTAACGAAATGTGCACACTTCGTTTTGCAGAAATTTTAAAAGAGGATGGCGCACTTGAGTTCAGCTCTGCAGGTTGGGAACACCGAATTCAAGGGGATACCTTTTTCCATGATGGTGAAAAAACAGAATATCATCCGATTTTTACATGGCACGCTTGCAGATATATTGAACTTCGTGGTACTGCAGAGGTTACAGAATACAGGGTTTGTCACACAGACCTTAAACCTCGTGTGAAGTTCAAGTCATCAGAGCCTACAATTCAATGGATTTTTGATGCATTCATAAGAACTCAGCAGTCAAACACCCACGGCTGTGTACCATCTGACTGTCCACACAGAGAGCGTCTTGGCTATACAGGTGACGGTCAGTTAACTGCAGATACAGTTATGCTTTGCTTTGATGCAGAAAAAATGTATCGCAAGTGGATAAGAGATATTGCAGACAGTCAGGATATATACAACGGTCACGTTCAGCATACAGCACCATTCTATGGTGGTGGAGGTGGACCAGGTGGCTGGGGTGGTGCAATGATATTTGTACCATACAGCTTCTATAAGGCATACGGCGACAAGGAGCTTGTGAAGAAATATTACAGCAATATGCTTGCTTACCTTGATTATATGGAAAACCACAGCGAAAAAGGTCTTGTAGTAAGAGAAGAGCGCTTAGGCTGGTGTCTTGGTGACTGGTGCTCACCCGACAACAAAAACCTTATTCCTATCCCATTTGTTAATACTTATTTCTACATAAAAGCTATCAAAAATGTAATTGAGCTTTCAAAGGAAATCGGTGAGCCGACAAAAGACCTTGAAGCACGCCTTAAAAAGGTAGAAAAAGCCTTTCTTGATAAGTATTACGACAAAAAAACAGGAACCTTTGCAAAATCTGTTGAGTCAAGTGATGCTTACGGCTTTGATTTAGGCTACGGCAACGAAAAAACCTTGAAAGCTATTGTAGACAAGTACGAAAAGCTTGGGGAATTTGATACGGGTATTTTCGGAACAAAACTTCTTATAAAAGTTCTTTGCGAAAATGGTCATAAGGATTTGGCCTTCAAGCTTCTTTCAAGTAAAAGTGAAAATACCTTCTACAATATGAAAAAGCAGGGTGCAACAACCCTTTGGGAAAACTGGAATGGTGAAGCATCACATTCACACCCGATGTTTGGTGCAGTTGTGGAATATATTGTTAAGTATTTTAACGAGGCATAAAACAGGGGTCAGGAATTTTCTAGTTAAAAAACACTTGCATTATATTGTAATATGTGTTATTATGTCCCCGTATGAAAAGGCATTGATGAAGACAGTAGTCTTTTTGCAGAGTCAAAGCGAGTCGGGGATGGTGTAAGCCCGGTATGATGCAACCTGATGAAAATCACTTCGGAGCTGAGGGCTGAAACAACAGTAGGCTTCTCCGGTTGTTCACCGTTAACAGAACGGCGTATGACAGTACGCTTGTATTATAGGTGGTTAAACAAAGCTAAGCAAATCGGTCTTTGTCCTGTATACAGGATAAAGACCGTTCTTTATTTTACTATAATTTTGGAGGTAAATTAAATGTACGATCCAATTTCCCCAAACGTAAATTTCGTTGAACAGGAAAAGAAAATCGAAAAATTCTGGCGTGACGAAAAAATCTTCGAAAAGAGTATCGAAGAAAGAAAAGACGGCACACCATACGTGTTCTATGATGGCCCACCAACAGCAAACGGTAAGCCACACATCGGCCACGTTTTAACCCGTGTTATTAAAGATATGATTCCTCGTTACCGTACAATGAAGGGTTGCATGGTACCACGTAAAGCAGGTTGGGACACACACGGTCTTCCTGTTGAGCTTGAGGTTGAAAAGCTTTTGGGCCTTGATGGCAAGGAACAGATTGAAGAATATGGTCTTGACCCATTCATTGGTCACTGTAAAGAAAGTGTCTGGAAGTATAAGGGTATGTGGGAGGATTTCTCACGTACAGTTGGCTTCTGGGCAGACATGGATGACCCATACGTAACATACCACAATGAGTTTATTGAGTCAGAGTGGTGGGCACTTAAGCAGATTTACGACAAAAATCTTCTTTACAAAGGCTTTAAAATCGTTCCTTATTGCCCTCGTTGTGGTACACCTCTTTCTTCACACGAGGTAGCACAGGGCTACAAAACAGTAAAAGAGCGTTCAGCAATTGTTCGTTTCAAGGTTCAGGGAGAGGATGCATATTTCCTTGCATGGACAACTACACCATGGACACTTCCTTCAAACGTTGCACTTTGCGTAAACCCTGCAGACGTATATTGCAAGGTTAAGGCAGCAGACGGCTACACCTACTATATGGCAGAAGCACTTCTTGACACAGTTTTAGGTAAGCTTGCAACAGAAGATGCACCTGCATACGAGGTTCTCGAAACATACAAGGGTATTGACCTTGAGGGTAAAGAGTACGAGCCTCTTTTCAGCTACGTTAAGCCTATCTGTGAAAAGCAGGGTAAAAAGGCATTCTTCATTACTGCAGACAGCTACGTTACAATGACAGACGGTACAGGTATCGTTCACATTGCTCCAGCTTTCGGTGAAGATGACGCTAAGGTTGGCAGACGTTATGATTTGCCATTTGTTCAGCTTGTTAACGGCAAGGGTGAAATGACAGAGCCAACACCATACGAAGGCACATTCGTTAAAAAGGCAGACCCATTGGTGCTTGTTGACCTTGAAAAGGCAGGTCTTCTCTTTGATGCACCAAAGTTCGAGCATGAATATCCACATTGCTGGAGATGTGACACACCTCTCATCTACTATGCAAGAGAATCATGGTTCATTAAAATGACAGAGGTTAAGGATGACCTCATCAGAAACAATAACACAATCAACTGGATTCCTGAAAGCATCGGTAAAGGTCGTTTCGGCGACTGGCTCCAGAACGTTCAGGACTGGGGTATTTCCAGAAACAGATATTGGGGTACACCACTTAATATCTGGGAGTGCGAATGTGGTCACCGTCACTCAATTGGTTCAATTGAAGAGCTTAAGTCAATGAGCAGCAACTGTCCTGACGAAATTGAGCTTCATAGACCATATATTGATGCAGTTACAATCAAGTGTCCGGAATGTGGCAAGGAAATGACACGTGTTCCTGAGGTTATTGACTGTTGGTTTGACTCAGGTGCAATGCCATTTGCACAGCACCACTATCCATTTGAAAATAAAGAGCTTTTCGAGTCACAGTTCCCTGCAGACTTCATTTCAGAGGCTGTTGACCAGACTCGTGGTTGGTTCTATTCTCTTCTTGCAATTTCAACACTTATCTTCAACAAAGCCCCTTATAAGAACGTTATCGTTTTAGGTCACGTTCAGGATGAAAACGGACAGAAGATGAGTAAGTCAAAGGGTAACGCAGTTGATCCGTTCGATGCACTCGAAAGCTACGGCGCAGACGCTATCCGTTGGTATTTCTACACTAACTCTGCACCATGGCTTCCAAACCGTTTCCACGGCAAGGCAGTTGTTGAAGGTCAGAGAAAGTTTATGGGTACGCTCTGGAACACATATGCTTTCTACGTGCTTTATGCAAATATCGATAAATTTGACCCAACAAAGTATAACCTCAACGATTGTAAGCTTACTGTTATGGATAAATGGCTTCTTTCAAAGCTTAATTCCATGGTTAAAACTGTAGATGAAAATCTTGCAAGCTACAAGATTCCTGAGGCTGCAAAGGCTCTTCAGGAGTTTACAGACGAAATGAGCAACTGGTACGTTCGTCGTGGTCGTGAGCGTTATTGGGTACAGGGCGAAACAGACGATAAGACAGCAGCATATATGACTCTTTATACTGCACTTACAACTACTGCAAAGGCAGCTGCACCAATGATTCCATTTATGGCAGAGGCTATTTACAGAAACCTTGTATGTAACGTAGATAAGTCTGCTCCTGAAAGCGTTCACCTTTGCACATTCCCTGAGGTGAAGGAAAATCTTATTGACAAAGATCTCGAAAAGAATATGGACGAGGTTGTTGCAATTGTTGTTCTTGGTAGAGCAGCAAGAAACGGTTCCAATATGAAAAATCGTCAGCCACTCAGCACAATGTACGTACAGTGCGAGAAAAAGGTTGAAGGCTATTTCACAGATATTATCCGTGAAGAGCTTAACGTTAAGAGTGTTGACTTTATTGAAGACGCATCAAGCCTTGTTTCTTACATCTTCAAGCCACAGCTTCGTACAGTAGGTCCTAAGTTTGGTAAACAGCTTGGCGAAATTAGAGAGGCTCTCAATGCGCTCGATTCATCTGCAAAAACAACACTTGATGCAGAGGGCAAAATTACTCTTAACCTTCCAAGTGGTGACGTAGAGCTTCTTACAGAGGATATTCTTCTTGAAACAAAGCAGAAAGAGGGCGTATTCACAGTTTCCGACAGAGGTGTTACTGTTGCCCTTGATACAGAGCTTACACCAGAGCTTATTGAAGAAGGCTTTGTAAAAGAGCTTATCAGTAAGATTCAGACAATGAGAAAGGATTCCGACTTCAACGTTATGGATAGAATTAACGTTAGCCTTTCAGGTAACGCAAAGGTTCTTGACATCGCGAAGAAAAACGAGGAAACAATTTCAACAGTTGTTCTCTCCGACTCTATTGCCGAAGGTACAGGCGAAGGCAAAGAATGGGATATTAACGGAGAAAAGGTTGTTATCTCAGTTGTAAGAGTTTAATTACGCTTGATTAAATTGCGAATCTTGCGATTTTGCCCCCTTGTAGTATCTGTATACAACTTCGGTTTCAAAATCGCAACCTTCATCAATTTTCTCTGCGCGGAAGAGGATTCACAAGAAAATTAGGGCTTGTCACTACGTACAGCGTCGGTGACAAGCCTTTGTTTTCATCCAAATCTTAAACTCTTGATTAGAACGGAAATTACAAATCTTGCTATTTTGCCCCCCCTTGCAAAAAATTAAAATGCAAAATGCAAAATTTCGGAACTGCGTTGTAATTATAAAGATGCCAGATGCCAGATGCCAGTGCTTCGCAGGAATTAAATTTATCGAAAAACTAAAGTTATGTGATAGCTTTACTGGGTAGTTCTCTTACCTCTATTCTTCAGTTGGAGAGAAAAATTTTTAAGTTATGCGAAGCCTATCCCTTTTTCGAAAAAGGGATAGGCTTCGCAAACAAATAATAAAAAAGGAAGATTCAGAAGTGAGTCAACCTGTTTTTTCTTATATCAAGTATGAATATTGATTTTGAAAATATGATGTGATATAATATATATGCTACACATTCGAATAACGCACATATCAGGAGAATACTATTAGTAAAAATGTATTCTCTCTTCCTGACTATGTGCAGAATGTGTAGCAACATTGAGGGAATCATTTTTCGGTGCGTTCCTTCGGGTTCGCACTTTTTTTATTGGAGGGGTAGCTATGTCAGTTTATAAAAAAATGTATTTAAGTCTTTTTAATTCAATAACTGATGCCTTAGAAGAAACAGATGTTGAGAAAATAAAACAAATACTCATTCAGGCACAAATCAAAACAGAAGAAATGTATATAGATTCTGACGAAGAATAAAACAACAGGAAGATTCATTTGTGAATCTTCCTGTTGTTTTGTGCGACAGCTTATCATCCCTGTTCAGCTCTGATGAATAGGGATGGGGACCATTGCCTATGGCAATGGTGGTGGGTAGTTCTCTTACCTCTATTCTTCAGTTGGAGAGAAAAGGTTTTCAAGTTATGCGAAGCCTATCCCTTTTTCGAAAAAGGGATAGGCTTCGCAAAATTTGAGATTTATTCTTTTTTAGTTATTATTTATTCTTCATTCTTTAAAAATTTGTTCTTTCCACCTGAAGAATAACAGATAGAGAACTGCCCACCACCATTCCCATTAAATCTAAAAATAGAGGATAGTATATCTCACGGAATATACTATCCTCTAACATTTAATTTATTGAAGAATGGTCACCCTACCTATGCTAACGCACAGGGATGTAAAAGCTATCGCATAACTTTAGTTTTTCGATAAATTTAATTCTTGCGAAGCTCTGGCTAACAGCTAATTCATCACTGTTCTGGTAAAAACGTAATCGAACACAAGGTTTTCTTCATATGGTGTTGTTTCACCTGTTTCCTTGTCGGTGATTGTGCCTTTGTACGTAGCAATTGTTTTTCCATCTTTAATGTCTACGGACAATTTGATTTTGTATTTATCATCCTTATGTTCTTCGTGAAATTTTTTGGTAAAATCGTAGCATTTATCCATAAATTCCCTGGACTGTCTGTTTGCTTCTTTGGTGGTGTACATGCCACCTGTAATCATAACTTGTTCAATATATTGTCCGTTAGAGCCTACAGGAGTTGCTATACCTATTTCTAAATCCCACAAAACCGTCATAATTACAGGAACACAAACAGCGCAAATTAAAACTGCAGCTATAATACTGATTAATAGTTTTTTTATATTGATCACTCCTTTAAGGAATATAATACAAAGCGTATGGTGTTGAATATTGTTTACCGAACTCTACAATAAGAACGGTACCTCGCTTTTCACTGCCGACGTAATAGTATGGATAAGCCTTCTCGAAAAGTGAATTCCACTGGTTTTTTTCAACCTTTGTTCCAAGGTTTTCTATTTGGGTATCGTCAAGGTAAACGTCGGTTCCACTGAAAATAGTACCGGTCGCAAAAGCTGAATCTGTTTCGTAATCAACCATTTTTGCAAGGTCAACTATATAAACATCTTCAATTAGTGTTTCCTTGTAGAAGTAGTCCATATAGCCCAGCTTTTCAAGAACACCAATGGTTTTTTTCATGGATTCATAGACAGGCGTTGCAAAGTTAGGGAAGCCGTAATGGACGTAATAATTACCGTACTCATCACATTCAGGAAGGACTAAATTAATGTAACCAAGACAACGCTCTGTAGGTGTATACCACTGTTCGTTAGAAAGGTTGAGAACGTCTTCGTAAATTGCTGTTCTCAGTGAAAGGAAATCCTCTTCAGAAAGCTTGCTTATATCAGGGTAAAATTCACTACCCGCAAGAGGACTGATTTTAAGCGTGCAGTCAGGAACCTTCACTTTGTATGTTTTGCCCTTTTCATCAGGAATTGTGTCAGGTAAAAGGCTTGTCTTAAGGTGTTCTTTTCCAAATTCACTTTGCCTTACGTTCATTAATTGAAGGGCAACCTCTTCACTTAAAAGTGAATATTCCCATTCTTTTACTGTACCGTCCTTGAGCTTATACGTAATGATTGTGTAGAGTGATGTGTCCTTGTCTCTGTTCTCTACAATTGTTTTGTGCAGATTCATTGCCATTTCGATTTCTTCTTCAGTTTCTGCTGTGAAACCGTTATAGCTTCTGTCAGCCCAATCGGAAAATACACTTTGAGAAGATGAATCGGCATTAAGGTAGTTTTCGTAAGAAAAATCCAGATAAATTTCTTTAACCTCACTTTTGTCGGGGAGCTTGTTAAAGGTGTTGAAAATATCTGTTGAATTTATTCCTGCAATTGTAGCAGTAATAATTACCGTTGCAAGAGTACCTATTAAAGCATACTTCGCTTTTTTGAAGGTGAAGTGAACAAGGAAATTACAAGCAAGGGCGCAAATTAAGAATATAATCAATCCCATAACGCAATTTTTCAGAAGCGAACCTGTTGTTATTGTGTAAAGGGATAAATCAAAAATTATTGCCTGTGAAATCATCAGAATAATGAAAAGGGGAGCAGTAATTGAAATGAAGGAAGAAGTTATTACGTTTGCTCCTTTAAAGCTGCATTTTTCAGGCTTATATGCTTTTTCGAAATACTTACCTAAAGCAAAGAATGCTACACAAAGGAATATAATCCAAATAACAGATATTACAATACTTGGTACCGGCGGGGTGTATTGGTCATACGGCAAATATCCATAGGAACCAGAGTCGTAATACGGATAAAAGAAATATTCGTTAGACCAGTCAAGTGGGTTAAGTGCAGCAATAATTTTAGTAATAATTGTCGGAGAATATTCTGTTGCACCGTAAAGAGTGGCAACGTTAATTGTGCCGATACAAAGACTTATTGCCGACGGTAAAGCAAACATTGAAGCACCTGCAGCTGCAGCCTCAACTGTTCTGCCACACAGTATACAAGCAAAAACAGCACAAAATGCAGAGAATAAAGCAATTTTTACTTCAATAAACAGATGGGCAAAAAAAGTTTGCATCAGCAGTGGCTTTAAGCCGAAAACATCTACGTTAAGCTTAAACGCATAAATTTTTACCAGGATTATTATAAAAAGAATAAAGAGTAAAGGTAAAAGCAATCTGTTTCTGTAAAGATGTTTTCTGTTTATGTTAAAGCTCAGTGTAGTGTAGCAGCTGCTTTTTTTATGCAAAAAGGAAAACTGCATCAGAAAAACTAAAAACGGTGTCACGGATGCGAAGAAGACATCAAATGCTGATACGGTGAAATGGTATTGTCCGTCCTTAGGTGTCACGTAGTTTTTTAACTCGTACGTGAAGTCGCCGCTAATGTATGTGGGACCTAACGTGTTTACAAAAAAACCGATAGCAAAAATAACTAACAATATTAAAACAAAAATGGAGTAATTTGATAATAAATCTTTAAAGGTAACTGATTTATTTGAAAATGCGTTTGATTTTTTCATTATCTGATTGCGCCTCCGTTTCTTCTGTAAATACCTCCTCAAGCGTTAAAAGCTGTACGTCAACCTTTTCTGCACCTAAGGAATTGATTTTTTCTAGCTCCTTGTCAACGTCACCGTAAATAGTCAAGGATGCCTGTTTACCATTGATTTTTAAGTTTTTACAGGTAACGTCTTCAAAAAGCTTTTCTTCCACTGCTTCAGGGAAAACAAGAAGAACCTTTCTGAAGTTGTTGCTTATATCTTCGATCGGAGAATTGAAAACAAGCTGCTTGCCTTTGATTATTGCAACGTGGTCGCACACACCTGCAATTTCTGCAAGGTCGTGGGAGCTTACAATAACAGAAGCGCCTGTTTCATTTATGTATTCAAGTATAAGCTTTCTGAGAAGCTCTTTTTTGTGAGGGTCTAACCCGTCAAAGGTTTCGTCTATTAAAAGGTATTTGGGTTTTGCAGCAAAAGCTATAATAAGACCTGCCTGACGTGTCATACCCTTTGAAAAACCACGTATTTGCTTTTTCTTATCGAGACCGAATAGTTCGCATAAGGAATCAAGCACATCAAAATCAAACTGAGGGTAATACGTTGAATAAAACTTTCCTGCAGATTTAATAGTTGACCCTACAGGAAACCACAAATCGTCTGACACGTAAAAAAGTTTATCTCGTTTTGTATCGTTGTCAAAAACATCTGTACCGTCTAAATATACAGCACCCTTGTCTGCTTTGAATACACCTGCACAAACGTTAAGAAGGGTTGTTTTACCACTTCCATTAAAGCCTGCAAGACCTAAAACAGAACAATCGTTAACTGTAAGGCTTATATCTTCTATTGCAGTGAAGTCACCGTATTTTTTTGTTACGGATTTGATTTCAATCATTTCTATCACCCTTTTCGTAAATTAATTTAGTAAGCTCAATTACTCTTTCGGGAGAAATTCCCTTTGCTTTTGACGATGACAGTACTCTTATGAGCTCGTTTTCGGCGTTTTCAAGGACAATTTCATTAGCAATTGCAGTTTTGCTTATGAAAACACCCTTGCCGGGGAGAGCGTATGTAACCCTTTCTGTTTCAAGCTCCTGATATGCTCTCTTAACTGTGTTTACGTTTAAGTCAAGCTCAGAAGCAAGCTGACGCACCGACGGAAGTCTGTCGTCAGTTTTAAGCTCACCTATATTTATGAGATTAAGAATTTGTTCCTTGATCTGTTCAAAAATAGGCGTTCTGCTTCGTGGGTCTATAACTATCATCTTATCACCTCCTGTGTGCAACTGTGATATCACACCTACCACAGTTTTAGAATAACACACAACTTTTTGTTTGTCAACATAAATAAAAAAACTGCGAAGCTTATAACAGCAACGCAGTTCAGAAAATTTGAATTATGTATTTTGAATTTTAAAGCTCAAGACACTGTGGAGCTCCACCATTTTCCCGTGATTTATCTGCCTTATACACGCTCATATGACCTGCCATAGAGTCGAAAATAGAAGTACATGCAAGGCTTGTTTTATCTCCTCTTATGAAGTTAACAAAGTCTGCAGCAAGTCTTTCATCGCCACCACCGTGGCCACCATAAGCACCAACCATATCACCTGTAATATTAAGGTCAATTTCCTCAATATCACATTCCTCGTTGAATGCATCGGGGGAAGGGTTGATTTTTTTAACAACAAACCTTGATTCCTCAAAGCTTCCGCTTATTTCACCCTTTGTGCCTATAATGTGTATTTTACGAAGGCTTTGTGCAGAGCCTCCAACCATATTATGTGTACCCGTTGCACCACTTGCAAAGTTAACGAGCACACTCTGGTGGTCAACCACGTCGTTGTCGCATTTGTAAATACAACGAGCGTATGGTGAATCACTTTTCATAAGAGCAATTTTATCTTCAATTGTAGGGTTTTCAATATGCTCCAGCTTATCCCACACATAAAAAGCCCATCTGTCAGGGTGGTCTATGTAAAGACGCTTTGTGGAGTAAACGCATGTGTCAACGTGTGGACAGTCCACCATACAGATATTACCAGCTCCCTCCGGCGCATTTTCAGGCTTGAATTGGTATTTACCACCAAAGGATGATATCTGTACAGGCTTTGTTTCGCTCATAAACCACATCATAAGGTCAATGTCGTGGCAACACTTTGCAAGGAGCATTGTTGTATAGCAGTTTTTAGAGTTACCCCATTTGCCACGCACGTAGGAAGTGGAAAGATGATGATAGCTTACATGCTCAGTTGTTTGTATATTAATAATTTCACCAATTTCTCCGTTTACAATTCTTTCCTTGATACCATAGTAAAAAGGGGTATAGCGAAGCACATGGCAAATCATTACCTTTGAGTTATTCTTTTCGGCACATTCTTTTAAGAGCTTTGCTTCTTCCTCGCAAACTGCAAATGGCTTTTCAAGAAGCATATCGTAACCACATTCAAGAAGAGGTATGGCAGTTTCAATATGCTGGTTGTCCATTGTGCCGTTAATAATTGCGTCTGCAAGCTTACCCTTTGTCGCAAGCTCCTGTGCAGTTTCGAAGCACATATCCTCTGCAAAACCGAATTTATCCATACACATTTTTCTGCGTACAGGGTTAGGATCGGCAACACCAATAATTTTTAATGACTCAGGGTTAGTAATAGCAAGCTCGCTATATACTAATGCACGATGTCCTGCGCCTACGATTATAGCAGTAACGGGCTTCTTTTCCATAGAAATACCTCACGTGTGTTTTTTCCTTACAAGTTTGATGCCTTCTAAAATATATTCCTTTGCCTTTACGGCATCGGAAAGGGATAAAGCCTCCAGGTTCTCCAAAGGGTAGGGAAGACCTAACTCCTTGTATTTCGCCACGCCCATTGTGTGGTATGGCAAAACGTCAAGGGCTTTAAGGTTTTTTAGTTTACCTATAAATTTACCTAACTCAATTAAGTGATCCGGATTATCAGTATAACCTTTGACAATAATATGACGTATCCAGATAGGAATCCTTTTTTCGTCAAGGAATTCTGCAAAGGATAAAATGTTGCAGTTGTCCATTCCTGTAAGCGCTTTGTGGTTTTCGCGCTTAATATGCTTGATGTCAAGCATAACGAGGTCGGTGTAAAGCAATAATTCAGAAATTTTCTTTTTATTTTCTGGATTTTTGGGGTTGTAGGTTACACCTGACGTGTCAATGCAGGTATGTATTCCCTCGGCCTTTGCTTTTTTAAATAAATCAATTAAAAAATCCACCTGTAACAGAGGCTCACCGCCTGTGACGGTTATGCCTCCGTTTTTGTAGAATGAACGATTTTTGTTGTATTCCTTCAGCACGTCCTCTGGCGTGATTTCTTCACCGATGCCTGTTTCCCAGGTGTCAGGATTGTGGCAATAAAGACAGCGCATAGGACAGCCTTGCATAAAAAGAACGTATCTTATACCTGGACCGTCAACTGTGCCAAAGCTTTCTTTTGAATGAATGTAACCAATCATTTTTTAAAATTGATCGTGGAAGGTTCTTGAAATAACCTCGTCCTGCTGTTCCTTTGTAAGCTTAATAAAGTTAACAGCGTAACCACTTACACGAACTGTAAGCTGAGGATATTTCTCAGGGTGTGCCTGAGCGTCAAGAAGCGTTTCCTTAGTGAAAACGTTAACGTTTAAATGATGTCCGCCTTTTTGTACGTATCCGTCAAGAAGGCTTACAAGGTTATCTATCTGGTTTTGTGTAGCAGCCATAGTAAATCTCCTTTTAATTTTAAATTATTCTTCGTCAGCGTCTAAGCCTTCAAAGAGTGTAGGTGTGCCACAGGCGCCATTTGCACAGCAGTCAATGTCTATAGCAATGTCACCTGCGAAAATTCTGTCATCCTTACCTAATGCGCCGGGAATAATGGAGAAGGTGTTTGAAATACCGTCCTGTGCATCAACGAAAGGAAGCTTTGCAACAGATGCAAGGGAAGCAACTGCACCGTGAGTGTCACGTCTGTGCATTGGGTTAGCACCGGGGGCAAAGGCTTCACCCTTCTTTCTGCCGTCGGGTGTAGCACCTGTGTTTTTGCCGTAAACAACGTTTGATGTAATTGTAAGAATCGACGTTGTAGGAATACCATCTCTGTAGGTGTGATGCTTTCTGATGTGTGTCATAAATCTATGAACAATATCGTAAGCAATTTGGTCAACTCTATCATCGTCGTTTCCGTATTTAGGGAAGTCGCCTTCAACCTCGTAGTCAACAACAATACCTTGCTCGTTGCGGATTGTTTTAACCTTAGCGTATTTAATTGCAGAAAGAGAGTCTGCAACAACGGAAAGGCCTGCAATACCTGTAGCAAACCAACGGGTTACTTTTTTGTCGTGAAGAGCCATCTGAAGCTTTTCGTAGCAGTATTTGTCATGCATATAGTGAATGATGTTGAGTGTATGCACGTAAACCTTTGCAAGCCACTCCATCATTGCATCATATTTCTTCATAACCTCGTCATAGTCGAGATATTCGCTTGTTATAGGACGATATTCAGGGGCAATCTGCTTGCCTGAAACCTCGTCAATACCACCATTTATGGCGTAAAGAAGACATTTTGCAAGGTTTGCTCTTGCACCGAAGAACTGCATTTCCTTACCAACCTTCATGGATGAAACGCAGCAGGCAATAGCGTAGTCGTCGCCATGGTGGAAGCGCATTAGATCATCGTTTTCGTACTGAACAGATGATGTTTCGATAGAGATTTTTGCACAGAAGCGTTTGAAATTTTCGGGAAGTCTGACAGACCAGAGAACAGTAAGGTTAGGCTCTGGAGCAGCACCTAAGTTTTCTAAGGTGTGAAGGTATCTGTAAGACATTTTTGTAACCATGTGCCTGCCGTCTATTGCAACGCCGGCAATTGACTCTGTAACCCACTGTGGGTCCCCTGAGAAAAGGTCGTTATATTCAGGTGTACGCGCGAATTTAATAAGACGCAGCTTCATAATGAAATGGTCAACCATTTCCTGAATTTCGGTTTCTGTATAAATTCCGTTTTTAAGGTCACGTTCTGAATAGATGTCAAGGAAGGTTGAGGTTCTGCCCAAAGACATAGCAGCACCATTCTGTTCCTTAACAGCACCTAAATAACCGAAGTAAAGCCACTGAATAGCTTCTTTTGTGTCCTTTGCAGGCTTAGAAATGTCAAAGCCGTAAGAAGCAGCCATCTTTTTAAGATCTTCCAAAGCACGAATCTGCTCGGAAAGCTCCTCGCGTTCTTGAATAACGTGGGAATACATAGCTGTTCTTGTGGTTTCTTTTTGCTCTAACTTGTCCTCGATAAGTCTGTCGATACCATAAAGGGCAACTCTACGGTAGTCACCAATGATTCTGCCTCTGCCATAAGCGTCAGGAAGACCTGTAATAATGTGGCTTGAACGGCAAGCTCTCATTTCAGGTGTGTATGCATCAAATACACCTGCATTATGAGTTTTTCTGTGAATTGTGAAAAATTCTTTTACAGTAGGATCTAATTCGTAGCCGTTGTCCTTGCATGCTTTTTCTGCCATACGTATACCACCATAAGGCATAAGCGCACGTTTAAAAGGCTTGTCCGTCTGGAAACCTACAATTTTCTCTTTTTCTTTATTAAGGTAGCCGGGACCGTGAGAAACTATTGTGGATATGACTTTTGTATCCATATCAAGAACGCCACCTTTTTCGCGCTCTTCTTTAGAAAGCTCTAATACCTGCTCCCATAAATCTTTTGTATCCTGAGTAGGAGCTTCAAGAAAGCTTTCGTCACCATCGTATGGTGTGAAGTTGTGCTTTATAAAGCTTCTTACGTTAATTTCTTTTTTCCAGGTTCCGCCCTCAAAACCTTTCCAAGTTTCGAAATCCATTTGACTTTCTCCTCTTAAATTAATAAAGATAATTTTACATTATTAATTATACCAAAAAGAATAACGATAATCAACAAGCAGGAACTAAAAATGTGCAAGGAAAATCAAACAAAAAATGTAAAATTTTTAAACATTTGCATAATTCAAGAAAATTTCAGAAAAATATAGTGGATTGTAAAGGAGGAATACAATGTGTGGAATAATAGGTAGGGTTAGTGCAGAAGACGTTGTTCCCCATATAATAAGTGGTTTAAAACGACTTGAGTACAGAGGATATGATTCCGGTGGCATAGCTTTTTTTGATAATGATTCAATAAAAAGAATCCGTAGTGTGGGGAAAATTTCTCAGCTGGAAAAGCTCGTAAATAAAGAAAAAAAACAAGGCTTTGCAGGTATAGGACATACACGTTGGGCAACACACGGTAAGCCCACAGAAAGTAATGCCCACCCTCACAAAAGTACAAAGGGTACGTTTTACATCGTCCATAACGGAATAATTGAAAACAGCGAGGAAATCAAAAAAAGCTTGCTGACAGACAACGTTGTTTATGAATCACAGACAGATTCGGAAATTTTTGCACATCTTCTTGAAAAATTCTATGAGGGTGATCCTGTTAGTGCTATTGCGAAAGCCTTGGCAGTGTTGAAGGGTTCCTATGCCTTCGGTGTTTTATGTAAAGATTTTCCGAATACGATTTTTGGTGCTTCAAGTGGCAGTCCCCTTGTAGCAATTAAGGGTGAAGGTGGCTGTAGCATTGCATCGGACATTGGTGCAGTTGCCGAGAAAGCAACCGAGATTTTCAGAGTGTACGACGGGGAAATTTGCAAAATAACACAGAATAATATTACTTTTTTTGACCTTGTAGGGAAAAAAATAAAAAAACGTCCTGAGAACGCAAAATCAAATGTGGAAACCTTCGAAAAAGAAGGCTACAGCCATTTTATGTTAAAGGAAATTGAGGAACAACCAGAGGCAGTGAATAACACAATAAAAGCTCTTGTTTCTTTTGGAAGTATAGCCCTGCCCGACGTTACTCTTGATGATGATTTTATTGCTGAAAGGCTACAAAAAATTGCAATTGTTGCCTGTGGCTCTGCATACCATACGGGCCTTGTGGCAAAGCACGTAATTGAAGAGCTTGCAGGTATTCCTTGCACTGTGGAAATTGCATCAGAATTCAGATATTCACAACCACTTATAGATGAAAGTACATTGGTCATTTTTGTCAGTCAAAGTGGTGAAACGGCAGATACGCTGGCATCCTTGCGCCTGGCAAAGCATTGTGGCGCTCAGATTCTTTCTATTGTTAACGTTAAAGAGAGTGCGATTGCAAGGGAGAGCGAAAACGTGATTTTTACCGAGGCAGGCAGAGAAATTGCAGTTGCCACCACGAAGGCATACAGTGCACAGCTTGTAGCTTTTTATGCTTTGGGAATTTACTTTGGTAGGGTAAGAGGAAATATAACCTACCAGCAAGAGGAAAAGCTTGTTTCAGAGCTTTTGAATCTGCCACAGAAAATTGAAGAAACATTGCAAACCGTTGAGCAGGATGCAAAGGAATTAGCAAAAACACTTTGTAATGAAAAAGACGTATTTTTTATTGGCAGACTTACAGATTATGCAACTGCTTGCGAAGGCTCCTTGAAGCTTAAAGAAATAAGCTATATTAACGCTCAAAGCTATGCGGCGGGTGAGTTAAAGCATGGTACAATATCACTTGTTGAAGCCAATACGCCCGTTATTGCAATTGCAGGTGAAAGCAAGATTTTTTCAAAAACAGTAAGTAATATTTGTGAGGTTGAGGCAAGAGGTGCAAGGGTGTTTGTTATTACCGATAGAGCTAAAGCTTCCCTTGTGTCAAAAGGCCGCAAAACAATTTTTGTGCCTGATACAATTTCCCAATTTCGTAGTTCGTTACTTGTTATCCCACTTCAACTTATAAGCTACTATGCAGCGTTTTATCTTGATAGGGACATAGATAAGCCAAAAAATCTTGCAAAAAGCGTTACTGTTGAGTAGTTTGCTATGCTAACCTTACAAAAAAACAGCATCTCCTTTGTGGGAGTTGCTGTTTTTTATTTTTTGTTTGTATTTAGGGTATATAACAAGTATAATTAAAATGATTATGTGGTATTCCAATGAAAAACAATAGCAATTATTGTAATTGTGGTGGAGATAATTATGGGTTTTAAATGTGTTTTGGACTATTTTTTCAAGGATAAGAAAACGGGAGAATACACTGATCTGAAGGGTATGCTTCCTGACGGGTTTACAATTACTGCCCACACCGGCTGTTGTGGTACTAAAGCAAATTCAATAGCTTCTATTGAAAAAGGTGCATCTTGTGGTGCGCATATAGTTGAATTTGACCTGAAGTTTACAGAGGATGGAGAGCCTGTTCTTTGTCACGATGCAATCAACGGCACAGAGGTTACTCTCGACGAGGCGTTGGCAAAAATCAGCGAATATGACGCTCTTCGTGTTAACGTTGACAGAAAAACGAGTGATGCACTTCATAAGGTGACAGAGCTTGCCGAAAAGCATGGTGTAGGTGACAGAATCTTTTTTACAGGCGTAGAAGAAGAGGCTGTTGAGGCTGTGAAAACGGCTTGCCCACAGATGGATTATTACCTTAATATGAGTGTGAAGAAACCATCAAAGCACACAGACGAATATCTTCTTTCTCTTGTGGAAAAGGTAAAGGGATGTGGTGCAGTAGGCATAAATTTCAATAAAAAAAGCGCATCTAAAAAGCTTGTTGACACTTTTCATGAAAACGGACTTCTAGTTTCAATTTTCACTGTAGACAAGAAATCAGAAATGTATAAAATTCTGCTTTTCGCACCGGATAATATTACAACAAGAAACCCTGATTTACTTCAGGAAATTTTAAAGGACTAATTAAAGGAGTATTGGTATGTTAGAAATAAAAAACAAGAAATTCTATATGGATGGGGAAGAATTTCACATCTATTCAGGTGCAATGCACTATTTCAGAATTCCTCAGCAATATTGGGAAGACAGACTTCTTAAATTAAAAGCAGCAGGTCTTAATACTGTTGAAACCTACGTGCCTTGGAATTTTCACGAAAAGAAAAAGGGTGAATTTAATTTCGAGGGTATGCTTGATGTTGAGCAATTCGTTAAGCTTGCACAGGATTTAGGCTTGTACGTTATTGTGCGTCCGGGTCCGTACATCTGTGCAGAATGGGACCTTGGTGGTTTGCCTGCATGGCTTTTAAAAGATAAAAACATAAGACTTCGTTGTTGGGATAAAGCATACATAAAAGCAGTGGAAGATTTCTTTAAGGTGCTTATTCCAAAGCTTTTGCCATATCAGGAATCAAATGGTGGTAAGCTTATTGCGATGCAGGTTGAAAATGAATACGGCTCATTCGGTAGAGATAAAAAGTATCTCTATTGGCTTCGCGAGCTTATGAAGGACCTCGGCGTAACCTGTCAGCTGTTTACATCTGATGGTGAGGACAGATATTTCTTCTCAGGTGGTGGAATACCCGAAGAATTTATGGTTGCAAACTTTGGTGGTTACAACGAAAATCGTTTCAACGATTTGAAGCTTCTTCAGCCTGACAAGCCACTTATGTGTGGTGAGCATTGGTGTGGTTGGTTTGACAGATGGGGCGCTAAGCACCATACAGATAATGCAGAGGAAACCCTTGGCAGAAGCCTTGACGGCTTCTTTAAAGAGGATGCAAACTTTAACCTTTATATGTTCCACGGTGGAACAAACTTTGGCTTTTCATCAGGTGCAAACTACTACGATTGCTATTGCCCTACAACTACAAGCTATGACTATGGTGCACCTCTTTCTGAAAATGGTGCATATACAGAAAAATATTATATTTTAAGGGACAGGATGGCAAAGAAGCTGGGTAAGGAGCTACCACCAATGCCTGAGGATGCAAAAACACAAACGCTTGGCAAAATAAAATTCACTGAATTTGCAGATTTGCAGAAGGTTTACAAATCCTTTGCCCGTCGTAAAAAATCTTACATCCCTCAATATATGGAAAGTTACGACCAGTATAGTGGTGCAATTCTTTACAGTACAGTTTTAAAGGGGAACTATGGTGATACAGAGCTTAACGCTTTTGGTGTTCACGATATGGCATATGTCTATATTAACGGTGAGTTAAAGCATATCTATGACAGAGTTAACCTTAAAGGTCAGGCTCTTCACGACGAAAGCTTCAGCGTGAAAATTCCTGCATTCAATGGTGAGTGCAGAGTAGACGTGCTTGTTTACGCCCTTGGCAGAGTAAACTACGCAAGAAGAATCTATGACCGTAAGGGTCTTGACGAGATTTATCTTGGTGGTCAGGCTATTGTTGATTGGACAGTTTACTGTATGGATCTTGAAACTGCACCAGAGGTTAAATATTCCAAGAAGAGAAGTGGTGCACCACTCTTCCTTAAGGCGAGCTTCAAGGTGGAGGAGAAAACAGACACCTTTGTAGATATGCGTGGCTTTACAAATGCAATTGTTTACGTAAATGGCTTTAATCTTGGCAGATTTTTAAAGAAGGGTCCACAATACACACTTTATCTTCCTGGCTGCTTGCTTAAAGATGAGAACGAAATTGTTGTTCTTGAGCTTGAAGGTACAAACAAAAAAGATATTGCTTTAATTGATAAGCCTATATTCAGATAAATAAAAAAGTCGTTCTCGTGAGAGAACGACTTTTTCTTATGGCTCGTATGGGAATACCGGCATAAGCTGAAGCTTGAATTGATTTATTTTGTGCATATGGTCGATTTTTGCTTTTATTTCTTCGTCTTCACAAACACCTTCACGGATATATCTGTCAAGAGTTGCGTAGGTGAAGCCCAAATTGTCTTCGTCTGTTTTACCACAAAGTCCGTCAATAGGAACTTTTTCAACAAACATCTCAGGTAAACCTAAAGCTCTGCCTATTGCCTTAACCTCTTGTACTGTAAGCATTGAAAGAGGTGAAAAGTCGCCGACGCTGTCACCGTAGCGTGTAGAATAACCAACCCAGTCCTCCGAAAGGTTGCAGGTGTTTGCGACTCTACCGTTTACACATTGGCTTACAGCATAAACGGTTGCCATTCTCAATCTTGGTGGCAGATTAGTGGTAGCAAGAGTGTTGATTCCAACACCACTTTCCTGAAGCTCGTTCATAAGATCATTGTAGGCATCATTTATGTTTATGGTGTAGTATTTAATGTCAAGAAATTTGCAAAGAGCAATACTTACGTCAATGTCAAACTGCTCACCTTTGGGCATTAATACGCCTACCACGTTTTCTTTACCCAATGCTTCAACAAGAAGCGCTGCAACAACGGAGCTGTCTTTACCACCTGAAATACCAAGCACACCCTTACAGCCTTTGCCGTTTGTTTCAAACCATTCCTGTATCCATTTCACAATGTCGTTTTTTACTTTTGAAGCATCAAAACTCATAGAAATTCTCCTTTGGGTTAATAATAAGTAAAATATTGCTTTTATTGTATTATTTTTTACATAGCTTTTCAAGATTTTTACATAAATATCTTGATATAGTCCTAAAAAAATGTATAATTAAAATAGATTAGTTTTTTCAATTCGGGGGGATAGAAATGACTGTAAGTGAGGCAATAAAATCTCTTGTAGAGTACGCTGTTAACGTCGGATTGTTGGAAGAAGCTGACAAGGTTTGGGCAGTTAACCGACTACTTGAAATTATGCAGTTAGACAGTATAGAGGCAGAGGCTTCTGCCAAGAAGGCAGACCTTGAGGAAATTTTAAAGGTGCTTCTTGATGACGCATGTGACAGAGGTATTTGTGAAAACTCTGTTGTTTTCCGCGACCTTTTTGATACCAGGCTTATGGGCGCCATTACGCCAAGACCATCAGAAGTAATAAAAAAATTCAACGAGCTTTATGAGGTTAGTCCTGAAAAGGCAACAGAATTCTATTACCATATTTCACGTAAAAGCGACTACATAAGGGAATACAGAATCAAAAACGACGTTAAGTGGGTAACCTCTACAGAGTATGGTGATATTGATATTACAATAAACCTTTCAAAGCCCGAGAAGGATCCAAAGGCTATTGCTGCAGCTCTTAAAATGAAGCAAAGCTCATATCCACTTTGTATGCTTTGCCCTGAAAACGAAGGCTATGCAGGTAGGGTTAACCACCCTGCAAGACAGAATCACAGAGTAATTCCATTAACTCTTGGTGATGAAAACTGGTGCTTACAGTATTCACCTTACGTTTATTATAACGAGCATTGCATTGTCTTTGACAGCAAGCACCAGCCAATGAAAATTACAGAAAAAGGCTTCAGACGTCTTTTTGCAATAGTAAAAAAATTCCCCCACTATTTTGTTGGTTCAAATGCAGACCTGCCAATTGTTGGTGGCTCAGTTTTAACTCACGACCATTTTCAGGGTGGTAACTACACATTTGCAATGGCAAAGGCAGAAATTGAAACACCTGTTGAATTTAAAAATCATCCAACTGTTTCAGGTGGTATTGTTAAGTGGCCTATGTCAGTTATTCGTCTTGTTGGTAAGGATACTGATGAAATCTGCACCCTTGCAGGAGAAATACTTGCAAAGTGGAGAGCATATACAGACGAGGATGCTTTCATTTTCGCTGAAACAGACGGCACACCACACAACACAATTACACCAATTGCACGTTTCAGAGATGGTAATTACGAATTGGATCTTGTTTTAAGAAACAATATCACTACAGAAGATTATCCCGACGGTGTTTACCATCCACATCCCGAACACCACCACATTAAGAAAGAAAATATCGGTCTTATTGAAGTTATGGGTCTTGCAGTTCTTCCTTCAAGACTTAAAACAGAAATGGCTCTTTTAGAGGATGCTTTGGTAAATGGCAATGATGTTTCTGCAGATGAGCGTATTGCAAAGCACTATACTTGGGCAGAGGAAATAAAGAAAAACAACGAAATCACAGCAGAAAACTGTGAAGGAATTCTGCAAAATGAAATCGGTAAGGTTTTTGCAGACATTCTCAGCCAATGTGGTGTTTACGAAAGATCTGCACAGGGCAAACAGCAGTTCTTGAAATTTATTGACGTTATTAATTCATAAAAGGAGATGCAATTATGTTTGAAACTATCAGATCTCGGTTTAATATAGGTAAAGCTTCAGTTCAGCAGAATGAGTTTGACGGCAGAGGCTTTTCTTTTAAGTTGGACGTAACAGATGAATCAATCAAGGGTGTTCTTGTTGCTAAAAGTGACCTTGAAATGAAATCCTTTGAAATTGAAACAGAAAAAGGCTTTGAAGACGACGATTTATTCTTTGCAAACGGCTACCAGGCTTGGACAACGACACGTGAATTTTCAAAGAACGATACCTTCAAGGGTCTTATCAAGGCTGCTGGTATAAACAAATTCCTTAAGCATTTTGCAGGTCTTTCAGGTGACTACCACTTTGAAAGCTATGGTGAAGAAGGTAAATTCCACGCTTACACATACTGCTATTTCCGTGAAAAGGGCGAAAGAAAAATCAAGCTTTACGGCTCAAGAAGTGAACGCAATGGCTTCACAATTTTTGCCGTTGATATGAAGGATGGTAAATTCATTATCCGAAAAGATGTTGACGGTCTTTCACTTAAGGCAGGTCAGGAATATGAAATGTTTGATATCGCAATTATTAAGGGCGATATGGATGAAGTAATGGACAAATACTTCTTCGACTTTGTAGGTTGTAAAAAGCCTGCAATCAAGCATCTTTCAGGTTACACAAGCTGGTACAACTACTTCCAGAATATCAGCGAAGAAATCATTATGCGTGACCTTAACGGCCTTGACAGAGCAAGCGAAGAGGTTAACATTTTCCAGGTTGACGACGGTTACCAGGAGGCAGTTGGTGACTGGCTTCTCACAGACAAAACTAAATTTCCTAACGGAATGAAATATATTGCAGATGAAATCCACAAAAAAGGCTACAAAGCAGGTATCTGGCTTGCACCATTCAGTGCGCAGGTTTCTTCGAAGCTTGCAAAAGAGCATCCTGACTGGCTCCTTACCCATAACAGAAACGGCAAAAAGATGCTCGGCTGTCAGGGCTGGGGTGGTGCATATACAATAGACATTTACAACGACGATGCACGTGCATACATCAAAAAGGTTTTCGACGTTGTTCTTAACGAGTGGGGCTTTGATATGGTTAAGCTCGACTTCCTTTACAGCCAATGCATTGAGCCACGTAACGGTAAAACACGTGGTGAGATTATGTGCGACGGTGTAGACCTTCTTCGTGAGGCTTGTGGTGACAAGTGGATTCTTGGTTGTGGTGTTCCTATTGGTGCATGTATGGGTATTTTTGATGCATGTCGTATCAGCTGCGATGCAAGCAAAAACTGGAAGTTCAAAATTGAAAAAGGTCTTGCAGTAAACGACCTTGTATCATCTATCAGAATTAACTGCGAAAATCCATCATCACAGAATGCTATTATTAACACAGTTTTCCGTAACCATCTTGACGGCAGAGCTTTCTGTAACGACCCTGATGTTTTCTTCCTTCGTGATATAAACATCAACTACACCTGGGAGCAGAAGCTTCTTCACGGTAAAATCAATACTGTTTGTGGTAACGTTCTTTTCGTTTCCGATAACGCAGGTGATTTTGACGATGAAAGAATTGGTTATCTTAAAGAATTTTTCAAAGACAAAGCATACAAGGTAAAGCTTGCAGAGTACGAAAGCGAAAATGTTATTCGTCTTGACTTTACAGAAGATGGTGAAGATAAAACTCTTCGTTTCGACCTTATTACAGGTGAAAGCAATATTTACGAAGTACTTTAAAAAACCAAAGGCGCCGATAAGGCGCCTTTTTTTATAATCAGGAATTTTGCGATAGCTTATCATCCCTGTTTACCGAAGATAAATAGGGATGTATTGCTGTCGTGTTACTTTAATTTTTGCAAAGCTTTGAGATTCAGCACATTTATAATCGCAATGCATTGAATTCGCCGATGGCATATTTATCTTCTAGATCTCTTCTGTGCTTTCCAGACAAATCTCCTCTGCCTCTGTTTGTGCCTGTTTTAGAATATTCTTGATTTTTTGAGTGTCAGTTTCTTTTAATGCTGTTGTGATAGCATTAAATAAAAGTAGATACATTTTTTTATACATCTTCCTATTACCTCTCCTTGTATACCATATCGGGATATTAGAATTATACCAATACAGTATAATTTAGTCAAGGTGATTTTATGAGATTAAAGGAATTACGCAAGAAGAAAAACATAACTCAACTGAAACTTGCTATGGATTTAGGCTTGAATCAAAACGCCATAAGCAGGTATGAAACAGGGGAACGAGAAGCAGATTATAAAACCCTTATTGCTTTGGCAGATTATTTTGGTGTATCAATAGATTATCTTCTTGAAAGAACAGATGAAGAAAATTAACCCGTCAGCAGTGTAAACTGCCGACGGGATTTTTGTTGCTTGTTTTATTTTTAAACCTTTATAAATCCAAGACCTTCAAGTATGGAGAAAATTAATATTCCCACAATACATACAGGGGCAATGTATTTAATGATAACAGTAAAAAGTGTTTTCCTTTTGAATTTTCCGTTTGATTCAATTTCTTCAATAAGTGCTTTTGGCTTGATTACATAGCCTACGAGTATACACGTTGCCAGCGCTACTATAGGCATAATCACACTGTTCGAAATAAAGTCAAAGAAATCAAGGAAGGCAAGACCTATAATTTTTACATCTTTAAGAGTACCGTATCCTAAACAAGATGGTAAACCTAATGCTATGCAAAGAATAAATACAATAAAACAGGTTGGTTTTCTTTGCCACTTGAATTTATCCATAAATATGGAAACTACTGTTTCCATAAGTGAAATTGAAGATGTAAGTGCAGCAAAAAGTACAAGAATAAAGAATACTGCACCTATAATGTTTCCACCTGCCATACTTTCAAATACTTTAGGAAGAGTAACAAACATAAGACCCGGGCCTTTACCTAAAGCACTTTCGTCGCCACCTGAAAATGAGAAAACTGCAGGAATAACCATAAGACCTGCAAAAAATGCAATACCTGTGTCGAAAAGCTCTATTTGTTTAACAGAACCTTCTATGGCAACGTCTTTTTTCATATATGAGCCGTAGGTAATCATAATGCCCATAGCAAGGCTCATAGAGTAGAAAAGCTGACCCATCGCTGCAAGTACCGTTGTTATGGAAAATTTACTGAAATCGGGCTTGAGGTAATAAATAAGTCCATCGATTGCACCAGGCATAAAAAGTGAGTATATTGCGATGAAAACAGTAAGTATAACAAGAACAGGCATCATAACCTTACTTACCTTTTCAACGCCCTTTTCAACGCCTAAAAGCACAACTAATGCAGTTGCGCCTAAGTAGAGAAGGAACCATCCTAAGGGCTCCGTAGGGTGAGTAATAAAGTTATCAAAGAAACCGTTTGTTGCGGCGTCTGCCAGACCACCTGTTGCAAATTGTACAAGGTATTTTATAATCCATCCACCGATTACAGAGTAGTACGGAAGTATAATTATAGGCACAAGAGATGTGGCAATGCCCAAGAATGAAAAACGTTTATCTAATTTTTTGTATGCACCGATTGCACTTAAACCTGTTTTTCTGCCTATAGCAATTTCTGCACACATAAGAGCAAACCCAAATGTAAGAGCAAGCACAACATACACAAGAAGGAAAATACCACCACCATATTGTGCAGCAAGGTAAGGAAAACGCCAAATGTTTCCTAAGCCTACTGCAGAACCTGCCGTAGCAAGTACAAATCCGAGTTTACCGGAAAAACTACTTCTTTTTTCTGACATAAAATATCACCTATTCTGAATTAAACAATGTTGATTATTATTACACAACTAAAAGGTAAAATCAATAAAAAAATAAACAACTATCTGCGAAACTGTTAAAATTTTGCAGATAGTTGTTTTTAAAATCTGTTTTTTTATTGAAAAGGAGTGTGTCAGGTGATCAGAAGCTTCCTCCTGCGCCACCGCCACCGGTGCTGCCTCCACCACCACTGAAGCCTCCACCACCGCCGAAGCCTCCACCTCCGTGGAAGCCACCGTGATGGTGACCTGTGCCGTGTGAGGTGTAAATCATTTTCTTTTTTCGGATTTCCTTCTTGTACTCTGCTGCACGTGTTGTGCCGTGCTCTTTGTCATATGCCAGAAGCTTTATGTAACGAATTGTTCTGTAAAGCCAGGAAATACCGGGAACAATAATCAAAAGCGACCAGACTATTAAAAACAAAAACATCGGATTTTCAGCATCGTCAGGGTAAAGAAGATTGTCATCAGGTGCGTTGATGCCTTGGTAATAAACTAACTCCTCGTCGGGCTCAAGTCCATATTCAACAGTACGAAGCTCGTTGACTATAGCACCGAAAAGAAGACGTGTGCCTGTATCGAAGTCATCCTTGGAATAGTGGGGGATTGCATAAATATCCCTCATCTGACCTAAAGTAATGTCAGTAAGTGTTCCTTCAACACCATAGCCTGTAGTTACCCACATTTCTCTGTCGTTAAGGCTTACAAGAATCAGTACGCCGTTGTTTTTCTCAGCGTTACCGATTCCCCAATCGCGAAACACTTCAACAGAATATTCTGAAATATCCTTGCCGTCGAGAGAGTCTATTGTCAGTACACAAACCTGTGCAGTTGTTTCATTCTGAAGGTCAACTGCAACGCGTTGTAGCTCCTGCTCCGTTTCGTCCGACAATATGTCTGCATAGTCGTTTACAAAGAAATTTGATGTGGGCTCAGGTGTTTTGCAGAATGCCACAGGACACAGAATTGTAGCAAATATAACCACAAAAGCTATGCAGCAAAGAAGACTTTTACAATTGCTTTTCATATCAGTCACCTAACAATGAGCCTACGTCAGGGGCTTTTTCAGCACCTGCGTCAGCCTCAAAGTAATCTGCTTTTTCAAAACCGAAAATACTTGCGAAAATATTAGCAGGGAATTTAATAACCTTGTTATTGTATGCTTTAACTGCGTCGTTGTAGTCTTTTCTTGCAGTTGAAATTCTGTTTTCGCTACCTTCAAGCTCATCCATAAGTGCAATATAAGTAGCATCTGACTTAAGCTCCGGGTAGTTTTCAACTACAACGTTAAGGCTTTGTAATGCAGTAGAAAGCTCACTGTTTGCTTGTGCCTTTTCTGAAAGTGTACCTGCATTTACAAGCTTTGCACGTGCAGAGGTAACACTGTCTATAACCTCTTTTTCGTGGTCTGCAAAGCTCTTTACGGATGCAACCACGTTAGGGATAAGGTCTGCACGACGCTGTAAATACGTATCAATGTTTGATTCTGCATTTGCAACTGTTTCCTTTGCCGTAACAAGAGAGTTGTAGTTTGAAATGCACATGCCACCAATAATTGCAATTACTGCGACTATTGCAATTACAACGATTAATCCTTTTTTCATAAAAGTGTCCTCCTCATAAAAGATTTTGTCTTGAGTAAATTTTAATCAGTGATATTTTGGTAAATAGTCACCGTGAGCAACAATAAGGTCGTCAACCATGCTCTTGATATGGTCAATGCTTAATTCACTTGCTGTGTGTGGGTCAAGCATAGCTGCCTGGTAGATGTGTTCAAGCTTTCTTGTTCTTGCAGCTTCAATTGTAAGAAGCTGAACGTTGACGTTTGTCATATTCATTGCAGCACACTGTACAGGAAGTGCACCAACGTAGCAGCCGTGAACACCTTTGCCGTCTACAAGGCAAGGAACCTCAACACAAGCATCTGCAGGTAAGTTAGTAATAAGACCGTTGTTAAGCACGTTACCACCAATTTTATATGG
>JAZUPI010000041.1:0-20452 GCA_045605085.1 Acutalibacteraceae bacterium
ACTTCAGTTAATCAGTAAACTAAGTGTATGCGAATCTTATAATGTTCGGAAGTGTAGCTTTCCCGAAACTCCTAATTCCTTGTTTTGTAAAGTTCTCGTTTTGCAATGCAAAACATATCGAATTTGAGTGTAACGAAAATATATCGAATTGCGTAGCAATATATCGAGTTTATTGTAAGATAAACATATCGACAAATATCGATATACGTTCGGTTCGATATATCCTTACGGATTCGATATGTGCTGACGCACTCGATATGTTTCACCAAAAGGTGACACCGCACAGCGTTCCTAAATGCCTAATTAAATCGAGGTTATCTATGAAAGGTACAAGCTTTTTACCCACAACTGCAAAAGAAGTTGAACAAAGAGGCTGGGCAGAGGTAGACTTTGTTTACGTCTGTGGTGACGCTTACGTTGACCATCCATCCTTCGGTGCAGCAATTATAACTCGTGTGCTTGAAGCACAGGGGTTTAACGTTGCATTTCTTAGTCAGCCCAACTTCAAAAACTGCGAGGATTTCAAGCGTTTTGGTAAGCCACGACTTGGCTTTCTTGTTTCGGCAGGTAACATAGACTCAATGGTTGCCCACTATTCTGTAGCAAAGCGAAAAAGAAGCTATGACTATTATTCTCCTGGTGGCAAATTTGGTTTGCGCCCTGACAGAGCATCCATTGTTTATTCACGTCTTATTCGCGAAGTCTACCCGGATTCACCTATCATTTTAGGTGGTCTTGAAGCATCCCTGCGTCGCTTTGCCCACTACGATTATTGGGACGATTGCGTAATGGAAAGCTTGCTCGTTTCTTCAGGTGCAGACCTGCTCACCTACGGTATGGGCGAAAATATTATAAGAAAAATTGCTGCTCTTTTAGATAAGGGCGTACCTGTAAATAAAATAAGAGATGTGCGTGGCACAGTATGGCTTGGTAACAAGGGTGACAAAATTCACTTTGATTACTGTGGAGAGTGGGATTGGAATAAGCTTAAATTTGACAAAGAATATTATGCAAAAGCCTTTGGCGTGCAGTATAAAAACCAGGATAGCTGCTATGGTAAAGCATTGGTTGAATATTACGGTGACAAAATGCTGGTGCAGAATCCACCTATGCCACCACTTGAAACAGATGAGCTTGACGAGGTTTATGCCCTTCCATATATGAGAGATTACCACCCGTCATACGAAAAGCTTGGTGGCGTACCTGCTATAACTGAGGTGCAATTCAGCTTAACCCATAACAGAGGCTGTTTCGGTGGCTGTAACTTCTGCGCCCTCGCTTTTCACCAAGGCAGAAGCGTCCGTTCAAGAAGTATTGAAAGCGTTGTTGAGGAAGCAAAGCTTTTAACAGAAATGAAGGGCTTTAAGGGTTACATCAACGACGTTGGTGGACCTACTGCAAACTTCCGTGGTCCTGCTTGTGAAAAACAACTCAAAAGTGGCGTCTGTGCCGAGAAAAAATGTCTTGCACCTGAACCCTGCAAAAATCTCAAGGCGGACCATAGCGATTATATAAAGTTACTTTCGGAAATTGAAAAAATACCGAAAATCAAAAAAGTTTTCATCAGGTCAGGTATACGCTTTGACTACCTTTTGGCAGATAAAACACCATCCGGCAACGCCTTTTTCAAAAAACTTGTAAGGGATCACGTAAGTGGTCAGCTTAAGGTAGCACCAGAGCATTGCTCACAGAACGTGCTTTCCCTAATGGGTAAACCAAGCTTCAAGGTCTATGAAAAATTCAAGGACAGATATTTCGAGCTTACCAAAAGCTTTGGTCTTGAACAGTATCTTGTACCTTACCTTATGAGTAGCCACCCGGGTAGCACACTTTCGGATGCTGTTAAGCTTGCTGAATATATTAAACGTTGGAACTACAATCCCGAACAGGTTCAAGACTTCTATCCTACACCGGGTACGGCTTCAACAGTTATGTTCTACACAGGTATTGACCCATTTACAATGAAAAACGTGTACGTGCCTAAAACAACTGAAGAAAAACGAATGCAACGAGCACTTTTGCAATGTGCAGACCCTAAAAATGCAGATCTTGTAAGGGTTGCCCTTAAAAAATGTCACAGGGAAGACCTTATCGGCTATGACAAAAAGTGCCTTGTGAAACCATCCTACAAAGACAGAGTTGAACAGGCAAAGAAAAAGAAGCCAACCGTACAGTCACGTAACGGAAAACCCGCTAACCGTAGAGGTAAGAGAAAGTAAATTTTGTATTTTGAATTTTAAATTTTTAATTCCCCAAGGAGGATGTATATATGCAATTACTGAAAATCGACAAGGATAATTACATCGGTCAGGCAGACCCTTATATTATTGAGCACGATGGTAAATTTTATATTTATACTACAGGTGATGACGGTCTTTACGGCTATTCCTGCGATACTCTTTTAGGTGATTGGAAATTTGAAGGTCAGATTTTCACCCTTGAGGGAAGAGATCATTTCTGGGCTCCGTCAGTTATTTACCTTGACGGTAAGTTCTATATGTATTTTTCATTTGAATTTTACGAGGATGTGCCTGACCAGGGTGGTCACCACCAGGCAATGCACGTTGCAGTAAGTGATAACCCTATGGGCCCCTTCACTCTTGCAGGTCAGATTGCACATCCATTCAGCATTGACTCACATATTGTTAAAACAGATGCAGGACTTTTCCTTTTCTATTCACCAAATATCTTTGAGGGTGACAGAATAGGTACACATATTGTTGTACAGAAAATGAAAGACCCTTATACACTTGAGGGGGAGCCTACAGTTGTGCTTTCACCTTCAATCGATGAGGAAATTTTCTGTCGTAACAGATACAAAGAGGGTCAGCACTGGCATACTCTTGAGGGTGCTTACTGGTTCCGGGAGGGTGAATGGCAGTACCTTATGTACAGTGGTGGCAGATACGAGGATGAAACTTATTTCGTAGGCTACGCTGCTGCAAAAACTACTGAGCAGGATTTAACAAAGGTTGAATTCCGGAAAATGCCCGACAGTAATACATATGCACCTCTTCTCAGAAGTAACGATTGGGAAGAAGGCACAGGTCACAACAGCGTAATTAAGGTAGATGGTCAGTATTATTGCGTTTACCACGCACGTAACACTGAGGAAGACGGTCTTTGTGGTGACAGAAGAAATGCAAGAATTGCTAAAATGCACGTTGCAGACGGCAAAATAACAATTGAAAGATACCCTGACCATATTTAATAATTGAAGACTTGAGGAGATTATTATGAAAAACGGCAAAATTTTTATTTCGATTTTTTTAGTTCTTGCAATTGTATTGTCATTTGTGGGTTGTGGAAAAAGCACAGATGACGAAACAACTACTCAACCCACAAGCAACGTGCCTGTAGAAACAGTTTTTGAAAGCGTTGAGCAACCACCTGTAACTGAATATCAGACAGAAGCGCCTACCCAGGCACCTACTGAGGCTCCTACTCAAGCGCCAACAGCTGCATCTACAGAAGCTACAACCGTTGCACCAACTGAAACTACTACCGAGATGCCTACAGAAGCTCCAACAGAAGCTCCTACTCAGGCTCCAACAGAGGCTCCTGTGGAAACAACAGGCGTAGGAAAGTACGTTTCATCCTACGCAGGTGTCGAGCAAGCAGTTTTCTATCCTAACAGCATAAACGCAGACAACCAACCACTTCCTGTAATTGCGTGGGCAAACGGCACAGGCTTTTCTTACACAATTTACGAAAATCTTATTAAAGAAATTGCCCAGGGTGGCTACATTGTTGTTGCAAACACAGAAACAATGTCTGCAGACGGCACTGCACAGATTTCCTCTTTGGATTTTGTGATTTCTGAAAACAGTAATCCTGATAGTGTACTTTACAATAAGGTAAAAACAGACAAGCTTGCAGTTGCAGGTCATTCCCAGGGTGGCAGAAGCTCAGTTAACGCTGCTGCAAAGGATTCAAGAATTGTTTGTGCAATTTCTCTTGCAGGTAGTAACTTTGTTGAAGAGGCGGAAATTCTTTCAACCCCTACCCTTTTCTTTGCAGGTGCAAAGGACTTGATTGTAAGCGCCCAAAGGTGGATTGTTCCTGCATATGACGCATGCAAGGGACCTGCAGTTTACGTTTGTCTTGCAGACGGCATACACACGACCTGCTCTACAAGTCCACAGACGTACTCTGGCTATGCAATAAAATGGTTTGATGCATGGCTTAAAAACGACGATTCTGCAAAGGCAATTTTCAAAGATGGTGGTCAGCTTTCCACCGACGGCGCATGGCAGGATTTTGCATGTAAGGGTATGTAAAAATATTCTTGATTTTTACTCTTATTAACTGATTGACTTTATTATATTTTTATAATATAATGCTCGTTGTAATTTTTGATAATTTCTGAAAAAACGAGGACTTTTTATGATAACTCAGGAACAGATTAACAGAATAAATGAGCTTGCACGCAAGTCCAAAACAGAAGGACTTACCGACGAAGAGAAGGTTGAACAAAAGGCTCTTCGTGCCGAATACGTTAAAGCCTTCAGACAGTCCTTGGAATGTCAGCTTGAATCTACAATAATTGTACGTCCCGACGGCTCTAAGGAACGTATTGTGAAAAAGGGTAAAAAATAATGGCTACAATAAGACCTGCCCGTATGAATGACCTACCAAACATTGAGTACGTGTGCCGTATGACTGCCGGTACAGACGCTCGTGAAAACGAGAAAATAGGACTTGCAGCTGCAAAAACCTTTTCAACCTACTACGTGTGTGAGTGTACAGACATATGCTTTGTTCTGGCAGATGACAACGACAAAGCCGTGGGATATATTCTTTGTGAGCCTGACTACAAACGCTTCAGTAAGCTTTTCATAAAAAAATACGCTCCGATTATTTATAAAATCCGTAAAGAAAACGGCTTAATGGCTATGGTTTTACCTATTCCCTACAGGCTTTTCGGCAGAAAGTACCCTGCCCATTTACATATTGATATTTTAGACGAGTATCAGAATATGGGTTACGGCGCAAAGCTTATTGATACCCTGTTGACAGAGCTCAAAAAACGCAACATCAAGGGCGTTATGCTTACAGCATCTGCCGACAATGACGGTGCAATCCGTTTTTACAAACGATTAAATTTCAAAACCATTGTAGCTTCAAAAAAGCTCAATGGTATAATAATGGCAAAAAATCTTTGTGATTAGAGTGAATGGTATGGCAAACAAACCTATTACTGCAATAATTCTTGGTGCAGGTCATCGTTCGATGGCTTATGCCGAGTATGCAGAAAAACATCCTGAAGAATTAAAAATCGTGGGCGTTGCTGAATTGGATGATTTTCGCAGAGAAACTGTTCGCGATATGTTCAATATTCCGTCAGAGCACGTTTTTACAAGTGCAGAAGACCTTGCAAAAGCTCCAAAGTTTGCTGATGCCGTAATTAACGGCACAATGGACGAGCAACACGTTGAAACTGCTATTCCACTTCTTAAAGTGGGGTACGATATGCTCTTGGAAAAGCCTTTTGCAGTAAACGATGAGGAAATGCAAAGACTTATTGACGTTGTTAACGAACACAAAAATAAGGTTATGATTTGCCACGTTTTAAGGTACAATAAGGTTTACCTTACTGTTAAAAATCTTATTGTTGATGGCAAAATCGGTGACGTTTTAAATATTCAGACAGTAGAAAACGTAAGCTACCACCACCTTTCCACTTCTTTTGTAAGGGGCAAGTGGGGAAGCACTAAAAAATGTCATACGTCTATGCTTCTTGCAAAGTGCTGTCACGATTTAGATATTATGACATGGTTAATGGGTGACGATAAGCCTGTTTCCGTTTCTTCCGTAGGTACACGCTTCCAGTTCAGAGAGGAAAATGCACCTGAAAATGCAGGTACACGTTGCCTTGTGGATTGTCCATTGGTAGATACCTGCCGTTATAGTGCTAAACGCCTCTATCTTGACCACCCAAATAACTGGGAAGTATACATCTGGCGTGACATCGAGCACATAAAAAATCCTACGTATGAGGATTATAAAAACAGCCTCTTGAAAAGCGACTACGGTAAATGTATTTACAAGTGTGGCAACGACGTTGTTGACCACCAGAGCGTACTAGTAAACTTCGCAAGTGGCGCAACAGGTACCCATAACCTTACAGGTGGTTGTGCAGAAAGCATCAGAACACTTCGTGTTATAGGTACAAAGGGTGAAATTTATGCCGAAATGGAGAATAAGTTTGTTAACCTTAAGGTAATAAATCCAACTCCAACTACATATTTTGACGAAACTCACATAGACCTTTCCCACGTACCAGATGAGGGACACGGTGGTGGCGACACAGGCCTGATGGAAGATTTTGTTAAGTTCATAGGTAACGAAGAGCCATCTGTATCCTGTACGTCTATTCACAACTCTGTCATGGGTCATAAAATTATTTTCCTTGCAGACAAATCAAGGGAAAATGGTGGTAAAGCTATAGAAATATAAATCTCACACGGCATACGACGTTTTTCGTCATATGCCGTAAGTTTTTTATGTGGTTTTATAATTGACACTGTATTGCTATTGTGGTAAAATATCCAAGTTATTGAATGCAATAATAAATTTAATATGCAGAAGTGGCGAAATGGCAAACACGTATGGTTCAGGTAACCTATCCTAAGTGTAAGGTCTTGAAAAGTGCAAAAGCCAATGATAAAATAGTGATTAAAATCACGCTAAAAAGTTAATATGCGGGGATGGCGGAACTGGCAGACGCGTATGATTCAGGTTCATATGAACGTAAGTTCTTGAGGGTTCAAGTCCCTTTTCCCGCACCATATTTGAGTATTCATAAAGGATTTGTCCTGTGAATACTCATTTTTTTGATTAAAATAGAGTTTTGTATATATTTTCTTGTTTTATGTGTTATCACATTCCTTTTGGAGTGTCATTTTTTTGCGGGTTTTAAAATAGTTCCTAACAAGCGAAAATTATATGAACATATTTAATGCTTGCTAAAACTTATGCCTCGATTATTTTCACTTCCTATATATAAAAATTTTATAAAAATTCGTACACTGAAACTTAAAGTACAAGGATATATATCCAGGTTGATTTAAGTGTAGTCATTGTGATACAATAATTCTATAAAATAGACTTATTGAACATGAGCACAAAACTAAATAAAAATATTTAGCATATTCCATGGAGGATATTATGAACAAGGAAAACAGGAAATATTTTATTCCCACAATTATTGCCACTGTACTTATGTTTGTGTGGATTTTTGTTACTGTAGCTCTTACAGGTGGTCGCGAAATTTCGGATTTTACCGATACAGATAAAATGATTTTTGTAGGCTTTTTAGTGGTTGAACTGTTAACGGTGACGGCTATTATATTTTTTATCGTCAATGCACAAAAGCTTGTTAACCAAAACAATACCAAAGTTCAAAGCAATATAAAAATGCCCGTTGACAAACGCAGAGTTGCACTTACTGTTGCATCTTTTGTAGTAATAACTGCAACTATGTTTGGCGGTATTTTTGCAAAAAATTTATTTAAGACTTTATCGGAAAACATAATTGGTATTATCGCTATGTCTACATTGCTTTTACCGATTTTATTTTTAATAATAAATGTTATAGCAAATCACATTTATGTCAAAAAATTAAAGCAAAAATCTATTGCCGAAAACCAACAATACTGGCTTGCACACCGTGATAATCCCGAAGAAACCATAACCAAAAAGTTGTCCTTTCTGAAAGCACTTATCCGACTTAACGATTTTTATAGTGTGCTTTTGGCTGTTTGTGCTTTTGTTGCAGCATTTTTCTTGGGTGTTATCAGTGATGGTGGTGATTCTGTTGCCCCGTTATTCGTTTGCTTTATGATTATTTCAGGTGCTACATTAAGAATACGACTTAAAACACCTGAAAAGATTTTTGAAGAGGATAAAACTTATGTTTCTGAAAAAGATTACCCTGTCCTCTACGATTTAGCAAAAAAAGCTGCAGTTGCAACAGGCTGCACAACAAAAATTAAAATTGCAATACTTGATGATTTCAATGCGGGCTCTGCCAATATAAATAACACAAATTCAATTCAGCTAGGTGCACTTTTACTCAATGTATTATCAGAAGATGAATTGTATTGTGTTTTGCTCCATGAATTCTCCCACATAAAAGATGAAGTTAACCGTGAAAAAATTAATGACTACTACCAGTATATATGTGATATTCACAACAATAGTATAACAAATACTTATTCAAGCATCACAAGGCATCTGTTCACTTTCATTGATGTTTATTTTAATGTGCATTACAAATTATATTTATATGCAGTTTCATTGGTTCGCGAACGTGCTGCAGATGAGGCTATGTCGATATACGGCAACAATGAAATTGCAGCCTCCTCATTGGTAAAAATCAAATATTATGAGCTTTACGATTGGGAAAAAGGCTCCTACGACACGCCTTGCAATATGCTATCAGAGGAATACGACACTAATTCACTGAACAATGAAGTGATAAAATTCAAGAAAGCAATACAACTTAACGCTGAAAAATGGAACGAGCTTATAAACAAAGAAATACTTTCACGCAGTGCTACACACCCCACTTTAAAAATGCGACTTGAAAGTCTGGGAGTAAATGAACTTAGAATCTTGTATCCCGAAAGTTCAAAGGAATATGTTTCGGAGTGTAAAAAAGCCATTGAATATGTAAGTTCGTTAATTGCCCAGCAAAGCAAGGAGTCTTATGAGGAATGCCGTAAATACTATTACACCGAATCAAAAGAATTGGTTGAAAAATGGGAGAATAACGGCAGACACATAATTGCAGAAGAATACAGCGATGTATGTGATGCCTTGCGCCGTTTGGGCAGAAACACCGAAGCTTTGGAATTATGTGAAAATGCCATCAAAATTCTTGATGATGTTGGTTCGTGCTACGCACACTTTATGAAGGGTTGCTTTTTGTTACATTCATTTGATAAAACCGGTATAGACTATATTTACAAGGCTATTGAAACAAATCACAACTATATTGATGAAGGTCTTGAGGTAATAGGTCGTTTCTGTTGCCTTACAGGACAGGAAGATCAATTGGAAATTTATCGTGAACGTGCAATTGCCTTGGCACAGGAAAATGAAATCTACTCCGAAGCCAATGTTCTTAATAAAAAAGACAAGCTTTCAACTGAAGTTCTTCCGGAAGGCATGCTTGAAGATATACTTGAACATATCACATCTGAGTGTAGCGAAAACATAGAAAAAATTTATCTTGTAAGAAAAACAATAACCGACAACTATTTCACAAGTGCATTTGTTATAAAAATGACTCCTGATACAGATGATGATATCCGATACAAAATTTTACATAAAGCCTTTAATTATCTTGATACTTGTAGTGATTGGCAGTTTTCATTATTTGATTACGAGGATGTGAAAAATGTTAAAATAGAGGGTATTGCTGGCAGTTGTGTTTATTCAAAGTAACTCTCCCCATTTCCTTTCTTGTTTTTTGACAGTTTAGAATATATTCTTTGTTGTTTTAAAAAACTCCTCATTAATACTCGTACCAAAACCGAAGTTCACACAATAGCGTGGTCTTCGGTTTTTTGTTGTCGTAAAACAGATAGTGTCTTGAATCCGTCCTTTATCACTAAAGTGGGTTCGGGCTACTGCCCGTAGTTTGCGGTCGGCGGATAACCGACTGCTCTGCTTGCCCCCGGCTAAAGCAGGGATTTTTGCCACTGCTGTTTTCTTTGTTTATAGCAGTACAATTTTTTGACAAAAGAGCAAATAATTAATACTCACATTAAATTATTGATATTTCACACCAAATGTGGTAAGATAATAAGCAAGATAATAAGCAAGTTAAATGGAGTGTTTTTATGTCAGGTTACACACCACCATACGAGATTACAGATAAAATTCTGAGCTTTGTTGCATCAATTTCAGAAAAAATCGGCAGAGTTACAGAACGCAGTAATCTTGATTCAAAACCACATTTGAGGAAAAACAATAAAATCAAATCTATACATTCATCCCTTGCAATTGAGGCTAACTCTCTTTCATTGGGTGAAGTTAAGGATGTTATTAACGGCAAAACAGTGCTTGGTGCAGAAAAAGAAATCCAAGAGGTAAAAAATGCATATGCTGCTTATGAGGAAATATCAACTGTTGATGTATATAGCATTAAAGAATTGAAACGCCTTCACGGGATTATGACAAAATATCTTGTGGATATGAGTGGTGACTTCCGCCTTGGTGAAGAAGGTGTTTTTGCAGGGGATAAATGCATATTTATGGCGCCACCTGCAAAATTTGTTCCTGAACAAATGGAAAGCTTATTCAGTTGGATGAGAAAAAATAAAGATACCGTTCACCCTTTAATTCTTGGTGCCGTCTTTCATTATGAATTTGTTTTTATTCATCCATTTACAGATGGTAACGGAAGAATGGCAAGACTCTGGCATTCTGCAATTCTTGCAAAATGGCAACCGATTTTTGAATTCATCCCTATAGAAAGCCAGATAGAAAAATTCCAAAGTGGTTATTATGATGCAATTTCAAAATGCCATATAGACGGAACAAGTACAGCATTTATTGAATTTATATTAGAACAGATAAATGCAATTCTTGATGAAGTTGGCAGTTCTATCACTTCGCCGGGAAGCAACATTTCCGAATATGTTACAAAGCTCCTTAATGTAATGGAATTTGATACACCATATACTGCAAATGAAATTTTATCTCTTTTGGGATTAAAATCAAAAGAAGCGTTGAGAAAGAATTATCTTAATCCTGCAATCAGTGACGGTTTTGTTATTATGACTCAACCCGATAAACCTAATAGCCGAAACCAACGATATATAAAAAAATAGAATGAAAACAGAAATTGAAAAGCAAAACCCTTGATTCTACTGGGTTTGTGGCTTATCACCCAGGTCTTGTAACCATCAGGTACTAGTGAATCCGCAATTTTCCTGTTCTTTTGTAAGCTTATTATTGAATGTCGATATAATATAACACTATTATTAATCGCAATTATTTATCGAGGTAACTCATATGGAATTTATAATCATCTTTGCCGGTGTTTTCACTGTACTTGGTTTATGGAATATGCTGATTGCCGTTCTTGGACTTTTTCCGAAATTTCATTGTAAAGCCATAGGAGTTTTAACTAAAACCAACATACATAGAAACACACCCGGACGTCATTTTGTAATTCCTGTTCTTACCAAGTACGTTTACACATATGAGGTTAAAAACAAAACATATAAATATTCCAGAGAAATTCGAACAAAGCGACGTTTACCTCCTAAAACGGTTTTTGTGTATGTAAAATGGTTTCCTCGTCATGCTTACCCACATAAATTTAAGGGAATAAATGAGTGGATAATGGGTACGCTTTACCTTATCATGGGAATTTGTTTTTTGGTACTGGCATTTTACTGTCAATAAAAACTTGAATAACAATATGCAAAAAGTGGGTTCATAACATTACGTTATGACCCACATATTTTGATTTATATTGAAAATAATACGATTTTAAGAAGCTTTTTTCAATCCTTATTTTTCAAACAATTCTATCAATTCAGGAACATCATCAACCAATGTTGAATAGACTACCTTCAAATCAACACTGCCATAATCATGAACTACGATATTGTCGCAGACACGGAATTTGCTATTTGCATTTCTCATATTTTTCCTATATAATTAACTCAAACCAAATCTAAGGAGTGATTTTGTGAGCAAGGAATTACCAAGAACATACAAAAGCTTTACAGAATGGAAGGAAAAGTCAAAGCAGACCGAATATACTACCGAAACTCCCCTTCTTAATGCAGACGGCACGTTGAATGCAAAGGGTTGGGCAAGGCGCAACCATTTCACTTATGACAGAAATCTTGTAAAAACAGGTATTATGAGTCGTAAGGAATGGGATTTTTACAACATTCTTGTTGGCGACGAAATGCAGATTCTTGTTAGCTTTGCAAACATCAACCTTGGTGGTTATGTTGCTGCTAAGCTTACAAACGTTAAAACAGGTGAGGTTATCTGCGACTCTATTCAGTATTTTTTAGGTGCAAACAAGCACGTACCACCTGCAAAGGGAGACGTACCTAACAGATACAAAGACAAAATCGGCAAAACAGAGTTCGATTTTGACACCAAAGAAACAGAAAGAACACTCTGGTACAAGGGCACTTACAAGGGTAAGCCTGTAGAGGTTAACGTTTCAATGGATATTCCCGAAGGTCTTGAAAATATTACAACAATTTTCCCTTTCGAGGGCAACGATACAAAGTACTTTATGACCACAAAGCAGATGTGTATGCCTTGTGAGGGTGAGTTTAAATTCGGTGACTACACCTACAAATTCACAAAAGAAAATTCCTTCTGCACACTTGACTGGGGCAGAGTAAACACCGTGCATAAAATGGTATGGTATTGGGGCAGTGGTAACAAATATATTACTGACGAAAAGGGTGAAAAGCACCTTTTCGGCTTTGAAATCACCTGGGCAATCGGTGACGAGTCAAATGCAACGGAAACCTGCATTTTCTTCGACGGCAAGGTACATAAAATAGGTGCCGTTGACGTAGAAAAATTCCCCAAGGACAGATACCTTGAGGAGTGGAAGTTTATTTCCGAGGACGGCAGATTCAACATGGTAATGAAGCCAACTCTAGACAACCACACAGACGTTGACTTTAAAATCGGCAGAATGAACTGCCACCAGATTTTTGGTAACTGGAGTGGTGACGTTACCCTTGATGACGGCACAAAAATTGTAATAGACGACCTTTTCACCTTCTGCGAGTACGTAGAAAACAGGTGGTAAGGTAGCTGTAATAAAATGCTAAGTGCAAAGTATCGGAACTGCGTTGCGATTGTAAAAGCTGCCAGTCGCCAGATGCCAGATGCCAGTTACCAGAGTTTCTCATAACTTTAACTTATCTATAAATCTAATTTCCGCGAAGCTTTATAATCAACGCGTAGCGTTCCGAAACTCCTTACTCCTAACTCCTAATTGAAAAATCTCCCTCGGATGAGGGAGATTTTTTTTAATCTATTTTTTCTTTTTTAAATACGTCAGCTACTTCAGATATTGTAATGTATGCATGTGGGTCTGTTTCGTGGACTATTTCGCGTAGCCTTGCCACCTGAAAACGGTTGACAATAAAGTAAACCATTGTTTTAGGTTTATTTGAGTATCCACCAACAACCTCAATTTTTGTTGAGCCTGTTTCAAAATAATACGAAAGCACGGCACACACATCGTCAGGCTCTGTAGTAATAATCATAGCGCACTTTGCTCTGTCAAAGCCTTCAACAATGTAGTCAACAGTTTTTAGTGCTGCCATATATGCCACTATTGAGTAAAGGGGTAAAATCCAGCTTTTAAGAACAAGACCACAAATAACGTAAAGTACTACGTTGTACGCCATAACAAAGGTACCTACTGTAACACCAAGCTTTTTTGCAAATATTACAGCCATAACCTCTATTCCATCCATAGCGCCACCGAAACGGATTGCAATACCACTGCCCACGCCTGAAATCATACCTCCGAAAAGCGCGCACAGCAAAAGGTCGGAGCCTGCAAGTGGTGAAGCAAAGCTGACGTCTATAGGAAAAACATCCGTTATCAAGTATGCAAAAAGTGAATATATGAAAACTGTATAAACAGCGTAAAAAGTAAAGTGAACGCCTTGCTTTTTGGTACCGTAAATGAACAAGGGAATATTTAGGACCAAAAGAAAAATTGACAAGGTAAGCTGTGGTGGCGTTACCTCTGCAAGAAGCATAGATGTTCCCGAAATACCACTGTCGTACAGGTTTACAGGATTAAGAAACACAGTGACGCCAAATGCGTTGATTATACCTGCTATTGTCAGCATTATAAAGTTTTTTATTTTAAATTTTTTTACGTTTTCAATTATTATTGATCTGCGTTCGCTATTCATTTTTCAACTCCTCAATTACCTTGTCAACACACTTTTCCGGTGTTGTTTTTTCGCAATTTATTATAATATCTGAATACTTCTCATAAAGACTGGCTCTTTCTTCGTACAACTGCTCTATGGTTGTACCCTCTTTCATAGCAATACCACGTGTAGTAATATTCTTTATTCTGCTTTTAATTTCTTCAGGTGAAAGCTTAAGATATACAATCTGTCCGTCTTTTTTCAGGTTTTCCATTCCTTCAGGGCAGTAAACTGCGCTGCCACCTGTAGCAATAACGGAATTTTCTGCCTTCAGCTCTGCAAGGACCTTGTTTTCCTTTTCCTTAAAACCCTCAAGCCCCTCATCATTTATAATTTCGCAAAGACTTTTTTTATATTTATTCTGAATTATAAGGTCGGTGTCTACAAATCCTGCAAGAATACTCTTTGCAAGTAAAACACCAACTGTGCTTTTGCCACAACCCGGCATACCAATTAAAACTATATTCATTTTTTCCTCCACAAATTAATAACGTACAACAACCTTTGCATATTCCGTAGGTGTCATACCTGAAACACGTTTAAATACTGTCGTAAAATACTGTGAATTGTTAAATCCTAGCCTTTCGGCTATTTCCGTAAAGGTGTAGTTTTCTTCACGAATCATTTCCTTTGCCCTGTCTATTTTAAGACGTGTAAAGTAATCCATAACTCCACAACCCATATGCTCACGGAAAATCTTCTTAACAACCGAGGGAGAAAGGTTAAATTCCTTAAGCACGTCGTTGAATCCTATACGTTTTTCCGTGTTGGCAGACAGATATTCCGTAATCTCTGCAAGTAAATCCGTGCTTTTATTTATTTTTACAGGTGGTATATCAATATTTTTTCTGATAAGTCTGATAAGCAGCTGCTCAACACTAAGACGAATCATCTGCTGACAGCCAAAGCCACCATTTTCTGCAAGCTCCATTACACTTGTATATGGGTTACCCAACGGCGTAGCAAAGGATGACGAGGCTTCCTTTACAACGGTGCCGATAAGTGCCCTTTCCTTTTCACCAAGTGTAATTACCTTACCTGAGACATTAATTAACTCGGGTGTGCTGCAGTCAAACGAAATAATTACAGAGTTGGCTGCCCTTTTACCGTCACAGCGTATGTTATGAAATTCGTTTGGCTTGTGCAAATACATCTGACCTGCTTCAAGCTCAATTTCCTGTGCACCTGCAGTAATTAAAAGATTCTTTTTATCTGCGTAAACAAGCTCCCAGAAATCGTGCACTTCCCCCGAATATGCAAAATCCTTAGCATACTCAAAGTAGTGTACGGTGTAAATTCCATCTACATTTACAGGACAATCTAATATAGTTTTTGTATATTCCATAAACCATCACCATTACCATTGTAATTTATTTTAAAGAAGAAAGCAACCAAAATTATAAAAGTAACAACCGATTTTATAAGATTTTGTAGTTTTTATATGTTACAATAGAACCGAAATTAAACATAATTAAAAAGGAGAGACGGACCATGGATGAAATCATTTTCGGTACAGGTGGCTGGCGAGCAGTAATCGGTGAAGATTTTACTCTTCAGAACGTAAGACGTGTTGCAATGGGTATATGCTTACTTATGAAAGAGCAGAATAAAACAGACAAGCCTGTAATTATCGGCTACGACAGACGCTTCCTTTCAGAGAAAGCAGCAAGGTGGGTTGCTGAGGTTCTTGCATATAACGGAATTACTGTCTGGATTATGGAACGTTCTGCTCCTACCCCACTGGTTATGCATACTGTTAAGTTTGAAAATCTTCATTTCGGTATAGAAATCACAGCAAGTCATAACCCTGCGTCATATAACGGAATAAAGCTCTTCACAGAAGAAGGCAGGGACGCTTCTGTTGAAGTTACTAAAAAACTCGAAAAGCTTATCAAAAAAGTTACCGAGGTTAAATACCTTGAGTTTAACGAAGCAAAAAAAATGGGTCTTGTTCAGCTTCTTGACAATCCTTTTAACAACTTCCTTGACGATATTCTTAACCTTCTTGACGTTCAGGCTTTAAGAAAGCGTGGCTTAAGAGTTGTTTTTGACTCTATGCACGGCTCAGGTACATATCCATTGTTGGTTATATTCCATACAGCAAGGTGTACTATTGACACAATCAACACAAATAAAGACGCTTACTTCGGGGGCGTTATGCCTGCACCATCTGAAAAAAGTCTTTTTGCACTTAAAAACAGCGTCCTTAACGGCAAATACGACTTGGGTATTGCAATGGATGGTGATGGTGACAGACTTGGTATTATCGATTCCAACGGTAAATACATAAACGCAAATGAAACCTTGTGTCTTCTTTACTATTACCTTGTTAAATACAAGGGCTGGAAGGGTCCTGTTGTAAGAAACATTGCAACAACCCATATGCTTGATAAGATTGCAGAAAGCTTTGGCGAGAAATGCTATGAGGTGCCTGTTGGCTTCAAATATATTTCTTCAAAAATCGACGAGGTTGATGCCGTTTTAGGTGGCGAAAGCTCTGGTGGTCTTACCGTAAGAGGTCACATACATGGTAAAGATTCTGTTTATGCTGCTTCCCTTTTTGCTGAAATGGTAAGTGTAACCGGTCAGACACCTTCACAGATGATCAGCAAGCTCCACAAGGAATTTGGTGACTTCGTCATGGTTGAAGATGATATGACCTTTGACCTTGAAATGAAAAAAGCAGTCGAAAAGATTATCTTTAAGGACAAACGACTTCCCGAATTCAGCGATGAGGTTGTAAAAGTCAGCTACAAGGACGGCTGCAAGGTTTATTTTAAAGATGGTTTCGTTATCTGCCGTTTCTCAGGTACAGAGCCTCTTTTAAGAATTTTTGCAGAAAGCACAAGCGCTGTAAGAGCCAAGGATTACATTAACACCGTTAAAAGGTTTCTGTTCGAATAATAAAAACAACACATCCCATTCAGACTATAGGTCGGAATGGGGTTTATTTTTATATTTCATTAAAATGATTGACGATTTGCACATTAAATAATATTTTATGTTGTGCATTTCACCAAAGTTTTCTTATATTTCTTTTTTCGAAATATATTTCTTGAAGTATTTTACTTTATATGGTATTATGATATTATCTATTTTTATGTAGTGGTGCAAGAGTGTTTGCCCACTCCGAAGGAGAGAGTTTATGTCTATTAAACAGTTGGCTGTTGATGGTATTTCTAAGGTAAAAACCTATTGGAAAACCCCAATGGCAGGTCGTTACATGACCTTTAAGGAAATTGCCGCCTACTCAGGTGGTGGTATTGGTGCCTATATGATTATTACTATGGGCTCTGCTTGTTTGCTTTCATCAAACAACGTTTTGCTTTCAAGTGCTTTAGGTATCGGCCCTACCGATATGTACATAATGTACCTTATTGCAGTTGTTGCAAACATCTTCCTTACAGGTGTACGTGCTAACATCATCGACAACACACGAAACAAGGCAGGTAAATACAGACCATATATTGTTACAATGGCAATTCCTTCTGCAATTGCATGTATTTTAACAGTATGGTTCCCGTACAGTAATCTTCCCGTATGGCTCGGTGAAGGTATGATTTTTGGTAAGGAAATTGCATACGTTGCAAAGTGTGCAATTGTTATGGTCCTTAACCTTATTATACACTTCTTCTATTACTTCTTCTACGACGCATACGAAAACCTTATTCACGTTCTTTCACCAAATACACAGGAGCGTACAGACGTAGCATCCATAAAGAGTGTTGTTTATTCTTTTGCTCCTACAGTTGTTAACCTTTTAACTCCTATTATTGCTCAGCACTTATTCCACACAAACTCTACAGATATCCGAGTTTACCGTTTCTTATACCCTATTCTCACCGTTGGTGGTCTTCTTCTTTGTATGGTTGTTTATAAGCATACAGAAGAAAAGATTGTTCAAGCTAAAACCCACGTTGTTCAGATCAGATTCTTTGACGCTCTTAAAGCTGTTGCAAAGAACAAGTATTTCTGGATTATCTCCCTTGCAGGATGGCTTGGATTCCTTGAGGCTTCATTCCTTAACATCCTTGCATGGCTTTACAACTATGCAGGTGCTTGCTCAGGTACCGAATATGGTATAATTGTCACCGTTTATGGTAATGCATCCCTTTGGGGTATGATTCTTGCTCCGTTCTGTATCAGAAAATGGGGTAAAAAGGCAGTTCTTATTGTAACAAACGCCTTTAACATATTATTTATCCTTATGCTTCTTCCTCTCGTTCAGGACGTTGCTAATGTTTTAATTTGGCTTGTTATGGGCTGTATGTACTTTAATGCTCTTATGGGCTCCTTTGCACATATTCTTAACCCAGCTGTTCAGGCAGATATCCGTGACTACCAGCAATACAAAACAGGTGAAAGAATCGACGGTATGTTCGCAGCAGTTGCAACAATCGGTACTGTATTGAATCTTGCTTTCTCTGCAGTTCTTCCTGTTGTTTACGAAAAGAACGGCATTACAGACACAAACGCAAAGCTTGTAACTGCAAAACCTGAAATTCTTAACAGAGTTCTTGGTGATGGTAAGACAGTTGGTGAAATTCTTGCTGACCAGTTAGCAAACGGACAAGACAACTACTCTAACCCGTACTCTGCCCTTTATGACCCTGTTATTCTCACAGACCTTCTTCAGCTTCTCATTGTTCTTTCTGCTTTCGGTGCATTAATGAACGTTATTCCATACTTCTGGTACGACTTCAACGAAAAGAAGCAGAAATCTGTTGTTCGTGTTCTTAAAATACGTGCTATGTTCGAAGACTACGGCAACAACGTTCTTGAGGACGGCACACTTGTTGAAGCAGTAGACATTATCCACAAATCACGCGAAATGTGTAACGCTTCCCCTGTTGACGTAAGCAAAAAGGATTATAAATCTATAAAAGACAAGGAAGAACGCAAACAGGCTAAGAAAGCATATAAAGAAAAACTTGAATACAACGAGGAAATTGATATTGCTAAATTCGTTTGCGATGAGCTTAACAAGTTCGAAACAGAAGAATTCAAGTACAGAGTTGAAAAGAGCCGTGAAATTGTTAATGCAGGTCTTAACGGTCTTTACAACACCTCTGTCGCTGAAGCTACAGCAGAGCTTGGCGAAGCAAGATCAATGGCTAAGGACACTAAAGAACAAAAGATTGTTCGTAAAGCAGCAATCGAAATGGCAAAGAACAAGGTTTCTGCTTGTAAGACTATTGCTAAGAACTTTAAGGATGCAGAATTTGTTCAGCCAAAATATGCAGACCTTGAAAAGTGCTTTGAAAAAGAAGATATGCTTGAAGCAAAGCTTAAAGAGCTTCACCTTGCTGTCAGAGATGCAAACAAGGCATTTTCAAAGAACGCAAATGAAAAGAATGCTCGTGCAGTAGATGATCTTAAAGCAAAAATCAAAAAATATCAGGCAGAGCTTAAGGCTGCACGTAAAGCAACTAAAGCAGAAAGCGACCATCAGGCAGACTTCGCACGTGCTGCTAAGCCTTACCTTGATGCAGAAAAGCTTCTTACACAGAAAGAAAACTACAGCCACTACGATAATATCAATGCTCAGTATGCAGTGTCTAAAGAAAGACATGAAAAAGCTTTAGCAAAAGCAGCAGCTGAGGCAGAAAGAAAAAGAAAAGAAGAGGCTGCTTTAAATGCTAAAATCAAAGCCGACAAATTAGCAAAAAAAGAAGCTAAGAAAGCTGCAAAGCGTAAATAAGTAATTCAAAAGATAAAGCCCAACAAATTGTTGGGTTTTATTTTTTTGTTTCACGTGAAACATAGTTTATGGATGCCAGATGCCAGATGCCAGATATCAGTTACCAGATGCCAGATACCAGAGCTTCGCAGGAATTAAATTTATCGAAAAACTAAAGTTATGCGAAGCCTATCCCTTTTTCGAAAAAGGGGGGACCATTTCACAATGGTACTGTTGTTTTAGTTTAAATATATTACGGGTGATATATTAAATTTCACATTCAGGCTCGGGCGAAATGGTGGGATATTCTCGGCACCGAAGGTGCTGTTTTGCCGTAAGGCAAAAAGTTGTAACAAATTTATTGTTGTATATAACTATATAACAAAGGTCGTACCTTCGGTACGATTTAAGTGAGGGTTTCACCTTCGGTGAAATCGTTGCTACTCAACGAAGAATATCCCACCGTTCCGCTCAAACTTTGTTTTACAATTATTTTATATCCCGTGGTCAACTTACCATAACAGCAACTTAATTCGAGAACGGTCCCCCCTTTTTCGAAAAAGGGATAGGCTTCGCAAAATTTAAGATTTATTTTTTTTTAATTATTATTTATTCTTCATTCTTTAAAAATTTGTTCTTTCCACCTGAAGAATAACAGATAGAGAACTACCCGGTACCATTCCGATAAAAGTTAAAAATAGAGGATAGTACATTCCACGGAATATACTATCCTCTAACTTTTATTTTATGAAGAATGGTCCCCATCCCTACACTATAGAGGTATAAGCTGTCGCATTACAACAGCTTCTTTGAA
>JAZUPI010000042.1:0-44547 GCA_045605085.1 Acutalibacteraceae bacterium
GTTGGGATAGGTGGTTGTCTTCCTAAGACCGCTTGGCCTCCGACTTTTCGCCAAGGCAGTCGATAGTGGGCATGGGAGTATCTGTCCATACAGCACCAAGAATTGCGCCTGCAGCAGCAAGAGAGTCGATATGTTCAGAGAAGAGCATACAAGCGGGGCATTTGCCAAGAACCTTTGCACAATAAAGAACCATACCACCTGTAGTTGAACCGATAGTCTGAGGAAGGCAAAGTGCAGAGCCACCCATAGGCATTTTGTAAATATCAGGGTTGTTCTGATCGCCACATTTTGCTGTTTTATCCTCTTCCTTATCGAACTGGAGAGCATTCTGGAATGAAGCGAGTGTGTTGAAACCACCGTGTGAAACGAGTGCTGTTGCTTCTGCTGTGCCCGGTACAACGGGACGTCCTTTAAATTTTTTCATCTTATTTTGCCCCCTTTGTGATTATGTCAAGAATCTCATCGCTTGTATAGTAACGAGAGGTTGTGTATGTACGAAGTTTGTTTGAGTTTGTAATAACTCTGCCCATTTTTGCAAGAGGGTTATTCATATACATAAGAGGACAAATATAGCTGAGTGTTACGCCAGTTGCAGCAAGCTTTGCAGCGTACTCTGTCTTGTTGAACTCGTCGCAAACTGCAGGAGCTGCTGTAAATACTGTTGGAATTGTAACCTTCTTCTTGCCGCTTTTCTTAAGACCTTCACAAACGTTGTCTGTCCACTCTTTAAGCTGCTGAAGTGAAAGATGTGGACAACCAATGAAGCAAAGCTGAGGTGCTTTGTCAACCTTCTTCCACATAATTGGGTATGACTTGTAAACTCTTTCAAGCTCCGCATCGTCAATAACGTAAACCTGGGCGTTTTCTGCAATGATGCTTTCGCCCTGTTCAACTGCCTCAGGTGTAAGACCTGCAATGTGGTAAAGACCAACTGCACCATTTGATGCTGTTGCAGCACCAAAGTCTTTGAGGTATGCCTTTGTAGCATCGTCAAGCTCTGTGCCGATCCAATCTGTAAGACCTTTAACGTAAGGAACGTCTTCCATTACCTTCATACCGATAGCACTACCGAGAATCTGTGCTTCAGGCTTCTTTGTTGTTTTAACTTCAACAACCCAGGTTGCCTTTCTGCCTTCATCAGTAACAAGACCGAAATAAGGCACGCAACCAACGATTGAACCGAAAAGCTCAATAATACCGGAGTTACGGTTACAACGAGCACCGAGAACTGAGTTCGCATAAACAACCGCACTTGACTCTGCCCATGAGAGAATATCGCCCTTCTTGGGTGTGTTACCAACCTCATCCATATAGCAGGTACATGTATAAGCATCGTCACTTACAAGACCAAGCTTTCTGAGCTGTTCGTCGTAGCTGTCCTGCTTAGTGTACATAAATTTGTTAAAAACAAGATTTTTTGCAAAGTTTGAAGGAACCTTTGGATCAACAGGCTTTGGGTCAACAGAAAATTTCTGTGTTGACGTAATACCTGCCTCAATAAGCTGATCCATAAGATCATAAACAGGGCTCATAACCTTAAGACCGAAGCTTGTAACAAGGTGACCTTTTTCGCTTGTAACGGGAATCATCTTTGTTGCACCAAATGCTTCACCGTACATAACAAGGGTTTTCATAACCTTTGCCATTACTTCCCCTTTTTCACCATTAAGAATGGCTGACTGTTCGGGAGTTAATTCCATTTTGTAGTCCATTGAATTCATCCTTTCTAGAATTACTTACCATCTCATTGTATCACAAATACGACAAAATGCAATTACTTTTTGTTAAAAAGATAACATTATTATAAAAGAAAAATCTCTCCGGTCAGTAACCCGGAGAGATTGATTTATATTATAACAAAATCCTTTGCAGAGATCATAACGCCATCAATTTCCACTAAGGAAGGGTTATAGTTAACGTAAACTATTTTTGAATAGTCGTAAGTGATTTTAAAAACACCTTCAGTAACCTCTTGGTGAGAGGTAATTTTCATTCCCATAACAGGCATAAGCTGTTTCGCTTTAGAGTAAAGCTTTGCTGTCTGTGTTGCGTAAGACGTGTAGCTGACGTTCGTGTCACCACTATGAGTAAACAAGAATGACGGCACACAACCGAATTCAACGCACTTAAGCAAGGAGTCTTCAAAAGATAAATTAGAAAGATTAATAGGCATACTTCCGTATACCACGCTTCCGTGAAGAACTATCTGTAAAACAGGAACTGATTTAACACCGTTAACACCGTCACATGAAGCAACGTTAGGCGTCGAGAACACTGCGTTCGAATGCTTGAGAAGATACGCTGCAGGATAATCGAGCATAAGGCTTCCCGAAGCACTTAATGCCCCTACCTTACCTACGATTTCTTCAAGCATATACTGTCGGTTTTGCTTTTCAACAAAATCAGAATATAACAACTTTGAAGCATCATTCAGACATACGTTAGCAGTTTCGTAGCCAGATACTGTTTTATAGGTTTTTGCAGTATTATCTTTGATTTTTGAAGTACTTGCCAAAGAGAATTCAGCAGGTAAATAACCGACAAAACGCGAGGTTTCATTGTATATTTTTATCATATTTTTAGTAGGATAATTACCCGTTAAAATATTGGCATCAAAGAAAAGCTCGTTACCCTGTTCTTTGACATCTTCCATAAGACTTACAAACCCATTTTCTCCACCTAAAGTTTTAGAAAACTCTTCTGTTTCAGCAGGTGTAGAAGCAAGACCATTTTTTGCATAACCAGAAAAACGCAAGGCAATATTTCGCACACCTCGTGATTTTAAAAGGGCTGTTATTCCTGCTGCATCCTCAAACCTTGTAAGTGCAGTTTTACCATCCACACTGCCAACAACATTTATGAAAAACGGAAAATCACTAAAGCTACCATTTAACGATGAGCTGAGGTAATTACGCTCACTGAGATTATCTCTCACCTGTGCTGCTATGGTGTTATAGTCACCATTTGCGTCGTTGAAAATATATGATTGAGAAACTACGCCTTTGTACTCTTCCCCTTTAACAAACCTATTGTTTACAACTCCACAAGCCGTTGTTACAAAGGTGTTGTAAAGGTATCCACCACCTGTTTCAAACCTTTTACACACAATTCTGGATAAAGCGTCGCCATTTTCAACTAAAACATTAACAGATACACCATTTTTTGTAAGTGCAAAAAACGGAAGAGTTGCACCTGCTTTGTACTCTGTCAAAGAAACGTCTTCACCATACATATTCAGATCAAGTGAAAGTGTTTTACCGGTAACAACACTTGCGTCGATTTGCGCACCACATCCATCAGGCACTGTAAAGTACGTATTCTTGTTTCCTGCGCCAACAGAAAACAAGCCTGGTAAAAGCGTAATTTTTTCTAAAAAGAAATTTTTGGGCATTTTTATTGCGCCTACGTCTACTGATACGTTTAATTTTTCACCCTTAAAAGAAAAAGTAACAGGTATGTCTGCATAAACCTTACCCTCTTGCTGGCCCGCTTTTGCTGCTTTTTTATTTGGGTAAAGGTTATATAAAACAGTAACTGAAGATTTTGTTTTATCCGCCACCTCAAAGGATCCTAAAGAAACACTGTTTGCAGAGGAATCCATTGAATAGGAATTGCCTTTTTTATCTCTGAGTCGCACGTCAAGTATAGCAGCAAGAGAGATGTCTGCCGCCTCTTTGCTATGAGAAGAGAAAACAGTCTTTCCTTCTGAGGAAATTATTGCAAATGTTGAATTCTTGCTATTAAAAAGAAACTCGTTTTTTTCACCAAGTACCACATCAAAATTTTGTCTGTTAAAGCCTTCTGCAATGGTTGCGTTCCCGTACATATTGTTTTTTGACTTCGGTTTTATAAGCACAGGAACAACAATTGTTACAGCAATGGCAACAACAAGAGCGCAAGCCGCTGTAATTATTATTTTCTTTTTATTTGGAAATTTTTTCATATATACACCATTTCTGAAATATTCAAATTATTGTTGTTCAACTTTTATTCAGTTGCACGTAATCACCTTGGTATAATACCACGAAAAACAGTTTTATGTCAAATCTCTTAATGTAAAGTTTTTAATATTTTATTAATAATACTTGTATAATAACTATTTTGGTGAAAAACACTTGTAAAATCTTAAGTTTTGTTATAGAATAGGAATGATATTTACACACTGGTTGCTAACTTGTGTGCAAGAAAAGAAAGCAAAGGATGAAAAATTTATGGCAAACAACGAAATCAAAACAAATGCCGAAATTTATCGTGAGCAGCGCAAGGAACGTCTTGCAAAGGCTGCTAAGAAGAAAAGATCAGGCAAAGCTGACAAGGTAGTAAGAATTCTTGTTAAGACTATTTGCATAATCTTATGTGTAGGCATTATTCTCTTCGGTGCAGCAAAAACTCTTACAGATGTTTTTGGTGTTCCACAAAAGCTTCTCACAGCTGCTACTCTTGGCGATGAGAAAATTACTGTTGCTGAATACAACTACTACTACAACGTACTTTACAACCAGGCGTACAGTGTTTCTCAGCAGTATGACCAGCAGTATTCAGGTTATGGTTCAACATACTTCAACACAGCTGTTGATCCTGCTGAACAGGACTACCCTGGTGACGACGCTCCGGAAGGCGTAAAAACATGGGCAGATTATTTCAGATATTGTGCACCTGAAAGAGCTTTCCTTGTTAAAACTCTTTACAAAGAAGCTATGAGCGAAGATGCAAAGAAAGCAGGCTTCAAGATTTCTGATGAAAAGAAAAAAGAAATGGAAACAGCTATTGACGATGCTATTAAACAACTTGAAGACAAAGCAAAAGAATCCGACTATGCTCTTGATAACTTCATTGCAAAAGCATGTGGCGAAGGTCTTAATGAAAAGCTTTACAGAGAGCTTTTAGAGCGTGACAGCATTTCACAGTATTACCTTGAGTGGTATCAGACAAACACTCAGGAAAAAATCACTGACAAAGATGTTGATGCATACTACGCAAAGCACAGAGATGAAATAGACATTGCAAGCTTCAGATATTTCACTGTATCCTATGCAGAACCAACTGAAGAATCAAAAGACCCTGTTTACACGCAGGATCAGGCAAAGGCTCGTGCAGAAGCATTCAAGGCTGAAGCTGCTACAGAAGCTGAATTTATTGCAGCAGCTAAGAAATACGCTCCACCATCATATGCCTCATCATATGCAACTGACTCAGCAACACTTGCAGAGAACTTAACAAAATCAAACTTAACAAGCATTTCAGAAGATTTTGCAGATTGGACATTTGACGCAGCAAGAAAAGCTGGTGATATGGCAATTTTCAACGCTGAAGAGCAGCAGGCTTACTACATTGCACTTATTACAGTTCCAGCTCACAAGGATACTGGTACAGCAGGCGCAGACGTTCGCCACCTTCTTGTTGAAGCTAAAACTTCTAGAGAAGATGCTGAAGGTGCTTCAGTAACACTTTCTAACGATGAAATTGAAGCAAACTTTGCTGCTGCTAAGAAAGAAGCTGAAAAACTCCTCAAACAGTGGCAGGATGGCGAAGCAACAGAAGAATCATTCATCAAGCTTGTTGAAAAGAATACTGACGATACTGCTTCAATCGAAACAGGCGGTCTTTACGAGGATATCAACTCAACATCACAGTACGTTCCTGAGTTCCTTGATTGGGCTCTTGCAGAACACAAACCAGGTGATGCAGGTATCATCAAAACAGACTACGGCTACCACATTATGTACTACAAAGGTGCTGACAGCCAGCAGAAATGGCAGAAAGATATCCGTGACATCATGGGTTCTGACAAGTACAACGCATACTTCGATGAAGTTTACGAAAACGTTACAAAAGACATTAAAAGAAGTGAAAAGATTGTTGATTTCTTTGCAGACAGACTTGAAGAGTCAATTGCTAAGAACATCCAGCACTCATCTTCTTCAACTCAGTTATATTAATTAACAACGAAAAGACCTTAACAACTTCGGTTGTTAAGGTCTTTTAATCAACTAAAAAATCTTTGTGCATTATAAAAGAAGATGTCATCAATTAAGCTTTGATCATAACCTGATTCCAGTAAACGATTATATGCATTCCTTAATTTTTCAACACCACATAAGTCACCGTGTATTTCGCATCCGTCATAATCGCTACCTAAAGCAATTATTTTCTCACATCCCAAAGAAATAAAATAATCAATCTGTTTTTTCAAGGCGTCTACACCTGTATATTGGTTTGTTTCAATAAAATCCTGACAGAAATTCAAGCCAATAAGGCCGTGACGCTCTTTTATAAACTCTATTTGTTCTTTTGTGAGGTTTCTGTGGTGTGCATAATAATTATCTACTATATCTGCATTTGAGTGACTTGCAACAAAAGGCTTTGTACTAAGTCGTGCAAACTCCCAAAAGCTTTCTCTATTCAAATGAGAAACATCAATAACTATTCCTAACTCTTCGCACCTGTTAATAAACGTTTCCCCAAAGGGTGTAACTCCACCAGTAGAAAAAGCGCCACCCGCTATTTCGTTATTGCCATTCCACGTAAGAGTAATAAGTCTTACCCCTTTATTATAAAGGCGTTCAAGACCTTCGAGTGCACCTGCACAAGCAGATGCCCCCTCCACTGAAAGCACTGCTTTTACAGGCGTATTTCTATCTTCTGAATAAAGAGAAATCGAATCGCTATGCTCTTGCAATTCTCTGTAGAATAAATCCGATACGTTATCAAAATAATCTACTGCTGTTTTGTCGCGATACTCGTCAGGAATCCATATTGCAAAAACCTGAGTATACGAATCGTATTCCGAACAACGCGTAATATCCAGATGTAAATCATTCTTTAAAAGCGACTTCCCTTGTTTATAGCATTCTCCTATAGTATCGCAATGCAAATCAAATATCTTCATAAACCCTCAGAAAGCATCTTTTATATGATTGATGCTTTTTATTTTATTGTTTTCGTCAACTATAACCTCAATTATATCAAAACGTTGGTTATATTCGAACTTGTACCTATTCATATAAGATGCTGCCGTGCTTCGAAGATTTTCCTGCTTTTTAAAGTCTACTGCATCAGCAGGTCGGTACATTGCCCCTTCTGTGCGAGTTTTAACCTCTACAAAACAAATTATATTATCTTTGAAGGCAACTATGTCTATTTCACCAATATTAGACGTAAAATTACCACTGAAAATTTCGTAGCCTTGTTGTCTCAAATACCTGGCAGCATTCTGCTCACCGAATGCGCCCAATAGTCTAGGGTTCATCGTTCCTTCTCACCTAAAATTTTTTTAAGAAAGCTTCTTCTGTGCACAGGTGACACACCATACTTTTCTATCATTTCATAATGAAGCTTGGTGCCGTAGCCCTTATGCTTTGCAAACTCATACTGTGGATACTCCTCTGCTATTTTAAGCATAAACCTGTCTCTGCTGACTTTGGCTATAATTGATGCTGCTGCAACAGACATACACTTGCTGTCACCTTTGATGATAGTTACCTCTTTAACGCCTGTTTTAGGGTATTGGTTACCATCAATGTACGCAAGATCGGGTTTCATCTTCAAGCCGTCTACAGCCCTTTTCATTGCAAGAAAAGTTGCATTTAATATGTTAATTTCATCAATTTCTTTTTCTGTTGCAATTCCTACGGAATAAGCCATTGCGTCTCTTATGATATCATCATAAACTATATCCCTTTTCTTTTCGGAAAGCTTCTTTGAATCATTAAGAATTTCGTGAGTGTAGTTTTCAGGCAAAATTACTGCAGCAGCAAAAACAGGACCTGCAAGAGGACCTCTGCCTGCCTCGTCAACACCACAAACTACGTTATAGCCTTTCTCGTGGGCTTCAATCTCATATGAAAAATCAAGCATAAAAACACCTCAAAAAAATAGACCTGATACGCAAGTACCAAGTCTATTTTATAATAATTATTCAGGAAATTCAAGTGAAAGTCGGCCTAATTTGCCACCCCTATATTCGTCAAGAAGCATAACGGATGCCCTTTCGTAATCTATTTCTCCACCTGAAATGAGCATACCTCTTCTTCTGCCTATCATTTCAAGAATCTCATAATCTTCCTTATCTTCAAAACCTGAAATTTTAAAACGTTCTGCTATTTTGTCGGCATAGCCATCCTTGAGTACACTTATAAGACGCAAAGCCATTGTTTCACTATCAAGAATTTCATCCTTAACAGAGCCTATAAACGCTAGCTTATCGCCTACAGCTTTATCCTCAAACTTTGGCCAGAGGACACCGGGAGTATCAAGAAGCTCTATACCACTACCAACAGCAAACCAACTGTTAGAACGTGTTACACCGGGTTTGTCGGCAACCTTAGCTCTGTTTCTGCCTGCCATTTTATTAATGAATGAAGACTTACCTGTATTGGGTATGCCCACAACCATAACACGCAACGGCTTACCTGCCATACCTTTGTCCGTATTGCGCTGAATTTTGTCCTTAAGCACCTGACGCACCAATGGTAAATAGGCATTAAGACCTTTACCTGAACGACAGTCAACAGGAAGAGCGTATATTCCGTTTTCTTTGTAATACTGCACCCAACAGGCAGTTGTTTTTTCGTCAGCAACGTCGCACTTATTGAGAAGAACAATACGTGGCTTATTGCCTATCATTTCCTTTAGCTCAGGGTTAGATGAGCTTAAAGGTATTCTTGCATCAACAATTTCTGTAACAAGGTCTACAAACGGCAAACTTTCTTTGATAAGTCTGCGGGTTTTTGCCATATGCCCCGGAAACCATTGAACTACTTGTTTCTGAACATCATTCATAATCGTATATATCGTGATTGCCGAAAGGCAATATTCTTACAAAGGCTTTGCCTAATATTTCTCTTTCATCAATTGGACCAACAAGACTTGAACGGCTGTCTGACGAACCATTTCTGTTGTCACCCATACAGAAAAGATAACCTTCCGGTACTGTATACGGAAATTCTCTGTAGTCCATTTTTTTGATTAAATAATTTTCACGCACGTATGGCTCCTCTAGAGCCACACCATCTACATAAACAGTGGCAGTATCGTAGTTAATATCTACAGTCTGACCACCTACTGCAATAACTCTTTTAATAAGTGGTGCCTGGAAGTAGTTATCTTGTGTAATAACAACTATATCACCCTGTACGTATTCAGACTTTGTTGTTGTAAGAAGCCAATCGCCATGCTGAAGTGTATTGGTCATTGACTCACCATCAACACCGACAAGTCTGAATGCGAAGACGAAAATAACAGCAATTATAATGAATGAGCTCATTATAATTGAAACTAAATCGTATACAGATAAATAGAATTTCTTTTTACCTGCATTTTCGTCCTTTTTCAAATCATAATCTGTCAAAACCTCTTCATCTGTAGAAGAAACTGCTGAAGATTTTTCATCTTCAATATCTGTAAAAATCATTTCATCTGCAATTTCAACAGATACAACTTCTTCATCCGGCTCCTCAAACTGCACAGCTTCAACGGATTCGTCTATTACTACTTCTTCTAAAACAGGTGATTTGTCACCCGAGAACTTTTTTTTATCACTCATAATTATTTTACCGCCCAATTACCCAATGGGTAAAATCTAAATAAAACCTTACCCACAATTTTTCTTTCATCTACACAACCAACTCTGCTTGAACGACTATCAAGAGAAACTCCTCTGTTATCACCAAGAACAAAAACTGTGCCTTCAGGAACTGTAAGTGGGAAAGCAATGTCTGCCTGCTGTGTTGTAAGATCGTCGGTATAGCGTTCTTCCTTGCCGTTAACAGTAACCTTACCTGTTGTAAAGTTAATATCTACAACGTCACCTGCAACTGCAATTACACGCTTTACTATTGGCTTTTGAATGTTATCTGCACCGGAAAGAACAACGACATCGCCAACCGTAGCTTTGTAACCAACGGTTGAAACTACAACTCTGTCGTCAGGCTGAAGTGTAGGCTTCATTGAAGGTCCGTCAACACTGAACACCCTGAAGCAGAAAAGGAACAACAACGTTACAACAACAACTGCTGCCACACCTGCCTCAAAAACCTCAAACACGCTAAGCTTTTGTTTTTTCTCTTTTTTCTTTTCAACAGCTTCGTTTTCCGAAGAAAGTGAGATGCTATATTCTTCTGTTCTGCGCAAAGGGATCACCTCTTAAATACGAATGAGTATATTATACTCTCTTTTTTCTATAAATAAAAGTAATTATTGTAAATTTTTTAAAATAAGAATAAAGGGCAGATAATAATATCTGCCCTAATCTTCCGACTAAAATCAGCCGATTTTTTCCTTAACCTTAGAAGCCTTACCAACTCTGTCGCGAAGATAGTAAAGTTTTGCTCTACGAACTTTACCACGACGAATGATTTTAACGTTAGCAACGTTTGGTGAATGAATTGGGAATACTCTTTCAACACCTACGCCGTAAGATACACGACGAACTGTGAATGTTTCAGAAACACCGCTACCGTTTTTAGCAATAACTGTGCCTTCGAATTCCTGAATTCTTTCTCTCTCACCTTCACGAATCTTAACACCGATACGGATAGTATCACCGATTTCGAATGAAGGCTTCTCAGCCTTAAGGCTGTCCTGTGCAATGAGTTTTAATGCGTCCATAATAATCCTCCGTTTTTTTCAAGCGTTCATACCGAATTCGATAGCGGACCGCCAGCTTTAATGTTGCCATTAATTGCCGTTGACACCTTCACGGGTAACAACGCACACATAGACCTAAGTATAATATCACAATGATTTGTAAAATGCAACAGTTTTTTCAATTATTTTTTGTGAATATAATCAAAAGCCTCCCTGTTTGTACAATATAGAATATCGTCTTTATTGCTTATTTTTTCACAAAACTCTTCAAAGAAAGTCCAATCATCGTTAATGTCAAGCTCGTAGCTGTGTCCCCAAATATAGAAAAGTTGAATTTTCTCACTTTGTAAAGCAAGAAACTCATCTGTTAAAGCAAGAAGTTTCTCCTTTTCCTTCAAAAGTGAAATTGTAGGATTAAAAAGATACATATCTGTCTGCACGTCAAAATTGTAGGTTGCAACGGTTGTTCTTGCATATGTAACATTTGTTTTGTTTTCTATAAATCCCGCAATACACTCATTACAATTTACGCCTCCACCCGGATAGGCAAAGCCCGTAACCTCATAGCCTACAATAGCCGAAAGCTTTTTTCTGTCTTCCTCCACCTGATAGACAACGTCTTCCTCATTTAAATCCACTAAAAATGGATGTGTCAACGTATGTGCAGCAACCTCGTGACCCCTATAAATAGCAGGCACCTTTTCCACAGGGATTTTATTGTGATTAATCTTTTTCCCCTCAATCATAAGATAACCGGGTGCCCCAAGAAGCTCCGAATTAAGGTTAAACGTACCCTTAAGACCGTATTTATTAAGAATATCCACAAACCTCTCATCCTGAGTAACACCATCATCAAAACTGAAGGTTATAATTTTTTTATTCATTATAATTCACCTCAAAAAAACAGACAGGTATATTTACCTGTCTATTATATCGTTATTCACTTTTTAAATCAAGCAGAAGGTATAAACAATATTCTCACGTTTTCTGTTGTATCACCTGAAAGACCATTTTCTTCTGCTATGGCAGATACGGTTGTGTTATATTTCCTCGCAATTTCCCAAAGACTTTCATTTTCAACTTCACTAAAGTATATTGTTACAGGCATTTTAGATGTGTTCACTGCTTTTTCAGACAAGCTTAAGCCAACAACTGCATCTGCATATATTTTGCCAAGAATTGTTCCTGCAATGTCTAATTCTGCACGAACATCAATGGTGTTTGTGTTTTTAACCAGACATTTCACGTTAAGCACGTTAACGCGAGGCTCACAAGAGATGTTTTTAGCGTTCAAGCTTTCTTTGTATTTGTAAGTAAAATCAAAAATCTTATTTATGTTTGACAATGAGTTAGTTGCATCTCTTACCACAAGAGAAACACACAGACTACCCGAAACAGTAAGCTCACCATTGCTGTATACTGTTTTTACGTTATTAACCTCTGCAAACGTATCCAATATGCTTTCTATACCCTCACCTGCCACAGTAAAGGAATTATCGAAAATGCACACGTCTTTCAACAAGCTTAGTGATTCATAAAACACATACGGCTTTTTCTCCAGAGTTATTGCCGAATCAATACAGTATGCATCACAAATAACCGAGTACTCTTTCTCATCCCACATAGTAACGTCAGCTTCAAGACCTAAGGATAAATCGAAAGCAGTTGCGAAGATATTCTGCTCGCTCTTTACCAAAACGTCAAGAGAAGTTACCTTCACAAAAACATTGCCTGTAAAGTGCTCCTCAAGGTCTTCTATTTCCAATATCTGATTAAGAGGAATTGAGTGGCTGACGTGCTCTGTCAGGGCTTTATTGTCGCTATTCACATAGCAAACGTTAACAACAACTTCACCCTTAAGCATAATCTTGTTGTTTATTTTTCTTATTTCGCTTACGATTGCTTTTGCATCCTGACTTACTATAAATGCTGACGGTACAGAAAGCGTAACAGTGTCACTCATTGAAAATGTGCGAGTTTTTTTACAACCAAGGCAAAGACCTTTCACGCTCAGACATTTCTGTTCTATCTTGCAGTCGTTTTCCACAGAAACAACGTCCTGCAGCTCTGCAAAGAACACATTGAATTTAATAAGTATTCCCGTTCTTATTTCCACACGCTTTGTGCCTGTAGCACGACAATTCACGTACGACACGTCCAAGTCTGCGTTAACATCAATTGCGTCTGTAAACGAAGAATTTTCACAATGACGTGTAAATTGCCTGGTTTGAGAAAAGCAGTAAATACAGCCATCCTCTGCAGTATAGACAATTCGTATTTCACACACACCATCAACAGTAACGCGTTCACCCACCAGTTTACATGACGTAATTTCAGGTTTAGCAGTGGTTTTGATGATTCGTAATATTTCAGGCATATATTCAGGAAGGGAAAGCTCTGCTTCTATACATTCCTCTACTGAATTTTCTTTATTTGCTTTAAGAACTTTGTAATCCTCGTGCTTTAATGAGATGTCCATAAAAATATACTCCCTTCATATATTCTAAAACAATATATGAGGGAGTTGTATTTTTTATTACCTTTATTCTGCTTCTTGTGTTGTTTCCTCTGCTGATGCATCGGAATAAAGAAGCTCGTGAAGCATTGTTCTGTTTGCTTCAAGGTCAATAGAGATGCTGGAACCATCCCACTGAGTTGAATACCACCACGTTCCGTCAAAAGGAAGCTGTGCTGAAACCATAAGCTTGTCTGTGTTGCCTCCCGACTTCACGGCACAAACAGAAAGACTTATTAATAAAGACCATAAATCAGGCTGTGACAAGGTTGTTTCTATATAAGGCGCAACCTTTTTTAAGGTACCTGCAAGGTCAATCATTCCTACGGGATTAAGCTGACCTTTAATGTTTTCCATAATTGCACCGATTATTTTTCTTTGACGTTCTGTTCTGAAAAAATCGGAATCCAACTTTCTTATACGAGCGTAACAAAGCGTCTGATAGCCGTTAAGAAATACCTTTTCGCCACTTTGAACCTTATCTGCCTTACCACCTTCGCCCAACTCAAAGAATTCGTTAAGGTAATTAGCCTCGTTTTCAGTAACCTCAATGGTAATTCCACCAAGACCTTCCACCAGTGACTCGAACATTTCAAAGTTAACAGTAGCGTAGTCGTCAATCTTTATGCCAAAATTCTCTTCAATTGTCTGAATAAGAAGATTTACGCCACCCCATGAGTATGCAGCGTTAATTTTTGCTGCACCACGTCCAGGAATATCGACGTGTGTATCTCTCAGTATTGAAACAAGAGTAATTTTCCCTGTTTTACTGTTAACGGATGCTATCATCATAGTATCGCTACGGGACGAGCCACCACTACTTTCCACGTCGGAACCGATGAGAAGGATATTTTTCACATTTGCATCTGAAACCAAAGCACCAACTGCATCCGAATGAATAATTTCCTCACCTTTAACGAAGTCACCAGCAACTATATTTGACAAAGCAGAAAGTAAGCCACCGAAAGCTAGTGCTACAACTAAAAGGAACACTAAAAGCTTAACAAACGGATGTTTCTTCTTCCTTCTTTTCCTTTTGCCGTACCTTGATTCGTAATCGGATATTTCGTCTTCATCCTGAATATCTTCTACGCGATTTTTTACAACCTTAGGTGGTGCACTTGCAACACGTGGCACCTGTCTTGTAGGTTGCTTGTCGCTTAACTCTTCTAAATCGGAATTAATGTTAAAGGCTTTTCTTTTTCTGCCCACGTAAATGCCTCTATCTTCAGTTTGGTTTTTTTTAAAGTAAACATCGCCTGAGAAAGCATCATACGTCTCATTACCTGAATCACTATAAATATCTTCATATTCGTCAACGCTTTCCTGCTCGGAAAGAAGCTGAATATAATCGTCATCTATGGTAACTTTAAAAACGTCCTCATTGGAGTTACGTTTACTCGCCAAAACAAAACACTCCTTTAATGTCTGCTTTTTTCGTCTCTTTCACGAATTACGAAACGAACGGGTGTACCTTCAAGACCGTAAACCTCACGAATCTGATTTTCTATATAACGCTGATAGCTGTAATGGAAAAGCTCTGCAGAGTTTACAAAGCACACAAACGTTGGTGGTCTTGTAGATGCCTGAGTCATATAGAATATTTTAAGTCGCTTACCCTTATCTGTAGGTGGCTGTACTCTTAAGGTAGCAGCTGCAAGAATCTCGTTAAGCTGACCTGTTTTGATTCGCATTGCATTCTGTGAGTCAACAAACTTAATAAGCTCATAAAGTCTGTCAACACGCTGACCTGTCTTTGCTGAAATGAATATAATTGGTGCGAAGGACATAAATGAGAAATCCTTCATAAGCTGCTTACGATAAGAATCCATTGTTTTACCATCTTTTTCGTATGCATCCCACTTGTTTACAACTATAATACAGCCTTTACCCTGATCAAGTGCTCTGCCTGCAACCTTACTATCTTGCTCGGTAAAGCCTTCAAGGGCATCAATCATAATAACACAGACGTTGGCACGCTCTACTGCCATATCTGTTCTTAAGACACTGTACCTTTCAACTGCTTCCTCGACCTTGGATTTACGTCTGAGACCTGCAGTATCTATAAACATAAACTTACCATGATCATTTTCCACAAAGCTGTCGGTTGCATCTCTTGTTGTGCCTGCAATATTAGAAACAATCATTCTTTCTTCGCCGATTATTCTGTTAACAAGCGATGATTTACCAACGTTAGGCTTACCTATAACTGCAACCTTAATATAATCATCCTCATCATTATCATCAACAAGATATTCTTCAGGAAGGTGCTTTATTACCTCATCAAGAAGGTCACCTGTACCATGACCGTGTACAGAAGAAACGGGTACAGGATCACCAAGCCCTAAGTTATAGAACTCATAAAATTCAGGTGGTGGATTACCAAGTCCGTCACATTTGTTTACGGCAAGTACAACAGGCTTACCACTCTTCTGAAGCATTGTTGCAACCTCTTCATCTGTTGCAACGACGCCACAACGTACATCCGTCACAAGAATAATAACGTTTGCACTGTCAATAGCAAGCTGAGCCTGTCTTCTCATCTGTGAAAGAATAACGTCGTTTGAATATGGTTCAATACCACCTGTATCAACAAGAAGCATTTCGTGACCAAGCCACTCACAATCTCCAAAAAGACGATCCCTTGTTACACCGGGAGTATCGTCAACAATAGCAAGTCTTGTACCTGTTAATTTATTAAAAAGTGTTGATTTACCTACATTAGGTCTGCCAACAATGGCTACAACCGGTTTTGGCATATTAAACACCTCCTACAATCATTTCAAGAAGCCTGTACCCATCATTCTGAACAGGTACGGCAGTTATACCAAGATACTCCGAAAGCTCCTCAATCGTAACGTCGTCGAGGAACTTATCCATTTCGTTTCTTAAAGAAACAGCCGGAATCAGAAGAGCATCACCTAAATCTTTATTTTTTAATTGCTTTTTGAAATCCTGTCCTGTTATAAGACCTGCAACAGTAACAGTTTCTCCAAAAAATTCATTCTGAATTCTTATAACGTTAATTTGCAAGCCTTTAAATTTCTCCATAGCTTTTGCCGAAAGCTCACAAAGCAAGTCGTAAGCTGCATAGCCCGTAGCAATTGTTACCTTGCGTTTTACTTCCCTGCTTTCTTCATCTGCAAGAGCTTCCAAAAACTCATCCTTTAAAAGAGCGCACACGCCTACACCATTATCAAGCTGACTGAATTCGCCATAATAGTCTGCTGATGGAAGTGGTCTTTCTGCTAACAGATAAAATTCATCCGAAGCATACGCAAGAATTTCACCATTATTAAAGAAAGAAAAATGGGCATTGAATTCATCAATTATATCGATAACTGCTGAAGCCTCTTCCTTTGTATAAGCTCTCAATGGGGACAGTCCGTCACGATATTTTGTAAGTCCTACCGGAACGGCAGCAATGCTTTTGACTGCAGGGTACATTTTACCGAGCTCACTAAGAGAATAACGAAGTTCGTCACCATCGTTTATGCCCGGACAAAGCACCAACTGCGTGTTCATTGCAATACTATTCTCGGACAAACGATTCAAATAGCGCAAAACCTCTCCTGCATGAGGGTTTTTCATCATTTTAACGCGAAGCTCAGGATTCATTGTATGCACCGAAATGTTAACCGGTGAAATGTGCATATCGATTATACGCTGAAGCTCACGCTCACACAAACCTGTAAGAGTAATGTAATTACCGAAAAGGAAGCTCATTCGTGAGTCATCGTCCTTAAAATAAAGAGTATCTCTCATCCCTTTTGGCATCTGGTCCACGAAACAGAAAATACATTTATTTTTACAGGAATGCTGCTTGTCCATAAGGTAGGTTGAAAACTCCAGACCTATGTCTGCATATTCATCACTTTTGCGAATATTAAATTCAAGAATTTCGTCATTTCTGTTTATTTTAAGATTAAGCTTTTTAGCCTGTATAAAGAAGCGATAATCAAGCACGTCAAATATCTCGTTGCCGTTAATACAAATAAGCTCGTCATTACTTCTGACGCCTGCTTTTTCACCATATGAGTCTGGTAAAACAGAACATATTTTAACTGACATATCACCACTCCCTTAAAGTCTAATAGGGCGGGGAGAAACCTCTCACCGCCCTCAGAAACACGAGTACAAACTATTACAGATTAGTCTACTGCGATAACCTGTTTGCCGTTGTAGTAGCCGCATGCTGTGCAAAGTCTGTGTGGTCTTTTGAATTCACCACAATTTGGGCACTTTACGAGTGCAACTGCATCAATTTTCCAAACGTTTGATCTTCTTTTGTCTCTTCTTGCTTTAGAAACTCCTCTCTTTGGTACTGCCATGAGTAAAACCTCCTATATATTTGTTTAATTATTCACTTACTTCATCATCCAACAAATCTAAAAGCACTGCCAATCTTGGGTCTATAGGTGCTTTACAATTACATTGGGATTCGTTAAGGTTCTTGCCACATTCCATGCACAAGCCCTTACAATCTTCGTTGCAAAGGTATTTTGAAGGAAGAGCGAGATTGACATCTTCTTCAACGAGCTCATCAAGGTCGAGTCGCATATTAGGTACCTCTAAGAAAGCGTCATTTTCACCACTTTCTAACGCAACCACTAAAGTATGCTCCAACGGATAGTCGAAAATTGTTTTGACTTCTGTTGCACAACGGTCGCAAGGTGCCTCATACTCGAGGCGAGCGTTACCTGTAAGACTAACGATACCAGCCTTATTTTCAATACTACCTTTAACCTTAACCGGAGCTACTATTGGTGAGTAGCCTGAAACCTGAATTGATGACAAGTCAAGCTCGTAGTCAAAGGGAAGCTTCATACCCTCTGTATTAAAAATTGATTCAAGTTCGATAATCATACATATTACCTCTCAACATACCCAAGTATTATATTATCTTATTCCCTTTTTGTCAATAACTAAACAAAAGATTTTTAAAGAAAAACTCTCGCGCAACGCATGTCACACGAGAGTCCGGTTTGTTTTCATCAGATAACCTGTGCGTTCTCGAAAAGAGCAGCAGGAAGTTTTTCTTTGTCTTCAGATACTGTGAACACGAAATCTACACCTGTATCTTCAGAAATCTTGCTGAGCTTATTGATAAGTGCAGCAAACTCGTCGTAATCTCTGCCAACAATTTTGAATGTTGCGTCAACAAAAATCTCTGTAAGGTCGTGGTCCTGTGCAATAACACCACAAACCATACCATAGAAAGCGTCGCAGCCTTCAACAGCAAATCTTTCAGTTTCAATAAGTCTTGCCTTATGAGTTACCTCGTAAGTAAGTAATGGGGATTTCTCTATACAAACTACTGTTCCGTCTGACTTTGCAACTGCCTCGTTAATGAGAGCGATAAGTCTTTTAGTTTTGCCGGAACCCTTGTTGCCAATAATAAGTGAAATCATAGTAATTACCTCCGTCGAATATTTCTCGCCTTTCGGCGTGATTTCTGATTTTAAAGCCTTTCACAAAGGCAAATCGGGCAAAAGTCCCGAAACCTCACCATTTAAGGCCGGTTCGGATACGATTTACCCACTCTAAAGTCTTGCTTCCAGAGCTTTTTTGTGCTCTTCATAGCCAGGTTTGCCTAAGAGAGCAAACATATTCTTTTTGTAGCTTTCAACACCAGGCTGATCGAATGGATTAATGCCTAAAATGTAACCTGAAACTGCACAAGCTTTTTCAAGGAAATAAACAAGGTAACCAAATTCATACTCGTTCATTTCTTCCATTTCAAGAATCATATTGGGTACGCCACCGTCGGTGTGTGCAAGCACTGTACCAAGGAAAGCCTTTTTGTTTACGTAGTCAACGGACTGACCTGCAACAAAATTGAAACTGTCACCATTTTCTTCATCAAAGCCGATGATAAGTTCTTCTTTAGGTTTGTTGAACATAACAACAGTTTCAAACATAAGCCTTTCGCCTTCCTGAACGTACTGACCAAGAGAGTGAAGATCTGTCGAGAAAACTGCAGATGCAGGGAAAAGCCCCTTTCCGCATTTGCCTTCGCTTTCGCCGTAAAGCTGTTTGAACCATTCGTTCATCATAGTGTAGTCAGTCTCGTAGGAAACCATCATTTCCACCTTTTTGCCTTTACGATAAAGAATGTTTCGCATTGCAGCGTATTTATAACAATCGTTGGTGTTAACGTCACCCTCGGACAAATCTGCACGAGCATCTGCTGCACCATTCATCATCTTGTCTATATCTATTCCTGCAACAGCGATAGGTAAAAGACCGACAGCTGTAAGGACGGAATACCTACCACCAATATCATCCGGAATTACGAATGTTTCGTAGCCTTCACGATCTGAAAGTTCTTTTAAAGTACCACGAGATTTATCTGTTGTAGAATAAATTCTTTTTGCTGCTTCTTCTTTACCATATTTGTTTGCGAGTAACTCTTTGAAAACTCTGAATGCGATTGTAGGCTCCGTAGTTGTACCTGACTTTGAGATAACGTTAACAGAAAAATCTTTACCTTCACAAAGCTTAACTGCCTCAGCAAGTGATGCTGAAGAAAGCGTATTACCTGCGAATATAATTTGTGGTTTTTCTGTTAAATTACGGTTTTGTGATTTACAGAATTCGATGGCTGCTCTTGCACCAAGGTAAGAACCACCAATACCGATAACAACAAGAACGTCGCTGTCATCACGAATTTTTGCGGCTGCCTTTTTAATTCTTTCAAACTCTTCTTTGTCGTAGTCAACAGGTAAGTCGAGCCAACCTAAAAAGTCGTTACCAGCACCTGTTCTTGAATTAAGAAGCTCTACTGCTGCGTTAACCTCGGGTGCAATTGCGTTAACATCCTCACTGTTAACGAATCCCTCGAGATAGCGAGTGCTAAGTTTAACTGACATGTATTTCATCTCTCCTATGAGGTCTAAGAACATTACACTAGCAAAGCATAGTGTTCTTTGCTAATATTTTACAATAAACAATTCTTCATTTCAATAGAATTTTTGCACTTTTACAAAAAATACACGATTTTTTCACATTTCAACAATACAGTTATACGTTTTGTGTGCAATATTCCAATGACACGCTACCCAAGTTGCTTTCTGCCTTCGAAATAATTGTAAAACACACACAAACCAACGTGGTAACGACTAGCACAATTATTACCATTATTGTATAAAAATTAAATAATTTTTCAAACTCCATCTTTATTTCCCTTTACTTTCTCAACAAATCTGCTAAAGCACTTCCAATTAGCTGTGCAGAATAAACTGCCTCCTCGAGAGTGTTTGCATCCGTACCGAATTCCAGAAGCAACGAGCAAGGTGTTACGTCCATATTATATTTTCTGTTACAATAAAATATCGGACGCATTAAACCACTGAATTTTTCCTCTACACTATTTTGCAAATGTGTTGCAAAAACAAGATTATGGTACCATTGTGAAAAACCTTTAACACCATTTCCCTCGTTACCTGATATTATCATAACCTGTGCTGCTTTTTTACCATTAACGGTAGCTGTAGGCTTACACTTCGTACCATCGTCATAGTGAATGGCATCTCTATGAACATCAAGAGTTATTGTTATTGACGGGTATTTTTTTAAATATTTTTCAACTGACACACGTGAGCGTGAATATGCACCATCATAGGACTCGTCATAAATATTTTTATCGTGAATAACATTGAAGCCTGCCTTTTCAAGTGTTTTTACAAGTTCTTCACCTACACGCACCATATTTTTCGAAGAATCTTTGGTGCGCGAATTGTATTCCTTTGCATACCATCCAAGATCAAGCATTTCGTAACCTTCCGTTGTATGGGTGTGATACACGAGTATGCTGGGCTTATTTTCGTTAATGGTACCATATTCAGGTGTTTCACCAAGAAGCTTTTCCAAAGATATTGTTCTGTCTGTTTTGTTATCCACCTTAACGTTGCCATATATCAAGGTTTTTGAAGTAGCACCGATTTGCACTTCCTTTATGTTTCCTGCCCTAGTATAGCTCTTAAAAGCTTTTTGAGCTTGTTTTTTCAGTACATCTATATCAGTAAACGTATTATTGACAGTAGTGCTTACATAGCCACCTCCACCATAACCTGTTACCGTATACACCTCAGTTTTGTCGTCATCAATCTGTTTCTTATTTTTTTGTTTCAAGTCATCAACACCAGGTGTGAAACCACTGAGAACGCTTCCCACAAAAAAACCTACCTCGCCTCCAAAAGACACGCTACAGAACACAAGCACAAAACACAGCAAAAAGCAAAAAAAGGTTTTAGCACCTTTATATTTCATAACGAAACAACCCCTTTTCATAAAAGATTATGAGCAAGAGGCTTGTTTTATTACATCAAAGCATACAGCTCCTCCGTTGACAAATTCGGTTGCAAAGCACAATTTATAGATAATCCTAAAAGATATGATGCATTTTTAACTAACATATCAATATCCTTGGGTGCAACAACCAAGCCGTTTGTTTTACCTGCTACATCTTCATTAAGGGTTTCAACATCAACACCACTTATTTCACACGCCAACGATATTGCATCCACAACCGTAGGTATGCCAATCGCTATAACAGGTACACCCAGGTAGCTTTCGTCTATTCTCTTCCTTGTGTTGCCTATACCTGAGCCGGGCGCTATGCCTGTGTCTGACATCTGCACAGTCCTACCAAGACGAGAAACGCTACCTGCTGCCAGAGCGTCTATTGTTATTACATAGTCGGGTTTTATGGTATCACAGACACTTTTTATATACTCACTTGATTCTATTCCCGTCTGTCCAAGTACCCCTGTAGAAAAGGCTGCAACAGATTTTAATTCAGCAGATAATCCAATAGCCTTTTTCATTTCTTCATCAATGTGCCTTGTAGCAAGAATTTTATCTGCAGTTTCAGGTCCCAGAGCGTCCGATGTCATATCACGATTTCCTACACCTACTACAACTGCAGTTCCATTCTTGTGTGGCAAAAGCTCCTTGAGGCTTCTGGTAATCGCTTTAAGTCTTCCTTTTGAAACTGTGGCTTCATCAGAAAAATTATTCATTTCAATTGTTATATACGTGCCGATTCCTTTGCCTAGCTTTCGTGCTGCTTCTTGGTTGATAATTTCAATTTTTGTTATCTTACACTCTTCATTTTCAGTTTCATTTACAACTATTCCACTAAGGTCTGTTTCAACCATTTCTTTTCGTTCGAGTGCAAGGTCTGTTCTGAAATTCATTTAATCACCTCAAAAACAGTATTTGTAGAGATCAAAAGAATATTTATATGTTGAAATACAATTTATAATGTGTTAAAATTACTTGTAATTTTCAGATTGAAGGAAGTAAATGAAATGAAACTTGGTATTGTTGGCTTACCTAACGTAGGCAAAAGCACACTTTTTAACGCACTGACCAACGCCGGTGCGCAGGCAGCAAACTATGCTTTCTGTACAATCGAGCCAAACGTTGGCGTTGTTGCAGTTCCGGACACACGTCTTGATGCACTTTGCGAAATGTACAATCCTGTTAAAGTTACACCTGCAACAATCGAATTTGTTGACATTGCAGGTCTTGTAAAGGGCGCTTCTCAGGGTGAAGGCTTAGGAAACAAATTTCTTTCTCACATCCGTGAGGTTGACGCCATAATACATGTTGTACGTTGTTTCGACAACGACGATATCATGCATGTTGACGGCGACGTTAACCCACAGAGAGATATTGAAACAATTAACCTAGAACTTATTCTTTCCGATGCTGAGATTCTTCAAAGAAGAATTGACAGAACAACAAAAGCAATGAAGGGTGACAAAACCCTTGCAGCAGAGCTCTCAGTTCTCGAAAAGGTAAGGGAAGCGTTAGATAACGGCGTTTGTGCAAGAGCAGTTGACCTTACAGATGACGAGAAGGCAATTATTGATACCGTTGCTCTTCTCACTTCAAAGCCTGTTATTTACGCATGTAACATGAGCGAGGACGACTTTGCTTCACAGATCGAAACAAACGCACGTTACAATGCTGTTAAGGCTATCGCAGCCGAAGAAGGCAGTCAGGTACTTCCTATTTGTGCAGAGCTTGAATCACAGATTGCAGAGCTTGACAAAGACGAAAAGGAAATGTTCCTTGCTGAATTAGGCATAAAAACAGGTGGTCTTGACTTACTTATTGAAAGAAGCTACGACCTTTTAGGTCTTATGAGTTACCTTACTGCAGGTCAGCCCGAAGTAAGAGCATGGACAATAAAAAAAGGCACAAAGGCTCCACAGGCAGCAGGTAAAATCCACTCTGACTTTGAAAGAGGCTTCATTCGTGCCGAGGTTGTTTCCTTCGACGTGCTTATGGAATGTGGCTCAATGACAGCAGCAAAAGAAAAAGGTCTTGTTCGTTCTGAAGGCAAGGAATACGTTATGCAAGATGGTGACATAGTTTTATTCAGATTCAATGTTTGATATAGAAAATTAAAATGAACCCATTGAAAACTATCACAGTTTTTAATGGGTTCATATATTTTATTCAATAATTATTATTTTGCTAACTTATAGTGTCTTACGTAAACACCAACGGTTTTATCATAATCCAGAACATGAATGAGTGTTCCGTCAGACATTGGGTAAACTGTAATGCCTTCTGCTTCGTTACCTGCCAGTGAAGGAACCTTTCTTGAACAAAGTGTATTTACTTCGCCTGAAGGAATATCTACTGTAAGTATGTAGTCTGTGTTACTGTTTTCCTTATCGTAAGAAAGGTACAATTTACCTTTATACACCTCACCACCCTGAATGCGTGTTACAGTTTCAGAAAGTGGTAAGAAATGTGAAAACTCCATTGTATCAAGCTTAAAAACAAGAAGCTTGTCAACATCGTGGAATGGAGAGCAATAAAGATAACCATTTTCTGCATCAACTGCACACCAAGGAATACCATCAGGGAGGTTATCGGCTTCAATAACGTATGACTTAATAGGCTTAAGAGTTTTGGCATCGTATGTAATTACAAGTGGAAAGTCCTCAGCATCGTTTTCAACTGCTGCATAAATTTTACCCTTGTAGTAGCTGATGCCACCTATATGGTCACTGTTGTAAATTTTCTTGTACTCTGATGGTATTGCATCATCATTTTTAGCAACACACTTCATTGTCTTTGCATCCCATTTTGCAAGGCCTGCAACACCTAACGCAGTCAAAGAGCCTGAGGTATAATAATACTTACCATCTGTTGTAATTCCCTGACCTGCATACATTGCATCTGTAAACACAAGCTTTTCTTCCTTAACCAATTCAACACTGGGTGATGACTCCGGTGTACCTGCGTCCATAAACCCAGTAAAAAGCATACAAAAAGACATTAAAAAAGCTATTATTGATTCTAAAAAGCCCATTAACATTCCACTCCTTAAGATTTGATATTGATAGCATATAATATTTCAAAAATAATTTCAAGATAAATGTATAAATTTGGCTTAATATGATTGATTATATATTGCAACAATAGTATAATACGCTTGTTAAGAAGGTGAAAAAATGCAATACAAATACGAGCTTCACGCACATGCAAAGGAAGTCAGCGTCTGTGCAGCAATATCCGTTAAGGAGCTTATAGAAGAATACAAGAAAGCAGGTTATTCAGGAATTGTGCTTACAGACCACTACTCCCCTATGACCTTCCATATAAGCGAATTCTTCAACAAGAAAAAGGCATTGGACCACTATCTCAGAGCCTACAGAGAAGCAAAGAAATACGAAACAGATGATTTTACTGTATTACTTGGTGTAGAGCTCAGGTTTTACGCAACGGTAAACGATTACTTAATTTACGGTGTCACAGAAGAAATGCTTTACGAATTGCCGTTTTTACTTAAATTATATATAAAAAAAGCAAGCAGATTACTCCGAGAAAGAGGTTGCTTATTTTTACAGGCACACCCTTTCAGAAAGATGATTACAAGAGCAAATCCCAAGTATCTGGATGGTGTTGAGGTATTTAACGGCAAAGCCTCAAAAGAAGCAAACGAGCAGTCTATTGCGTGGGCAAATGAAATTAACGCTAAAGTAAAAACAAGTGGTAGCGACTGTCACAGAAAAACAGGCGTAGGCTTAGGCGGAATTATAACAGAAGAACCAATTAAGACAAATGAGGATTTATTAAGAATTCTCAAAAGTGGAAATTATAAGTTAATAAAAAATCAGAAATAACAAAACACCATTTCTTACAACTAGTGAGAAATGGTGTTTCTTAAATTATAATATTATTTTTTAGTTACCGTATCATCTGTTGATTGACCATTTATTTTAAACATAACAGCACATTTACCAAACAATGTTTCTGTATCGCGACATTTAACAAAAATATATACATCTTCTCCATTATGCAACGGGTCAAAACCAATTTCGTAAAACTCTCTCAACAACCATCTATTTTCTTCGGGAACAACAACATTACCAGCTCTGTTTTCAACAGAAAATGTAACATATGTATTCATTCCCTCTTTATAACACCTTCGGTATATAGTGTATATTCCATTATCTATAGGTTCTTTTAACTTTTCTTTCTTTTGAGCTGTGTTTATTGCAAATGCCACAAATACCACTGAAACCAATATAAAAAGAACTAAAAATATACTAATTATAATTTTACATTTCTTCATATTAATTCCTCCCTCAAAAAACAATCAAAAAATTAGGTATCGGTTCTACAATTGGCTTTACCAGACCCAAATTATCTTTATATTTTGTTTATAGCACTTTTATTCATCAAATGCAATAAGAAAAAGACGGTTGCCGTGGCAACCGTCTAAATAATTATTTAATTACTGACTCTTCCCATGAAGCATATGGCTCAATTCCGAAAATCTTTGCAACTGTAGGAGCTACGTTTGCAAGACCAAAGCTACCTTCTTTTACTTCATAAGCATTTTTGCTGTAAATGATGAAAGGAACTTCATTAAGAGAGTGAGCTGTTCTTGGTGAAACCTCACCCTTCTTGTTCTTTTCAAGCATTTCGTCAGCGTTACCGTGGTCTGCAGTAATAAGAACTGTCACACCACATTTATCTGCAACCTTAAGAACTCTTGCAAGAGCAAGGTCTACTGCTTCAACAGCTGTAATTGTAGCATCAAGGTTACCTGTGTGACCAACCATATCGCCATTAGGATAGTTACAACGGATGAAGTCGTATTTGCCACTTTCCATAGCTTCAATAACTGCATCTGTTACCTCTGCAGATTTCATCCATGGTCTTTCATCAAATGAAACCTTATCTGAAGGAATTTCCATAAATGTTTCAAGCTCTTCGGAGAACTTGTCACTCTTGTTACCGTTCCAGAAATATGTAACGTGGCCATATTTCTGTGTTTCGGAAACTGCGAACTGATTCATACCCTTTGAAACAAGAAGTTCTGAAAGAGTATCTTTAATTTCAGGTGGGTTAACAAGGAAGCGTTCAGGAAGCTTAAGGTCGCCATCATACTGAAGCATACCTGCATAGCAAACATCAAGCTTTGCGCCTCTGTCGAAATATGTGAACTCTTCGTTATCGAAAGCCATTGAAAGTTCGATTGCACGGTCACCACGGAAGTTGAAAAGTACAACACTGTCACCATCAACGATTGTGCCTACAGGCTCACCATTTTCTGCAATAACGAAAGGAAGAAGATCCTGATCGATCATACCATCGTTTTCTGCACGGTAAGTTTCAATAGCTTCAGCAGCTGTTGCAAACTGTCTACCGATACCCTTAACGTGAGTATCCCAACCGCACTTCACCATATTCCAGTTAGCCTGGTAACGGTCCATTGTAACAACCATTCTGCCACCACCTGATGCGATTTTGCCACAGAATGTGTCGTCATTTAATTCGCTGAGAGCATTTTCGAGCTGTTCAACGTAGACAAGACCTGAAGTTGCAGGAACGTCACGACCATCAAGAAGAATGTGGCAACGAACGTTCCTTACGCCCTCTGCCTTTGCCTGTTTAAGCATTTCAATAAGATGTGAAATGTTAGAGTGAACGTTACCGTCAGAAAGAAGTCCGATGAAATGAAGTGTTGAGTTTTTCTCGATGCAGTTACCTGCGATTTCTTTCCATGCTGTGGATTGATAGATTTTACCTGATTCAATTGATTCATTTACAAGCTTTGCACCCTGTGAGTAAACCTGACCACAACCAAGTGCGTTGTGACCAACCTCACTGTTACCCATATCGTCATCAGAAGGAAGACCTACTGCTGCGCCATGTGCTTTAAGGCGTACGTTTGGACACTCTTCAAGAAGCTTGTCAAGTACAGGTGTGTTCGCAAGAGTTACTGCATCACCTAAACCTGTTTTTGAATAACCAACGCCGTCCATAACGACGAGAAGTACTTTTTCAGACATTTTTACACCTCTACATAAATTGTGGGCAGACAAGTCGTCTGCCCTTAAAATTTTTAATTAAACGCTTGCAGCCTTTACGATCACTGAGAAATCGTCTGCTTTGAGAGAAGCGCCACCGATAAGACCACCGTCAACGTCTTCCTGAGCAAGAAGCTCTGCAGCGTTCTTAGCGTTCATTGAACCACCGTACTGAATTGTAACACGGCTTGCGCATTTTGGACAGTAGATTTCACCAAGCACCTCACGGATAGCATGGTTAACTTCATTTGCCTGTGCTGCAGTTGCTGTTTCACCTGTGCCGATAGCCCAAACTGGTTCGTAAGCAATGATGATTCTGTCAAGCTCTTCGTTAGATACACCCTGAAGAGCAATCTTTGTCTGTGAACGAACAACTTCCATTGTTACGCCTTTTTTACGTTCGTCAAGCAGCTCACCAACACAAAGAATAACAGTAAGACCACTGTCAAGTGCTGCGCGAACTCTCTTGTTAACTGTTTCGTCTGTTTCACCGAAGTACTGTCTTCTTTCGGAGTGGCCGATGATTACGTACTCAACACCGATAGCTTTAAGCATTGGAGCTGAAACCTCACCTGTGAAAGCACCGCTTTCTGCCCAGTGACAGTTTTCTGCACCGATTTTGATATTTGAGCCTGCAGCTGCTTCCTGTGCTGCGAAAATGTCGATGTAAGGAACACAAAGAACAACGTCACAATCTGCATCTGCAACGAGAGGCTTCATTTCGTTGATGATTGCTTTCGCTTCATCAGGAGTTTTATTCATTTTCCAGTTACCTGCGATAACTGCTTTACGAAGTGATTTATCCATATCTGTAAATCCTTTCAATCTTTTAAATTTTTACATAAACCCACGACAATAATGGTTTGCGTTTTCGCTGCCCCGAATGTGTGTAAAGATACCCCGAGTGGACAGAAAACGCGGAATGTGCGTGAAATATTATTTATCGTTAACTGCCTCAATGCCTGGAAGAGCTTTACCCTCGAGGAATTCAAGAGAAGCACCACCACCTGTTGAGATATGAGTCATCTTAGGGCCAAAGCCGAGTGTATTAACTGCTGCTGCAGAGTCACCACCACCGATGATTGTTGTTGCATCTGTTTCTGCAAGTGACTTAGCAACTGCGATTGTACCCTTTGCAAGAATTGGGTTTTCGAACACGCCCATAGGACCGTTCCAAACAACTGTCTTAGCAGATTTAACTGCATCTGCATAAAGTTCTGCTGTCTTAGGACCAATATCAAGTCCCATAACATCTGCAGGAATCTTATCTGCATCGTAAACTGTTACTTCGATTTCAGCATCGATTGGGTCAGGGAATGCTTTAGCTGTTGTAACGTCAATAGGAAGAAGAATCTTAACGCCCTTTTCCTCTGCCTTTGCAAGCATATCCTTACAATATTCAATTTTTGTTTCGTCAAGGAGTGATGTACCTACTGTGTAACCCTTTGCTGCAAGGAAAGTGTAAGCCATACCACCACCAATGATGAGTGTGTCTGCCTTGTTAAGAAGGTTTTCGATAACGTTAAGCTTGTCTGCTACCTTTGCACCACCAAGAATTGTAACGAATGGTCTCTGTGGATCTTCAACTGCGTTACCAAGGTACTGAAGCTCTTTACCCATAAGGTAACCAACTGCTGCTTCTTCAACGAATGAAGCAACGCCAACTGTTGAGCAGTGTGCTCTGTGAGCTGCACCGAAAGCGTCGTTAACATAGATTTCGCAAAGAGAAGCAAGTTCCTTTGAGAAAGCTTCGCCATTCTTTGTTTCTTCAGGGCGGAAACGTGTATTCTGAAGGAGTACAACATCGCCATCTTTCATTGCTGCAACTGCAGCCTTTGCATTTTCGCCAACAACTACATCATCTGCTGCGAAAACAACGTCTTGACCAAGAACTTCTGAAAGTCTCTTTGCAACAGGTGCGAGAGATTCTTTTTCGTTTGGTCCGTTTTTAACCTTACCGAGATGTGAGCAGAGAATAACCTGTGCACCGTCTGCAATAAGCTTTTTGATTGTTGGGAGTGCTGCTGTGATACGGTTTTCGTCTGTGATAACGCCATCCTTAAGAGGAACGTTGAAATCGCAACGAACGAGAACCTTTTTGCCTTTTGCGTTGATATCATCAACTGTTTTCTTGTTTAAAAGACCCATTTGTAATTACTCCTTTTGTTTGTTAATTTTTTACCGAATATATTTTATACCAAACCATCTTTTTTTGCAAGTATATGTCGGTTTTTTTACGCTATCATTTTAAACATTCTTTTTGTTATAAAAACTGCATTTTTTGTTCAAGTCACTTAAACGCTCATTTTTTCGCGTATTTCCGTTAAAATTTTCTTTTCTCTGCGCGAAACCTGTACCTGTGACATACCCAACTCCTTTGCAACGACAGACTGTGTTTTTGCCTTATAATATCGCAAATCTATTATTTTTCTATCTCTTACAGACAAGTCTCTCAAGCAGTCCTCAAGACAAATTCTTTCATCTATTTTCCCCTGACTTTCTACGGGTATATCCAACTCCTTATCCGTCTGTGTATCGGTTGGTGTCAGTGACAAGACAGGCTCAAACGCCAACAATAATTCACTTACTTCACACACGTCCATATTTACACATTCTGCGATTTCGGCAACTGTAGGCTCCCTTAACAAAGTGTTCGCAAGCTGTTCCTTTTGCATCCATACAAAGCGTGCCCTTTCTTTTATGCTTCGACTCACCTTCAGGGTGCCACCATCTCTGAAAATTCTTTTTATTTCCCCAAGAATTGCAGGCACTGCATAGGTAGAAAACACGAATCCCAAGCTTTCATCAAAGCCGTTCACTGCCTTTACAAGTCCCAGACACCCTGCTTGATAAAGATCATCGTAATCAACTCCACGATTTTTAAACCTTTTTGCACAGGCGTGAACAAGGGGCAGGTTGCTTTCTATCATCTTTTCGCGTTCAGTCATCTGCCTTACCCTTTATTATTTTTTCTATGGTTACGGTTGTACCTACGCCTACCTTTGACCTTACCTTAAGCTTGTCCGAAAAGCTTTCCATAACGGTAAAGCCTAAGCCTGAACGGTCTCCACCAAGGCTTGTGTACAAAGGCTCCCTTGCCTTTTTTACGTCACTTATTCCGCATCCCCTGTCCCGTACGGACACACGGATAACCCCTTCTTCAAAAACGGTGCAGGTTATGTAAATTTTGCCGATAGTATCTGCATAGGCGTGCACAATACAATTTGTTACAGCCTCGCTTACAATGGTCTTTATGTCACCCAGCTCTTCAACAGTCATATCAAGCTGACTCGAAAAGGCAGCTACAGCAACACGCGAAAAGCTCTCGTTTACAGACCTTGAATCAAAAACCATTTTTAACTGATTAATTTTTTTCATACAATATCACCAAACCTTTTTGTTTCATCCTTTTTGCTTATTTTCGCAAGTTTTTCTATACCTGACATTTTCATGATTTTGTAGTCCCTTGCACTGAGATTTTCCACCCTGAGTGCTTGTCCTTTACGCGAAGCAATGCGATATCTTCCCATCACAAGACCTACACCTGAGCTATCCATAAAAGTAACTGCACCAAAATCAATAACCAATTCTTTTATTTGTTCGTTTACAAGTAAAGCATCATCAATTTTGTCACGTATAGACGGCACTGTATGATGATCCACTTCACCCTTAACAAAAGCCGTCATCTCATTTCCTTTAATTTTTATTACTACAGGCATAATTTTCTCTCCCTTTGAATATTTATATGTTTAATATACACTTTCATTTATAAATAATTTGTCGGATTTTGAGACAAAAAAAGACCGAGCAGAAATTCTACTCGGTCAAAAAATAAATTTTATATTATTTTATCTTGCTTTAAGAACTCAATAAGGCGTTGTGTATTTTTACCATCGTGGTAATCAACAAGCTTCGAATATCTTTCCACATACAACTCACTTTGTGGCTCATTAAAGTTATGCATTATTGAAGCTGCAAGACCCTCTTCAGAATAGAAATAATCGCCATAGACGTTTTCCTCATTTAACATAAGCTTTGTTGAAGGACCATATTGTTCCATACAATAATCCTTTTCTTCCCAATAGAAGATAACATTGGAGCCCCTGTAAAACGCATCATAAGCAATAGAAGAATAGTCTGTTATGAGAAGCTTTGTATTTTTCAAGACATCGTCGTAACGTGCATCTAAAACCACCTTTTCAAGCACGTCCGGTGAAACCTTTGAAAGCTCATTTACAATAAGTGGATGAGGAAGAATAATAACCTTTTCTTTCAATTCATCAGGCACGTTATTGTATATTTTCATAAGCATTTTGAAATATGGTGTTTCTGTAAAATCAGTACGCGCAGTATTGATTTCCCATGGTCTCCATGTTGGCATAATCACAATTTTGTCTGCATCCTCATTCAACACGTTCCTGTCAAATTTAGGCAAACCGGAAACGTATATATCCTCATGAAGATGTCTTCCCAAACTTGTGAAATGATCTCTTTCAGCCTTTGAAGAAACAACAACTCTGTATTTACCGTTAAGCTTCTTTCTGCTGAACATTTTTCTTGATTCGGAATCCAAAGAAACCATATACATAACGCCGTGCTGTAAAAATACGTAGTTAATATTTTTACTTGCCATTTTATATAGTGGCAATGGATTACAGGTTTTAAGATCAAAGGCGTGAGCAATAGCCTCTGTACCTATAAACGTACGCGACGTAAAGAAATACAGATAATGCTTGAAGGTGTATTTATGAATTATATTCTTGCGATATTTCTCAGGTATTCTGTCAATAAACTCATAATTTTTGTCCACAACAAAATATGCGTTGTTATAACCCTGGTCAATAAGGTTTTCGTAAAGAACACTTGCACTTTCTTCGTATTTTGAAGAGTTCTTTTCATAAAGTAAAACAATTTTCTTTGCTTCGTCAGATTTCCAAACATAAGAAAGGACAAAAGCAACCACCTGTTTTATACGTTCAACAATCTTATCGGTAACATTAGCAGAGCGAGTGTACACCATAAGATAATTTTTGCGTTCCTGACGGAAAACTGCAATTGAATTTGACGCCTTGTGAACATTCATAGGACCACGAAGTCCTAGGAACTTATTTCTCATAGGAGAGAAATATCTGCTACGGCACAAAACCTCTTCCCCATCAAAAGCATAGGTCATATATACGTTTGACTTGGTAGGATTAGTTAACATATCCTCGACAGGAACAGTTAATGAATAAATACCCTTATGAAGCTTGCTCTTTTGTTTCTTTGCCAGGAACTTAGGTTTATATTTGTGTTCACCTATAGAAATATACAAATCACTTAATTCGGTTTCTACAGGTGACTTAAAGGAAAACAGAGATATAATTCTCATTTTGTTTCCCACATTGAAGTAAAGTGGCAGCTTGTTATTCATAGTAGAAAACTGACGCAAAACCTTAAGCTTTTCGTCCATGTCTTCAATACTAAAAACTGCATCTACTTCATACTTTTTGTTGTTAAAGGTTTTAAAGTCTGCTACACGCTCTATAGCTTCAGCCTGTTTACTTTTTTTACCCAAACAGAAGTCACTATGAATAACGTTTTCTTTTTCGCAATCAAAAGCAGATAAAACACCTGCCATAAGACCACTGTTACGAGAAAAGTCAACAACCTTTGTGGGCTTAATATACGGAAAATGTCTTTTGTTTTCTCTTGCAAAAAATCGTCTTAATACTTTGAATTCAAAGTAATTCAAAATGTACGCAATAAAATATACTGCAAGTTCAACTTTCGTATATTGGTAGGCTGTAAGAAGACCGTAGATATGAGCATCACCTACAAGCTCATCAAAGGAAGTCTTGTTTGCGGGACTCATCGCTCTTCTGTAGGTTATGACATAGTTATATCCGGGATTTTCATCCATATATGCCCTTAAGGCTCTGTAGCTGTTAGGTCGAAGGTTGCCTCCATACAATAAACACATATTTTCTGCATGGTTATGCTGCTTAACCTGGAAGCAATCACTTTGACCTGTTACAACAAGTGACATTATCTTTTCACAGGAATCAGCAAAGCCATTTGGACAATACTCCTGCAAAAATTCCTCAGGCACAGGAATATCCTCACCCATCAGCCTCACGACCTCATCAACGCTTTCTGTTATAGGGAAAGGAAGACTTTCAAAATCCATATAAATACCACGAGTTGAAAGGTAATCTGCTTTATCGTAAGCGTAAAGAATCACTTTTTTTCGTGATACGGCATAATCAAAGAAAACACTTGAATAGTCGGTTATAAGACCATCACATGCATTAAGTATTTCATAAGTATCATAGTCTGATGTAAAATACTCAATATGCTTAAATTTCTTACAATTAATTTCAGAGGCAAGAAGAAAGTGAAGGTTAACCAGTAATACTGTATCGTCATCGAGTCTGTCATCAAATGACTTTAATATCTGTTCTGTTTTTTCAATCTGTTTGCGTTTTTCTGCCTCGTTATTTGCATCACGCCACGTCGGCATATATGCAAAAAGCTTTTTACCTGAATAGCCCAACTTTTCTTTAAGGCACTTTCCGGCTTGTTCATCATAGAAAATGTAGTTACGAGGATAGTTTGCAATAAAGCTCTTTTTGGTAAACAAAGGCTCTAAGTCATAATCCTTCATAAAAACGTTTCTTGTAAACTCGTTCGGAAAAAGAGCATAGTCACTCATCAGGTAATTTTTCTGAACATTAGCAATTGAGGCAAGGCTTGATTTGTTAGCCTTACCCAAGGTCTTTAGCGGTGTACCGTGCCACGTGTTCAAAAACACCTGTTCATCTCGTTTATTGAAGTACGGTGGAAAAGAGTTATCCGTCATTATATATTGTGCAGTAGCAAGGTATTTACAGTAATCCTTCGAGTCACGAATGGTAAATACAACATTTTTAAAGCCATAAAAATCTATTCTTTTTTTAGCCTTTTCAATAGTATCCTTTGTAACTACAAAGACAGGCTTATACTGTGACCAACGAGGATTTTCGCAAAGCTCTTTTAACATTGAAAACATATTACCGTTAATATTAGAACCCTGACCACCTTCTAAAAGGACGGTTTTCTCCTCAATAGGCAAATTGCAGTAAGCGATATACTCAAACTTACTGCCCTTTACTGCTTTTTTTATTTTGTTCAGATACTTTTTGAACATATTTAATCTTCCTTCTCTCAGGTCTGTGGTACCTGGTCTACACCGTCAACAGCTTCCTGAAGCTGAAGGTCATTTTTAATCTGTGAGGTTGATATACCTGGTGTTCTTTCAAGGAACACAACCTCGCAATACTCCTTAAGGTAATCAAATTTATCGCTACCTGCCCAATCGGAACCCATAACACATACATCTATTTTATAATCTTTTATATCCTGAACCTTTTGTTCCCAGTTATTTTCGGGAATAACAAGGTCAACGTAGCGAATTGCTTCAAGCATTTTTTTACGTGTTTCGTAACTATGGTATGCTTTTTTACCCTTTGTTGCATTAAATTCATCTGTTGAAAGTGCAACAACAAGATAATCACCTAATTCTTTAGCGCGTTTCAAAATGCGGATATGACCATAGTGAAGTAAATCAAACGTACCATAAGTTAAAATTCTTTTCATTTTAATAACTCCTTGATAAACTCTGCCAAAAGTTCTGTATTATTTGTGATTTTGTTTTCTACGTACTTGTCAGAAAAAGCGTTTAGTTTTGAGAAATCGTAGCCTTCTACATTAAGAGCTGAAACCAAAGCGCATTCATCTACAAAAGCAACCTGTGGAAGCTCTGTTAAAACATCCACGTTCAAGCCTTGTTCTGCTTTATAAATTTCGTAATCGGGAACGAAAAAGTAAAGTGGTTTTTCCAAAAGCGCTGCTTCGAAAGCGCAAGCAGAATAGTCTGTTATAACAATATCTGCAAGCTTCATTAAATCAAGACTCGAGAAGCCACCTTTAATTGTGTAAAGACCTTTTTCAGTTGTTTTACTTAATGGATGTGAGGATATTGCAAGTTTATATTTTTCGTTACCATCAAATGCTTTATGAAGCTTTTCGGCATATACGTCGTCCTTATCACGGAAGGTAGGAACGTATGCAACAATTATTTTATCTGCATAATCAGGATTATTTTCAACAAACTCATTTCGCCTGTTCTGTCCGTCTAAAATAACGTCCACTCTGGGAAGACAAAGAAGCTTTATGTTTTCCTCTTTGCAACCGAAAGCATCACAGTAAATTTCCCCTGTAGCTTTTGATGGTGCAAGAACGTAATCGTAATTTTCGTGCATATGCATTGCTTTTGCAACGCCTAAATCTCTACCTTGTGCCTTACCTGCTGCCTGAAGACTGAATTTTTTTACAGCACCCATTGCGTGCCAGATTTGTACAACCTTCTGTGTGTTTTTGTGCGGTAAGCAAGACACAGGAATTGAATACGTATCGGTAATTATAACCTTCGCAGATGCCATTTCCCACATATCTGCAAGAATACTGAAAATGTATGACAAGGAAATTGAACTTTCATCCTTTAACCTTCTTAGTCTGAAAACCTGTTTGGTTTCAGGTGAAAGCCTTTTGATTTCAGCTTCAAGCATAAGCATATCTGCCGACTTTTCATTACTCTGACGTGAAAGATACAAAACCTTGTTTTCAATTTTCCGTAGCTGCATAGGTGCATAAAGAATTTTTATACCCAGCACAAAAATTTTAACTATAAGCAGTTTCATAATTCCCCACTCTAAATCCAATTAATTCAATAACCTCATTTTATGCTAAAGCCATAGTTTTGTCAATTATTTAGTCATCTTTTCCTGTTTCACCTTATGGTCGATAACGTGACGTGAAGCAAGTTCATTCATAATATCTTCAACAGAAATGCCCATTTCTATCATAAGTACAAGCACATGATACATAAGGTCGGAGATTTCGTAAATTGTTTCTGCCTTATCGTTTGCTTTACCTGCAATAATAACCTCTGTTGACTCTTCACCGACTTTTTTAAGAATTTTATCAATACCCTTTTCGAAAAGGTAAGTTGTATAAGAACCTTCCTTGGGGTTTGTTTTTCTGCCAACAAGCATATCTACCAAGCCCTGAACAGAAAATGATGGTGCCTCGTCGCTTTCAAGGACAGTATTAAAGAAACAGCTTTCCTCTCCTGTATGACAAGCAGGACCATCCTTCTTAACTCTTACTGTTAAAGCATCCATATCGCAATCTGCAGTAATGCTTACTATGTGCTGATAGTTACCACTTGTTTCACCCTTGAGCCAGAGCTCTTGTCTTGAACGGCTCCAGAAGCACGTAAGCTTCTTTTCAAGAGAGATTTTAAGACTCTCTTTATTCATATAAGCAAGTGTTAAAACGTCACCTGTTTTATCATCAACAACAATTGCAGGGATAAGACCCTTATCATCAAATTTAAGCTTTTCTATATCAAACATAATTACAACCTCACTGTAATATTATTTTCTTTCAACGTGTTTTTAAGATCATTTATTGCGACCTCGCCATAGTGGAAAATTGATGCAGCAAGACCTGCTGTTACATCGGGTACTTCGTTGAATAAATCAACAAAATCCTGTTTGCCACCTGCACCACCTGACGCAATAACAGGTACGTTTACGATTTCGCAAACTGCTTTGAGCATCTCAATGTCAAAGCCTTTTTTCACACCATCGGTATCAATGGAGTTAACAACAATTTCACCTGCGCCGTTTTCAACGCCTTGTTTTATCCACTCTAGAGCATCAAGGCCTGTATCTTCTCTGCCACCCTTGGCAAAGACACGAAATTGACCATCCACCCTTTTTACATCAACAGATAAAACAACACATTGGTCACCGTATTTCTGTGCTGCTTCTTTTATTAATTGTGGATTTTTAATAGCACCGGAATTAACGGAAACCTTGTCTGCGCCACATTTCAAAACCCTATCAAAATCATCAAGGGTGTTTATACCACCACCAACTGTTAAAGGGATAAAAACCTTCGAAGCAGTTTCTTTAAGAATATCAGTAAAAAGTTTTCTTCCGTCAGAGGATGCTGTAATATCATAGAAAACAAGCTCGTCTGCACCATTGGAGCTATAATACTCTGCAAGCTCGACAGGAGAAGAAATCTCATTTAAATCTTTAAAATTCGTTCCTTTTACTACCGTGCCGTTTCTTACGTCAAGGCATGGAATAATTCTCTTGGTTATCATTTTGTAACCTCCAGGGCATCACTTATTTTAATTGCACCTGTGTAATATGCTTTACCAATTATAGCACCGAAAAGATTCATCCCGTTAAGTGCTTCAATATCATCAAGACTTGAAACACCACCTGATGCAATTATATTAACGTTAAATTTTTCTGAAAGCTCTTTATAAAGCTGACGATTGGTACCTTGCATTGCACCATCCTTTGAAATGTCGGTACAAATAACAGTTGCTACACCGATTTTCTGCAATTTTTCAAAAAACTCAAAGGTACCATATTCGGATTTTTCAACCCATCCTTTTATAGCAACCTTGCCGTCTTTTATATCTGCACCAACGGCAATTTTGTCACCATAGGTGTTTACTGCCTTAATTAAAAAATCCTCGTCTGTAACAGCAGCAGTACCGAGAATAACTCTCGTAACACCTGCATCAAGGCAAGCTTTTACTGTATCCATTGAACGGATACCACCACCAACCTCAACGTTAAGATTTGTGTTTTCAACAAAGCTTTTAATAATTTCAATATTTGGTGTGCCACCATCACGGGCACCCTCAAGGTCTACAGTATGTAATTCCGTTGCGCCCTGACTTTCAAAATCCTTTGCAATTTCAATAGGATTTTCTGAATATATGGTAAGCTGATTGTAGTCACCTTTTAACAAACGAACAGCCTTACCCTCATATAAATCTATTGCAGGAAAAATTTTCATTAGTTACATATATCCTTTCATTTGTGCAAAAGCAATACAAGCACTAAAGTTTGAGAGAAAATTGTTCACAGTGCTATTTTGAAGTGAACAGTGCTGTACATATATACGGCCTGAGCAAAAATAGTGCTGTTGGCAATTTAATCCAAACTTTAAATTTCACAAAATGCTTTTAATATTTTAAGTCCTACGTCACCACTTTTTTCAGGGTGGAACTGACATCCAAAAACGTTACCCTTGCCAACTGCTGCAGTAACGTCTATGCCATATTCTGCAGATGCAAGAAGTGAATCGTCACAATCTGTCGCGTAATAAGAATGAACGAAATACACACAATCGCCATCGTTTATATACTTAAACAAAGGACTTTGTTTTTTGAATTGCAAAGCGTTCCAACCCATATGAGGTATCTGAAGTGATGGATCAAGCTTACCTTCAAGTGCAATAACGTTCCCCTTTAGAAAGCCTAAGCCCTCATGTTCACCATACTCGTAGCCTTTTTCAAACAAAAGTTGCATACCGAGACAAATGCCTAAAAATGGCTTACCGTTATTTGCCTCTTCTGTTATAAGGTCCACAAGTCCACTTTCGCGAAGTTTTTTTGATGCATCTCCAAAAGCACCTACGCCGGGCAGAATGATTCTGTCTGCTTTTTTTATTTCTTCCGGATTCTTGGTAACAACAGCGTCAACGCCAATTTTTTTGAGAGAGCATTGAAGTGAAAAAAGGTTACCTACACCGTAATCTATGATTGCAAGCATTATAATACTCCTTTAGTTGATGGAATTTCATCCTTAGCCTTTTCATCAATTGCAACTGCTTTTTTCAACGTCCTTGCAAGTGATTTGAATGTACCTTCAATTATGTGGTGACTATTCACACCATCAAGTCTGCGAATGTGAAGTGTCACACCTGCATTGAAGGCAAAGGCAATTACAAACTCTCTTAAAAGCTCTGTATCGAAGTCACCTACCATTGGTGCCGGAATTTTCATTCTGTAACGAAGATATGGTCTGCCTGAAATATCTACTGCAGAAAGAATGAGAGCCTCATCCATTGGAAGAATGGTGCTGCCGTACCTGGTAATTCCCCTTTTATCGCCCAAAGCCTCTTTAAATGCCTGACCGAGGGCAATACCTATATCCTCTGTTGTGTGGTGGCCATCTACTTCAATATCACCATCACACTTAACAACAAGGTCAAAACGACCATGCTTTGCGAAAAGCACAAGCATATGGTCAAGGAAACCAATTTTTGTTGAAATATCGTTTTCGCCTGTGCCGTCGAGATTTATTTTAACATAAACGTCTGTTTCTGCTGTTTTTCTTTTAACTTCAGCAACACGCATTCAGTTGCCCTCCAATATGTTTTTTATTGTGTTAACAAGAGTTTCCATTTGCTCCTGAGTGCCTATGGTAATTCTGTTAAAGTTCTTTATTCTTTCACTTGTAAAGTGGCGCACAAGAATACCTTTATCTTTAAGTGTAAGGTATAACTTTTCACCATCTATACTGTCAGTTTGTGCAAAAATGAAATTTGCGCTTGATTCAAGCACGCTGAACCCAAGCTTTTCCAGTTCTGCTTTTGTGTACTGACGAGCTTCAATTATCTTCTTACAATTCTCATCGTAATAATTCTGAGAATCTATGGTCTTTTCACCTGCAACAAGTGTAAGACGATTGATATTATATGGGTTTGTAGAATAACGAAGCTTGTGTAAATCGTTGATTATTGCGTCACTGCCTATTGCAAAACCAAGTCTTGCACCTGCCATTGAACGTGACTTTGAATAGGTTTGTACAACAAGAAGATTATTGTACTTATCTACAAGTTTCACAGCACTTTCGGCACCAAAATCCACGTAAGCCTCATCAATAACTACCACGTTATTGGGATTGGTTTTTACAACACGCTCAACTTCTTCAGTGCTCAAAGCTATGCCTGTTGGTGCATTGGGGTTGGCAATAAAAACAATGCCATCTACATTGCAGAAGCCATCCACGTCAATAGTAAAATCTTCTTTAAGTGGTACAACTGTGTAGTCCGACGCGTGAAGATTGGCAAAAACACTATAAAATCCATAGGTAATATCTGCAAAATAAGATTTTCTGCCATTTGCACCATACGCCATAAAAGCAAAATTCAGAATATCATCGGAACCGTTTGCCAAAAACACCTGGCAAGGTTTTACACCATAATAATCTGCAAGTTTTTTTGTTAAAACAGTTCCGTCAGGGTCTGGATAAAGTCTTAAAAGCTCTGTCTGACTTTCGTTGACGGCATCTAACACCAATTTACTTGGTGGATATGGTGATTCGTTCGTGTTAAGCTTTATATATTTTTTATCCTGTGGCTGTTCGCCGGGAACGTACGCTGCCAAGGAATTGTATCTTTCATCAAGAAACTGACTCATTTTATTTCTCCGTTCTGATGCTTACACTTCTTGCATGTGCATCAAGTCCTTCTTCTTTAGCAAAGCGCACAACCTTGTCACCGATGTTGCATAGAGCTTCTCTGCTGAAATATGAAAACTGTGTTTTCTTTACAAAATCGTCAACAGAAAGTGGACTTGAAAAACGCGCTGTGCCACTTGTTGGTAAAGTGTGGTTAGGACCTGCAAAGTAGTCACCCAAAGCTTCGGGGCAGTTTTTACCAAGAAATACTGAACCTGCATTTTTAACAAGTCCGAGATATTCAAACGGATTATCAACACAAATTTCAAGATGCTCAGGAGCAAGAATATTTGAAACCTCCATAGCCTTCTTCAAGGAATCTGTAATAATAATTTTCCCGTTTGTGTCAATGGAGGTTCTTGCAATTTCTTCTCTTGGAAGAAGTGGAATTTGCTTTTCCAGCTCTGCACTTACTGCGTTTGCAAACTCTTTAGAATCTGTAATAAGAACGGCTGTTGCCATTTTGTCGTGCTCTGCCTGTGAAAGAAGGTCTGCTGCAATGTGTGCAGGGTTATTTGTACCATCAGCAACAACAAGAATTTCGCTTGGTCCTGCAATCATATCAATATCAACAGTACCGAAAACCTGCTTTTTAGCCTCTGCAACAAAAGCATTACCGGGACCCACAATTTTGTCTACCTTAGGAACACTTTCTGTGCCATATGCTAATGCAGCAACGGCTTGTGCACCACCGATTTTAAAGATTCTGTCTACTCCTGCAATTTTTGCTGCTGCAAGAATAACCGGTTTAATGTAGCCTGCCTTAGCAGGAGTTACCATAACGATTTCGCTACAGCCTGCAATTTTTGCGGGAACACAGTTCATTAAAACAGATGATGGATAAGAAGCTGTACCACCGGGCACGTAAAGACCTACCTTTTCAATTGGTATTACCTTCTGTCCCATAATTACGCCATCGTTATCGTTAAGCACAAAGGAGTTGCGCACCTGTCTTGAGTGGAAGGCTGTTATGTTTTCCTTTGCCTGCTTTAAGATGCTTATAAGCTCTTCATCCACCTGATTGAACGCATCTTCAATTTCCTGTGCAGTTACTTCGATAACGTCATCTGTTGCACCGTCAAACTTCTTTGAATATTCAACAAGTGCTTTATCTCCGTTTTCACGAACGTTTTTAATTATATCTGTAACAATGCCCTCAACGTCAATCGTCTGTTCAGTTCTTTCTAAAATCTGGTCGATTGATATTTCGGAGTTGTCGTATATTTTAATCATTTGTTTTCCTCCACAATGGTTGCCAAAGATTCTTTAAGCTTATTAATCTTTTCGGATTTGAATTTATAGCCTGCCTTATTTGCTATAAGACGTGCGCTGATGTTAACGATTGTTTCCTTTGGCTCAAGTCCGTTTTCAAGAAGAGTTGCACCTGTTTCAACTATATCAACTATAACGTCGGAAAGACCGAGAATAGGTGCAATTTCAATAGATCCATTAAGCTTTATAATATCAATATCGCGACATTTGTCGGCATAGTAGCTTTTGGCAATATTTGTAAACTTTGTTGCTACCCTTAATGTGCTTGCGCCGTTGTCTGTAAACTCCTTTTTACCTGCAACGCACATACGGCATTTGCCTATGTCAAGGTCAAGAAGCTCGTACACATCAGGTGAATACTCAAGAAGAATATCTTTACCTGCAACGCCTATATCTGCTGCACCACGTTCAACGTAAATTGCAACGTCACTTGGTTTAACCCAGAAATAACGGATTTTCTTTTCAGCATTTTCAAAAATAAGACGACGATTTTTCTCGTGTATCTGTGGACATTCAAAGCCTGACTTTTCAAACATTGCGTAAACCTTTTCACCAAGTCTGCCTTTAGGAAGCGCAATATTAAGGTAGCCGTCGTTTTCTTCTGCATCTTCTGTTTGTGAATATGCAGAATCAAGTATTCTGTCAACCTCGTCAAGATAAACTGCAAAACCGATTGCCCCTGCTTTTTTGTTTACACGTTCCATAAGTCTATCGTAACGACCACCGGAAAGCACGCTTACAGGTACGTTCTGAATAAAGCCTTTGAACACTATTCCGTTGTAGTAGCTCATATCGTTCACAACAGAGCAATCAATATTAATATTTTTCTCGTAGCCCATATCTTCAAGCTTTTTGCATACCTCAAAAAGCTCGTTGTATGCACCTTGCATTTCGGCATTTACGATTGACGCGCTGATTAAAGGAAGTACGTCTGTAGGACTACCACAGGCATCAAGTATTGTTGTAAGCTTATTGGAAAGTGCTTCGCCAACACCAAAGCTCTTGCACAAATCGAGTATAACACCCGTATTTTTCTCGCTTACTGCTGCTAAAAGGTCTGACTTGTTGCTTTCGGAAAGCTCCATAGCATTGAAAAGACCACTGAGTATGCCCATATGGGAAACGTCAAGAATATAATTCTCGCTTATTGCATAAAGACTACGGGCAGCAAGTGTAATAACCTCGCAAACCTCGTTGTCACCAATATCACCCATACACTCAATACCTGTTTGCATAATCTCGCTGAAGCCACCGGCTTTTTTAGTTATACGGTAAACGTTTTCGTTATAGTAAACCTTTTCTATTCCTTTAACGGAATCGTCAAGATTTTTAATGATTGAAAACGTTACGTCGGGCTTTAATGCAAGAAGTCTGCCGTCGGAATCAGTAAAGGTAATACAATTTTCACTAACAAGAAAATCCTTGTTACTGCCGTACAAATCGTACTCTTCAAACTTGCTCATTTTAAACGGCTTGTAGCCAAACTTGTTGTAAAGGCTACGAAGTTCAAAAACTATTCTTTCGGAATTATTAAGTACAGATAAATCAAAACACATTATGCCTTACCCTCTTTAATTTTATCAATAACCTTGCGATAGCCACCTGTGCCGTAAGAAAGGCACCTGTTAACTCTGCCGATTGTTGCAGAGCTGGCCCCCGTTTCTGCCGTTATAACATTAAAGGTTTTACCCTCGTCCAATTTCTTTGCAACACTAAGACGTTGAGAAAGAGAAATAATCTCGTTTATAGTGCACAAATCTTCAAAAAACTGATGGCAATCCTCAAGATTTTCCAGACTCAAAATAGCTTCAAAAAGCTCGTCTACACTGCTGTCTTTTAAAGGTGTCATAGTAAAATACCTATAAGCAAACGTATGCTGTCCTTTCATTTTATTCAGAAATATCCCATCAAATAAAAACGTGTTCATATGGTAGCACACTAAAGTGCTAAAGTCAATAGAAAATATAATGATTTATTAAGTTTTTTCATAAAAATAAAGCTTGTTTGCAATATTTTCACAAACAAGCTTATACTACGTTATATTCTTATGATTTTCTCTTTATATTTCGGTATATTTTAAAAACAATTCCCGTCAGAAAATATACTATAGGAAAACCAACAAGAACTTTACCCAAGTCGCTTTTGCCACTTGTTTCGAGGAGCATTGCCCCACCTACCATAAACAGCACAAAAAGTAAAACTGTTGTTACCATGGCAATTATTTTGTATTTCTGCTTTTTGGCTTTGGGTAGCTTTTCGTAGGGAACAACTTCAGCACCCACAGACAAAAGGCCTTCACAAAACAATTCCATAAAGAATTCTACTATAAATTCCATTTTGACCTCATATATTTTTATAATTATTACATCTTTTTTCAATAATCTCTTGAAAAAGGAAAGATAATATATATAATAATATATAGCATTATTTCTTAAAAATCAATATGCTGGAATAGCTCAGTTGGTAG